>NZ_PZJL01000006.1:0-593809 GCF_003206585.1 Salinicola sp. CR57
TGGGGTTTTTTTATGCTGGATTGATTTCGAGCAAGTATCAGGAGCGAGGTGGTTGTGAATCGAGTGCCCAATGAGTGGCTGCTGTATTGCCGAGCCGGTTTCGAGCCGGATCTCGCGGCCGAGGTCACGCAGCGCGCTTCCGAAATCGGCGAGTTCGGGCAGGTGGTCATGGCAGAGACCAATAGCGGTTTTATCCGCTGGCAAAGCCATGATTTTCAGCCCGCGAATGATATCCATCGCGAGCTGCCGCTGAGGTCACTGGTGTTCGCGCGACAGTCACTCGTCGCGTTCGAGCCGCTCGCCCTCTCTCGCGAGGACCGAATCTCCCCCATTGCGAATCTGGTCAAGGAGAGCGGATGGAATTTCGAATCGATCTGGCACGAGACCCCGGATACCAACGACGGCAAGGCGCTCGGGCGCTTGGCGAAGTCACTCAGTCGGCCGCTGGAGAGTGCGCTGAAGCGAGGTGGGGGCCTGCGCCGCAAGGCCGGCGGACGAAGGCTGCATCTGTTCTGGCTGGCCGGCGATTCGATCCAGGTGGGAATCAGCTTTCCGGGCAATCGGAGTGATCATCCGGGCGGGATCCTGCGTCTCCGCCATCCGGCCGATGCCCCGAGCCGCTCGACGCTCAAACTCGAGGAAGCCTGGCATACCTTCGTGCCGAAAGAGGCCTGGGAAGCGCGTCTGCACGACGGCATGCAGGCCGTGGACCTGGGCGCAGCGCCGGGGGGCTGGACCTACCAATTGGTGCGGCGCGGAATGTTCGTGTATGCCATCGACAACGGTCCCATGGCGCCAGGATTGATGGCGACGGGGCAGGTCGAGCACCTGCGCGAAGACGGCTTTGTCTGGGAGCCGCCGTACCGGCTCGACTGGCTGGTATGCGATATCGTCGACAAGCCGATGCGAGTGATCGACATGGTCGAACGCTGGCTGATCAAGCGCTGGTGTCGCGAGGCGATCTTCAACCTCAAGCTGCCGATGAAGAAAAGGTGGGAGGAGGTTCGGCGCTGTCTGATACGACTCGAGAATGCGTTGAAGGCGGCGGGCGTGAGCGCTAGCATCGCCTGTCGCCACCTGTATCATGACCGTGAAGAGGTCACCGTCCATGTGAGACTGGATGGATGAACGACGATAGCTTGCGCGAGGCAACCATGAACGACGCTAGGCTCCAGCAAGGGGAAATACTGGATACACGGGGGCTCTACTGTCCGGAGCCGATCATGCTGATGCACAACAAGGTGCGTGACATGGCAACCGGTGACATTCTGGAAGTGCTTGCCACCGATCCTGCGACGACCCGCGACATCCCCAAGTTCTGCAGTTTTTTGGGGCATCGGCTTGTCGACCAGAGTCAGGATGGCGACGAATACCGCTATCGCATCCAACTGGGATGAGATAGCGGTAGGGCAGTCCGGTCAGTCACTTTCCCCCTGATCGAGTCAGTTTCCCGGCATCACCATCAGTGCCAGCGCTTCCAATGTATCCGGGTCTTCGTTTCGGATGCGGTTGGCGATATTGCGCTGGAAGAAGTAGAGCGTGCGGTGGCGGCTTCGACCGGGATAGAGGCAGTCGTCCCCCAGCAGAACGGGAAGCGACGTGGCCCGTGTGTCGTCGGCCAGCATCGCATCGACTGCCCCATTGCTGTAGAGGTGCCACCCGAAGATCTGCTTGAGCTGCCAGGGCTTGCCATCTTCGTCCATGCACAGTGCGTGGGTGCCCTGGGTTTCCGGCAGTTGCTGAGTCAGCGAGACGTCCTGGGTTTCCTCATAATCGAAATAGGCCGCCGCATGCTCCAGCTCGGCAACCTTGTGCTCGGGCGCATCGTGGAATATCTCGTGGGTCTCGGGGTCGCGATAGCCGACGAAATGACCATATTCGGGATCGTCCAGCTCGTGGCAAGGCGCCAGCGATTCCATCCAGGGCACCAGGCCGACGACTTCGTCGTCCTCACGCAGGCCCCACGCCAGCAGCGGCAGGCCGTAGAGCGTATCCGGATCGGAGGCGAGGAAGTAGAGCATCTCCAGGCCGTCGAGTTCGGGCGATAGCCGGACCAACCGCTTCCTGGCTCTCAGCCGATGCCTCATGGTTTCCAGATCGATGATCTGCGCGGATCGAGGGGAAAGTGGGACACCCATGGCTACCCTCCTGGTCGGCAATGTCTCGGCTTGAGGCATGACGCCAGTATTAGCATAGCCATGAAGGGCATGTTAAGCCCCGCGATAGACTCAATGACGATAATTTCAGCTTTTCGCCAATCGGCGGCTGCCGACACGCCGTAACCGCCAGGCAAGGAGTCCCGCTGCTGTCGTCAAGCCCGCGTTGAGTCCGATCCAATAGCCATAGATCCCCAGCGCATCGAACGTACCCTCCATGCCGCGCCCCAGCAGATGGCCGCACCCCAGGCCGACGAGCCAGTAGGAGAACAGGGTGATGCCCATCACCACCCGGGTGTCCTTGTAGCCACGCAGAGCGCCAGCCAGGTTGACCTGGAGCGAATCCGAGATCTGAAACAGCATGGCCAGCAGAATCAGTGACATGGCCAAGGTGCGTACGTCGGCGTTGCTGGTATAGAGCGACACGGCCGGTGCCGCCAGCAGCCAGATCAGCGCGCTGTTGAGCACCGCCAATGCGAGGCCGACGCCGACACCGTTCCAGGCCACGAAACGTGCCTCGGCGGCATCGCCCGCCCCGAGTCGGTTGCTGACTCTGACGGTCAGGGCCATGCTCAATGACAGCGGCAGCATGAACAGTATCGACGTGACGTTGAGGGCGATCTGGTGCGCCGCCACGGTGATCTCGCCGAGGTAGGCGACCAGCAGCGTGATCACGGTAAATAGTGTGACCTCGAAGAAGATGGCCAGGCCGATCGGGAGGCCGATATACAAAAGCTCCGCGATATCCTGTCGACGCGGCGGGGTCGGGGAGGCCCATAGAACCACCGGGGCGTAGGCACGGCTGCGAGTGGTGTACCAGATCATTCCCAGGCACATGGCCCACATCGATATGGCGGTCGCGATACCACAGCCGAATGCGCCCAATGCGGGTAGCTGCTGCAGGAAAAGAGGGATCTCGTTGCCGAATAGCCCGACCAGCCCCGGGCCGCCATAGATCAACAGAAAATTGCCGGGGATATTGACCGCCAGACCGACGAGGCTGATCCACAGCGCCGGCCGGGTGTGATGCATGCCGTCGGAGAAGGCACGCAGCGCCTGGTATATCGCGATGGCAGGGATGCCAAAGGCCGCGGCATTCAGGTAGGCGGTAGCCAGACTGGCGACATCGGCGGGAATCTGCATCAGGCGAAAAATGACGCTGGCGCCCAGTGTCATGGCCAGAGCGCTGAGAACTCCCAGGACCAGCGCCACCCAGAGCGCCTGGTGGACCTTGCCACGGACCTGATCGTGGCTTCCAGCACCCATTCGATGGGCCACGATGGGAGTGAGCCCCATCAAGGTTCCGGTCATCAGCAGCATCAGCGGCACCCACAAGCTGGCGCCGACGGAGACCGCCGCCAGGTCGATGGCGCTGGCTCGGCCCGACATGATGACATCCGACGCACTCATGCCTGCCTGAGCCAATTGCGCGCCGCAGATCGGCAGGCTCAGACGCACGAGGCTTCCGGTTTCTCGGCGGCAGCGATGAAAACGGCTGACGGTCGACGACACGGGGTGCTCCTTGACCGAACGGACAGGGCGGCGATTCTAGCAGGAGTCGCGGGGGAGCGCTCGGCGGCAGGTGTGAACTTACGTATACTCCGGCGCAGTTCCGGAGGCCCTGATGACACATGACATCGAAGACCTGATCGCGCTGTTCGACGGCATCTTTGCCGATAGCCACCATACTCGACTGATGCGTGGCGAGGACGAACCCATCTATCTGCCGGCCGATGCCTGTCACGAATATCATCGGATCGTCTTCGCCCACGGTTTTTTCGCCAGCGCACTGCATGAAATCAGCCACTGGTGCATCGCCGGTGAGGCACGACGACAGCTCGAGGATTACGGCTACTGGTACGAGCCCGACGGACGGGATGCCGAGCGACAGGCCGACTTCGAGCGTGTCGAGACCGCGCCCCAGGCACTCGAGTCACTGCTCAGCGCCGCGTGTGGCAAGCCGTTCGAGGTCAGCGTCGACAATCTCGATGGGGTCGAAGTGGACCGGGAGGCGTTCAGTGCGAAGGTGGCGGCGAGGGTGGCACGATACCGAAGCGAGGGGATCCCCCGGCGAGCGCAGGCACTCATCGATGCGCTCGCCATCTGCTACCGCGAGGAGGGTGGACTTCAGACAGCCATCGCCGCGGGACGGCGACGGCTGGAGGCGGGAGGCGCTATGCGTCGCGTTGGACCAGACGCTGATGAAGATAGAGCATGACCTGGACTTCGTGCTCCGGGCGCAGGGGCTCCAGTCCCATCTCCCCGAACAGTTCGCTGCGAGCCCGTGACCAGTCACCCGCATCGAGCTCCGGGTAAAGATTCGCCGCCGGGGCAAGCTCGACGAAGGGATCGACACCGAAATCGTCGAACATCAGCGACAGCGCGGCTTCATCGTCCTGAACGCCCGCCGTGTAGAGCGTCTCGCTGAAATGGTCGTTCTCCAGCTCCCTGAGCACGTCCAGCGGGCTGATGCCAAGATGTCGAAGTTCGTCCAGATCGTAGCCACCGAGGGACAACAGTTCGTCGTTCAGCCATTCATCGTCCGGCTGAATCAGGGTGT
This sequence comes from Salinicola sp. CR57, assembly GCF_003206585.1. Taxonomy (NCBI): domain Bacteria; kingdom Pseudomonadati; phylum Pseudomonadota; class Gammaproteobacteria; order Oceanospirillales; family Halomonadaceae; genus Salinicola; species Salinicola sp. CR57. The sequence continues at coordinate 4,717 of NZ_PZJL01000006.1, forward strand.
GCTTGATCTGACCGTTGGGTAGCGCCCAGGCGATGGCCAATGGCAGCGAATTGTCGTCGCCGGTCTCGACGGCGATGAATCCCGGGTAGTCGGTCATTTGCCAGCGTCCTCGTTCAGCCGAAAGAAGCGCTTGGCCGTCAGCGTGGTTCGGTCTGCCAAATCGGCTTCACTCTCGCCGCGCCAGTGAGCCAGTTCTCTGACTATCCAAGGTAGCAGAGCCGGCTCGTGGCGGCGCCCCTTTATCTTTGCCGGCAGATTGCGCGGCAGCAGATAGGGGCAGTCGGTCTCCACCATCAGCCGCTCGGCGGGGATGTCGGCAACGAACTCACGGAGATGATGACCACGGCGTTCGTCGCTGAGCCAGCCGGTCTGGCCGATGTGCAGGTCCAGGTCGAGATAGCCGTGGAGCGTCTCTCTATCCCCGGTGAAACAGTGGACCACGGCATCGCTGAGGCGGTCTCGCCAGTCACTCAGGATCTCCAGCATGCGCCGGCCGGCGTCGCGCTCGTGAAGAAAGACCGGCAGGCCCGACTCCGCCGCCAGTGCGAGTTGCGCTTCCAGGGCGCGCTCCTGGTCCGCCGGCGAGGAAAAGTTGCGGTGGAAATCGAGACCGCACTCTCCCACGGCGACGACCGATTCGTGGCGATGGAGATGGCGCATGGCTTGCTCCAGCTCGGGACACCAATCGGAGGCATGATGAGGGTGCAGGCCGGCCGTCGAATGAAGGCCGGGGAATCGGGTCGCCAGCCGAGACGCCCTGGTGGCGCCGTCGAGGTCCGCACCGGTGATCACCAGGGTCGTGACATTGGCGTGGGCCGCCCGCGCCAGCGTCGCCTCGAGGTCCTGTTCGAAGCTCTCGTGGGTCAGGTTGGCACCGATATCGACCAGCGGTGACGGCGAGGTGATGCGTAGCGCTTCCGGCAGAGGGGATTCGACGCCGGCGGTTTGCTGCTGTGGCGTGTCGCTCACGCGGCACTCCTTTCAGTCGAGGGGAAGATTATCGGCACACATTGTAAAGCGCCCGGGGCCAAGGGCGAAGCGTGCGCCAATCCATTTCGGCGAGCGCGGGCTGGCAAGGTACAATACGGGCCGACGACAGGTTCAGCCAGAATAGCCACCGGGCTACCCACTTCCGTCATTTCGAAGACTCACGATCGCGAGGTTCCACGTGGCTCTGCTACGCCTTGAACAACTGCAACTGGCCTACGGCCACCATACGCTTCTCGATGGCGCGGACCTGGAGATCGAGAAAGGAGAGCGCCTGGCACTGGTGGGTCGAAACGGTACCGGCAAGTCCACCCTCCTGAAACTGATCTCGGGCGACAATCAGGCCGATGATGGCCATATCTGGCGTGCCCCGGGGCTCAAGATCGGGGTGCTCGAGCAGACCCTGCCGGATGCCGACGAGGCGACGATCTTCGAAGTCGTCGCCCAGGGGCTGCCCGAAACCGGGGAACTGCTGGCCGAGTATCATCGGCTGGTAGCGATGGCCGAACCGGACATGCGACGCCTGGAGACGTTGCAGACACGGCTGGAAGCGCAGGATGGCTGGTCCTTTCACCAGCGCATCGATACCGTCCTGACACGTCTTGGCCTGCCTGCCGACGCCATGATGAGCGGTCTCTCGGGTGGCTGGCGCCGCCGCGTGGCGCTGGCACGGGCGATGGTCTCGGGGCCCGACCTGCTGTTGCTCGACGAGCCGACCAACCATCTCGACATCGATACCATCACCTGGCTCGAGGAGCAGTTGCTGGCATTCGATGGGGCGGTGTTGTTCATTACCCACGACCGCGCCTTCCTGTCGAAGCTGGCGACCACCATTCTGGAGCTCGATCGCGGCCGGCTGGGGCGTTATCCCGGTGACTACGCCACCTATCAGGCCCAGAAGGCGCACGAGCTGGAGGTCGAGGCGCGCGAGCGGGCGGAGTTCGACAAGAAGCTGGCCCAGGAAGAGACCTGGATTCGCCAAGGGATCAAGGCGCGTCGTACCCGTAACGAGGGGCGTGTGCGAGCGCTCGAGAAGATGCGCAACGAGCGTTCCCAGCGTCGTGAACGCCAAGGCAAGGCATCGTTTCAGGTGGACAGCGGCGAGCGTAGCGGCAAGCGTGTCGTCGAGCTGCAGCATGTGACGCAGTATTACGCCGATGCCTGCATTATTCGCGATCTCTCGCTGGAAATTCAGCGCGGCGACCGTATCGGGCTGATCGGTCGCAATGGCGCCGGCAAGACGACGCTGCTCAAGATCCTGCTGGGCGAGCTCGAACCTAGCGAGGGCAGCGTGAGAATGGGCACCAACCTTGCGGTTGCCTATTTCGACCAGTTGCGGGCCGGGCTCGAGCCGAACAAGAGTGTCTATGACAACGTCGCCCAGGGCAGCGACAAGGTGACGGTCGCGGGCAAGGACAAGCACGTCATCAGCTACCTGCAGGATTTCCTGTTCACGCCCGAGCGCGCAAGGCAGCCGGTCAAGGCGTTGTCCGGCGGAGAGTCCAATCGTCTGCTGCTGGCCAAGCTCTTCACCCAACCGGCCAACGTGCTGGTCCTCGACGAACCGACCAACGACCTCGATGTGGAGACGCTCGAGCTGCTGGAGGAGTTGCTGCTCGATTTCGAGGGGACGCTACTGCTCGTCTCCCACGACCGCGCCTTCATGGACAATGTCGTCACCGACGTACTGGCTTTCGAGGGCGACGGCGTCGTGCGCAGCTACGTGGGCGGTTATAGCGATTGGGTGCGCCAGGGTGGCCGGCTTCCGCCGGCGCCCTGGGAGCTGGCCGAGGCCCGCAAGGCCCAGCAGAAACTGGCCGAGCGCCAGGCTACCCCGAACCAGTCGGTGGAGAAGGCCGACGGCGACAAGCGTCGCCAGAAGCTCTCCTACAAGCTGCAGCGCGAGCTGGATACGTTGCCCGCCACGATCGAGACGCTGGAGGCAAGGATTGCCGACTTCGAGTCCAGGATGGGAGCGCCGGACTTCTATCAGCAGGATAGCGAGACAGTGAGTCAGGCCATCGAAGCGCTGTCGGAGACCCAGGCGGAGCTGGATCGGGCCATGGAGCGGTGGATGGAGCTGGAAGCGATGGCGGAAGGCAGCGACTGACGGTTTGGCAGAGCGTCGGCTCACCGCNNCGGGCGGTGAGCCGAAGGCATCGGCCTTACTCTTCGGTTTCACCATCCTTGCCGACGCGGACCGCCAGCACGTCGCACTCGGCGCCGTGCAGCACGCCGGTGGACGTCGATCCCAGCAGCAGGGCGAAGCCGTGGCGGCCGTGGGAACCCACGACGATCAGGTCCACGTCGTGGTCCTTGGCGAAGCGCTGGATCTCGGTGTCCGGCATCCCGACCACGATATGCTGATCCTCCCGTGGGATGTCGTAAGGGTCCGAGATGTCGGCCAGACGCTGTGTCGCATGTTCGTCGAGCTGGTCCTGAATGCTCGTCAGGTCCATGGGGATGTCGCCACCATAGGCGAACCCCAGAGGCTCCAGCGTATGGATGATCGAGAGCTTGGCCTGGTTGCGGCGTGCGATGGGAATCGCTCGCTCCAGGACCTTGTGCGAATCCTTGGTCAGATCCACGGCAACCAGCACGTGATGGTATTCGTTGCTCATCGGGTAATCCCCCGTCCGGCGAATGAACATGGATAACTGTAAGCGTGCCTCATGAACGGCACAACGCTATTTTCGGCAACGCCTTGCGGTCAGGCGCCGCAGCCGATCATCAGACATGCGTTGGCGTGGTGCAACACGATGTCACCGTGAGAGCACGATGTATCGTTTGATGTTCGGGCTTATAGCGATCACCAAGAAGCCGAGCGCGAGAGAATAGGAGAATTTATGGCGGTACTGGGGTTTCTGTTGGTCGCGATCCTGCTGATGCTTTCGCCAATGGTGTGGCTGCGGCCAAGCCGCGGCGAAACACTGCGTGGGCAGCTACGTCGGTACGTCAAGGCCAATGGTGGAGAGTTGAACTTCACCAAGGCACCGCTGGCACTGCCGAACGTCGCTCTGACGGGCTATCGATTGCGTTACCCGGGCACGGCGTCGGGTAGTGACTTCACGCTGATACGCAATGACGTTGCCAGTGACGCGCTGGAGGCGGCAACCGCCCAGTGGCGGTGGCGTCAGGCACCGTTGCCGCCACTGGACGCCGAACGGCTGCGGTCGCTCGAGCAGTGGCTGGATGCCTTGCCGAAGGATGCGCTGATCGTCGAATCCGGTCAGTACACGATGTGCGTCTGGTGGCAGGAGGGGATGAGTCTGGAGAGTTTTCAGCAGGATTGGGCAAACTGGTTGGCCATGCGCGACAGGTTGGCCGGGAGCGGGAGGAAGGCCGAAGTGCCCACCAGGCCTCTATGACGGATGGCGCCACCCTCCCGGGTGGCATCGCGATATAGCGGCGCGCGAGCCATCTCGGCGCCGTTATCGAGTCGTCAACTGGCCTTGGCCTGCTCGGACTGGCGTTGCAGCTCCAGACCATTCTTCTCGATGCGGTCCAGCATGCCTTCGAAGAGGTCGATCTCGTCCGACGTGAAGCCACCAAGCATCTCGTCGCGCACTTCGTTGACGATCTTCTCGATCTCTTCCAGCAGCGGTGTCGCCTCGTGGGTCAGATGCAGTCGCTTGGTCCGGCGGTCCTCGGCGCATGGACGACGCTCGATCAGGTTCTGCTCCGCGAGTTGGTCCAGCGTCCGCACCAGCGAGGGGGCTTCCACGCCGATGGCACGCGCCAGATCGCACTGGGCCTGGCCTCCACCCATGTTGCGCAGATTCCAGAGTGTCACCCAGCGTGTCTGAGTCAAGCCCAGTGGTGCCAGGCGTTCATCGATGACGGCGCGCCAGAGTCGCGGCAAACGTGCCAATTTAAAGCCGATATGCTGTGCCATAGCGGATTACCTGAATCGTGAACGTCCTAACATTCTCCAAAGCACCGCAGGATAATGCAAGCCACAATGATTGGCGATTAGTCGTCCTGTTTACCGTCATTCCCTAATACATGGCGAATATTCCACCCGGGGATACCCGGCGGACGCTGAATCCTGCCATCCGCGATCGTCGCGCCGTCGTTCGCCGCCACCGTGAATCGCACGCTGCCGATACGCTGTCCGGTCTGCGTGATGACGTCCACCTGCCAGCGTCCTTCCGGTTCGCCGGAGAAATTCTGCTTGTGGGTCCAGGCCCGGTAGCCCTGATCACGTCCGCCATGGATGACCAGTGCGATGCGCTCGACGACCTGACCGTCATGACGCCAGACGTGATAGATCTTCTCGCGCAGCCCGCGCGGGGCCCGGATCGCCGTATAGACGTAAAGTCCTCGCGAGCGAAGCGCCTGGGGGGTCAGCGTCATGCTGCCGGTGGGCGTCCGGGCCGCCGTATCGAAGCCGGGGGAGAGCGCGCTGCCGGATAGCCACAGCGTCGCCGGCGGTATCCAGGTGCGCCCGGTCCAGGCGATGCCGCCCAGAATGATCAGCAATCCCGCCATGGCGAGCCAGCGAGTGATGCCGCCGGGTCTGATGAGCCCGAGGACGCTGGGCAGACTGAAGAACATCATCGCCAGGATCGCCAGTATCAGGCTCTCGCCGGTGGTCAGGCTCAGCATGATCGGCAGCGTGACCAGCATCACCACGAATACGCACAATGAGTGGAGCAGGAAGTAAAGCCATCGATGTCGATTGGAGAGTCCGAAGTACAACGGATCGAGAATGGCGAGGATCGAACAGACGATCAGCAGCCCGGTGAACACCGCCTGACCGCTGGTCCAGATGGTGGTGGCGAGAAAGAACGGCAGGCAGAAGAACAGGGTTTCCTGGTGCACCATCTGTGCGATGAAAGTCGCCGCCGCGCGAGGCAGGGCCGCGTTTCGCCCCCGTCGCGATAGCCATTTGCTGGCAATGCTCTCGATGATCAACAGGGTCCAGGTCAGCACCAGTCCCAGTGCCAGCAGCCCCCCCAGCCACTGTTGTCGATTGACCAGGAAGAAGCCGAGCAGCCCCAGCACGAACGCGATGGGCGGCCAGGCCCAGTGATAACGGCGTAAACGAGTGACAAGCGGTTCCAGCCGGGCCAGTATCGAGGGCGTCACGGTCTCTTTCACGGCCACGGTCCAGGCTCCTTCGAATCGATTCACGGGGCCGTCGGGTGAGGATCCGGAGAAGAAGTCCCCGGACCGCCGACGGGCGACACATTCTAGCGGTTGGGGATCGATTTTGCGCGACGGCGCCGAAAACGGGCTTCTCGCTCCCGGCAATGGCCGCGCCAACTTGGGGGGGAAGAGGATGGAGCGAGACTTTGGTTGAGCTTGACGAGCCCCGGCGCGCACCTCAAGCTCTCGATATTCAAACAGTCGTATGATTTGTCCTGTCGTCGATGGCGAAGGACATTTTCGCAGTCATGGCACGGAGGTTTCCCATGCTCTATCAAGGCGATGCCATCCGGGTCGAGGTCCAGGACGGCGGTATAGCGCTTCTGACGCTCGACCTCAAGGATGAAGCGATCAACAAGCTGTCGTCTTCGGTCATTGGCGAGCTGTCGCTGGCCGTCGACGCCCTGGAAGCCGAATCTGGCTTGAAGGGGTTGATCGTCGCCAGCGCCAAGGAGGTGTTCATCGTCGGTGCCGATATCACCGAATTTCATGGCATGTTCGCCAAGGACGAGGCGTTCCTGGTCGACATGAATACGCGAATCCACGCACTGTTCAACCGCATCGAAGACCTGCCTTTTCCCACCGTCACCGCACTCAACGGGCTGGCGTTGGGTGGCGGGTGCGAACTTAGCCTGACGACCGATTTCCGGGTCATGGCGGAAACCGCGCAGATCGGGCTGCCCGAGACCAAGCTGGGCATCGTGCCGGGTTGGGGAGGCTGCGTTCGCCTGCCGCGTCTGATCGGTGCCGACAATGCCATCGAGTGGATCGCGGGTGGCTCGCAGAACGATGCCGAAACGGCCTTCAAGGTGGGCGCCGTCGACGATGTCGTGCCTCAGGAAAGGCTGATGGCTGCAGCCCGGGACATTCTCGACAAGGCCAATGCCGGTGATTTCGACTACCGCGCTCGTCGTGCCGAGAAGGGGTCGCCACTCAAGCTCAATGCGGTCGAGCAGATGATGGCGTTCGAGACCGCCAAGGGCTACGTCGCGGGCAAGGCGGGGCCGCATTATCCGGCACCGATCGAGGCGATCCGGGTCATCCAGAAAGGGGCGGGCGAGGGCCGCGAGCGAGCACAGACGATCGAGGCTCAAGCGTTTGCAAAGCTTGCCAAGACCGATGTCTGCTACAACCTCGTCGGCCTGTTCATGAACGATCAGGCGGTCAAGAAGAAGGCCAAGCAGTACGAGAAGAGTGCCGTAACAGTGGCCCAGGCCGCCGTGCTCGGCGCCGGCATCATGGGGGGCGGGATCGCCTACCAGAGCGCCTACAAGGGCACGCCCATCCTGATGAAGGACATCAAGCCGGAGGCGATCGAGCTGGGTCTGAAGGAGGCTCGCAAGCTGCTGACCAAACAGCTCGAGCGCGGCAAGCTCAGCCAGACCAAGCTGGCGGAGGTACTGAGCAACATCCGCCCGACGCTCTCCTACGGCGATTTCGATCACGTCGACCTGGTGGTCGAGGCGGTGGTCGAGAACCCCAAGATCAAGTCCGCGGTACTGGCCGAGGTCGAAGCCAACGTCTCGGAGGAGACCATCCTGGCGTCGAATACTTCGACGATCTCCATCGACCGACTGGCAGCCGATCTCAAGCGGCCGGAAAATTTCTGCGGCATGCACTTCTTCAATCCGGTACACCGGATGCCGCTGGTCGAGGTCATCCGCGGTGCCAGAACCTCCGATACCGCCGTTGCCGCGACGGTCGCCTACGCTCGCCAGATGGGCAAGACGCCGATCGTGGTCAACGACTGCCCGGGCTTTCTGGTCAACCGTGTGCTGTTTCCCTACTTCGGTGGCTTCAGCGGCCTGGTCGAGCACGGCGTCGACTTCGAACGCGCCGACAAGATCATGGAGCGCTTCGGCTGGCCGATGGGCCCCGCCTACCTGCTCGATGTCGTCGGCATCGACACGGCCGTTCACGCCAGCGAAGTGATGGCCGAGGGCTTCCCGGATCGCATGGCCCACGAGGGCAAGTCGGCGATCCAGATCATGCTCGACAACCAGCGCCTCGGCCAGAAGAACGGCAAGGGCTTCTACGCCTACGAGGAAGACAAGAAGGGCAAGCCGAAGAAAGTTCACGATGACGAGGCGCACCGGCTGGTGGCCGAGGTCGTTCGGGAGACGCGTGAGCTCTCCGACGACGAGGTCATCGCACGGATGATGGTGCCGCTCTGCATGGAGACGGTGCGCTGTCTCGAGGATGGTATCGTCGGCTCGCCTGCCGAGGCGGACATGGCACTGATCTACGGCATCGGCTTCCCGCCGTTCCGCGGCGGCGCGCTGCGCTACATCGACGCGATGGGCGTGGCCGAGTTCGTGGCGGTGGCCGAACGGCTCGCCGACGAGCTGGGTGCGCTGTATGCGCCGACGGCCCGGCTCAGGGAGATGGCCGCCAGCGGCGAGCGTTTCTACCCCGACGCCAGCGATCGCTGAATCCACCACCAATCGGAGTCACAGTCATGAGTTTGAACGCTAGAGATGCCGTGGTGGTCGATGCCGTGCGCTCGCCCATGGCCAAAGCCAGGAACGGCGCCTTCCGCCACGTGCGGGCCGAGAATCTCTCCGCCGCGGTGATGCAGGCGCTGTTCACTCGCAACGACAAGCTCGACCCCGCGGGCGTCGACGATATTCTCTGGGGGTGTGTCAACCAGACCCTCGAGCAGTCGATGAACATCGCGCGCAATGCCGCCATCCTGACCGGCATTCCCCGCTCGGTGCCGGCGCAGACCATCAACCGCCTGTGCGGCTCGTCGATGAGCGCGCTGCATATCGCGGTGGCCAATATCCGTGCCGACATGGGCGATTGCTATCTGATCGGTGGCGTCGAGCACATGGAACACGTGCCGATGACCCATGGCGTCGACGTCAATCCGGCGGCCAGCAAGACGACCGCCAAGGCGGCGATGATGATGGGATTGACCGCCGAACTGCTGGGCAAGATGCACGGTGTCACCCGCGAGCAGCAGGATCAGTTCGGGTTGCGCTCCCATCAGCGCGCCAGCGAGGCCAATCGCCTGGGCTATTTCGACAACGAGATCGTGCCGATCGAAGGCCACGATGCGCAGGGTCTCCGTAGCTTGATCAAGCACGACGAAGTCGTGCGAGAAGACGCCACGCTGGAGCAGATGGCTTCGCTCAAGCCGGCGTTCGATCCCAGGAACGGCACCGTCACCGCGGGCACGTCGTCCGCACTCTCGGTCGGCGCTTCGGCGCTGATGGTGATGAGCTACGAGCGGGCCAAGTCGCTGGGGCTGAAGCCTCTTGCCAAGGTGGTATCGACCGGCGTCGCCGGATGCGATGCCTCGATCATGGGTTACGGCCCGGTGCCGGCGTCACAGAAGGCGCTGAAGGCGGCCGGGCTCCAGATCGGCGATATTCAGACGGTCGAGCTCAACGAGGCCTTCGCCGCCCAGTCGATCCCGGTACTCAAGGATCTCGAACTGCTCGACCGGCTCGACGACGCCGTCAACCTGCATGGTGGCGCCATCGCCCTGGGCCACCCGCTGGGCTGTTCCGGGGCACGTATCTGCACCACCTTGCTCAACGTGATGCGCCAGCAGGACACCACGCTGGGGCTGGCCACCATGTGCATCGGCATGGGACAGGGGGTCGCCACGGTCTTCGAGCGCGTATAGGGTCGAATTCGGGTAGGGTCTCCATCGACCACGGCCGCCTCGCCTATGCGAGGCGGCTTTTTTCTTTGGCCGCTACCCGCCGTTCAGGCGCCAAACTGCAGTTGACCATCGGCGATTCGGGCCGTGGCCCCATAGCGCCAGGGCAGGTTGTCACGGCCGTGGCCGATGGGCAGGCCGGCGTAGAGCGGCAGGCCACGGGGAGTCAGCCAGGTGTCGAACAGCGTCTCTACTCTCAGGTCCCCATAGGGCACGCACTCTTCGAAGGTGCCGATACAGACGGCAGCCGCCTCATCCAGCGCGCCGGCGTAAACCAGTTGCCAAAGGTCACGCTCGAGCCGGTAGAAGGGCTCGCCGACGTCTTCCAGAATCACGATGGCGCCAGGCGGTGCCCGGAACGCCAAGGGGGTGCCGGCAACGCTGGCCAGCGTCGAGAGATTACCACCCACCAGCGGCCCCTCGATGATGGCGGAAGCGGTGGCCGTGATGGGCGTCAACGCCACGCCGTCGGCAGGCCGGCCCTCGAGCAGCGCGAGCAGCGCGCTGAAATCGCGTTGGCTCGCGGCACGCAGGGCGGGGTCATCGGATGTGAGCTTCACGCCCTCCTTCATGACCGGGCCGTGAATCGCCGGCAGTCCATGGCGGTGGCACTGATCCAGCAGCACACTGAGGTCGGAGTAACCGATCAACGGCTTGGGCGCCAGCCGGCGCCAGTCGATCTCGGTGGCCAGATGCGCGCAGCCGTAGCCGCCGCGAACGGCCCATACGGCGTCGGTGTCGGGATCGGCGTAGGCCGCGTAGAGCGTCTCGAGGCGGTGGTCGACATCCCCGGCCAGGTAGCGGTGTCGCTTCTGCAATTGGGCGGGAAAACGCACCTCGATACCGAACTGCCGCAAGGCTTCCTCGGCCTGGTCCAGTATCTCGGGACGGGTGAACGATGCCGGGGCTATCAGGCTGAACGTCATTGACATGGGGAGCGTCGTCGCAGGTTCGTCGGAGGCAAATGGAGCCCGATACGTTACGTCACTGCTGCTCGTGAGGCTACCGGCTCGACCTCCTGAACCGAGTCCGCCTGGGTCACGATGCCGATCAGGGCAGGGTGGAACGCTTCGCCGAACTCGCGCACCTTCCACATCGGCCCCCGGGAAACCCTCGGCCTATCAGCGCAGCCTCTATCGCATGGCTTACGATCAGGTCCATCACAACATGGACATTCTCGAGCCGGGAATGAGTTATCGCGAGATCGCCGAACGGGCGTGGAAAATTCCGAAACGGTTTCTGGATCGCCGCTATCCGTCGATCATTCATGGCGTGGGCAGCCACGGCGAGACCCCGCTGGTCGCCCACCACATGGACTTTGACCGGTTCTCTAAGGACGGTATCCCCGAGCCAGGCATCATGACGTCGGTGGAGAGCGACATCAGGGGAGTGGGAGCAGCTGACGGGGTCAAGCTCGAGGAAGAGGTGCTGATCACCGACACGGGTATCACCGGAAGACTCGTTGCGCTATCGCTTTCAGCGACGCGCTATTGGCCGGGTAACAGCGTGGGCCAGATCGGAGCGGGGCGGCAGTGTCTCGTGTCACGGCCGCTCCGCCAGGCGCGCGATCAGTTGGTCCATGTCCATCGGGCGGCCCAGGAAGTAGCCCTGGTACTGCTTGACCCCCAGCGTCTGCAGCAGTTGCCACTGCTGCTCGGTCTCCACACCCTCGGCGACGGTTTCCATTCCGAGCAGGTTGCACAGGCCGACGATGCCCGCCAGTAGATGGCGTGAACGCTGGTCCGTCTCCAGGTCATGCATGAAACTGCGATCGATCTTGATGGTGTCGAAGGGAAGTCGCCTGAGATAGCCCAGCGAAGAGTAGCCTGCGCCGAAGTCATCCATTGCCACCCGAAAACCCTGGCGCCTGAGGTGCTCGATCCTGGCTTCCGGTGCCCGCGTGTTCTCCAGGAAGACGGACTCCGTCACTTCCAACTCGATCTGATCGGTGGTGATCCGGTGGCGCTGGCAGGCACGCCGTAGGGTGGCCGCCAAATCGTCATCCATGACATGCAGCGCAGAAATGTTGACCGCGACTGGCAAGGGGTTGCCGGTCGCGGCGAGAAGCGCAGCGTACTGGGCAGCTCTCTCGATCGCCAGATTCCCCAGCGATGACGCCATGCCGTTATGTTCCGCCAATGGCACGAACACGCTGGGTGGTACCTGGCCATACTCATCGGTGGTCCAGCGTGCCAGCAGCTCAGCGCCGATCACGCGGCTGTCACTGTCGAATTTGGGCTGAACGACGAAGTCTAGCGAATCCTTGGCGATCGCATCGCGCAGGCGCGAGAGCATCGATATCTGCTCCAGATTGTGATGCTTCAACTCCTGGTGATAGGCAACGATGGCGTTCTTGCCCCGGTCCTTGGCGGCGTACATGGCGACGTCCGCATGCTTGAGGAGGGTCTCGCCATCGCGACCGTTTTGAGGCGCATGGACGATCCCGATGCTGGCGGTGACACTGATCTGGTGCCCGCTGATGACCATGGGATGAGCCAGCGCCTCGAGCAGTCGCCTGGCGATCTTGTCGGCCAGTTGCCCATCGCTGCCCACATCGATCACCACCACGAATTCATCGCCGCCCCAGCGTGCGACCAGATCCTTGCTCCGTAGCGTGGCACGCAGGCGCTTGACCATGATCTTCAGCAGGGTGTCACCCGACTGGTGGCCCAGCGAATCATTGATGTGCTTGAAACCGTCGAGATCGACGAAGAGCAAGGCCAGGCTATGCCCCGGGGCGAGCTGGAGCAGGCGCCGATTCAGGGTTTGCTGAAGCGTCGCCCGATTGGGAAGCTGGGTCAGCGTGTCGATTCTGGCGAGATGCTCCAGCTCTCGCTCGGATCGCTTGCGGGCCGAAATATCTCGCAGGGCGGCGATGTAGTGGGTCTGCCCGGTATCATCCAGCGTGAAATGGCTGAGTGTCAGCTCGACGGGGACAGGGGGCTCTCCATCGACATGAAAGAGCCCTTCGTGATGCTGGGCCCGGTCGCTTCCCGCGATTGCCGCCGGATCGGCTCGCAGGACCTCGGCCTCGATGTAGCGCTGCAGCGCCTGGCCTTGTATCTCGCCTGTCGGTCGACCGCCTAGCTCGATGAAGGCGTCGTTGGTTTCCAGGATGCGCCAGCGCTCGTCCACCACCAGCATCGGATCACGTGACGCTGCGAAGGCGTGAGCTCTCACACTGCTTCGTGCCCGGTGGTCGTGAGTGTCGTCGATGATTTCCCAGGTGCCGGTGGCGATGAGTGGCGCGGCCTCTTCGTCTCTGGCGACCACCGCGCCGCGGACATGCCACCAGGTCTTGGGCTGGCGGGTGTCGGGGCGTATCAGCAGGTCGATCTCATCCTGCTCTCCGCCGTTGATGCGCCGCCAGAGCGTGACCACACGGCGACGTTCGGTCGATGGCATTGTCTTCAACAGCGACCACCAGTCGATCCGCATCTGCTCGTGCGCTTCGACGGTATCGCCCACGGCCGTGCCACACAGGAAGCCACTATCGGGAGAGGACCAGCGCCAGTAGGAGGTCCGAGCGGCTGTCATCGCCTCCAGCAGCCAGCGACGATGAGTCTCGTTCCCGGTCATCGCGCGTTCCGTCGTTACCGAGGTCTTCGGTGTCTCTCCGATCGTTTTTCCGGCATCGGGGAGTTGGTCACTCTGTGGATCGTCATCGATGGGCATGAATTGAGATCTCGATCGCGCTGAATGGCGAAATGCAATCCCGCGGCGTAATGGAGACCGTATCGGCGCATTCAGCGAGAACTTGAAGCCTGGGTGTAGCTCATGCGCTTTTGCCTCCACTCATGATCGCGAGTGCTCCCTTGTCGGGGGCGGACCCTAGAACAGTGCAATGGCGAACAGGCCGAGAATCGCGAGAAAACCCACCACGAAGATTGCCGAACGCAGGGTGGAAAGATCCAGTGCGTAGCACAGGCCGTGGCCGATCCGGGCCAATACGAAAACGATGCAGGCGACGTCCACCAACCAGCCGCCACCCCCCACCGTCGTGGCGGCCACGATGGCGGCGGTGAACAGGGCCAGGGCTTCCCAGGCATTCTGCTGTGCGGCCCACAGACGGGCGCCTTTGCCTTCGATCCGCGCGTACTGCTGGCGCGGGTGGTGGTTGTCAATCTGCCCAAATTCACGCCGTCTGACAGCGCTGCCCCAGAAGGCCAGCCAGAACGGCAGCAGGGCGGTTATCAGCAGGCACCATAGCGGCAGATTCATCACCATCCTCTCGATCGGATCCGACATGCGACGCTACTCCGTCGCTCCTAACCAAGGTAGCAGATCGCTTGCCGGCCGTTGTTCCAGTGTCATCACGATATCGAGAAGCGGATCCACTGCTTGCCGAGCACCTGCTCCGTCAACTGGCGATACCTGGTCCCGATTTCGGTGTCGCTGAGGGGATTGGTGGGATTGCCACGAGCCTCGCAGGGCTCGCTGGACAGCACCCGGCCATCGTCGAGCGTGACAGTGCCATGCGCCCAGCACTCTGCCGAGAATTTCGCATCGTAGTCGTCATGACGATGGACGTGAACGCCGGCCGCCACGGCCAAATGACGTCGATGGCGCACATCAGCCACTGGCCGGCGCTGTGGTGGCGGGAGGGTTGCCCTCCTCGACGCGGCCGAGGATGCCGGCGACATCCGCCAAGGTCGATGTATCGAGTCGGCCGACGGCTGCATCGAGATAGGTACGATCCTTGAGATAGAGACATAGCGTCTCGACCAGGCGGATGCGCAGATCGTAGAGCGAGGAGCGCGCATCGAGTACGTCGACCAGGTCCCTCAGGCCCAGCGACTCGCCTCGGATCGCCGCCTGCAGGAACAGGCTGCCCGATTCCACCGAGCGTTGCAGGGCCTCGATCTGGCGCAGGTCGCCTTGCATGCTTCTCAGGCGTTTGCGGACTTCCTGCTTGGCCAGGCGGCTCTCGTTCTCCATCGATGCCGTACCGGCAAGCGCCGTCAGTTCCCCCTGGCGAATGCTGGCGGTCGTATATCCGCCCTGGTAGAGCGCCAGGTTCATCTCCACGCTGGCGGTCAAGTCGCTGCTGGTTCGCAGCGCATCGTTACTATCGACATCGCTGTAGCCGACCACCAGGTTGAGCTCGGGATAGCGAGAGGCGCGACGCACGTCGGTGTCGATTCTGGCGACGCGCTGACGCTCGGCGGCCAGCTGGACCTGGGGGTTGTCGCCGGTCAGCGCCAGCCAGCCCTCCAGGGGCATCGACTCCGGAGCGATGGAGAGGTTCTCCGGCGTCTCGATCAGCACCGGATCGAATACCAGTGGCGTGCCCGTCAGGCGTTCGAGATCGCTCGACGCATTGGCCAGGTCGTTCTCCGCGGAGGTCTGGTCGGCAACGGCCTGATCCAGGCGCGACTGGGACTCCAGCAGGTTGATACGGTCGCCGATACCCAGGTCGTAGGCACGCTGCGCCTGACGCTGCTGAAGCACCAGCGATTCCCGCTGCGCGATCAGCAGCCCCAGCTTGCGCGATGCCTGATAGGCCTCGAGATAGGTCTCGATGACCTTGACCGCCAGGTCCCTCTCGGCGACGGCTACCTGCAGCGTCGCGGCGTCCATCTGCGCGCGGGCCTTGCCGACCCGGCGCCAGCGCTCGAGACTGAACAGCGGCTGTGTCATGCGCAGTTCCCAACTGGTATCCCGGGTCTTGCCGGCCACGCGGTCGTCGTAGACTTCGTCCGGATAGTCGTCAGGGTTTTCGGTATAGATGTTGTCGGCATCCGTGTAGCGATAGGCGGCCGTGGCGTCGAGTCGCGGGCGCAGCCCGGCCTCCGCCATCGGCACCTCCTGCGCCACCGACTGGCTGTCCAGACGCTGGCTCTGCAGGCCGCTGTCGTAGCTCAGCGCCAGGGCGACGAGTCGCGGCAGCGACGGTAGCGGCGTCGGGACGGTGGCGGCCGAAGCGCCGGTCGACGGCGTGGTCTCCAGTGGCTGGGCATGTGTCGGCGTGGCCAGAGCGGCGAGGCATCCGGCCAGGATCCAGGGTCGTATGGATGACATCACTCTTCTCGCATCGCTCTTGCCAGCATGTCGCTGAACGGTTTGAACATGTAGCTGGCAAAGGTGCGATCCCCTGTCTTCAGCATCACTTCCGCCGGCATGCCGGCCAGCAACTGCATCGAAGAGGTCATCTTGGCATGCCCCACGTCGGTCACTCTGATGCGTGCCTTGTAGTAGTGCGTCCGCGTTGCCTCGTCTTCGAAGCTATCCGCCGAGACATGGCTCACTTCGCCCTCGATGACGTTCGAGAGACGCTGGTTGAAGGCGCTGAATCGAATCTCGGCGGGCTGGCCGGCGTGGACATTGTCGATGTCGCGATCGGGAATTCTCGCTTCGACGACGAACGCTTCGTTGGCCGGGACCACCTCCAGGATCGTATCGCCGGAGCGAATGACCGCGCCCTGGGTGTGAACCTGCAGGCCGACGACGGTGCCCGAGACAGGGGCCACGATGGCGGTCCGCTGCACCTGGTCGCGCAGGGCGGTTACCCGCTCCTCGGCATCCGTGACCTGGGACTGTACGTCCTTGAGATCCTCGCCCACGCTCTGGTGGTAGTCCTGCAGGCGAATCTCCTTCTGGAAGCCGTTCTCGCTGATCTGCGAGCGCAGCTGCGCCACCTCGGCACTGTGCTGTGCGTTTTCCCCTTGGTACTGGAGCACCTGACGCTCGAGTTCGCGCAGGCGCTGATTGTCCCCCAGCCCCTCCTTGAACAGTGTCCGGTAGTCGGCGGCTTCCCCGGACAGCGAGTTGATCTTGGATTGGTTCACCTGCCGCAACCGCTCGAGTCCGGCAATCTGCTCCTGCATCTGATGGGCCTTTTCGTCGAGCGCGGAGAGCGCATCCTTCAGCGACTGGCGACGAACCTGGAACAGTCGTTTCTGGACATCGACCACCGCCTGGACGCGAGGAGAGACGTCGCCTAGCAGGGCGTCGGGGAACGTCATGGTGTCGCGATCGCTCTGCTCGGCCAGCAGTCGGACCTCGCTGGCCAGGGCAATGCGGTACTCCGATTCGGCGATGGAGAGTTTGGCCAGCGGCTGGGTATCGTCGAGCACGATCAAGGGATCGCCGGCGCTGACGTGATCGCCATCCGCGACCAGGATGCGCTTGACGATGCCGCCCTCGAAGTGTTGCACCTTCTTGGTCGAGGTCTCGACGGCAACCGACCCTGGTGCCACGACGGCAACCGCGAGGTCGGCGGTCAGCGACCAGAGCACAAAGCCGCCAAGCGCGAACACCAGGATTCCCAGACCCCATCGGCGGCTGGCATCGTCATGGGTCGGCAACTGGGCCTTGGGGGCGCCGAGCGAGATCGGTGTGGAAGAGGCTGGCGTCATGGCGTCGGCGGCTCCGGTGACAGGGGCGGGAGAGAAGGAGCGTCGCCGGCGTTGCCGCGGGCGCGCATCCGGATCGAGTGGACGGCGGCGCTGCCCGCCTGCTGGGCGTCCGGGGCTTTCGCCACCGGTTTTCGCGATGGGGCGCAGGAGACCATGCGGCCCTCCTGGAGGACGAGCACACGATCGACATGATCGAGAATGGCCGGCGCGTGGCTGATGATGAATAGCGTGGTGCCCTGGGACTTCAGTTGGCGCAGGCAGTGCAGCAGCGCACGCTCGCCACTGGCGTCGAGATTGGCATCGGGCTCGTCGAGCACGACCATAACCGGGTTGCCGTACAGAGCGCGGGCCAGACCAAGGCGTTGGCGCTGCCCGCCGGAGAGCACACCGCCGCTGCCGCTGATCTGGGTGTCGTATCCCGCCGACTGGCGAAGGATCATGTCGTGCACGCCGGCCTTCTGCGCTGCCTCGATGACGCGTGTCGGGTCGATGTCACCGAAGCGCGCGATATTCTCGCTGATGCTGCCGTCGAACAGCTCCACGTCCTGCGGCAGATAACCGACGAATGGCCCCAGCCGTTCTCGCGGCCATTGACCGATGTCGGTCCCCCCGATCCTGACGCAGCCGCTCTGAACCGGCCAGACGCCCAGCATGACGCGGGCCAGCGTCGATTTCCCGGCGGCGCTGGGCCCGACGATGGCGATGTGCTCGCCAGGGTTGACCGTCAGGCTGAGCTCCCACAGCGTCGGTAGCGTGTCGCCGGGCGGGGCGGCTGTCACCGCTTCGAGCGCGAGCCGCCCGACAGGAGGCGGCAGCGGCATGCGCTGGGGGTCGGCTGGCACCGCGACGAGTAG
The DNA here is from genome assembly GCF_003206585.1 of Salinicola sp. CR57. Classification (NCBI taxonomy): domain Bacteria; kingdom Pseudomonadati; phylum Pseudomonadota; class Gammaproteobacteria; order Oceanospirillales; family Halomonadaceae; genus Salinicola; species Salinicola sp. CR57. The sequence goes on from NZ_PZJL01000006.1 coordinate 22,737, forward strand.
CGCCTGGAGTCTGGCGTGTGCCGTGCGTGCCGCGACGAAGCCTTTCCAGCCGCCGATCATCTGGTCGATGGGCGCCAGGGCCCGGCCCATCAGGATGGAGCCGGCGATCATCATGCCGCCGGTCAGGCTGCCCTCGATCACCAGCAAGGCGCCCAGCCCCAGAATCAGCGATTGGAACAGGACCCGCAGCGTCTTCGACACGTTGCTGAGGACACCGGCCCGATCACTGGCGCGTGATTGGTTGACGAGATAGTCGTGGTGCTTTTCCCGCCAGCGGGCGAGGAGGTGGGGGAGCATTCCCATGGCTTGGAGCACCTCGGCGTTGCGCAGGTTGCTTTGGGCCAGATCCTGGGACTGCACGTGTTCGCGATTGGCTTCGTTCAACAGTGACTGGGTGCTCTTCTCGTTGATCCAGGCCAGGGCCAGCAAGATGCCGGCGGCGACGGCGGCAAAGATGCCGAACCACGGATGGAAGAGTGTCAGAATGGCGATATAGACCGGTATCCAGGGCGCGTCGAAGAACGCGAACAACCCGTTCCCGCTCAGGAACTGGCGTAGCGTCGTCAGGTCGTTGAACGGCTGGGCCGAGGGCTTGCCCGGCACCAGCAGGGCTCTCTTGAACGTAGCCTGATAAAGACGTTCATTGATCTGCATGTCGAGCCGGTTGCCAACGCGTACCAGGATGCGCGAGCGCACCAGGTCCAGCGAGCCCATCACGACGAACAGAAACACCACGACCAGCGTCAACATCAGCAGGGTTTCGGGACTACGCGTCGTGATGACTCGATCATAGACCTGCAGCATATAAATCGACGGGGCGAGCATCAGCAAGTTGATGAACATGCTGAACAATAAGATGTAAAGAAAGGCGCGGCGACTATTGGAGAGTGCCTTTTGAAGATCGGTCTTGTCGTCGGGTTGGGCCACGGTGTTGTCTCTTGTAACGTCAATTTGGAAAGTGGCATCGAAAGGTCCTGTCACTTTTAGCATGCGGAAATTGTGAACAAGTTTACAAGCGCGGTCTCGGCCGGCGTCTCCCGGTTAAATTTGGTTTCTGGTCCGTTTTTTTCTAGTTTTATGTATTTGTTTCAGTTAGTTATTGGTTCCCTATCTGGCTTTTTCACGTATTCTTTAAAATATGGATCAATAAAAATGGAAATGTTAACCGGCGGGGGCTGCGCATTTTTCATGACAGGCTGGCGTCTGGATTTAATACCTTTTTCTGATATTTCTGGTTGTTGAAAATTTTTGTAATTTCCACTGTTATAGGGCGGCAGGCGAGAAATTGGCAAGTCGATGAAAGTGCGCTGGAAATAGACCGTCGCCAGTGAAAATGCCACGTCTTTCTCGTCAAACTCGTTTCCGGAGTTTGAGAAGTTTCAACTTTGCGCGGACAGCGAGAAACGATAGCTTGCGACCGATAAGACTTTGGTCCTGAGTCTCGTTATTCATATCAACCACGACAGGAACTTCCCGTCAGTCAATTGACGGGACGCCGGCATCGTGTCTGCACGCGCCTGGCGAGCTCCGGTCATCCGAGGCTCGTCACATAACCACCATCACAACGCGTAGGGGCTCTATACATGTTCACGTTATCCATCATCGATGCCCAGACCGGAGCTATCGTCGAGTCGTTGGGGCAGGGTGCGGCCGTGACTCGCGCTCTCCTTGGCGAGGACCACTGGCTCGAGGCGACGCCCATCGGCAGCAGCAGCTTCGATGCCAGCGACGTCGCGGCCGTCTCGCTGACGATAACCGACTCCACGGGCACTCCACTGGAATTGATGGCCACCGAGAGCCCCTACCGGTTCCTCCTGCCCTCGGACCTGGAGCGGGGGCTGACCAATCTGATGCTGGATGCCCAGGACATCGACGGTCAGTTGCTGGCCGGTAGCGAGCAGTCGACGGATATCGAGATCGTCAACGAGCAGGGGTGGTCGGGCAACGTCTTTACCTTGCAGGGTGAGTCGCTGATACCCGACGATGGCACTTCGGTCGCCGATACCGTGATTCGTGACCCAGCCAACCCCGAAACCACGGCCGCCGCCGGGCCCGATGGATTATGGAACGGGTCGAGCGGCCCGGGCTATCTCGACATGGGGGGACAGATAGGGGATGCCGCCCAGTTCGAGGTGCAGGTCGAGACGGCCGGTACCTACGAGCTGGATGTCCGGTATGCCGGCAGCAGTGCCAGCGGCGCCTCGCGTCCGATGTCGGTGCTCGTCGATGGCGTCGCGCAGGGGAACTTGACGTTTCCCTCTACCGGCTCGGGCGTCGCGGGGTGGGAAAACTGGCAGCACGCCACGCTGACCCTGAGTCTGGAGAGCGGGGCCAATGTCATCCGCCTGCAGAACCTGGTGGGGGGTGGGCCCAATATCGATAGCCTGACGCTCACGGCGATAGCCGGGGACGATGCACCGGCGTCACTGATCATCCAGGCTGAAGATACGGAACGGGTTTCCATCGTCGACAGTGGCTCCACCAGCAGCAGCTCACTGACACGAGTGGTGGATAGCGAGCACCCCGATGCGCTCGGCAATGTGGGAGCGGGGGCCCTGGGTGGGGGCTATGTCGATTTTGGCACCGACGCCGGGGACGCGGTCACCTTTCATGTCGAGCCGGATGAGGTCGGCGTCTATAACGCCACCATTCGTTACGTCAACGGCGGCACGGGGGATCGCCCGCTGCTGGTATCGGTCAATGGTGCGGAGCCGACCCTGGTGTCGTTTCCGCCGACCGGTTCCTGGTCCAGCTGGAGCGAGGTCAGCCTATCGGTACCTCTCTCGCAGTCAGACAACACGCTGACCTTGACGCTACCGTCGGTAGCGCAGGGTGGCGTAGCCAATGGCCCCAATATCGATCAGATCAGCTTTGACTATGTCGAAGCGCTCCCGGCGGATCCCACACTGGTGTTCTCGATCGAAGGTGAGGCATTGACGATCGACGACGGTTCATCGGCCGCCGATACCGTGGTACGCGATGCCAGCAACCCCGAGCCGACAGGTGGCGGGGCCGACCGGCTCTGGGGGGATTTTACCGGAACCGGTTATCTGGACATGGGCGGCCAGACCGGCGATGCAGGATCGTTCACGGTCAATGTCGCCAGTGCGGGTACTTACCTGCTGACGATTCGCTACGCGGCAAGCGGTGCGAACGACAGGCCGATGGCGCTATCGGTCGATGGCGATTTGCAGGGCACCATCGCTTTTCCGTCAACGGGACTCAGTAGCGCGGGCTGGGAGAACTGGACGGAGACCACGGTCCAGATCGAACTCGGTGCGGGAGACAATCTGGTTCGGCTCGCCAACATCGGCAATCTTGGGCCCAACATCGACAACCTGTCGATTCATACGCTGCCCGACAGCGGCGATCCGGTTCCGGAGCCGGGAGACCGGTTCGAGGTCAAGATCAACTTCCAGCCCAGTGGGGCGGCAACACCGGATGGCTACATCGCCGATACCGGGCAGGCCTTCGGGCAGCAGGCCTTGCAGGTCAACGGACAGACGTTTCAGTACGGTTGGGTAACCGCGGCATCGATCGCCGACGGGACCGCCAACGGCACGACGCCGATGGCGATCGCCGGGCAGGATGCCGATGCCCTCGGCAACCGTGTCGGCACGCTGCCCGGGGTCGACCCGCTGCAGGCGACCTATGCCGGCTTCGACAAACCCGGATATAGCCAGGCCGCCGGCTGGGAGATCGAACTGGAAGATGGTTACTACGAGGTCACGATCTCCATCGGCGACAGCGGTGGCGCCTACGACAGCGTCAACCTCATCAATGCCGAGGGCGAAGCGTTCAACACGCCCTTCGCCTCGATGCGACCGGACGGCTTCCCGGCGGACGGAGATCCGACCAACGACAGCGACGGCTATCGCTCCAGCCTGGTCACGCGGATCGTTCAGGTGACCGATGGCCGTCTGACCCTGGATTCGATCGGTGTCGGCAGCGACAACACCGAGATCCAGTACATCGAGATTCAGTCCCTGCCGGATCTGACGCCCGGCGACGATCGTGAAGCCCCGGCGGACTATGCCTTCTTCACCGATCCCAGAGCGGTGGCCGGGGTCGGGCAGCAGCAGGTGGAGGTTCATCTCCAGGCCGACGATGGCACCCTGCCGGTCGGTATCGACCCCACCTCCGACTTCTTCATCGGTATCTCGGTCGTGGAAGGGCGCGGCGGTGCACTGCTGGAGAGTCTCAATGACGGTTCGGTGAAGCTCTTCAACACCGTGACCGGTGAGGCGGTGGCCTTCAACATCAACACCACTGGCGGCTTCGACTCGCTGACCATCTCGCCGGTGGAGGCGCTGGACGAGTACACCAGCTACACGCTGGTGATCGATGGCTTCCAGGATCGCGGCGACAACGAGGATCCCAGCGCCCCGACGCGGGAGTTCCAGAAGTTCACCACGACCTTCGTCACCGGCGCCGAACCTGTCGTCCAGGACAGCGAGGTAGGCTTCGATACGAACGTCGAACTGAACGGTGCCGAAGACGGCGCCTATCTGTTCAGCTCCATTACCATGTCTCCCGACTACAGCAAGATCTACGTCTCGACGCTGGGCGGCGAGGTCAAGCGATTCGACGTCGACCCCATCACCGGCGGGCTCTCCAACGAACAGACCCTGGCGCTGGACTATTTCCAGACGGACGCCGGCGCCCGCGGCATCGTCGGCCTGAGCTTCGATCCCACCGATCCCAACGTGCTGTGGGTGACCGACAACTATCCCATCCCGCTGACCGGGCGCGACAACGGCGTGCCGGACTTCAGCGGGCGAGTCAGCAAGATCACGATCGACGACACCGACGCGACGTTCTCCGGTTCGGCGGAAACCTATATCACCGGACTGCCGCGCTCCAACGGGGATCATGTCACCAACAGCCTGGTGTTCCATGCCAACCCGGCGTTCGATGCGGTGACCAACCCCGATGTGCCGCCTTATCTGATGTATGTCTCGCAAGGGGCCAATACCGCCATGGGGGGCGATGATAGCGCTTGGGGGAATCGTCCGGAGCGGCTGCTGAACGCGGGCATACTCGAGATAGACCCCTATCGTGATGCACCGGCGGGGGGCTTCGACGTATCGACCGAGCCGCTGCCGACGGACGGCTCCAACACCCGCTACGACGACGACGACGGCGACCTCAAGAACGGCCCCATCGATATGGGGGGCGGCCAGTTCCTGGTCTTCGCCGAGAACGGTACCGCGACGATGCAGGACGCCAATGGCAACGTACTGATCGACTATTACGATCCGTTCGCTTCGGACGCCGTGCTCAAGATCTATGCGACCGGCATCCGCAATGCCTACGACCTGGTCTGGCACTCGAACGGCAACCTGTATGCGCCGACCAATGGCTCCGCCGCCGGTGGCACCACGCCGGACGATCCCTCTACCGCCTACAACGAGGGGCTGATCAACGTCGGTATCGAGGACGATTGGCTGTTCCGCGTGGAGCAGGGCGGATACTACGGGCACCCCAATCCGCTGCACGATGAGTACATCCTCAACGGCGGTAACCCGACCGCCGGCACTGATCCCAACGAGACGGACGAGTACGTCGTCGGCACGAACCCCGACAGCAATTACCGACTCGACGACGCCTACTCCTTGGGTACCAATCGCTCGCCCAACGGGGCGATCGAGTACACCAGCAATGTGTTTGGCGCAACGCTCGATGGCAGCCTGCTCTTCGTAGAGTACTCCGGGGGCGACGACATTCGATGGATCTCGCTGGATGAGAACGGCAACGTGTCGAGCGACAACGTGCTACGGGACGTGAACGGCAATGTCATCAAGTATGTCGATCCGCTGGACATCATCGAGAACCCGCTGACCGGCCAGCTCTACCTCATGACCCTCAATCGCAGCACGGGTGAGAGCCAGGTCGTGCGCCTGGATCCAGTGCCTGGCGATATCATTGATCCCGGTGAAGGAGATGTCGAATTGACTACTATTGCCACCATTCAGGCCGAGGACGACTCCCTGGCCGTCATCGCCTCCGGCGCCGGTGCCCAGATCGTGATTCGTGATGGAGACACGCCGGAACCCACTCCCACCAACCCACCCTACGGCATCCGGCCGGGCGCCTTCGGGATGGACGGCAATACCGACTATAGCGACGGCACCGTGGGCGGCTACGCCGATTTCGGTTCGACCACGGCCGATTTCATCACCTTCAACGTCGATGTGAGTGCCGCCGACGCTGGCGATGCCGTGCTCAGGGTGCGCTACGCCAACGGCGGAACGGGAAACCGGCCACTGGAAGTCTTCGTCAATGACGAGAGCGTGGGGATCTTCGCCTTCGCGCCGCCGGTCGGCGTCAGCGGCAACGCGGCCTGGAATACCTGGCAGACGCTGGACATTCCGGCCGAACTGCTGGCTGGTGCCAACTCGGTCCGCTTGCAGGCGATCACCAATACCGGCCCCAACATCGATCAACTGGAAGTCCTGATCGAGGACACGACCCCCGGGTACGCGGTCTACGAGGCCGAGACGGCAGTGCTGCAGGGCGGCGCCATCGTCGTGCCCGAGACCCAGACGGACCGCGATGCATCCGGCTCCGGTTTCGTGGACTTCGTCGGCAGCGGTGACCAGAGCATCACCTGGAACGTGGATGTCGACCAGAGCGGTATCTACGAGGTGGCTTTCCGATACTCGCTGACCACCGGTAAAGCCGACCGTCCCTTGGGATTGACGGTCAATGGCGTCAACTATCCGACCGTCAACTTCCCCGCGGAGAGCCAGACGGTGAGCGATTGGGTCTATCAGACGGTCGAGATCAACCTGGCGCAAGGCAGCAACTCGATCACGGTGATCGCCCCCAACGGCGTCGGGCCGGACATCGATTCGCTGGAGGTGCCCGACGAGCCGCTGGCCAATGCCGGCAATGGCGAGATCAGTGTGGTCAGCACCGACCCCGCCTTCTTCAGCGACCGCATCGCCTTCAACTATCTCGAGGACAACGATGCCACCAGTTCTTCGCCGGTACCCCGCGAATACAAGGACAGTGGCTCGGTCATCATCACCAACAACGGCACCGGCGAGCTGTCGATCGGCAGCGTGACGCTGAGTGGTCCCTTCATGCTGGCGGACGCGGATGCGCTGGACGATCTCCGACTGGCACCGGGACAATCCGTCGAAGTGGGCGTGCTCTTCAATCGCGCCGCCTACACGCCACCGGCCAGCAACGCTGCCGACGGCGTGTTCGAAGGCGTGATGACCATTGCCTCGGACGACGTCGACCAGCCGGTGACCGAGATACAGCTGGCCGGTTTCTGGGCCGCACGGGACGAAGGTGGCTGGGAGCCCAACCTCAACGAGATCTGGAGAGTGTTCGGTTTCGGCAATCACATCGATGGACTGTCGACGCTGGATGGCGGCGGTCAGTCGGTATTGCAGAATTTCGATCTCTATCAGGCCGTCAACGACCAGGAAGTGCTCTCTCGCTACTGGCAGATCGCCGACGGTGTGGAATCGGCAACGGTCACCCAACTGGCGGCATTGCACGGGTACAGCGGGGCGCTGCTGGCGCTGCACGCGCCTGGCGACAAGTCGGCCCGGACCGCGCTGAGCAATCACGATAGCCTCTACAGCCAGTCGTTCCTGCCGCAAGTTGCCAATGGCGACTACGCGACGGCGACTTTCAATCGGGGCCGGATCCCCGATGGCTGGGCCGGCGACGACATCTTCGGTATCTCGGTCGCCAACCTCTCGACCGATCCGTCGCTCAACCCATCCGGTGGCGGCACGCCGCCGGCGGAGGATGCCGGCATCGAGCGTGGCTACACCGTGCGCGTGTTCCAGGCCTACGACACCGCGGGTAACGCCATCGCCAACACCTATTTCGTGGCCATGGATTACACCGGTATCAACTATGACTATAACGACAACGTCTTCCTGATCGAGGGCATTCAGCCGGCAACCCGAACCCCCTTCAACGAGACCGGTACGCCATGGGCCGTCGATCAGGACGGGCTCACGCTGGATGCGGCGCTGTTCGACGAGGGCGCGCCTCATCTGACCTACGAAGATTCCAGCGAGGTCCAGATGGGGACCAATTTCCGCGAAGGCGGGGTGGACATTCGCGGCAATGGCGATGCCATCGGCTGGATCGAGAATGGGGAGTGGGTCGAATACACGCTGGAAGTGGACCAGGCCGGCGTCTACGATCTCTCTTTCCTCTCGGCACTGGGGGCCCAGACCGGCGCGGCACGATCGATCACGGCCACCTTCGACAACGGTGCCGGCGTCTACGAGGTCGCTACCATCGGTGTCGACTTCACGGGGGGCTGGAACACCTTCGCCCCGACCGACAGCCAGCAGGTGGCGCTGGAAGCCGGTACCCAGACGCTGCGACTGACGTTCAATGGTGGCTCACAGAACCTGGAGTCGTTCAGCCTCGCGCCCGCCGCCCAGTCTGCCTTCAACGCGTCGGGAACGCCGTGGGCCGTCGAGGATGGGCTGACCCTGAACGCCGGGCTCTACGATGATGGCGGCGCCGAGGTTGCCTACCACGACAGCAGCGAGGAGCAGTTGGGCGTCAACGCCAGGAACGAGGGCGTCGACCTGCGCGACAACGGCAACTCGATCGGCTGGATCGCCGACGGCGAGTGGGTGGAGTACACCATCGACGTCGCCGCTGCGGGGACTTATCAGCTCTCGTTCGCGGCTGCCACGATGTCCAACGGCCGCACCGTCACGGCCAGCGTCGAGCAGGACGGCGCCACCTATACCAGTGCCGCCCCCCATGCCGTGACCAACACCGGCGGATGGAGCAACTATCAGGCCAACAACGGCATCGAACTGGATCTGGCGGCCGGCGAGCAGACGCTCCGGCTGACCTTCAATGGGGGCGCCATGAACCTGCAGTCATTCACGCTGACCCCGGAGAACACGGTGGCGACCGCTTCCCCCATGGCTACGAGGATGGCGAGCGAGGACGATTCGAGCCTGATGCAGACCATGGAGTTCGAAGGGTTCGTCTCCAGCGACGACGTCGCCGTGGCCGGTGTCGACCACCCGGATACGGTGGGTGTTGCCTGACGCGCTCCCCGGGACGCCGACAGGCCGGGCACTCGCCCGGCCTGCGGTGGCTAGCCGGGCCGATAGGCGTGGGGCATCTCGGCCAGAATGCCGCGACCGCCGGACAGGGTGAGGGCTAGATCCTGGAGACAGTCCCAGATGGGGAGCGCAATGGCACCCTTGATGGCCAGGTCGATACGCTGGGAGAACAGCAGCAATTTGTGCAGGCGTCGTTGCGGCAGCCGTTTGAGTGCCTGCTGATAGCCGGGACGGCGCTTCTCGGGAATCATCGGTCGTTGAGCCTTGCAGGCGTGCTCCAGGCTCTGGCCCTGATCCAGGTGCTGGAAGATCGACAGCAGAATCCTCAGCTCTCGTGTCAGCGCCCATAGTATGACGGGCGCCTCGATCCCTTCCTGACGCAGCCCGCGGACGATCCGCACGACTCGATCGCGATCGCCCTTCAGGCAGGCGTCGGAGAGCGTGAAGACGTCGTAACGCGCGCTACTCTCCACCCCATTGGCGATGGCGGCGGCATCGAGACGGGCATTGGGGGGCAGCAGCAATGCCAGTTTCTGCAGCTCCTGGTCGGCGGCAAGGAGGTTGCCTTCGGTGCGCTCGCCGAGCAGGCGGGCCGCCTCCATGTCCATCGTGAAGCCATAGCGGTTGGCCCGGTCACGCATCCAGAACCCCAGGCGCTGATGATCCACCGGCCACACCGGAACGAAAAGCCCCAGCTTGTCGAGCGTCTTGAACCACTTGCTCGACTGCGCCTTGCGATCAAGTCGCTGACTGGAGAGCAGCAGTATGTTGTCGCTGTCGCCGGCCTGCTCGGCGTAGGCCTCGAGCGCCTTGCCGCCTTCCTGACCGGGGGACTGTCCTCCGAGTCGAAGTTCGATCAGCTTGCTCGAGGCGAACAGCGAGAGACTGGATGCGGACTCCAGCAACTGCGTCCACTGGAAGCCGGACTCGACGTGCATGACTTCGCGCTCCTCGACGCCTCGCTCGCGGGCGACTCGGCGCACGGCATCGCACGCCTCGAGGTGTATCAGCGGTTCGTCTCCGGCGATCATCACCACCGGCGGCAGGCGCTTGTTAAGCGACTCTTCCAGCTTGTCGGGAAAGACCTTCATGGTATCTCGAGTGCGTCCAGCCGGTCGATCAACTGAGTGGCCGCGTCGCGTCGCAACTGCTCGATGGCATCGGTGCGCGCCTCCTCCCCGGAATAGATGTCATCGGTGGATAGCAGTACCGTCGTCGACACTTCGAGCTGCTGCTGATTGAGCAGGTAGGCGCTGTCCGAGACGCGCTGTACCGAGAACGGGGCGGTCAGGGTGATCGAGGTCTCCCGGCTGCCGGAATCGGATCGCGTCAGTCGGTTCTCGCCGATCCTCTCGTCGCCGAGGTTGAGGCGCAGGTCGGCATTCTCGACAACCCGCGTGCCAGCGCTCTCGAGCGAGCGGCGGACTTCCTCGCTGAACGGGGAGATGTTGGCGTTGAGGCTCAGCTCCTGGATACCCAGGGCCGGCTGATGCAGTCCGCGGAGCTGGAAGCCGCAGCCGGCCAGTACGGTCAGCGATACGGCCATCAGGCCGGCCAGAGCGGTGCGACGCATCATGAAAAGCTCCTGTTTACATGGCGGCACTGCCTTCGCAGTGCCGGATAGGGCCTAGTGTCGCCCCGCGGGGCAGCCGACGCTATCGGAATAGCAGCCGGCGACACTTCAGTTGGCAACGATATTGACCAGTTTACCGGGGACGACGATCACCTTGCGTACGGTCTTGCCTTCGATATGACGCTGGACGTTCTCCTCGGCCAGGGCCATGGACTCCACGCGAGCCTTGTCGGCGTCGGCAGGCACGTCGAGACGCGCCCGGAGCTTGCCGTTGACCTGTACCACCAGCTCCACGCTGGCCTTGACCAGAGCGTCCGCGTCCACCTTCGGCCAGGCCGCGTCGATGACCGGCTCCTGGTGCCCCAGTGATAGCCACAAGGCATGACAGGCATGCGGTGCGATCGGCGCCAGCAGCAACACGCAGGCTTCGATGGCTTCGCGGGTGACGGCGAGGCCCTGTGGCGAAGTGTCGTCGAAACGCCCCAGCGCGTTGGTCAGCTCCATCACCGCGGCGATGGCGGTATTGAAGGTGGTCCGGCGGCCGATGTCATCCCCGGCCTTGGCGATGGTCTCGTGGGTCTTGCGACGCAGGTCCTTCTGGGTGTCGTTCAGCTTGCCGATTTCCAGCGGCTCCGGCGTTCCGGTCGCCACGTGATCGGCGACCAGTTTCCACAGCCGCTTGAGGAAACGGTGCGCCCCCTCGACGCCGGAATCCGACCACTCCAGGGATTGTTCCGGCGGGGCGGCGAACATCATGAACAGGCGCACGGTATCGGCGCCGAAACGGTCGATCATCGCTTGCGGATCGACGCCGTTGTTCTTCGACTTGGACATCTTCTCGATGCCGCCCATCTCGACCGGCTCGCCGTCGCTGGGCAACCTGGCCCGGATCGGCCGGCCCTTGTCGTCACGCTCGACCTCGACGTCTGCCGGGTTGAACCACTCCTTGCCGCCATTCGCGGTGTCGCGATAGAAGGTCTCGGCGATCACCATCCCCTGGGTCAGCAGGCGCTGGAACGGCTCGTCGCTGTGGACCAGCCCCTCGTCGCGCATCAGCTTGTGGAAGAAGCGGGCGTAGAGCAGGTGCAGGATCGCGTGTTCGATACCGCCGATGTAGAGATCCACCGGCAGCCAGTAGTCGGCACGCTCGTCGAGCATCGCTTCCGGGTTGTCGGCGCAGCAGAAGCGGGCGTAGTACCAGGACGACTCCATGAAGGTGTCGAAGGTATCGGTTTCCCGCGTCCAGCCGTCCCCGAGATCGTAGAATGCCGGCATCTTCTTCAGCGGAGAGCCGGAGGCGTCGACCTCGACTTCCAGCGGCAGCGCCACCGGCAATTCGTCGTCGGTCAGCGGCACGGTCTGCCCCTCGGGGCCGTACTTGACCGGAATCGGCGCCCCCCAGTAGCGCTGGCGGGCGACGCCCCAGTCACGCAGGCGGTAGTTGATCTTGGTCTTGCCACGGCCCAGCGATTCCAGCCTGGCCGCGATGGCATCGAACGCGGCTTCGAAGTCGAGCCCATCGAACTCGCCGGAGTTGATCAGTTTGCCGTGCTCGACGAAGGCGACGGCGGAAAGATCCGGTGCCTGTCCTTCGGCGTCGGCGATGACGGGCTCGATCGGCAGCGCGTACTTGGTGGCGAACTCCCAGTCGCGCTGGTCGTGGGCGGGCACGGCCATGACGGCGCCGGTGCCGTACTCCATCAGCACGAAGTTGGCGACGAAGATCGGCACGCGGCGCCCGGTCAGCGGATGAATGGCCTGGAAACCGGTGTCGCGGCCGCGCTTCTCCATGGTCGCCAGCTCGGCTTCGGAGTTGCCGCCCTGCTGGCACTCGAGCAGAAACTCGGCCATGGCCGGATCGCCCCCGGCGGCCAGCTTGGCCAGCGGATGGCCGGCGGCGACGGCGACGTAAGTCACACCAAACAGGGTATCGGGGCGCGTGGTGTAGACATCCAGGTGCTGGTCGAGGCCGTCGACGTCGAAGGAGAGCTCGACGCCGCGGGATCTGCCGATCCAGTTGCGCTGCATGGTCTTGACCTGCTCGGGCCACTCGACCTCGTCGAGATCGGCCAGCAGTTCATCGGCGTAGTCGGTGATCTTCAAGAACCACAGCGGTATCTCCTTGCGCTCGACCCGAGCGCCGGAGCGCCAGCCGCGGCCGTCGATCACCTGCTCGTTGGCGAGCACGGTCTGGTCGACCGGATCCCAGTTGACCGTGGACATCTTCTTGTAGACGACGCCTTTCTCCACCAGCTTGGCGAAGAACCACTGCTCCCAGCGGTAGTAGTCGACGTCGCAGGTGGCGAACTCGCGGTTCCAGTCGTAGGCGAAGCCGAGCGCCTTGAGCTGGCCGCGCATGTAGTCGATGTTCTCGTAGGTCCACTTGCCCGGCGCGACGCGGTTCTTGATCGCCGCATTCTCGGCGGGCATGCCGAAAGCGTCCCAGCCCATCGGCTGCAGCACGTTCTTGCCCTGCATGCGCTGGAAGCGGGTCACCACGTCGCCGATGGTGTAGTTGCGCACATGGCCCATGTGTAGCTTGCCGCTGGGATAAGGGAACATCGACAGGCAGTAGAACTTCTCACGCGCCGAATCCTCGACGGCCTTGAAGCTCTGATGCTGGTTCCAGTATTGCTGGGCGGCGTTTTCGATCGCTTGCGGGTTGTACTGTGCGTCCATCGGTTCGGTCAGGCACCTTGCGTTCGGCGTGTGGGAGCGCCAGAGTCCCCGCGAAAAGCTATACTCATCGCAGACGAAAAGCGCGGGGCCGGCTTGATTTTTCAGGCCCACAAGCATACCCCAGACCCGCTGTTGCAGGTAGGGTCTGGGGGCGAGGCGCTCGCAACGAGGTTCTGCAGCACGCAGCACGGCGTTCGACTGACATCGAACTCCGCCAACGCCAGAGAAGGGGATAGCCATGGATGAGCAACAGCCACGACCCGAATCACGTTCGCGTCTCAGTGAGGCCTACGAACGTATCCTGACTCGCCTCAAGGATGGCGGAGGGGAGCTCTCCTGGGAGAGCTTCCAGCACGAGCTCGACGAGGCGGTGGCGTTCGAGTCCGAATTCGAGGAGTTCACCAAGGACGAGATGGCGCTGCTCCGGGCCTGGGTCGAGCGCGACATGCGCGACTTCCGCCAGTTCCTCGCCAAGGGCGGCGAAGGTGTCGCCACCTGGCTGGGCATCGATCTCGACGTGTTGTCGCGGCGGGTCAGCGAGGCGCTGTTCTCGATCGCCGATCGCACCACCATCGACCGGGAGCGCTTCGACGACGACCTCGAAGCAGCCCGCGCCGACTACACGGCCGGCGAGGTGGCGCTACCGGGACGCATGAGCTGCGTCCACTGTGGCGCGGTGGTCCTGCTCGACCAGGTGTCACGGCTGGATGCCTGCCACGCCTGCGGCCACCGCTACTTCCAGCGTGATTCGGTGGCCGCCCAGTCCGACTCCGATCAGCGGCAGCCGTAAGGGAAGGGGCATCGCCGTACGGCTGGCGCGAAACCGGGGGGCCGGGGAACATTCGGCATCGGCATGAGTCGTAACGGCATTCGACGCTGAAATCGACGAGAGGCCGGATCGTGCCGAAGTCACTACTCAAGTGGCAGCGGGGCCTGCTGACGGTAAGCCTGTTGGCCGGGGCTTGCGGCCCCCTGCAGGCCGATGAGTTGGCCCGGGACGCTGAATCCATGGCGAACGCCGACTGCCCTGGCTGGTTGCCCGAGGCGACGCGCTGCTTTACCGGCAAGGATACCCATGGTGCCTATTACTGGATCGCGATCCCCGACCGCTGGAACCACAAGCTGGTGCTACACAGCCATGGCGGTCCGCGACCCAATGCGCCCCGGCCCGACGATCCGCTCGATATCGATCTACGCCAGTACGACGTCATGGTCCGGGAGGGTTATGCCTGGGCCGGCTCCAGCTACCGGCGGGGTGGCTACGGCGTGCGAATGGCGGCCGAGGATACCGATTACCTGCGCCAGCTTTTCGTCGAGCGCTTTGGTCAGCCCGATCGTATCTACCTTCACGGGCAGTCGTGGGGAGGCAACGTCGCCGCCAAGGCGATGGAGCTCTACGGCACGGATGAGGCGGGCCGGCACCGTTACGATGGAGCCTTGCTGACCAGCGGCGTGCTGGGCGGCGGCACCCAGGCCTACCAGTTCCGCGCCGACCTGCGGGCAGTCTACCAGTACTACTGCGCCAATCATCCCTATCCCGGAGAACGGCAATATCCCTTGTGGGAGGGATTGCCGGAAGGCAGCGACATGACCCCGGAAGCGCTCAATGCCCGGGTCGACGCGTGCACCGGCGCCGGGCTGCCGGCCGAGCAGCGTACCCTCGTTCAGCAGCAGACGCTGAACAATATCGTCGATGTCGTGCGGATCCCGCCGAGCACGCTGAAGGCGCACATGCGTTGGTCGACGTTCCTGTTCCAGGACATGGTCGAGCAGCGGCTCGACGGGGCAAGCCCGTTTTCGAACCGCGGCGTGCGCTACCGCGGCTCCAGCAACGACGATGCGCTCAACGCGGGAATCTCCCGGTTCGACGAGGATGCCCGGGCGGTCGAGAAGCTGGGCGAGGATGCCGGGCTCACCGGGATGACCGATATTCCCACGGTGACCATGCACGCGATCGACGATCCGATCATCTTCGTGGAGAACGAGTGGCTCTATCGGCGGGCACGCGAGGCTAGCGGGACCGCCGACAGCCTGGTCCAGATCTACACCGACGAAGCGGTGCACAGCAAGCTCTCGACGCCACAGTACGCCGCCGCACTGGAGGCGCTGGACCGCTGGGTGGAGCGCGACCGCAAGCCCACTCCCGAGGCGATCGCCCGCTACTGCGAGACGCGGGAAGCCAGTGTCTACGATGGAGGCTGCCACTTCGATACGGATTATGAAGTGGCTGACTGGCGGGCAAGAGTCTATGCCCGCCAGCCGTGAGCGCGCGCTTGCGAGCGAGAGGTCTAGAGGGCGGGTTGCGCGTCCGGCTTGGGGGTTCGCTGCCATTCGGCCTCGTCGGCGTCCAGCGCCCGGTGCGAGGATTCCGGCAGGCGCAGCCCGCCCCACATCGCCAGTAGCGTAATCGCGATGAGATAGAACGCGGGCGACAGGTTGTTGCCGGTGCGCTCGATCAACCAGGTTGCCACCAGCGGCGCGGTACCGCCGAAGATCGTGTAGGAGACGTTGTAGCAGAGCGCCGAGGCGGTATATCGAACGCGCGTCGGGAACTGCTCCGACAGCAGCACCGCCGTCACCACGCCGCAGATCACCGCGCCCACCGCCATCAGCATCGCCCCGATCAGCGACGCCCACCATTCGCCACTGCCGGCCAGGGTGTAGGCGGGGAAGACCGCGCCAATAAGGCACGCCCCGGCGGTCAGGATCGTCCTGCGACGTCCGACCCGATCGGCGTAGCGCCCGACGAACGGACACAGCGCCGCGGCAAACAGCAGCGCGACGAGGCTGGCCAGCAGTGCGACGGTGCGGGAGGCGTCACCGACCACCTGCATGTAGGTCGTGAAGTAGGTCGTGAACATGTAGAACGACAGCGCCGTCACCGAGATGAAGGCGCTGAGGCTGACGATGGTGGCGCCGTGGGTGCGGACGGTCTCCTTCAGCGGTGCCTGCGGCACGGCATGATGGGCTTTCAGGGCCTGGAAGGCGGGGGATTCATCCAGGCGCAGGCGCATGTAGAGTCCCACCAGCCCCAGCGGCGCCGCGATCAGAAAGGGGACGCGCCAGCCCCAGGCGTTGAGGGCCTGCTCGGACAGCAGGGCACTGATGGCGTAGGTGAGCGCCGCCGCGGTAGCGAAAGCGAGAAAGGTCGAGACCGGCACGAAGCTGCCGTAGCGGGCCTTGCGGGTGCGCGGCGCGTGTTCCATCACGAAGGCGCAGGCGCCGGCATATTCGCCGCCGGCTGAGAAACCCTGGACGCAGCGGGCCAGTGCCAGCGCCAATGGGGCGAACAGCCCGACGCTGGCGTAGGTCGGCAATACCCCGATCAGGGTGGTGGCGCCGGCCATCAGCAGCACGGTGACGGAGAGGATACGCTTGCGTCCGATCCTGTCGCCGAGCATGCCGAAGAAGATGCCGCCCAGCGGACGTAGCGCAAACGAGACCGCGAATACCGCGAATGTCTGCAGCAGTGCCAGTGAATCGTCGCCGGGGGGGAAGAAATGCTGCGCGATGACTACGGCCAGAAAGCCGTAGACGGCGAAGTCGAACCACTCGACGAAATTGCCGATCGCCGATGCCGCGATCACCTTGCGTAGGGTGGCCAGATCGACCTCGGTCGAGGCCGAAGCGGTCGCGTTGTTGTTATTGACCGTTGCCATTGCCAGTCTCCATGGGTTTCGAGCGAAGCTCTCAGCCTAGGGTGACCGGCGAATGGCTATCGCCATTCAGGCGACGAGAACTGTTCTGGCCACGACGCCTCCTGTGCGGTGGCCCTCACGCCTCCAACCCCAGCTGTTGCCGGACCCGCTCCAGCGAGTCCGCCTGCAGCCGGCCATAGAGCTCGAACTGGTCGTGGACCGGCCTGCCCAGCGCCAGTTCGAAGGCGCTCTGGTTGGATTCGCTGGCATAGGCCTGATGCTGTGCATCGCCCAGGTTCGACTGAAAGATGCCGGCAGCGCTCACCGGCAGGAAATCCTCGTAGGTGATCGGCGTGGCGTCGATCCAGTCGGCTGCCATGGCGGCGTCGAGCGAGGCGGGCACCGGTTCGCCGCCGGCCAGTCGCTGGCGGCCGCTCTCGCTGACGCGGTATCGGAAGTAGGCGAGGTCATCGCGTCGCAGTGTCTGCAGGTCGTCGGGAAACGCCGAGAAGCACTCGCTCAGCTGACGCTGATGCGCCGTATTGTCGGCCGCGGTCGGTGCCTGCCGCGAGCGGGTCAGCAGCTCGTCGTAGAGGGCCCGGCCCTTGGGCGTCAGCGCCGCACCGCGCTGCTCGATCTCGCCGAAGCGGGCGGTATGGGTGCCATTCTCGTCGCTGGCGGCGAAACGCACCGGCTCTTCCAGTGCCTTGAAGCTGGTCTGGCGCAGCAGGATGGGGCACTCGCGCCGTGGCGGGCCTTCGATGACCGCCTTGGGCGTGATGCCGTAGCTCGGCATCGCGGCCTGGGCGGCGTCGATATCCAGCGTTCGCGGGGTGAGGTGATTGATGTGCGGGCCGCGAAAGCAGACCACGTCGGCCACCAGACGGTGCGCGTCGTGTAGCGCCCGGTAGGTGTCTTGATCCACGGTCGCGTCGCGATGCCAGCGGAACGTCTCGAGGATTTCGCCGACGAAACGTTCGGCCTGGTCACGGTCGAAACCGCCCTGGCGTTCGCCGATGGCGACCAGCTCCCTGGCACCGGGCGTGAAGATGTCGCGCTCGGCCAGAATCGCGGCGGCCCGACGGCGCAGCCCGTCCTCTTCGATCAGTTCCAGGCGCAGCAGCGAGGTGAATACCCGGAACGGGTTGCGCTTGAGCGAAGCCTCGTCGATGGGCCGGAATGCCGTGGAGTGCACCGGTACGCCGGCCGCCGACAGATCGTAGTAGCTCACCGGGAACATCCCCATCAGTGCGAAGACGCGCCTGAGCATCGACAGCTCGTCAGCGGTGCCCACCCGAATCGCGCCGTGGCGCTCGACGTCCAGGCGAGAGGTCTCGTCGTGGGCACCCAACTGGGCGGCCAGCGCCGGGTCCGCCTCGAGGGTCCTGCGGTTGATGTCGGCGACCAGTTCCAGCAAATCGCCATACTGCGGTACCTCTTGGCGATACATGTCGGACATGGCTTGCGAGAAGGCGCTGCGGATATCGTCGGGAGAGACCAGTGGCAGTGTCATGACGGACTCGATGACCGGAAGTGAAGACCTCCATCCAACGCTATCGGTCTGCCGGAGGCAAGTGGTAGGCGTCGGCTCGGAACCAATCGATAAACGTGCGTCGCATATTGGAAAAGCGGAAGCGAGTGTAGGGGGGAAGAGAAAAGAGGGAAGCGCGGAATGGCTGGTGCGGGGGATCGTGTCGAAAAGACGACGCCGCCAACCACCNNCCGGTGGTTGGCGGCCTCGCCGACAGATCGCCTCAAGATGGCTGGCGGGTCCTCCAGACCAGCGCCGGTGCCAGCAGCAGCAGCGAGAGTAGCCAGGTCGGCCAGCTACCGGTGCGCGTGAACGGCGTCAGCCCGGTCATCGGGACGATCTCGCCGACGACGCTGGTAGCCTCGAACTGCGGTGCGTGCTCCCGCAGATGGCCCTGATCGTCGATGATCGCGGTGACGCCGTTGCTGGTGGCGCGGACGACGTAGCGACCGTTCTCGAGCGCTCGCAGGCGTGCCATCTGCAGGTGCTGCAACGGACCGATCGAGCGGCCGAACCAGGTATCGTTGGAGACCGTCAGCAGGACGTTGGCATCTCGCGCTCGCTCGGCGACCAGGTCCGGGTAGACGATTTCGTAGCAGATGGCGCTGCCGATGGCGACGCCATGGGTCAGGATCGGCGGCTGGGAGTCGGCACCCGCCGCGAAGTCCGACATCGGCAGGTCGAAGAAGTCGATGATTCCGCGCAGCAGGAAATCCAGCGGCAGGAATTCGCCGAACGGCACCAGATGGCTTTTGCGGTACTCGCCGCGGACATCGCCGACGCCGGTAATCGCGTTGTAGTAGCGCCCTGCCTCGTCACGCTGGACGATACCCGTGAGCAGCGAGGTCTGCGGTGGCAGCGTCGACTGCAGGCGGGCCATGAACGGGCGGGCCTGGCGCTCGAACATCGGCAGCGCGGTCTCGGGCCAGACGATGATGTCGACATCGTCGGGTTGCTGGCGGGTCATGCGGGTATAGGTGTTGACGGCGTTGCGCTGCCCTTCGGCGCTCCATTTGGAAAGCTGGGGTAGATTGCCCTGCAGCAGCGCCACCCGCAGCGGATCCGCCGCCGGCGCGGTCCACTGGCCGGGCAGCGCCAGCGGGGCCAGCCAGAGCAGGGCGATGGGGGCGATCGCCCACCAGCGCCGACGGCAGAACTCGACCAGCAGCGTTCCCGTCAGGGCGATGATCAACGACAGCAGGTAGACGCCGCCGACAGGCGCCCACGGCGCCAAGGGGGAGTCGACCTGGGCACTGCCCAGCAGCAGCCAGGGGAAGCCGGTGAAGGCCCAGCTGCGGAAGGCTTCCCCCAGCACCCAGACGCCGGCGAAGCTGAGAAAGGCGAGTCGGGGCGCGGTGAAGCGGCGATAGAGACCGAAGACGAAGGCGTGGAACAGCGCCAGCGTGGCGACGAACAGCGCCGTCAAAAACAGCGCCAGGGGCACGCCGGTGTAGCCGTAGTCATGGATCGAGACATAGACCCAGGAAGTGCCGGTGCCGAATAGCCCGACGCCGAACAGCCAGCCGCGAAGTGCCGCCTGGCCGACGCTCAGGCGATGCTGGCCGAGGTACATCAGGGCCACCGCGATCGGTCCCAGCCACCACAGATGGAAGGGCGCGAAGGAGAGCGTCGAGAACCCGCCGGCGACCAGTGCAGCGAGATAGCCAGGCCACGGCCGGCGGGCGGAAATCAACGGCTTGGCTTGCGGCATGTCAGGGGCACTCCTTGTGAAAAGTGCCCCTTATATCAAAGTTGCCGCCCAAATGCGCCAGCTGGTTGCGACCCGCGAAAGCGGGATCGATCAGCTCTCTATCTGGCGCGAGGGCTCACTCTCGACCTCGGCCGGCACCGGCTTGGCTTGCAGCAGCCGGATGCGACGGTTGTCGGCATTGAGAACGGTAAACCGCCACGCGCCGAGGTCGGTGTGTTCGTTGCGGCCGGGGAGGTGGCCGAAACGCTGCATGATCAGTCCGCCGACGGTATCGAACTCATCATCGGAGAACTCGGTATCGAAGTGGTCGTTGAAGTCCTCGATCGGCGTCAACGCGCGCACGGCGTAGGTACCGTCGCCCATGTCGCGGATGTCTTCCTCTTCATCGGTATCGTGCTCGTCCTCGATATCGCCGACGATCTGCTCGAGGATGTCCTCGATGGTGACGATGCCGGCGGTCCCGCCGTACTCGTCGACCACGATCGCCATGTGGTTGTGGGTATCGCGGAACTCCTTGAGCAGGCTGTTGAGCCGCTTGGACTCGGGTACGAACATCGCCGGGCGCAGCACGTCACGCAGCTCGAAGGCTTCGCGTTCCTGGCTGTTGCCCTTGAGCAACGGCAGCAGGTCCTTGACCAGCAGGATCCCGAGCACGTCGTCGAGATTGTCGTCGGTCACCGGATAGCGAGAGTGGGCGGTTTCCAGGATGACCGGCAGGCAGTCTTCCGGTCGCTGCGCCACGCTGATGGCGGTCACCTGGGAGCGAGGAATCATCACCTCCCGCACCTGCTGGTCGCTGATCTGGAAGGCGCCCTCGATGATGGTCAGTGCATCCTGATCCAGGTTGAGCCGGGGGCCGGCCTCGCGCAGGAAGGTGAGTAGCTCCTCGCGGGAGCTGGGTTCATCGAAATCGCTGGAGAAGGTACTGATGAGTTTTTCAAGCCAGGATCGACTGCCCTGGCTACTCGATCGGTCTTCGCTCATGACTGTGGTCTCTTGTCCTCGGATGACGCACGGAAGGGGGAAGTAATATCGCTCCGGGGTGTCCGGCTGGGTGATGAAGACGCCACGGCACGCGCGCACCCGATGACGGGAGGCGTCGAATCGATGATCGATATCCAGAGGGGGCCGTCCGCAATCCGGAGGCGGCCAGGCGGAGGCTCGTCGGGCTGTTCGGCCGTCGGGGCCGGGGTCTCGCTTGATCGTTCCCAGTGAGGGCAGGAAGATCTCGTCGGTGTCGGCATGGCACTGAGTGTCGGAGTTGGGTGTCGAAATCTAGGCATCGGGTATCGGATCGGTGTCGCGATAGGGGTCCGCAATGCCGAACCGGGCGAGTAGCGCACGCTCCAGCGCCTCCATTCGCTCGGCTTCCTCGTCATCTATATGGTCATAGCCGAGCAAATGCAAGCCGCCATGTATTACCAGATGGGCGTAGTGGTCATGGGTTGACTTGCCCTGTTCCCGCGCTTCACGCACCACGATCTCGTGGCAGATGACCAGATCGCCGAGCAGCGGGAGCTCGATCCCGGGAGGGGCTTCGAACGGGAAGGAGAGCACGTTGGTCGGGCTATCCTTCCCTCGGTAGGCGTGATTGAGCTGCCGGCTCTCGTCGCATTCGACGAAGCGGACGGTCAATTCGCTGCGCGAATCCGCCTCGTGCTCGAGCACTGCCGTCATCCAGAGCTCGAGGTCGGCCGCCTCGGGCAATTCGGTTTCGGCCTCGTCGCCGACGGCGACCTGGCGGTCGATCTCGAGGGTCATGAGTCGTCGTGATCCCGCTGGGTCTCGGCATCGAGACGCGCCTGGCGGCGATCCTCGCGACGCTGTCGCTGGGCCGCTTCCTCCGTCGCCTCGTGGATGTCGTAGGCCTCGATGATCCGCTGCACCAGCGGATGGCGGACGACGTCCTTGGGCGCGAACTGGGTGATGCCGATACCGGCGGTATCGCGCAGCACCTCGAGGACGTGGATCAGCCCCGAGCTCGAACCACGCGGCAGATCGACCTGCGTCGCGTCGCCGGTGATGACGGCGGTCGAGCCGAAGCCGATGCGCGTCAGGAACATCTTCATCTGCTCGCGCGTGGTGTTCTGGCTCTCGTCGAGGATGATGAAGGCGTTGTTGAGCGTGCGTCCGCGCATGTAGGCCAGCGGCGCGATTTCGATGATCTGGCGCTCGATCAGCTTGTTGACGTGCTCGAAGCCCAGCATCTCGTAGAGGGCGTCGTAGAGCGGGCGCAGATAGGGATCGATCTTCTGGGCCAGGTCGCCGGGCAGGAAGCCGAGCTTCTCGCCGGCCTCGACGGCCGGGCGTACCAGCAGGATGCGCCTCACTTCCTGGCGGTTCAGCGCTTCGACCGCCGCTGCCACCGCGAGATAGGTCTTGCCGGTGCCTGCCGGGCCGATGCCGAAATTGATGTCGTGGCGGCGAATGCTGGCGACATAACCCTGCTGGTTGAAGCCGCGCGGCTTGATCAGCGTCCGCGGCGTGCGAATCAGCAGGCCGCCGGCTTCGATATCGCCGGTCTCCTCCTCCATCGCCTCGATGCCCGATTCCTGCAGGTAGAGGTGGACCGTGTCCGGCGTCAGCTCGTCGGCTTCGGTCTCGCGATAGAGATGCTCGAGCACGTTCGCCGCCGCCTTGACGCCGGCATCCGGGCCGGCGAGCTGAAAGACGTTGCCGCGATTGCGCAGGGTCACGCCCATGCGCGCTTCGACGAGCTTCAGGTGCTCATCGCGCTGGCCACAGAGATTGGCCAGACGCATGGGGTCGTTGGGTTCGAGTGTCAGGGACACGATGCGGTTGTCGGACTGCTGGTCTTGGGTCAACGCAAAGAGATCCGTTGGAGTGGGAAAGTGTCGTCAGCTTACTGCGCCGCTTCCGGTCGGGGCAATGATCGTGATCAAGTCGGTTCGATATCGCTCGGCCGGGATGATGCGGAGCGACGGGCGATGCGAGAACGGCGGCCGGGTCGAGGAAAGGCGGGGCAGCCGCGCCTTTCCTCCCATCGGGTCAGTGTCGCTGAGGGGAAGCCAGCTCGCCGCGCAGCGAGTTGGGCAGTGCTTCGGTAATGGTGACATCGACGAAGTAGCCGATCAGCGAGGTCGGATCCTCGGCCCGGAAATTGACGACGCGGTTGTTCTCGGTCCGTCCCGACAGTTGCCCGGGGTCCTTGGGCGAGAAGCCGGTCACCAGAATCCGCTCGCGGTTGCCGACCATGCGCCGGCTGATCTGCTGGGTCTGCTGGTTGAGTCGGTCCTGCAGGATCGCCAGGCGCTGCTTCTTGGTCTCCTGCGTCGTCTCGTCCGGCAGGCTGGAGGCGGGCGTACCGGGACGTTTCGAGTAGATGAAGCTGAACGACGCATCGAAGCCGATCCGATGGATCAGGTCCATGGTGTCCTCGAAGTCGGCGTCGGTCTCGCCGGGGAAGCCGATGATGAAGTCCGAGGAGAAGCTGATGTCCGGGCGCAGGGCGCGAATGCGCTCGAGCTTGTCGATGTACATGTCTCGGCCGTGCCCGCGCTTCATCGCGGCCAGGATACGATCCGAGCCCGACTGCACCGGCAGATGGAGGTGGCTGACCAGCTCCGGGATCTCGCCGTAGGCCTCGATCAGGCTGTCGGAGAATTCGACCGGGTGCGAGGTGGTGAAGCGGATGCGGTCGATGCCGTCCACCGCCGCCACGCAGGCGATCAGTTCCGCCAGATCGATCTCGTCGCCACTCGCGTCGAGTCCGCGGTAGGCATTGACGTTCTGGCCCAGCAGGTTGATTTCGCGAACGCCCTGGTCGGCGAGATGCACGACCTCTTCCATCACCGACTCGAAGGGGCGCGAGACCTCTTCGCCCCGGGTGTAGGGGACGACGCAGAAGGTGCAGTACTTGGAGCAGCCTTCCATGATCGAGACGAAGGCGGTGGCGCCGTCGGATTTCGGCTTGGGCAGGTGGTCGAACTTCTCGATCTCGGGGAAGGTGACGTCCACCGTCTGGATCGGCGTCGCGCTCTTGCTGCGCGCGTCGAGCATCGTCGGCAGCCGGTGCAGGGTCTGGGGGCCGAACACCATGTCGACATGCGGTGCGCGCTTGCGGATGTTCTCGCCTTCCTGGCTGGCCACGCAGCCACCCACGCCGATGACCAGGTCCGGATTCGCGGCCTTCAGCTTTTTCCAGCGCCCGAGCTGGTGAAACACCTTCTCCTGGGCCTTTTCGCGAATCGAACAGGTGTTGAGCAGGATGACGTCGGCCTCGCCCTCCTTGTCGGTGAGTTCCAGACGATGAGATTCGCCGAGCAGGTCCGCGATCCGGGCGGAGTCGTACTCGTTCATCTGACAGCCGTGGGTCTTGATGAACAGCTTCTTCGTCATAGGTTGCGTTGCTGCGGCCATGCGCGCGTCACCGATGCCCCGTGGAGGATGAGAAAAATAAGTCGCCGGAACCGGCTGCCGGCGTGGAGTCGCTGCCGGGCCGTGCTTCCTCGAGAACGCGGCATTATACGGGCGATGGAGCGATACAGCCAACCCGTGTCGCTCGCATGGTGTAGCGGCTGTGGTACCCTTGCGCCTATTTGCGACGCCATGGTCCGGGAACGAATGCTCGTGAGCGTGGCCGATGTTATCGAGAGAGCCGTTCGTCTATGCCCAGCAAGCCGATCTATCGGGTAGTGTTTCACAATCAGGGTGAGGTGTGGGAACTCTACGCCAGGGAGATCTTCCAAAGCGATCTGTGGGGATTCATCGAGGTCGAGTCTTTCGTGTTCGAGGATCAGTCCAAGGTAGTGGTCGATCCCGGCGCGGAAAAACTGCGCCGAACCTTCGATGGCGTCAATCGCAGCTACATACCCTACAGTGCGATCGTGCGTATCGACGAGGTGGAGCGAGGAGGCGTGGCCAAGGCGGTCAAGGCCGAAGGCAACGTGACCGAGTTTCCCCGGCCCATGGCCTGGCCGCCCAGGGACGATGGTTGAGACGGCAACTCGAAACCTCATGAATTGGTTAGTTTTTCATCAGTTTGTCGCGAATGCCGGGGTAGCCGGCGAATGGCGCCACTGTTACGCAAGTTGTCCAAATGGTTATCCACAGAAAGTGTGGATGACTGAATCACCGCCCTCGCAGGACGCGAGGTGTGGTCTCATCGTCGCCCGATTCATCGTTGCGTGAAGAGATGCCCAACCGTTATCGATTAGCCACTTAAGATCACGACGATATGTTGAAAATCCGAAATCTAGTCATGGGCTGTGCCTTGAGCGCCGCCCTGTTCTCCGCTTCCGCCATGGCGCAGGATGGCCATTGGGTCAGCGATTCCCTGACCACTTTCGTGCGCAGCGGCCCGACCGACGGCTATCGTATCGTCGGGACGCTCACCAGTGGCGATCCCGTGACGGTGCTGCAGACCCAGGGGGACTACACCCAGGTCCGCGGGCCGGATGGCGACGAGGTGTGGGTACAGTCCCAGTTCATCCAGGATCAGCCCAGCGCCCAGCAGCAACTGCCGGCGCTGCAGAAGAAGGTCGATCAGTTGACCACGCGTCTCGACGGCATCGACGACGAGTGGAACCAGCGGGTCGCCGATATGCGCAACGACCTGAAGGACCGCCAGGCGCAGGTCGATGAGCTTCAGGCTACCAACAACCAGCTCAACCAGGCCTACTCCCAGGCGGAAAGCAAGATGCGCGAGATGCAGGCGCGTCTGGATACCCAGGAGGAGGATCTGCTGATGCGCTACTTCATGTACGGTGGCGGTGTCGCCGGGGCGGGCCTGATTCTGGGGTTGATCGTCCCGCATCTGCCGCGCCGCCGTCGCAAGCGCGACCGCTGGTTCTGAGTTTCCGAAGGGGAACGGCATGAGTGGGGCGGACTGGCTGGAGCGCTGGCGCCAGGGACGCATCGGATTCCATCTCCAGGCGCCGCACCCGGCACTGGAGGGGTTCTGGGGTCGGCTCGAGTTGCGTGCCGGCGCCAAGGTGCTGGTGCCGCTGTGCGGCAAGAGTCAGGACATGCGCTGGCTGGTCGAGCGCGGCTATCCGGTGCTGGGAATCGAGCTGTCGCCGCTGGCCATCGAACAGTTCGTGGCGGAAGAGCCGTGCAGCGCGGGGAAGAGGCGGACGGCGCTACGCTATCGCCAATCCGGCTTCGAGTGTACCCGCCTGGGGCGTATCGAGCTGTGGTGTGGCGATTTCTTCCATTTCCAGGTGGAGCAGGCCGCCGAGCTCGCCGGCTTCTACGACCGGGCCGCGCTGATCGCGCTGCCACCCGCCACGCGTCAACGCTACGCCCACCATCTGGCGCAGCTGTTGCTGCCCGGCACGCGCGGGCTGCTGATCACCCTGACCCATGACGATCCCGACCGCGGCCCGCCATTCAGCGTGACCCACGCCGAGGTCGAGGCGTTGATGGCGCCGAACTTCGAGCTGGTGCTCTGCGATGTCGCCACCGCCGCCGATGGCCTGGTCGAGAGCGTCTGGCAACTGACCCGGCGCGGCCCTGTCCGTCAGGCGCATTCCAATCGCTCCCGCGACGAACACCCGTAAACGACGAACCGCCTGCCACGTTACCGTGACAGGCGGTTCGTCGTTCCGGCCGCCGCTGAGGCGCTCTCCCGGGGAGGGTCAGCGGGCCAGCAGGTTGGCCAGCTGCTGGTCGCGGAACGTCCGGTCCAGGGCATTGCTCAACAGCTCGCTGACCATGCGATTGTTGGTATCCCAGTCCGGCTTGAGCGCGTAGCTCTGTGAGCGCTTGGCGGTGTAGCGACCGGTGTAGGTGTTGCCACCGTTATCGACTTCCGCCTGGATGATCGCCTGCAACTGGGAGGCGCCCAGCAGCGGCTGCTCGGCAGTGCCGCGAGCGTAGTTCAGCTCCGACAGGGTCAGCGTCAGGGCAGGGCCGCCGCTGTTCTGGCTGGTCGGGTTGAACCCCATGCTGCGCAGGGCGTTCTCGGCCTGAGCGCGAATCTTGGGAATCACGTCGTGGGCTTCGACGGTGATCGTCGAGGTCGCCGAGGCCGTTCCCGAACGGGTGCCGATGACGCTACTGTCTCGTCCGTCGACCACTTCCAGGGCGACCGACTGCCCGTTGCCGGTGTGCGGGAAGTCTCCGCTCACCTTGGGATTCACGGACAGGATCTGGGGACTCTGCGCGCACGCCGTCAGCAGGCCGAGCAATAGCATGGTGGCCGTGCACTTGAGTGCAAACCATTGACGCATAACGGTGAACCTCTCGAATCATGGGAACGGACAGGCCCATTATAGACACCGCTCGTCCGTTTCCGGAACGCCAGTGGACGCATCTCGGCTCGCCGGTCCGATTCAGGAAGTCGCCAGCGGTGCCAGGGTCTGCGGTCGTGGCGTATCGAAGCGATGCAGGCGGCTGGGCTGGGCGAAAAGGCGTTTGCCTCGTTTCACGTCCAGGCGCTCGAACTCGGCGTGACTAATGGTGGCCAGCCAGGGTTCGCCGAGCCAGTCGGCCTCCAGCTCGAGACGGACTTCCGCGCCGACCGGAACGACAGCCGTGACGCTGACCGGAAGGTGGGCGCGGGCATCAGGCTGCTCTCCCAACTGGATCTCGTGAGGTCGGAGCAGCAGTTCCTGGCGGCCATTCTCGACGCCGGGTACCGCAACGCGAGCGTCGCCGCAGGTCAGGACTTCGGCTTCGACATCGCCTTCGAGCCGGTTGACGTCGCCCAGGAACTCGAACACGAACTGGTTGGCGGGGTGGCGATAGAGGGTATCCGGCGTGGCGATCTGCTCGACCCGACCGTTGCTCATCACCACCACCCGATCCGACAGCTCCAGCGCCTCTTCCTGATCGTGGGTCACGAACAGGCTGGTGAAGTGGAGTTCTTCATGGAGGTGACGCAGCCAACGGCGTAGCTCCTGGCGGACCTTGGCGTCCAGTGCGCCAAAGGGTTCGTCGAGCAGCAGCACGTCGGGTTTCAGCGCCAGGGCGCGGGCCAGCGAGACGCGCTGTTGCTGGCCGCCGGAAAGCTGCGCCGGGAAGCGCTGGGCGAAGTCCTGCAGCCGGACCATTTCCAGCAGCTGCATGACCCGGCTACGGATCTCGCCGCTGGAGGGGCGCCGGGATCGCGGCATGGCGGTGAGACCGAAGGCGACGTTGTCGAACACGGTCATGTGGCGAAACAGCGCATAGTGCTGGAACACGAAGCCGATGCGCCGGTCGCGCACGTGAACCCGGGTCACGTCACGGTCGCCGAAGTGGATCGAGCCGCCATCGGCCTGTTCCAGGCCGGCGACGATGCGCAGCAGCGTGGTCTTGCCGGAACCGGAGGGGCCGAGCAGCCCGATCAACTCGCCATCGTGGATGTCGAGATCGATGGGTTCCAGGGCGCGGGTTTGCCCGTAGCGCTTGTCGATCTGTGAGATGCGAATACTCATGTCGCGGTCTCCCGGCGCGCGGCGCGCCATTCGAGTGCGGCCTTGGCGGCCAGCGTCAGTAGTGCCAGCAATGCCAGCAGCGATGCGCTGGTGAAGGCACCGACGGTGTTGTAATCCTGGTAGAGCTGTTCGACCTGTAGCGGCAGGGTGTTGGTCTGGCCACGGATCGCCCCGGCGACCACCGACACCGCGCCGAACTCGCCGACGGCGCGGGCGTTGGTCAGGATCACGCCATAGAGCAGGGCGTGGCGGATGTTCGGTAGCGTGACGCGACGGAAGATCGTCCAGCCGGAAGCGCCGAGTGTGACGGCGGCTTCTTCCTCGCGCGACCCTTGCGTCTGCATCAGCGGGATCAGTTCGCGAGCGACGAAAGGGCAGGTGACGAACAGCGTCACCAGCACGATACCCGGCCAAGCGAACATGATCTGGATGTCGTGGGCGTCGAGCCAGCCGCCAAGCCAGCCGTTGCGGCCATAGAGCAGCAGGTAGACGAGACCCGCGACCACCGGCGAGACCGCGAACGGGATGTCGATCAGCGTCTGCAGCAGGCGCCGGCCGGGAAAGTCGAAGCGCGTCACCAGCCAGGCCAGAAACACCCCGAAGACCAGGTTGACCGGCACCGTGATCGCCGCGACCAGCAGCGTGAGGCCGATGGCGGAGAGGGTGTAGACACTGCTCAGATTCTGCCAGTAGACGTCGATGCCGCTCATCAGCGCCTGGGCGAAGATCGCCACCAGCGGCAGCAGCAGGAACAGCGCGGTCAACGTCAGCGCCGTGCCGATCAGCAGGCGGCGGACACGCGGTGCATCACCGATACGAATCATCAGCCGCGCCCTCCATGCAGTCGCTTGATGAAGCGGCCCTGCCACAGGTTGATCGCCAGCAGCAGTGCCAGCGAAGTGGCCAGCACGATCGACGCCACCGCCGAGGCACCGGCGTAGTCGTACTCCTGCAGCTTGACGAAGACCATCAGCGAGGTGATCTCGGTTTCGTAGGGCTTGCCGCCGGCGATGAAGATCACCGCGCCGAATTCCCCCAACGAGCGCACGAAGGCGAGCCCGGTGCCGGTGACCAGCGCCGGCCACAGGTAGGGCAGGATGACGCGCCGAAAGGCGTGCCCATCGCTAGCGCCGAGCGTCATCGCGGCCTCGTCCACCTCGGCGGGAAGATCCTCCAGTACCGGCTGCACGGTGCGAACCACGAAGGGAATGCTGGTGAACGCCATCGCCAGGGCGATGCCGATCCAGGTGTAGGAGACCGAGATACCCAACGGTTCCAGCAGCCGCCCGATCCAGCCGTTACTGGAGTAGAGCGTTGCCAGGGTGATGCCGGCCACCGCCGTGGGCAGCGCGAACGGCAGGTCCATCAGCGCGTCGACCAGGCGTTTGCCGGGAAATTCGTAGCGCACCAGCACCCACGCCATCAGCAAGCCGAACGCTGCGTTGAACAGCGCCGCGACGCCGGCGCCGAACAGCGTGACGGCGTAGCTCGCCAGCAGCCTCGGGTCGGTGATCAGGAACCAGTACTGCGACCAGCTCAGCTGCGAAAGCTGCCCCACCAGACTGGTCAGGGGCAGCAGCAGGACCAGCGAAACGAAGGTCAGCGAGACGCCGAGGGAGAGCCCGAAGCCGGGGAGCACCCGGCGTTCGCGGCGCCGCATGAGGGCCTGGGCGATCATCGGCGTTGGAGCTGATCCAGTTCACCGCCGCTCGAGAAGTGCGTCTGCATCGCCTCGGGCCAGCTGCCGAAGACATCTTCGACGCGCAGCAGTTCGGTTTCCGGGAACTGGTCGCTGAACTCGGCGGCGACCTTCTCGTCGTTGACGCGGTAGTTGAATCCGGCCAGCAGGCGCTGCGCTTCCTCGGTGTAGAGGTAATCGAGATAGCCCTTGGCCAGATCTTCATTGCCGTTGCGCTGGGCGTACTCGTCGACCACCGCCACCGGGAATTCGGCCAGGATGCTGACGGGGGGCACCACCACCTCGTAGTCGTCCTTGCCGTACTCGTTGCGGATATTGTTGACCTCGGACTCGAAGGTGATCAGGACGTCGCCGATTCCGCGCTCGACGAAGGTCGTCGTGGCGCCGCGGCCGCCGGTGTCGAACACCTCGACGTTGCCGAGGAACGTCTTCATGTAATCCTCGATCTTGGCCTCGTCGCCATCGAAGGCCTGGTCGGCGTAACCCCAGGCCGCCAGGTAGGTATAGCGGCCGTTGCCCGAGGTCTTGGGGTTGGGGAACACCAGCGAGACGTCATCACGGGCGAGATCGTCCCAGTTCTCGATCTGCTTGGGGTTGCCCTTACGCACCAGGAACGCGGTGGTGGAGTAGTAGGGCGAGGCGTTGTTCGGATAGCGCTTCTGCCAATCCTTGGCGACCAGGCCTGCGTCGGCGAGCACGTTGACATCGGTGACCTGGTTGAACGTCACTACATCGGCGCGCAGCCCCTGCATGATCGAACGGGCCTGGGTCGAGGAGCCGCCATGGGACTGCTTGATGCCGACGGTTTCGTCGTGCTGCTCCTGCCACCAGTCGATGAACTTCGGATTGATCGCGGCGAACAGCTCGCGGGCGATGTCATAGGAGGAGTTGAGCAGTTCGCGCGGCTGATCCTGGGCCTGGGCCGGCGACAGGGCGCCCAGCGTCAAGGCCAGGCCAAGAGTGGATGCCGCGAAGAGTGAGCGAGGTCTGGAGAGCCCGAGCATGAGTCTGTTCCCTACGGATTATTAGCGATGCCGGCAAGGCTAGATAAATCCTAATGGAATGACAATTCGTTTACTTAGAACGTTTTTTTATAACTTTGCGCGGTAACTCTATAAGCTCCCGCGGGGGCGAATCGACGACCCGTCGCTTACCACGGGTGGCGGCACCACGCTCATCCCCGGCCGGATGGCTGACCCAAGCGTCGCAAACCGATCAGCCCCAGCAGCGGACCGGGCAGCAGCCACCACGCGATCGTCGCATCCAGCGCAGGGAGCCAAGGGACCAGCAGGCCGATCGAGAGGGCGGAGATGGCGAAGCCGATGGCGTTCTGGAGCGTCAATGCGCTACCGACCAGCCCGGGCGGGCAGGCGTTGGCGGAGAGGGCGGAAAACTGGGGGGAGTCGATCACCGCGAGCAGGCTCCACGCCGCCAGGTACGCGCTCAGGGCGCCGAAACCGAGATGGGGCGCCAGCCACGGATATAGCGCGCAACCCACCGCCGAGCCGGCCAGCCCCAGGGTCGCGACCCGACGGCTGCCGAGGCGCTGACTCATCCAGCCGCCGAGCCAGCAGCCGGGGGCGCCGACGGCGATCAGGGCGAACGCCAACAGCGACAGTGCCCGCGGGGAGAGCTCGGGGTTCGCCGCCACCAGTAGCAGCGGAATCAGCGTCCAGAGCGTGTAGAGCTCCCACATGTGCCCGAAGTAGGCGCTGGCGGCGCGGCGGAAATCGGCGATGCCGAAGGCGGCCAGTCCGGCCAGGCGCGATCTCGGCGGTGGGGCACTCCGTCCGTGGGGAGCGGCATCGCCCAACTGCCAGACGATGGCCGCCGCCAGCAGCGCGAGCAGGGAAGCGAGCCACAGCGTCGCCCGCCAGCTGCCTCCCCACTCGATCCCGGCCAGCAGATGGGGCATCGCGGTGCCCAGGACCAGCATGCCGACCAGCCACGCCAGCCCGAGCCCGGCTCGTCCTGGCGCCCAGCCCACCATCAGTTTCATCCCGATGGGGTAGATGCCGGCCAACGCCAGCCCGGTCACCACGCGCAACCCCACGGCTGGCCAGAGCCCGCCCGCGTAAGGCAGCAGCGCATTGGAGAGCGCGCCGATCAGGCACGACAGCGCGAACAGGCGGCTGGCGGGGGCGCGGTCGGCAAGCCCGCTCAGGCCGATCCCGAGCGTACCGGCCAGGAAACCGATCTGGACCGCGCCGGTCAGCCAGCCCAGGTCGGCCGGCGCGAGATTCCAGGCGGTCTGAAGGTCGCCGATCACGGCGTTGGGCGTGAACCACAGGGCGGTACCGAACCACTCGGCAATGGCAATCAGGACGATGGGCATCGGGAACGCCTGTCGAAGCGGCTAGTCGCTGCCTTGAGAATCATTGGCGGCACGGTCATCTCCGGCACTGTCATCAACCGCATCGCCACCGTCATCAGCCGTCTCCTCGTCAACCTCGTCGTCATCGGCTTTGGCCTTCTGGCCGTAGACGACGGCCCCGGGAATCGCGAATTGGCGCATGCCGGTATCGATCTGGTAGTGATCGCCGATCTTTCTGGCGATGTAATCCGCGCCGGCATTACTGCCATTACCGCTGTCACCGCCATGATTGATTGCGGTCACCATGCCGGTCTCGAACAGGATATGCAGCGACTCTTTCGAGTCCTGGCCTGGAGGCATGGCGATCCAGATGCCCGCATTGCCGGGACCGTCGCGAATCACGCCGAAGGGGCAGCGCTGGGCGGGTTGGCCCGGTTCCAGCACGCAGTCGACCGTACCCGTGGCGTCGAAGTCGTGGTCGCTGCTGTTCAGGCCTTCAAGTTCGGTGTCGCCTCTCGAGGAGCTCGACGCCGATGGCTGGCTTCCTTCGACCAGAAATCGCCCGGCGGCCCAGCCGCGGAGCCCCGAACCCGCGGCGCGAACGTGGCACCAGCGATCGGCGCCGCTCAGACGGCAGCCAAGATTCTCTAGGGTTTCGCCATTGGCCAACTGGCCGGCAATGGCGTACTGCCGGCCAGGACCCGACCGGACGTTGAGCCTGGTCGTCGCGTCTTCCAGCTCCACCTGCCAGTATTTCGGCCCGTCCATTGCCTCGGGTCGGTGGGTTCCTGCGGGCTTGGCGCTGTCCCTGTTCGCCTCGGCCGTCGGGGCCTCGCCCGCTTCGCCGACACCGATGGTCAGCGTGTAGCTCGCCTGTTCGTCACGCCGTGCGGCCGCGCGGACCAGGAACACCTGAACGAGATAGTCGCCGGTTTCCGGCAGGGCGACATCCGCGACGTTGCCCGCCATCATCCCCGCGAACAGGAACTCGCCGCCGTCGTTCGACTTGATATTGAAGTAGACGCTGTCGCGGGAGGCATCCAGATCCACTGACAGGATCTGACCCTGCTTTGCGGCGACGCGATACTCGGCGGTCTGGTCGCCGCTTAGCCGAGCCTCGATCACGCGTTCGGGTTCGCTGGCGGCGAGCGTGATGCGCTCGCCGCTCGTCGATTGGGCGGCGGCGCCGAGTGGCATGACGGCGATCGCCAGCAGGCAGAGGATGTGCCGAGCGGGCGCGGTCAGCATGGCCACCGCCCGGCGTCATCCGCTCGGTGCTGTACGGAGCCGATCCGGGACTTGATATCTCTCATGACTCAAATGCCCATCGCCGACGAGGTCGAGCGTCGCGGGTCGGCACCGCCGGTGAAGGTGCCGTCGTCCTCGATCATGATCGACTGTGCCGCGCCCATCGCCTCCTGCTGGCTGACCTTGTGGCCCATGGCCTCGAGCAGGGCGATGGTATCCGGGCTGATGCCGTCCTCGATGCGGATCTCGTCCGGTAACCACTGGTCGTGGATCCGGGGTGCGCTGACCGCGCTCTGAATGTTCATGCCATGGTCGATCACGTTCATCACCACCTGCAGCGTGGTGGTGATGATGCGCGAGCCCCCCGGGCTGCCGGTCACCAGAAAGTTCTTGCCGTCCTTCTTGACGATGGTCGGCGTCATCGAGGAGAGCATTCGCTTTTCCGGTTCGATCTTGTTGGCTTCCCCGCCGATCAGCCCGTAGGCGTTGGGGGTGCCGGGCTTGGCGGAGAAGTCGTCCATCTCGTTGTTGAGCAGGAAGCCGGCGCCGTCGACGACGATGCCCGAGCCGTAGCTGAAGTTGATGGTGTAGGTGTTGGAGACGGCGAGGCCGCTGTCGTCGGCGATCGAGAAGTGGGTGGTCTCGTTGGACTCGTACGGCAGCGGATCTCCCGCGGCGATCTCGCTGCTGGGCGTGGCCCGGTCGAGGTCGATCTGGTTGCGCAGTTCCTCGGCGTAGGCCTTGGATGTGATGCCTTCGAGCGGGACATCGACGAAATCGGTGTCGCCCAGGTATTCGGCGCGGTCGGCGTAGGCGCGCTTCATCGCCTCGCTCATGACATGGATCGTGCGCGCCGAGTTGAAGCCCATGGCGTGAATGTCGTAGCCCTCGAGGATATTGAGCATCTGCACGATATGCGCGCCGCCGGAGGAGGGAGGGCTCATCGCATAGACGTCGTAGCCGCGGTAGTTGCCGTGGACGGGTTCGCGAATCGTCGGCTGGTAGTCGGCGAGATCCCGTGCCGTCATCAGGCCGCCGTGATTCTGCATCTCGGCGGTGATTAGGCGTGCCGTCTCGCCCTCGTAGAACTCCCGCGGACCGTTCTCGGCGATACGCTTGAGCGTCGCGGCAAGATCGGGCTGGCGAAACCGCTCGCCGGGACGATAGAGCGAGCCGTCCGGCTTGTAGAACACCTTGCGCGTCGACTCCCACTGTTTTAGTCGATCCTGGGACTGCTCGAGCCCCTCGGCGAAGCGTGGCGGGATGATGAACCCTTCCTCCGCCAGCTGGATCGCGGGCGCCAGCGCCTCGGCAAGCGTCATCGTGCCGTACTGGTCCAGCGCCATCGCCAGGCCGGCCACGGTGCCGGGCACGCCGGAGGCGTTGTGGGTATAGCGCGAGAGTTCGGAGACGGCCTCGCCCTGTTCGTTCTGGAACATGGTCTCGTAGGCCGCGGCGGGCGCCTTCTCGCGGTAGTCGATGGCGATGACCTTGTCGCTCTTTTCGTCGGAGATCAGCATGAATCCGCCGCCGCCGATATTGCCCGATCGGGGCTGGGTCACTGCCAGCGCGAAACCGGCGGTGACGGCCGCATCGACCGCGTTGCCGCCATCCTCGAGAACCTCGTGAGCGATCTGTGAGGCGAGGTAGTGACTGGTGGCGACCATCCCGTGCTCGCCGACCTGGGGATGGAAACGCTCGCCCTCGAGAATGGCGGCCTGACCCAGCGAGGCCACCGAGTAGGCGAAGGTCAGGCAGAAGACGCAGAGTCCGGCGACCCGGCGAGGATAGTTCTTGGCGGGGGTGAGTCTCGGCATGCGGTTACCCTCGAAATGCGATTGTTGTCATGGCTGAGCTGAATCGTGAAACCTGTTGAGCGCTCGATTAACGCCTTGGGCAGTATAGAAATTTTTCGTCATGAATGTCGTTTTCGGGTATTTGATTCCCGTGCTAAGCAGTTTTAGGTGTGATAATTTGTCGCATGTCATTCAGAGGAATTAACAAATAACTGGCGGTTATGAACTGCCCGAACAGCGGCGCCTGACCGCCGTTGGTCGATAACAAGGCTCGGAGCCAACGAGCCGAACGCTGTGCTTCACCCGGACTGTGAAGGAGATAACCATGAGCTCAGAGCTCAAGAACGCGTCGCGTCGGGGGTTCATCAAGGGATCGCTGATGATGATTCCAGCGGTGACCGTCGGCAGTGGCGTATCGCTGACCGCCGCGGCCGCGGAGCCCGCCGCCAATCTCGACGCCTATCAGCCGACGTTTTTCGATGCCGACGAGTGGCGATTCATTCTGGCCGCCTGCGATCGCCTGATCCCCAGCGATGGCGAAGGTCCGGGGGCGCTCGAGACCAATGTGCCGATCTTCATCGACCAGCAGATGGAGGGCAAATTCGGCCATGCGACGGACTGGTACATGAAAGGGCCGTTTCACCCGGACGTTTCGCCGCTGTTCGGCTATCAGTCGCCACTGGTGCCGCGGGAGGTCTATCGCAAGGGGATCGCGGCAACGGGGCGCCATTGCCAGGACAATCACGGCAAGGGGTTCGCAGCGCTCGACGCCGACACCCAGACCCAGATACTGACGCAGTTGGAGAAAGGGGAGATCGAGTTCGACGATGTCTCTTCCGGGCAGTTCTTCGCGTTTCTGCTGCAGAACACCAAGGAAGGCTATTTCGCCGACCCGATTCATGGGGGCAACAAGCACATGGCGTCGTGGAAGTTCATCGGCTTCCCCGGCGCGCGTGCCTCATACCTGGAGTGGGTCGAACAACACAACAAGGCTTATCCGCTCGGTCCGGTCAGCCTTACCGGAGAGAGGGGGTAGATCATGGCCAAGACCAACCCGCATGTGGATGTCGTACTGATCGGCCTCGGCTGGACCAATTCGATCATGGGCATGGAGATGACCGATGAAGGTCTCAGCGTGCTGGCGCTGGAGCGCGGCCCGGATCAGGATACCGTGCCCGATTTCGCCTATCCCAAGATGGCCGATGAGCTGACCTACGGCGTTCGCTATCAACTGATGCAGCGCCCGGCCAAGAGCACGCTCACCGTCCGCCATGGGGTCCGGGATCTGGCGGTGCCGTATCGTAGCCTGGGATCGTTTCTGCCGGGCAACGGCGTCGGCGGTGCCGGGACGCACTGGAACGGGCATACCTGGCGTCCGCAGCCGCAGGAGCTGCGGTTGAAGAGCTACGTCGAGGAGACGTTCGGCGCGGATACCATTCCCGAAGAGATGGCCATCCAGGACTTCGGGGTCAGTTACGACGAGCTCGAGCCGCATTTCGACTTCTTCGAGAAAGTCGCCGGCATCGCCGGCAAGGCCGGCAACCTCAACGGCGAGATCCAGGAGGGTGGCAACCCCTTCGAAGGCTGGCGCTCCGACGAGTATCCCATGCCGCCGATGAAGCGGACCCTCAACGACACCCTGTTCCGCGACATGGCTGCCGAGCAGGGGCTGCACCCGTTCCCGATGCCTGCGGCCAACGCCTCCGAGGCGTACACCAACCCCTACGGCATGCAGCTGGCACCATGCAACTACTGCGGGTTCTGCGAGCGCTACGGCTGCCTCAACTACTCCAAGTCGTCGCCGCAGACCTGCGTGCTGGGCGCGCTCAAGCAGCGCAAGAACTTCGCCTATCGCGCCAACTGCGAGGTGATGAAGGTCAATCTCGCCAGTGACGGCAAGACCGCCACCGGTGTCACCTACATCGACGAGAACGGCGACGAGGTGATCCAGCCGGCCGATCTGGTGATCATGGGCGCCTATTCGCTGCACAACGTGCATCTGCTGCTGCTCTCCGGCATCGGCAAGCCCTACGACCCCATCAGCGGCGAAGGGGTGGTCGGCAAGAACTACGCCTACCAGATGAACGGCGGCGCCACGCTCTACTTCAAGGACAAGGAGTTCAACCCGTTCATCGGCGCGGGGGCCAACGCCGAGGTGCTCAACGATTTCGGCGTCGAGCAGATCGATTTCGGTCAGGCGGGGTTCATCGGCGGATCCTACTTCAGCGCGGCCATGACCAACGGCCAGCCGATTCGCAACATGCCGTTGCCCAAGGGCGCTCCCAGCTGGGGCGCGCAATGGAAGCAGGCGGTCCAGGAGACCTACGGTCATACCATGACCATCGGCTCCCACGGCAGCAACATGTCCTATCGCGACTGCTACCTGGATCTCGATCCGACCTACACCGACGATCACGGTCGCCCGCTGATGCGCATGACCTTCAACTGGAAGGACAATGACGTGCGCATGACCCAGTTCATGAAGCAGAAGATCGATATCCTCTCCAAGGCCCTGAAGCCGGACGACTACAAGCTGTCGTTCAAGGATTTCGACTCCCAGTACGACGTCCGGCCTTACCAGACCACCCACAACGTGGGCGGCGCGATCATGGGGACCGACCCGACATCCAGCGTGCTCAACCGCTATCTGCAGACCTGGGACGTTCACAACGTCTTCGTGATGGGTGCCAGTGCCTTCCCGCAGAACATCCAGTACAACCCGACCGGGCTGGTCGGCGGGCTGACGTACTGGGCGGCCAAGGCGATCCGCGAGCAGTACCTGCCCAATCCCGGACCACTGGTTCAAGCCTGAGGAGTGCGATCATGATTCATCGATACTGGATGCCCGCACTCATCGGGTGCGGTGTGCTGGGAACGGCGACGATCGCCATGGCGGCACAGCAGAGCGAGGTCGAGCGTGGGGCGTATCTCGCGCGAGCGGGTGACTGCGTGGCCTGCCATACGGCGCCGGAAGGCAAGCCCTTCGCCGGCGGGCTGAAGATCGAAAGCCCGTTCGGCACGATCGTCTCGACCAATATCACCCCCGACCCGGAAGCGGGCATCGGCAACTATTCGCGGGACGAGTTCGCCGCCGCGCTGCGCGAGGGCAAGCGCGCCGATGGCGCCAACCTGTATCCGGCGATGCCGTATCCCTCCTACGCCAAGTTGACCGACGACGATATCGACGCCCTCTATGCCTACTTCATGCAGGGGATCGAACCTGTCGCCGAGAAGGCGCCGGAGAGCGATGTCAGCTTCCCGTTCAACCAGCGCTGGGGCATCAGCCTGTGGAACTGGATGTTCGCCGACGCCGACACCTTCGAGCCCGAGCCGGGTCAGAGTGAGCAACTCGCGCGCGGCGCCTATCTGGTCCAGGGGCTGGGTCACTGCGGCAGTTGCCACACGCCTCGCGGCCTGCTGTTCCAGGAGAAGGCGCTGGATGACAGCGACGATGCCTATCTGACCGGCGAGACGCTGGAGGGGTGGTGGGCGCCCAACCTGCGTGGCGGTGGCGGTGACGACAATGGCGGACGAGGGCTGCAGAACTGGAGCGCCGACGACATCGTCGCCTACCTCGCCACCGGGCGTAACGATCACAGCGCGGTGACCGGCGAGATGACCTCGGTCGTCGCCAACAGCACGTCGCATCTGAGCGACGAGGATCTGCATGCGATGGCGGCCTATCTCAAGTCTCTGCCGCGTGCCGCCGACGGTGAGAAGTCGACCCGCAGCGAGACGACGCCGGAACAGACCGAGAAGATGCTCACCGCCGCCGATGTCGAGGGCAAGCCGGGTGCGCGGCTCTATCTGGATAACTGCAACGCCTGTCACTTCGCCAACGGTCAGGGCGCGCCACAGGTCTTCCCCTCGCTGGTGGACAACGAACTGGTCAACGCCGACGATCCCACCGGGCTCGTTCATGTCATCCTGGCCGGGGCGCGTCTGCCATCGACGCCCGACAAACCGGAAGCGCTGGCGATGCCGGACTTCGGCTGGCGGCTCTCCGACGAGGAGGCCGCGCAGCTGGCGACCTTCGTTCGTGGCGCCTGGGGCAACCACGGCGGCGAGGTGACCGCCGATCAGGTCGCGGAGGTCCGCAAGTCGTTGCCGGAGGATCGCCAGAGCAGCAAGCCCGACTTCGTGGATTGAATCCTCGCCGACAGCTCGATCGAGCCGCCTCGCTGGTGTCGCCAGCGAGGCGGTTTTGCGTCCCGCCCGCCAAACGTCGAGATACGTGCGCTAGAATGGGCGGCAGAAGCCAGCCAGCACAAGGATCCCCCGCTCATGCGCGATTTCAAGATTGCCCCCTCGATTCTCTCCGCCAACTTCGCCTGCCTGGGGCAGGAGGTCGATGACGTGCTGGCGTCGGGGGCCGACATCATTCATTTCGATGTGATGGATAACCACTACGTGCCCAACCTGACGATGGGGCCGATGGTGTGTGAGGCGTTGCGCAAGCACGGCATCACCGCGCCAATCGACTGTCATCTGATGGTCAAGCCGGTGGATCGGTTGATCGGCGACTTCATCGACGCCGGTGCCAGCTACGTGACCTTCCACCCCGAGGCTTCCGAGCACATCGACCGCTCGCTGCAGCTCATCCGCAGCCACGGGTGCAAGGCGGGGCTGGTGTTCAATCCGGCCACGCCGCTCTCCTACCTGGACTACGTGATGGACAAGGTCGACATGATCCTGATCATGAGCGTCAACCCCGGCTTCGGCGGCCAGTCCTTCATCCCCGCCGCGCTGGACAAGCTCAGGGAGGCGCGCCGGCGTATCGACGCCAGCGGATTGCCGATCCGGCTGGAGGTCGATGGTGGCGTGGGGCCGGACAACATTGCCGAGATCGCCGGGGCGGGGGCCGACACCTTCGTTTCCGGCTCGGCGATCTTCAAGGCCCGCAGCCTCGATGATGCCCATCGCTACGACGGCGTGATCGGCAGTATGCGCTCGGCACTGGCCGGGCACTGAGCACCAGTGTCGATGCCAGCCGACCCGGCAACGGACGCGCCGTCACGACAGTGGTATCTCTATCTCGTCGAGATGGCCAACGGCTCGCTCTATACCGGCATCACCACCGATATCGAGCGGCGTTTCGCCCAGCACGTCAACGGCAAGGGCGCACGTGCGCTGCGTGGCAAGGGGCCATTGACCCTGCGCCACGCCCAGGCGGTCGGCAGTCACGGTGACGCGCTCAGGCTCGAGGCGGCGATCAAGCGACTCAGCGCCGCCGGCAAACGGCGCTGGCTCGAGCGTCAGGTGTTGTCATCATCTTGTCATCGAAACGTCATCTCCGTGGATCCGCCCACCCCGTAGAATCCGAGACACTATCCGGCGACTCAGGGAAATGTCTCGATCATGAAAGTGGTGGCCCTGCATAATTTCAAAGGCGGCGTCGGCAAGAGCTCGGCCGCCGTCAATCTGGCCCGGGAAGCCAACCGCGACGGTCTGCCGGTTCTGTTGTGGGACCTCGATGCGCAGGGTGCCGCCACCTGGATACTCGGCGGGGAAAACGGCATGAGCCGCAAGGTCGGCAAGCTGCTGGCGGGGAAATCCCCGCTGGGCGAGCAGGTCCAGCACACGCCGTGGGAGCGGTTCGATCTGTTGCCGGCGGATATTCGGCTGCGTGATCTCGATCGCCTGCTCGATGACAACGCCGATGGCGGCAAGCACCTCAAGCGGCTGATCGCGCCGTTCAGCGAGGAGTATGCGCTGATGGTGCTGGACTGCCCGCCCGGGCTTTCCACGCTGGCTGAACAACTCATCCGTGCCGCCGATCGTATCCTGGTGCCGACCATTCCCAGCCCGCTGTCGGTCCAGGCCTTCTCGCGCATGGTCGATCATCTCGACCTCAAGAAACGCCAGCGCCAGCGGCTCACGCCGTTCTTCAACCTGGTCGACCGACGTCGGACGCTGCACCGCGAGTGGCTCGAGGCACCGCCGGCCGCCATCGGGACGCCGATGCAAACCTGGATTCCCTACGCCAGCGACGTCGAACGCATGAGCCTGGAGTGCAGTCCGCTGGCCGACCTGGCGCCACGCAGTCGCGCCACCCACGCCTACCGTCGTCTCTGGCAGGAGCTCAAGGCGGGGCTGGGAGAGTAATAGGCTGCAAGACTTCGAACGGCAGTGACAGGTCTGTATACTTAGCCAGTGTTTTGAGTCCGACACTGGGGACGCCATGGCGCTGCCGACGCTCGAAGACCCGCTCTACTATCTCGCCAATTTCCGCCGCGTGCTCGACTGGCTGACGTCGCGTTACGCCGACGTGCTGAGTGTCGACGAAGCCGCTTTCATCGATGATTTCGAACGCCTGCCCCAGCCTTCCCAGGCGCTGCTGGTCAGGATGATCATGCGTCGGGGCGTCGATTTCCGCGCCAGCCGCCTCGACTATGCCGAGATCGGCGATACGCCGGCGGCGGCCGGGCCGCTGATCGCGGCCGGCTGGATCGAGGAGGGCGCGCCGCTGTCGCCGGAGGTGCTGTTCGCGCTGACGACCCGGCCGGAGATCGCTGCGCACCTGGGCGGCTGGCTGGCGAGCCTCGGTGTCTCCCGGAGCGCCGCCAAGGGGGCATGGCTGACGGCGCTGCAGGCGGCGTCTCCCGAGCCTCGCCCCCTGGCCGAGTGGGCCCCCGAGCTCGAGGACCGTCACTACCGGCTGGGCGTCGATGCGATGTGCGAGCGTTTCCGGCTGATGTTCTTCGGCAATCTGCGCCAGCAGTGGTCGGAGTTCGTGCTGGCGGAGCTCGGCGTCTACCGTTTCGAGACCGTCGAGCTGGAGGCAACCTCGCGGGCGTTTTCCCGACGCCAGGAACTGGAGGCCTATCATCACCTGCACCGCTGCCGGGAGCGCTTCGAGGCCGATGAGGCGATGGCGTCGCTGCTGGCCGATATTCCACGCGAGCCGTTTGCCAATGAGTGGCTGGAGCGGCGCCGGGGGCGGTTGATCTACAAGCTGGCCTACCGCCTCGAGCGCCAGGGTGAGCTCGACCAGGCGCTGAGTCTCTACCGGGAAAGTTCGGCACCGGAGGCGCGGCTTCGCCAGGTTCGGGTGCTGGAGGCGCAGCAGGCGACGGCAGCGGCGCTGGCGCTGGCGGAACGGGCGGCAGCCGACCCCGTCAGCGCGGCGGAGCATCAGGCGCTGGAACGGGTGCTGCCCCGGCTTCGTCGCAAGCTCGGTCAGGCGCCGGGGCGCCGGCCGGAAGCGGCAGAGCCGCCACGTCTGGACCTGGTGTTACCTCGCGCCGCCAGCGTCGAGCGGGCGGTGGCCCGGCATCTCTGCCGTGACGAGGCGCCGGTCTGCTACGTCGAGAACGCGCTCGTCAATGGCCTGTTCGGGCTGCTCTGCTGGGATGCGATCTTCGCGCCACTGCCAGGGGCCTTCTTTCATCCGTTTCACTCGGGGCCGGTGGATCTGTTCGAGGCGGACTTCCAGGCGCGCCGGCGCGACCGGTTCGACGACTGCCTGGCAGCGCTCGAGACGGGCGACCACGCCGCGATCATCCGTCGACGCTACCGCGAGAAGTGGGGGACCCAGTCGCCCTTCGTGTTCTGGGAGGCGCTCGACGAGCACCTGCTGGAGCTGGCCCTCCAGTGCATCCCGGCGCGCCACCTGCGGCTCTGGTTCGAGCGGCTGCTCGGCGACGTCCGTGCCAACCGCGCCGGGATGCCGGACCTGATCCAGTTCTGGCCGCAGGGCGGGGATCCCTCCCAGGCGACGCAGGACGCCACCGCGCCGGCTTATCGCATGATCGAAGTGAAGGGGCCCGGCGATCGCCTGCAGGACAACCAGAAGCGCTGGCTGGAGTTCTGCGCCCGACACGACATGCCGGTCAGTGTCTGCTACGTCAGTTGGGACCCCGAGGGCGATATCGAGGCGCCAGGCCTGTCCGGTTCCGATACGGCCGTCGCCGGGGGCGACTCTTGAGCTATCGGATCGCCGTTCGGGCGCTGTGCGAGTTCGCTGCCAAGCGAGGTGATCTCGATCTTCGCTTCACGCCGTCGCCCTCGGCACAGGAGGGGATCGCCGGCCATCAACTCGTCGCGGAGCGCCGCGGGGAGCGTTACGAGCGCGAGATTGCCTTGGCCGGCAGCTATCATCACCTGGAGGTACGCGGGCGTGCCGATGGCTACGATCCCGACGCCAATCGGCTGGAGGAGATCAAGACCCATCGCGGCGATCTCGCCCGTCAGCCGGCCAATCAGCGCGCGCTGCACTGGGCCCAGGCCAAGACCTATGGACACCTGCTGTGTGCCGAGCGCGGGCTGGATCAACTCACGGTGACGCTGGTCTACTTCGACATCGTCAGCCAGCGCGAGACGGCCCTGAGCGAACCATGCTCCGCCGGGGCCCTGCGGGCCGAGTTCGAGACCCACTGCCAGGCTTTCCTGGCCTGGGCGCAGCAGGAGCTGGCGCACCGCCGCCGCCGGGACGACGCCCTGAGGTCGCTCCGCTTTCCTCATGCCGGTTTCCGCCAGGGCCAGCGGCCGTTGGCCGAATCCGTCTACAAGGCCATTCATACCGGCCGCTGGCTGATGCTGCAGGCGCCCACCGGCATCGGCAAGACCCTGGGGACACTGTTCCCCCTGCTCAAGGCGATGCCCGGCGAGCCGTTGGACAAGGTCTTCTTCCTGACGGCGCGCAATACCGGGCAGCGACTCGCCCTCGAGGCATTGCAAACGCTGGGCGTGGACCATCGTCGCCACGGCGCAGCCGGGTCGAGTGTCGCCGCGGCCGCCGAGAGCGGGGCGCTGCCCCTGCGGGTGCTGACGCTGACGTCTCGTGACAAGAGTTGTGAGCATCCCGACAAGGCCTGTCACGGCGACGCCTGCCCGCTGGCCGCCGGTTTCTACGATCGCC
This sequence comes from Salinicola sp. CR57, assembly GCF_003206585.1. Taxonomy (NCBI): domain Bacteria; kingdom Pseudomonadati; phylum Pseudomonadota; class Gammaproteobacteria; order Oceanospirillales; family Halomonadaceae; genus Salinicola; species Salinicola sp. CR57. The sequence goes on from NZ_PZJL01000006.1 coordinate 67,235, forward strand.
TGCCCGCGGCCCGCGCAGCGGCGGTCGAGCGCGGCTGGCTCGATCGTGCCGGGCTGCAGGATACCGCGCTCGCCCACGACATCTGCCCCTATTACCTCGGTCAGGAGATGGCGCGCTGGGCCGATGTCGTGGTCGGCGACGTCAACTACTGGTTCGATTTCCACGCCATGCTCTATGCCCTGAGCCAGCAGCAGCAGTGGCGGGTGGGCGTGCTCGTCGACGAGGCTCACAATCTGGTGGCGCGCGGGCGCGGCATGTACAGCGCGACGCTGGATCACGGCGCCTTCAGGCGTCTGAAGCCGACGTTGCCGGCGCCGCTCAAGCGGCCGTTCTCGCGGGTGGCCACCATCTGGCAGGCGCTGGCGGACGAGAGCGACGCCGACTACCGGGTGATCGAGACGCTGCCCGGCAAGCTGATCGGGGCGCTGCAGCAAGCGGTGTCGCAGGTCGTCGAGTATCAGAGCGAGCAGCCGATCGCGCTCGACAGTGAGCTGCAGCGATTCGCCTTCGATGCCCAGCATTTCTGCCGGGTCGCCGATGTCTTCGGCGCGCATTCGATCTGCGACGTGACCCGTCAGGCGCCCCGCGGGCGCCAGCGACGCGCAGGGGCGGAGGTGACGTTACGCAATGTGGTGCCGGCACCGTTTTTGGCGCCGCGATTCGCCGCGGCCCATGGCGGTACCCTGTTCTCCGCCACGCTGGCGCCGGAAGCCTACTATCGCGATCTGCTCGGCGTGGCTCCGGAGGCGCCGTGGCTATCGCTGGGTTCGCCGTTTCACGACTCCCAGCTCGAGGTGCAGATCGCCGCCCGCCTATCGACCCGTTACGCTGACCGGGAGTCATCCCTGACCCCGCTGGCGGACCGTATCGCCGCCCAGTTCCGTCAACGACGCGGCAACTACCTGGCATTCTTCTCGAGCTTCGCCTATCTCGAGCGGGTCGCCGATCGCGTGGCCGAGCGCCATCCCGACTTGCCGCTGTGGCGACAGGCCGCGCGGATGAATGATGCCGATCGCGAGGCGTTTCTGGCACGTTTCGAGAGCGGCGGAGTGGGGGTGGGGTTCGCGGTGCTCGGTGGGATCTTCGGCGAGGGCATCGATCTACCCGGCGATCGCCTGATCGGCGCCTTCGTCGCGACCCTGGGACTGCCCCAGGTCAACCCGGTCAACGAGCAGATGAGAGCCCGCCTGCAGGCACTCTACGGTCGGGGTTACGACTACGCCTACTTCTTCCCCGGCATGCAGAAGGTAGTGCAGGCCGCCGGACGCGTGATTCGCTCGCCCCAGGACGAGGGCGTGATCCACCTGCTGGACGACCGCTTCGCCCGGCGCGAGGCCCGGGCCCTGCTGCCGGACTGGTGGCCGCCGGCCAGCCTCGACTAGTCGCCGAGTCGGGCGGACTGCACGGCGGTACACTTGATTTCGACCAGTAGCCCGGGATGAGCGAGATCGGCGATCCCGATGACCGTCCAGGCGCAGGTGCCCCGGGGAAATGCCGCGTCTTTCACTTTTCGGAACACTTCCATGTGGCGGTGCAGGTCCACGTGGTAGGTCGTCATGTCGACGATGTCGTCGAACGTACAGCCGCCGGCGGCGAGGACACTGCGCAGATTCTCCCAGCACGCCTGGAACTGGGCTTCAGGGTCCGAGATAACCTCCAGCGCCGGCGTTCGTCCGACTTGGCCGGCGCGTAGCCCGCCCGCTCTGCCAATCGCTCCATGCCCGGCGGGATGATGATCTCCAGGTCGGCGGTCGATTCGACTTCAGGCATCTCGGTCATGGGTCAACGCCTCGAACACTCTCGCCACGGCTTCGGCGCCGGGGTCGACGACACCCTTGAGCGCGCTTTCCGGCACATAGGCGGAGCGACCGGCGTTGGCGCGGACGAGCCGGGCGGTAGCCTGGGCGCCATCGCGAGCGGCCTGCGCTGCCTGGGACAGCGTTTCTCCCCGCTGCAGCGATTCGATGGCGGGCACCAGGGCGTCGAGCATGGTGCGATCGCCGGGCCTGGCGCCGCCGTAGGCCTGCATCTTCTCGACACCGGCGGCCAGTGCCTCCTGCAGATCGCCGCGCTGGTCCAGCGAAGCCGCCGCTGCAGTGAACAGGATCGACAGCAGGACGCCGCTGGAACCACCCATGTCGCGGGAAAGGAGCTGGCCGATACCGGCGAACATCAATGGCAGGGCTTCGGTGTTGAGCCGCCGGGTCGATAGCGCCTTGGCGATCGACTCGGCGCCGCTTTCCATGCTGGCGCCGGCGTCGCCGTCGCCGCTCTTGGCATCCAGCGCATCGAGTTCCGCGCGTGATTGGCGCAGGGTCGCGATGACTCGCTCCAGAAGGGCGGAAGTGGCGGGATCCTGCGGGGCCTCGTCGGCCAGCGCCTCATGATCCTGTCGGGTATCCGGCGAAAAGCGGGCGGGAACCCGGGCGGCGTGCAGCCCGGGCCAGGCCGGCGCCGTCGTCGGAGCCGTCAGTGCCTCCACCAGATCGTCGTCGGCCGGCAGCAGCGTGAGCGAGAAGCCGTGCATGTCCAGCGAGGTCATCAGCGGCGCCGGGCCGATCAGATGGGCTATCTGATCGACGCCCAGTTGGTTTAACAGGCTGGCGGCGAGCACCCCCATCTCCTGGGTGGAGCAGCTCCCCAGGTCGTTGAGCATCGCGATCCAGGGGCCGGACAACTGGCGCTCGGACAGTGCGTCGCGCAGCGGCTCGAGCACTAGTTGCATCGCCTCGTCGGCGCTGTGCGGGTCGACCTCCCGCGTGCCGGTCTCGTTGTGAATGCCCAGGCCCAGCTCCGGCGAGCGTTCGGCCGCCGCCTGGCCCGGTTGGGCCGCGGCGCTGAGCGCCATGCCCAGCGACCCCATGCGCTGGCACAGGGCTTCGGCCCGTTCGCGGATCACGTCCAGCGGCAGTTCCCGGCTCGCCAGATGACCGCTCAGCTTGTGCACCAGCACGGTACCGGCGATGCCTCGGGGCTGGGGGGCGTCCTCGATGGCGACATCGTCGGCGACGATGACCATGGCGACGTCCAGCCCCTCGCCCCGGGCCCGCTCGGCGGCGAGACCGAAGTTGAGGCGGTCGCCGGTGTAGTTCTTGACCACCAGCAGGCAGCCGGCCGCGCCGCAAACTTCGCGAATGGCCGCGAGTACTGCCTCGACGCTGGGCGAGGCGAACAGGCTGCCGGAGATCGCGCCGGTCAACATGCCTTCGCCGATATAACCGGCGTGTGCCGGCTCGTGACCGGCACCACCACCGGACAGTATCGCCGCCTGGCGTCGGCCCTGATCCGCCTTGTCCCAATCGCGCCGGATCAGGATCCGCAGGCCGCTTTCCGGCTCGGCGACCCGCACTGGGGCGGTCGCCGCCACCGCCCGTAGAATCTCGTCGACGACGTCGCCCGGGGCGTTATAGAAACGATCCATGATCTCTCTCCGCTGACGTTTCGGGGTCGATGCCTCAGTGCAATTTCATCTTCGGCCTGATGTAGCGGTTGAGGCCATCGACGATGACCGTCATGCCTGTCTTGAAGATGCCGTGAATCGCCATCTGGTGCATCCGGTAGAGGGAAGCGTAGAACAGTTTGGCCAGCCGGCCCTCGATGAACAGGCTGCGCGCTGAGGCGCCACGCATCAGGCTGCCAACCGCCTCGAAGTGGGCCAGCGAGATCAGCGAGCCCCGATCGCGGTAGACGAACGGCTTGAGGGGCTTGCCGTCCATGGCGGCACGCAGATTGTGGTAGCAGTGGGTCGCCTGCTGGTGGGCCGCCTGGGCCCGGGGTGGCACGCGCTTGTCGCCGGGCTGCGGGCAGGAGGCGCAGTCACCGAAGGCGAAGATGCGCTCGTCGTCGAGGCTCTGCAAGGTCTCGTGGACCTTGACCTGGTGGTTGCGCTCGGTGGCGAGCCCCAGCTGCGACAGGAATTCCGGCGCGCGAATGCCGGCGGCCCAGACGCTGAGGTCCGTCTCCAGCGGCTCGCCGTCGGCGGTAATGAAACCGTGGGCGTTGGCCTCGGTGACCCGGGTATCGACATGGATCTTGACCCCGAGCCGCTCGAGCTCGCCGTGAACCGCACGGCTGATCCGCTCCGGCAGGGCCGGCAGGATGCGCGGTGCCGCTTCGATCAGGTGGACTTCGAGCTTGCCGCTGTCGAGCGCCGTGAACCCGTAGCTGTGCAGCATCCGGGAGGCGCCGAAGAGTTCGGCGGCCAGCTCGACGCCGGTGGCGCCCGCGCCGACCAGACCGACGGTCAGCTTGGGGTGTGTCCGGCGCTCCGGATCGCTGTAGCGCAGGAAGGTATTGAGCATGTTGCGGCGAAAACTCTCCGCCTGCTGCGGGCTGTCGATGAAGTGGCAGTGCTTGGCCACACCGGGCGTGCCGAAATCGTTGGAGACGCTGCCGACGGACAGCACCAGGTAGTCGTACTCGAGCTCACGGGCCGGCAGCACGACGGCGTCGTCCTGGTCGTGGATCGGCTCCAGCGTGAGGGTGCGGTTGTCACGATCGATGGCACTCAGCGTACCCCGCTGGAAGCGGTAGCCGTGACTCTTGGAGTGGCCCTGGTAGGAGACCTCGTCGAGCCCCGAGTCGAGGGTGCCGGTGGCGATCTCGTGCAGCAGCGGCTTCCAGATGTGAGTGGGATTGCGGTCGACGAGGACGATGTCGGCGCGCTGGGACTTGCCGAGCTTGCGACCCAGGCGGGTTGCCAGCTCGAGTCCGCCCGCGCCGCCACCGACCACGACAATGCGTGGTGTGGTCATGGGGAAACTCCAATCGAGAAATCGGAAAAATGAGAAGGGTACAGCCGGGGAAACCGGGATCGTCGTGTCGGGTGTTTCGAGGGGGCTCGGAGAGGATGGCTGGTGAAAGGCAGGCACACCGAGAGCCGAGTGATGACGACATCGGATTGCGAGACTGCACGTTCACGGAAATGAGTACCCGTCGATGCGACGAAAGATGTGCCCGAGGATACGCCGATCGTCGACACTTGGCATCCGTGGGTTGCGTAAACTTACGCCATTTTGGGTAAGCTGCTGCGCGATGTGTCATCTTTCCAACCGTTCACTCGAGGATTCCGTCATGCACCCATCGCTTCAGGACATCCGGTTGGTCGCCTTCGATCTCGATGGCACCTTGATCGATTCCGTGCCCGATCTGGCGGCGGCGGTGGACACGATGCTGAGCGAGCAGTGCCTAGTGCCGGTGGGCGAGGCCAAGGTGCGCGACTGGGTGGGCAACGGCTCGTACAAGCTGGTCGAGCGGGCGTTGGCCAGCGTGCTGGGCGAGGAGCCGGCCCCGGACCGGGTAGCGGCTAGCCATGACGGCTTCCTGCGGGCGTATCACGCCGCGCCCTGTGAGCGCACCCGGGTGTATCCCGGTGTCCGCGAGGCCCTCGAATCCCTCGAGGCGAAGGGAATCATCGTCACCCTGGTCACCAACAAGCCCGCGGCGTTCATCGACCCGATTCTCGACGCGCTTGAGCTGCGTCGCTATTTTCGCCTGACGCTGGGCGGGGATTCGCTGGCGGAGAAGAAACCCCATCCCGCGCCACTGCTCCATCTGGCGGCGCAGTTCGGCGTCGCCCCCGGGCAGTGCCTGATGGTGGGGGATTCGCGTCACGACGTGGAAGCGGGAAGGCGGGCCGGTTTCCGCACGCTGGCGGTGCCGTATGGCTACAACCATGGCGAGCCGGTGGCCTCGAGCCACCCGGATGGCGTGGTTGAATCGCTGGGGGAACTCGTTTAGGGTTTCCTGAACGGCGCCATGGCGGTTGTGGCGCCGTTCTTGCGCACCTCCCGATCTTTCCGTTTTCCCTCGACCGAGCTTTGACATGCGACCGGATATCCAACGTCTTTCCAGCCCCAGCGTGTTGATACGCCACGTGACGCGTTGGCGATGGTGATCGTCAGTCGAACCGTTTCGTTTGCCGATTGCTGATTCTCACTGCTGGAGCCCGGTCCCATGATGACCCCCGATCGCTTTGCCGAGCTGGCGCAAGCCGGCTACAACCGTATTCCGGTCACCCGCGAGGTGCTGGCCGACCTGGATACGCCGCTGTCGACCTATCTCAAGCTGGCCGATGCGCCCTGGACCTTCCTGCTCGAATCGGTGCAGGGAGGGGAGAAGTGGGGGCGCTACTCGATCATCGGGTTGCCGAGTCGGGAGCGTATCGAGGTGCGGGGCCTGACCGTCAGACACATCGTCGATGGCGAACAGGTCGGCGCCAGTCAGGTCGAGGACCCGCTGGCCTGGATCGAGCGGTTCCAGGCCAAGTTCAAGGTGCCTGACCTGGACGACCAGCCACGATTCGACGGCGGCCTGGTGGGCTACTTCGGCTACGACACCATTCGCTATATCGAACCGAAACTGCGCACCGCGCTCGCTGCCGAGAAGCCCGATCCCATCGGCGTGCCGGACATCCTGCTGATGGTGTGCGATGACCTGGTGGTCTTCGACAATCTCTCCGGCCGGCTCCAGTTGTGGACTCATGCCGACCCGGAGTCGTCCCACGCCTATGCCGACGCGGTCGAGCGACTCGAGACCCTGGAGTTGAAGCTGCGCAGTGCCACCTTCAACACCTTGAGTCCGGGTACCGGTCGTGCGGACGTCGCCGAGGACGACTTCCACGCCAGCTTCAGCGAGCAGGGCTACAAGGACGCGGTGGCGACCATCAAGGAGTACGTGCTGGCCGGCGACGTCATGCAGTGCGTGCCGTCCCAGCGCATGTCGATTCCCTATAAGGCGCCGCCGCTGGATCTCTATCGGGCGCTGCGCAGTCTCAATCCGTCACCCTACATGTTCTTTCTGAATCTCGATGACCATCACGTGATCGGATCGTCGCCCGAGATTCTGACCCGTCTGGAGGGGGGCGAGGTGACCGTGCGCCCGATCGCCGGCACGCGCCCCCGCGGCGCCACGCCCGAGCAGGACAAGGCGCTGGAGGAGGAGCTGCTGGCCGATCCCAAGGAGATCGCCGAGCACCTGATGCTGATCGACCTGGGCCGCAACGATATCGGCCGCATCAGCGAAATCGGCACGGTCGAGCTCACCGACAGGATGGCGATCGAGCGTTACTCCCATGTCATGCACATCGTCTCCAACGTCACCGGCAAGCTGCGCGAAGGCATGTCGGCGATGGACGTGCTGCGTGCCACCTTCCCGGCCGGCACGCTCTCCGGTGCACCCAAGATCCGGGCGATGGAGATCATCGACGAACTGGAGCCGGTCAAGCGTGGTGTCTATTCCGGTGCCGTTGGTTATCTCTCCTGGCACGGCAACATGGACATGGCGATCGCGATCCGCACGGCGGTGCTGAAGGATGGCGAGCTGCACGTCCAGGCCGGCGGTGGCATCGTCGCCGATTCCAATCCCGACGACGAGTGGAACGAGACGCTCAACAAGCGCCGGGCGCTGTTCCGGGCCGTGGCGATGGCCGAGAAAGGGCTCGACAACCTCGAGTAAGCGGCCGCGGGAGGGAGCTTGGATCTTTCCCGCGCTTGTCATCGATCCTTCATCGAAACCCGATTAGATTGGGAGCATGCGACGCGCTCCCCTCTATTCCCCTCGATTTCATGCCGGTTCGTCACCACGCCCCGGCCGTCGCTGGTGGCTCCGGGTGTCGGCGCTATTCGGATTCGTCACGCTGACCGCAGGCTTCGTGGCCTGGGCTGGGCTGTCACTCGAGTCGCTGGAAACGCTGCATCCACTGCCGCTGCTGGCGGCGATGATACTGCTGCCGGCCCTGGGCCTGCCGATGACGCCGTTCTACGTCATTGCCGGACTGCGGTTCGGCATTCCCGTCGGGCTGGCATTTTCCGCCATCGCCACGCTGCTCAATCTCCTGCTCTGCTACGCCGTTGCCCATGGCCGCCTGCGGCCGACTCTGAGTCATGCCATCGAACGGCGCTTCCCGGCACTGGCGGCTCTCGATCAGGCCCGTGGCGATGCCTGGCGAGTCACCTTCCTGATCAAGCTGGTGCCCGGGGTCCCGATGTTCATCAAGCACTACGCCCTGGGGATCGCCGGCGTTCCCCGATCGATCTACCTGACGGTGGCATTGATGACGACCGGCCCATACGCCGTGGCGTTCGTGGTACTGGGCGAGTCGGCACTGGAGGGGAATATCGGCCAGATACTCGTCGCGATGGCGCTGTTGGCGCTGGTGGTCGTGACGCTGAAGGTGGCGGTAGGCTACCGGGAGCGGCGCAGAGCTTCGCGGCCCGCAGGCTCCTGACCGGGCCGGAAAGAATCGGAGTGAAGCGCCAGGTGCCGCGACCCACGATGGATCGCGGCGTTTTTCCATCGGGGCGTCAGGCGACCCGACCCAGCAACAGGAACTCGATCAGCGCCTTCTGGGCATGGAGGCGATTGCCGGCTTCCTGCCACACCACAGCGCGTGGGTCGTCGAGCAAGGTGGTGCTGATCTCCTCGCCGCGATGCGCCGGCAGGCAGTGCAGGAAGATCGCCTCCTCGTTGGCCTGATCCAGCAACGCTTCGGTGACCTGGTAACCGGCGAAGTCCCGCTCGCGCTTGGCCTGTTCTTCCTCCTGACCCATGGAGGCCCAGACATCGGTCGTGATCAGGTCGGCACCGCTGATGGCCTGGCGTGGGTCGCGCAGGATCGTGACCCGGTCGCCGGCGGCCGCGACGATATCCTCGCGCGGCTCGTAGCCCTCGGGACAGCAGATGCGCAGCTGGAAATCGAACTGCCGGGCGGCGTTGATCCAGGAGTGACACATGTTGTTGCCGTCACCGATCCACACCGCCGTCTTGCCCTTGACCGGCCCACGGCACTCGGTCCAGGTCATGACGTCGGCCAGCAGCTGGCAGGGGTGATAATCGTCGGTCAGGGCGTTGATCACCGGCACGGCGCTGGCGGCGGCAAACGCCTCGAGGCCGGCATGAGAGAAAGTCCGGATCATCACCGCATCGACCATTTCCGACAGTACCCGCGCGGTATCCGCGATCGGCTCCCCGCGGCCGAGCTGGGTATCCCGCGATGACAGGAAAAGCGCATGGCCGCCGAACTGTGCCATGGCGGTTTCGAACGAGACCCGGGTTCGCGTCGAGGACTTCTCGAAGATCATCGCCAGGGTACGATTGCTGAACGGCGTGTAGACGGGGCCGTTGGTCTTCAGCCGGTTCTTGATCGTGATCCCGCGCTGGATCAGGTAATCGAGCTCTTCGGCGGAAAGATCCAGAAGGGTCAGAAAGTGGCGTGCGCTCATGGGTGGATTCCTGTCGTGTCTTGACGTTGAGACATGGGCTTCAAGGCATGCGGCATCATCCCGGCGCGCCGCACTGAAAACTCGATCGGTGGCCATGCCCGCCATGGCGACTGCCACCAGAAAAAGAAAAAAGCGCCGCGGGCGAAGCGCCCGGTGGGGCGTCTCGCTAGACGGCGCCAGGATCGATGCGATGGGAAAGCCGCGCCCTGGGCGGGCGTCGGTGGCCAGCGTCGATCCGTGCGAAAGCCAATCATCCTAACCAGACCCCGTGAGCGGCGCAACGCCGCGGAATGCCTTCACGGGTCGGCGGGGGTGTTTTCGGTCGGTGTCATCAGTAGAATGGTCTTACGGTCTTTTATATTCGCGCACACGCGAAGGGTGGGCCAGCGGCTCTCTCTTCCCGCTACAGGACGTCTCATGAGCGATACCATCGAAGCGATCAAGCAGCAGATCAGTGACAACGCCATCCTGCTCTACATGAAGGGATCGCCCCAGCTGCCCCAGTGCGGCTTCTCTGCCCAGGCGGTCCAGGCGCTGATGGCATGCGGCGAGAAGTTCGCCTTCGTCAACATCCTCGACAATCCGGATATCCGGTCGGAGCTGCCCAAGTACGCGAGCTGGCCGACGTTTCCCCAGCTGTGGATCGACGGCGAGCTGGTAGGCGGCTGCGACATCATCGTCGAGATGTACCAGAACGGTGAACTGGAGCCCATGGTCAAGGCCGCTGCGGCCAAGGCTGCCGAGGCCTCCAGCGACAGCTGATTCGGCACGTCGACGATTGTCGTTGCCGTGAAAGGCGCCCGTCCCAGGACGGGCGCCTTTCGTTTCAGCGCTCAGACGTCGTCGAGACCCTGCTCCTTCATCGCCAGATTCCAGCCGCCCAGATCCTTGAAGCGGTTGACGATGGCGCAGAACAGCTCCGCCGTGCGTTCGGTATCGTAGCTCGCCGAGTGGGCCGAGGAGTTGTCGAATTCGATACCGGCTGCCTGGCAGGCCCGCGCCAGGACCGTCTGGCCGTAGGCCAGGGCCGACAGCGACGCGGTGTCGAAGCTGGAGAAGGGGTGAAAGGGGTTGCGCTTGATATTGCAGCGATTGACCGCGGCGTTGAGAAACCCCTGGTCGAATGAGGCGTTGTGGCCGACGAGGATGGCCCTGGAGCAGTCGTGGGACTTGATGGTCTTGCGAATCGGCTTGAAGATTCCGTCCAGCGCTTCACGCTCGCTGACGGCGATCTGCTTGCGGAAGGCGCTGGAGAGGTCGATGCCGGTGAAATCCAGGGCGGACTGTTCGACGTTGGCCCCCTCGAAAGGCTCGACGTGGAAGGCGATGGTATCCAGTGGCAGCAGGTTGCCCTGGTCGTCCATCGTCAGCGGCACGGCGGCGATTTCCAGGATCGCATCCGTTGCCGAATTGAACCCGCCGGTTTCGACGTCTACCACGACCGGGAGATATCCGCGAAAACGCTGCGCCATCAGCTCTTTCGTGCTGGCGTCCGACATGCAATGACTCCCATTCCCTTGGTGTGGTAGTGGTACTGTGTAGAGGAAACCGTGGTCCTGAAACCGCGTAGAGTCTAGCAGTTTCGGCCATTGGCGTCCCGTCGCTCGGTGTTCGTGGCGGGCCGGGAGCGTTATAATTTCCGACCGCACCGTTCGCCGATTGCCGCACGTCAACGAACCACATACCTTGCTCATCAATTCAAACTTGCTAAGGAGCTGTCGCATGTCCGATGTCAAAAAGGTCGTCCTCGCCTATTCCGGCGGCCTTGACACTTCCGTGATCGTGAAGTGGCTGCAGGAAACCTACGCTTGCGAGGTGGTCACCTTTACCGCCGATATCGGTCAGGGCGAAGAGGTCGAGCCGGCGCGAGCCAAGGCGCAGGCGCTCGGGGTCAAGGAGATCTACATCGAGGACCTGCGGGAAGAGTTCGTTCGCGATTACGTCTATCCGATGTTCCGGGCCAATACCATCTACGAGGGCGAATACCTGCTGGGCACCTCCATCGCGCGCCCGCTGATCGCCAAGCGTCTGATCGAGATCGCCAACGAGACCGGCGCCGACGCCATTTCTCACGGGGCGACCGGCAAGGGCAACGACCAGGTGCGCTTCGAGCTGGGCGCCTACGCGCTCAAGCCGGGGGTCAAGGTGATTGCGCCGTGGCGCGAGTGGGACCTCAACTCCCGCGAGAAGCTGATGGCGTACTGCGAGGACAATGACATCCCGGTCGATTTCTCCAAGAGCAAGAAGAAGTCACCGTACTCGATGGATGCCAATCTGCTGCACATCTCCTACGAGGGCGGCATTCTCGAGGATCCGTGGGCCGAGGCGGAAGAAGAGATGTGGCGCTGGAGCGTGGCGCCGGAAGCCGCGCCTGACAAGCCGACTTACATCGAGCTGACCTACGAGAAGGGCGATGTCGTCGCCATCGACGGCGAACCGCTGAAGCCGCACGAAGTGCTGGCCAAGCTCAACAAGCTGGGTGGCGACAATGGCATCGGCCGTCTCGACATCGTCGAGAACCGCTATGTCGGCATGAAGTCCCGCGGTTGCTACGAAACGCCGGGCGGGACCATCCTGCTGCGCGCGCATCGCGCCATCGAGTCGTTGACGCTCGACCGGGAGGCGGCACATCTCAAGGACGAGCTGATGCCCAAGTACGCCAAGACCATCTACAACGGTTACTGGTGGAGTCCGGAACGGCGCATGCTCCAGGCTGCCATCGACGAGACCCAGACCTTCGTCAACGGCGTGGTGCGGATGAAGCTCTACAAGGGCAGCGCGACGGTGGTCGGGCGCAAGTCCGAGCAGTCGCTGTTCGACGAATCGATTGCCACGTTCGAGGATGATGCCGGCGCCTACGACCAGAAGGACGCCGAAGGCTTCATCAAGCTCAACGCGCTGCGTCTGCGGATCGCGGCCGGTAAGGGCCGCTCCGCGAGCTAGCGCTGTCCGACCCAACCCCCGATGCCGATATCTGCGATGTCGGCATCCGAATCGGGAGCAACGTATGTTCAAGAAACTGTTTTCCGGGCTGCTGGGCGGTGGCGACGCCAGATCCTCCACGCCCAAGCAGGAGCGCGAGCCGGTCGAGTACAAGGGGTTTCTGATCGTGCCCGAGCCGCAGGATGCCGGTGGCCAGTATCGGGTCAGTGGGTGGATTCGCAAACCGGTCGAGGGCGGCGAGACCCTGGAGCGACGCTTCGAGCGTTCGGACGTGGTACCGGGCGAAGATGGTTGCGTGGAACTGACCATCACCAAGAGTCAGCGCTATATCGATGACGTCGGTGACGAGATGTTCGAGCAGCAGCACTGAAGACCTTCCATCGATCTCGATGACGGCGCCTGCAGGGCGCCGTTTTCGTCAGTGGCGGCTTCAACGATAACTTCCTATGGTTAAGAGCGTTCCCGGAGGCCGCTGAGAACCCAGGCGGCCGGGAGAGTCGAAGAAACCGGCAAGGAAGCGTTGACATGATCACTGTTCACCACCTCGAAAATTCCCGGTCGCAGCGTATCTTGTGGCTGCTGGAGGAGCTGGGTGTCGAGTATGAGGTCCGAACCTACCGACGCGATCCCAAGACCATGCTGGCGCCCGCGGAGCTGAAACGGATCCATCCGCTCGGCAAGTCGCCGGTCATCACCGATGATGCCTACACCGTCGCCGAATCCGGCGCGATCATCGAATATCTCGTCTCCCGCTATGACGGTGACGCCCTGGTACCGGAGGCCGGTACGCCGGAGCGACTGCGTTACACCTACTGGTTACATTACGCCGAAGGCTCGGCGATGCCGCTGCTGGTGATGAAGCTGGTTTTCTCGAAGTTGGGCAAGCCCCCCGTACCCGCGGTCATTCGTCCCATCGGCAGGCTTCTGGCCAATGGGGTCCGACAGAAGTTCCTCGACCCCCAGCTCGAGATGCATCTCGATTACTGGGAGAGTGAACTGCGTCAGCACCCGTGGTTCGCGGGCGATGAATTTAGCGCGGCGGACATTCAGATGAGTTTTCCGTTGCTGGCGGCTGAAAGTCGTTCAGACCTCTCCGGACGTCCAAATATCAAGAAAACGCTGCAGAATATGCGCGACCGCCCGGCCTATCAAAGAGCGATCGAGAGAGGCGGCGAGTTTCGGTTGTGAAACCTTCCGGCTCCCCGTCGGGTGAGACGGGATGATCGGCTCGGTACTTCCCGCGCGAATTGGCGGTCCTGTCCGCGGTTCGTGCATTGCCATGCGGTGAGGAGTGTCTATGCGTGTTTTTACCTGGAAGTTCGCCGTCGTGGCGGGGTTGAGTAGTGCTTGCCTGGCATCGTCGCTCGCTTGGGCCCAGGCGCAGCAGGGCGATTCGCCGTTCGACCAGCAACCCGAGACGCGCTTGGCCTGCGAAAGGCTCAAGGCACAGATCGATCAGACCATCCGCGATAATGGTGCTCGCCACTTCCTGCTCGAGATCGTCGACAACGCCCAGGTCGATGATGGCGTGGTGAAGGAGGGGGAGGCCTTCGCTGGCGCCGAGGTGGTCGGCAGCTGCGATGGCGGCACACGCAAGATCGTCTACAGCCGTGAAGGGGCGACCGAAATGAGCGTCACGGCCCCGGAAGCGGAGACATCCTCTGCCCCGGACGATGCCGCGAACGGCGATGGCAGCAGCTTGCCGGAGGCCGCGCCTACCGCGCCCGAGTCCATGGGCGAGGAGGCGGTGCCGACACCGGAGCGGGAAAGCGTGGACAGCGGTCAGGAGCCGGAATCGAGCCCCTGACCGCCGTCATCGGTACTAGCCGATCTCGACCTTGTCGGGATACTCGCACAGATCCTCGATCACGCAGCTACCACAGCGAGGCTTGCGCGCCAGACAGGTGTAGCGGCCGTGCAGGATCAGCCAGTGGTGGGCATCCTTGAGATAAGCCTTGGGAACATGGCGCAGCAGCTTCTGCTCCACTTCGAGCACGTTCTTGCCCTTGGCGATGCGAGTGCGGTTGGCGACGCGAAAGATGTGCGTGTCGACCGCCATCGTCAGTTCGCCGAATGCGGTGTTCAGAATCACGTTGGCGGTCTTGCGTCCCACGCCGGGCAGCGCTTCCAGCTCGGCGCGGGTGCGCGGGATATCTCCCGCGTAGCGCTCGGCCAGGATGTGGCAGGTCTTCATCAGGTTCTCGGCCTTGGTGTTGTAGAGGCCGATGGTCTTGATGTGGGCCTTCAGCCCGTCGAGCCCGAGGTCGATGATCGCCTGCGGCGTATTGGCCACCGGGAACAGCCTTGCCGTGGCCTTGTTCACGCCCACGTCCGTCGCCTGGGCCGACAACAGTACCGCCGCCAGCAACTCGAACGGCGTCGACCAGTTCAGCTCGGTGGTCGGTTCGGGGTTGTGCGCCTTGAGGCGAGCAAAGATCTGCTCTCGCTTGGTGGCATTCATGAGCTCGTTCCATGATGGTCGCCCGCGTCAGTGGCAGGCTGGTTGGCGGGCGATCGGCTGGCCAGGGAGATCAGCCGTTCCGCCTCGCGTATCTTGTCCTGGGCCTCCGCGATGCCCGCCTGGTCGCCCTGACGTCGGTAATGCTCCAGCTCCTGTCGCGCCTTGCGCAGCGCCTGTTCCGCTGCCGCCAGGGCGATATGACGGTGATCACGTGCGGCGTGTCGATTCGGTGATGGCGCGGTTTCGAGTTGCCGCTTCAAGGTGTCGAGCTGTTCCTCGAATCCCGCCAGGCGCTCGAGAAGCGCGGGGCGCCGTGCCTCTTCGGCGTTATCCAACTGGCGCTGCAGTCGCTTTCGACGCGCGGTCAGGGTCGCTACCTGTGCCTTCAGAGCAGTAACGTCGATATCGGCAGGTCGTTCACGTGATGTCGCGGGCACCTCGGTCACCTGCCGTGCCGCAGCGGCGCGGCGCTGCTCGCGCCTGTGAAGTTTCCGTTCGGCCTTGAGGGTCAGGCGCCGGTTGCGGGCCTCGAAGCGTTGGCGCCCGTTGCGGGCGCGCCAGTCCAGATACTGCTGCCGTTCGGCATCACCGTTCGCCTCCGCCCAGCGTGGATGTTCGACGAGGTCGATACAGTCGACGGGGCAGGGCGCCACGCACAGCTCGCAGCCGGTGCATTCCGATTCGATCACCGTATGCATCTGCTTGGCGGCGCCGAGAATCGCATCGACGGGGCATGCCTGGATGCACTTGGTGCAGCCGATGCACTCGGCTTCTCGAATCACGGCCAGCAGCGGAGTCTGTGGCGGCTCGATCAATTCGAGAGGCGGACGGCCGGTGAGCGCGGCCAGTCGATCCCGTGTCGCTTCCCCGCCGGGCGGGCAGCGATTGACGGCCTCTCCCTCCACGATCGCCTCGGCATAGGGACGACAGCCGTCATGGCCGCATTTGCCGCATTGGGTCTGCGGCAGTTCGGCGTCGATAAGCTCGACGGTGATCGTGGCGGGGTGAGACAAGCGATGACTCTCCATTGGCACACATGGCCTGCTCACCGCCTCGGATGGGCGGCGCGGGGCGCTCGAAGCCGGCCATTATAGACGCTCGAAGTGGCCGCTCCCAACCTCGGCCATCTCGCAACAACAGACGACTCGTCCGTGATCAACGCAAAGCGCGCGACCGGGGTCGCGCGCTCGTGGGCAAGTGTCACGCTGGACGGGATCCGGTCTTCAGGTCACACGCTGACCCGGTTTGGCGCCGCTGTCCGGGGAGAGGAGATAGATGCCCCCGTCTTTCTGGTCAGGGGCATCGCCGGCGGCCATCACCATGCCTTCGGAAACGCCGAAGCGCATCTTGCGCGGCGCCAGGTTGGCGACCATGACCGTCAGCCGGCCTTCGAGCGCTTCCGGCGCGTAGACCTTGCGGATGCCGGAGAACACGGTGCGGATCTCGCCACCGAGGTCCAGGGTCAGCTTGAGCAGCTTGCTGGAGCCTTCGACCTGCTCGGCCTTCTTGATTTCGGCGATCCGCATGTCGACCTTGATGAAGTCGTCGAACGCGATCTCGTCGGCGATCGGTTCGATAGCGGGCGCGCTGCCTGACTCGGCATCGGCGGGCGCTTTTCCAGTCAATTTCTTCTCCTCCTCGAGCACTTCCTTGGAAGACTCGATCATCGAATCGATCTTGTCGCCCTCGACCCGGGTCATCAGCGGCTTGAACTTGCCGATGGTGTGACTTTCGAGCACCTGCTGGCGACTCTCCCAGTCCAGGCTGTCGACCTGCAGGAAGACGCGAGCCTGCTCGGCCATCGCCGGCACCACTGGCTGCAGGTAGACCATCAGTGTGCGGAACAGGTTGATGCCCACCGAGCAGATATCGATCACCTCCTGCTCGCGGCCGCCCTCCTTAGCCAGAACCCAGGGCGCCTTGTCGGCGATATAGGTGTTGGCCTCGTCGGCGAGTTCCATCACCTTGCGCATGGCGCGGCCGAATTCACGCGCTTCGAAGTCGGCGGCGATCTCGTCACCGGCAGCGATGAACCTGGCGGCGAGCTCCGGCTCCGCGCAGGTCGCCGAGAGCTGGCCGTCGCCCAGCTTGTTGATGAAGCCGGCACAGCGGCTGGCGATGTTGACCACCTTGCCGACCAGGTCGGAGTTGACCCGCGCCGCGAAATCCTCGAGGTTGAGGTCGAGATCGTCGACCCGGGAGGTCAGCTTGGCGGCGAAGTAGTAGCGCAGATACTCCGGGTTGAGATGCTCGGCGTAGGTCTGGGCCTTGATGAAGGTGCCGCGGGACTTCGACATCTTGGCCCCGTTGACGGTCACGAAACCGTGGCAGTTGACCCCCGTCGGCGTGCGCAGGCCGGCGCCCTCAAGCATCGCCGGCCAGAACAGGGCGTGGAAATAGACGATATCCTTGCCGATGAAGTGGTAGACCTCGGCCTCGGAGTCCGCCTTCCAGTAACTGTCGAAATCGAGACCTTCACGGTCGCAGAGATTCTGGAAGCTCGCCAGGTAACCGATCGGCGCGTCCAGCCAGACGTAGAAGTACTTGCCCGGCGCATCGGGAATCTCGAAGCCGAAGTAGGGCGCATCGCGGGAGATGTCCCACTCGTTGAGCCCGGCCTCGAACCACTCCTGCAGCTTGTTGGCGATTTGCGGTTGAACCCGGCCGGAACGCGTCCACTGCTTCAGGAAGTCTTCAAAATTGGGCAGCTTGAAGAAATAGTGGGTCGAGGTGCGTACTTCCGGCGTCGCGCCGCTGATCGCCGACACCGGATTGATCAGCTCCGCCGGCGTGTAGGTACTGCCGCAGACTTCGCAGTTGTCGCCGTATTGGTCCTCGCTGCCGCATTTCGGGCAGGTGCCCTTGATGAAACGGTCGGCCAGGAACAGCCCCTTGACCGGATCGTACATCTGCTCGATGTCGCGGGTACTGATATGGCCGGCATCGCGCAGTGCGGTGTAGATGCGCTCGCTGTGGAGGCGGTTCTCTTCGGAATGGGTCGAGTGGTAGTTGTCGAAAGCCACGCCGAATCGGGCGAAGTCCGCCTGGTGCTCCTCGCTGACCTTGGCGATCAACTGCTCGGAGGTGATCCCTTCCTGCTCGGCACGCAGCATGATCGCGGTGCCGTGGGCGTCGTCGGCGCAGACATATTGGCACTCATGGCCGCGGCTCTTCTGGAAGCGCACCCAGATATCGGTCTGGATGTACTCCAGCAGGTGGCCCAGATGGATCGAGCCGTTGGCATACGGCAGCGCGCTGGTGACGAGGATCTGGCGCGAAAGCGAGGCGTTGTTCGACATGGCGACTGGAACATTCCCGTAACGAAACCCGCGGCGAACCGATGGCATCGACGCCGCGGGATGGATAGGCTGAAAACTTGGTCGCCGATTGTAGCATCGATGGCTGGGGCTTTGCGTCCGGTGCGCGCGAGGGGATGGGCATAGCCACGGTTGTCCGCCGATGGACGCCTCCGGGGCGGGTGTGATCGTTTCTGTTCTATGCTGCCGGTAACGAGCCGTTTTTCCGTCTGACTTCTTACCCTTTCATGGAGGTGCTTCCCATCGCTCTCGATCGTCCTGGCTGGCGCACTGCCGGGCTCTCTCTCGTCTTCCTCTGGTTCGCCATCGGCGGCATCGGTCATTTCGTGATGCTGGACGCCTTCGCATCGATCATTCCACCGGGTTTGCCCTGGCCCGAGGCGGCGGTGCTGATCAGCGGGTTCTTCGAGCTGCTGGGCGCCGTCGGTATCTTGTTGCCACGCTTTCGTGCGTTGGCTGGCTGGGGGCTGGTGGTACTGACGATCTGCGTGACGCCGGCCAACGTCTACATGTGGCTGCACCCCGAGCTTTTTCCTCAGGTCCCGGAGTGGGTGCTGTTCTGGCGGCTGCCGTTCCAGGTGTTCCTGCTGTTCTGCATCGTGGCCTCGACGCAGAAGCGTCTGACAGGCTTCACCACCCAGACGCATCGCCAATGACCTTGGCCCGCTCTGGTCGTCGAGCCGGCATGCGGGGTGGTCGCCAGGCGTCGTCGATCGGCTTGGTGATCCTGTTGCTGAGTGTCGCGAATCCCGTGATCGCGATGCGATGCCAGGGTGGGCTGACCGCCAACGGCGATACCCCCGAACAGGTCCTGCAAAAATGCGGAGCACCGGCGTCGCGTGTGATCGAACTGCCGCAGCGCCGCGGCGGCCATCTCATCGAAGGCGCGGTAACGGTCGAGCGCTGGGTATATGGCCCCAGGCACGGTGCTCGCTACCATCTGCGATTCGTGGCGGGAAAGCTGGTCGACGAGCGTCTCGAGCTCAGCCCCTGATGGCTGGCGTGGCCGGCGTTCGACCCCTCGCTCTGGGCCGACCGACGATGCCTTCCAGTGTTACAGTTAGCGGCCAAATCGTTACCGCCGACTGTCGCTAAAGGAATCCCGGATGGCCGAAATCGATCTTTCCCAGTCACTCTGGATGCTGCTCTTCTTCGTGGCGCTGGGTTGGCTGGCGGCACGACGGTTGAGGGTCGATCCGCGGCCGATAGCGACGCTGCTCGTCTACATCATTTCACCGCTGACTTTCTTCCATGGCCTGACCCAGGGGCAGCCCAGCGCCGACAAGCTGGTCCTGACGGCCAGCGTGCTGTTGCTGGCGACTTGCCTCTGCGTCGTGGTCAACAGGGTGGCCAGCCGCTTTTTCGCCGACCAGGAGCGGGCGCTGCTGGCCTTTTCCGCCGGCACTGGTAACACCGGTTACTTCGGATTCCCGATCGCGCTGGTGCTGCTGCCGCCGGAGGGGGTGACGCTCTATCTCTTCTGTATGCTGGGGGTTTCGCTCTACGAGTTCACGGTGGGTTTCTATGTCAGCGCCCGGGGACGTTTCTCGGTGAAAGAGAGCCTGGCCCGGTTGGCAAGGCTGCCGCTGATCTACGCCTTCGCGGCCGGCATGCTGGTCAGCGCGCTGGGCTGGCAGGTACCGGATGTCGTTGCCGATGGGCTCGACTACTTCAAGTACTGCTTCACGGTGCTGGGAATGATGATCATCGGCATGACGCTTGGACGCGTGACGTGGCGGGAGTTCGACCTGCGCTTCGTTGCCGGTTGCGTGGGGGTGCGCTTTGTCGTCTGGCCCCTGGCGACACTATTGATGGTGCTGCTGCTGCGAATGAGCGTGGGAATTTCGGACTCGCTGGCGCTGGCCTTTCTGCTCATCGGCGCCGTCCCCATGGCCGCCAATGTCGTGGTCATCGCCATGGAACTGGAGATTCGCCCCGAGAAGGGTGCCATCGCCGTGCTGATCACCACACTGGCCGCACCCTTGCTGATACCGGTCTATCTCGGGTTCGCGCTGCCGTGGGTGCTCTCCTTCTGAGGGCTCCTCGAACGGAATGGGACGGATGTCGACCGACGTGCAATCGAACAACGTGACTCAACAGGGCTTCATCCTGACCCGGCATTGGCAGGATACACCGGCCGGCACCGAGGTATCGCTTTGGCTGGCCACCGATGATGGACCTAAATGGGTGCGGCTGCCGCCACAGACATCGGTGGCTTTCCTCCCGGCCGATCAGCGCGAGAGGGCCGAACGCTCGATTCGCCATGAGCGCGATGTCGAACTGCGTGAACTCGATCTCAAGGACTTCGAGTCTCGGCCGGTGCTCGGCCTCTATTGTCGACAGCATCGTCAGTTGATGAACCTAGAGCGACGTCTCGCCGATGCCGGTGTCGAGCTGTTCGAGGCCGATATCCGGCCACCGGACCGCTATCTGATGGAGCGCTTCATCACCGCACCGGTCGAGGTGATGGCGACCCAGACGGTCGACGGCTCCCTGATCGATGCCCAATTGAAGCCGGCGCCGGCCTATCGGCCGCAGTTGAGGCTCTGCTCGCTGGACATCGAGACCAGCGAGCGCGGTGAGCTCTACTCGATCGGCCTGCACGGCTGCGGCCAGCGCATCGTCTACATGCTTGGCCCGCCGGCAGGGGCGGGCAGCGAGGCGGATCGCGAGCGCGACTTCGAGCTGGTCTACTGCGACTCCCGCGCCGACCTGCTGCATGCGCTGAATGCCTGGTTCGCGCGCTTCGACCCGGATGCGATCATCGGCTGGAGCGTGATTCAGTTCGACCTGCGTCAGTTGCAGCGTCACGCCGACCGCCTGAATGTCGCCCTGCGGCTGGGGAGAGGCGGAGCGCCGGTGGAGTGGCGGGCCCATGGCCACCAGCCCAATCACTATTTCGTCACCATTCCGGGGCGGCTGGCGATCGACGGTATCGAAGCGCTACGCTCGGCGACCTGGAGCTTTCCCTCCTTCAGCCTCGAGAACGTTGCCCAGACCCTGCTGGGCGAGGGCAAGGCGATCGACAACCCCTATCAACGCATGGCCGATATCAACCGCATGTTCGCGGAGGACAAGCCGGCGCTGGCGCGCTACAACCTCAAGGATTGCGAGCTGGTGACGCGGATCTTCGCGCATACCCGGATCATCGACTTCTTGCTCGAGCGGGCCAGCGTCACCGGGCTCTCCGCCGATCGCAGCGGAGGCTCCGTCGCCGCATTTTCGCACCTCTACCTGCCGCGCATGCATCGGCTCGGCTTCGTTGCCCCGACCCTGGGCAGTCGCGACGGCGACGACAGCCCGGGTGGTTATGTGATGGATTCGCGCCCGGGGCTCTACGACTCGGTGCTGGTGCTCGATTTCAAGAGTCTCTACCCCTCGATCATCCGCTCGTTTCTGATCGACCCGGTGGGGCTGGTCGAGGGGCTCGCCGATCCCTCTCCCGAGCAGGCCGTGCCCGGTTTCCTGGGAGCCCATTTCTCGCGCACCCGGCATGCGCTGCCAGCGATCGTGGCGCAAGTGTGGGAGGGGCGCGAGGCGGCCAAGCGCGAGGGCAACGCGCCGCTGGCCCAGGCGTTGAAGATCATCATGAACGCCTTCTACGGCGTGCTCGGCTCGCGGGGCTGCCGCTTCTTCGACCCTCGGCTGGCTTCGTCGATCACCATGCGCGGCCACCAGATCATGCGCCGTACCCGGGAGTTGATCGAAGCCGAGGGTTATACCGTTATCTATGGTGATACCGACTCGACGTTCGTGTGGTTGGGCGGGGCGCACGAGGCCGACGCCGCCAACACGATCGGCACTCGACTGGTAGCCAGGGTCAACGCCTGGTGGCAGCACCATCTGCAAGAGGCGTTCCAGCTCGACAGCGCTCTGGAACTCCAGTTCGAGACGCACTTCACACGCTTCCTGATGCCGACCATTCGTGGCACAGAAGAGGGCAGCAAGAAACGTTATGCCGGCCTGGTCCGCGAGGCGGACGGCAGCGAGCGACTGGTGTTCAAGGGGCTGGAGTCGGTGCGCGCCGATTGGTCGCCGCTGGCGAGGACATTTCAGCGGGAGCTCTACCGGCGGATTTTCGCTGGTGAACCCTACCGCGATTACGTGCGCGAGACCGTGCAGCAGACAATGGCCGGAGAGAACGACGATCAACTGGTGTATCGCAAGCGACTCAGGCGCAAGCTGGACGACTACCAGCGCAATGTTCCGCCCCACGTGCGCGCGGCACGCCTGGCAGACGAGTTCAACCGCCAGATGGCGCGTCCGCTTCAATATCAGAATGGCGGGTGGATACGCTACGTGATCACGGTTGCCGGACCTGAGCCACTGGAGAATCGGCGTTCGACGATCGACTATGAGCACTACGTCGGTCGCCAGTTGCAACCGGTCGCCGACGGCATCCTGCCGTTCGTGGGGGAGGATTTCGAAAAGCTCATCGGTCGCCAGCTGGGGCTTTTCTGAACGTTCTCGATGCTCCATCCCTGTCGGAGGCCGTTGACGCCAGATGCTAATTGACAGCCTTCGGCCGCGGTGCTAAATACGCGCTGCCGGTAATCGTGCCGGTGCTGCGCCAGGCAACCGGGCACGTGGGTGCGCGGTGCCGGGTGCCCCTCGAGGATTCATGCAAGATGGCATTTCGCCGTATTCTGATGGCGTCCGGTTTGGTCGTGGCGATGGCCGGTTGCGCCTCCAACACCTTTGCGCCCAATTACCAGTCGAACAATACCGATGTCCTGCGAATCGGTGGCGAGCGCCCCGACGCCGCTGCCCCAGCCGTCGAGGATCTTGGCTCGTTCTGTGTCCAGACCATCCAACAATGGAACGATCAAGGCAAGACGCCGGACGGTCAGCGTCTGTGGGTGAAGAGCACGCTGCGCCAGGCGGTGGCGTGTCGCTGAGCCACTGAGTCCTCGGCCTTCGGTCGGCTGCCCGCGGGGCGTCGTCAGCGGCACGGTAAAAGAGGCTCGAACCGTAACGGGTTCGAGCCTTTTTTTGGCCTATGCTGAGGGGCGTGTTCGATCGGTGGATCAAGCTCGCCCGGGGTTGTCTGCCGACGATCGCGTCGCCATGTACCCAATAGCTGGCACGCACGCGAACGGTGCCGAAAAGGGGAGGGAAACGGATGACCTACGAGCTCTACTACTGGCCGGGCATTCCCGGTCGTGGCGAATTCGTCCGCCTGGCGCTGGAGGATGCCGGCGCGGATTATATCGATGTCGGCAAGCGATCCCCCGACAAGGGGGGCGGCGCGGGTGCCGTCAGCGAATTCATCCACGGTAGCGACCTGGGACAGCCACATTTCGCGCCGCCGGTGTTGAAGGCCGAAGGGCTCGTCATTTCCCACGTCGCCAACATCCTGCAGTTTCTCGGCCTCCGGCTGGGGTTGGTGCCGGAGGATGAGTCCGCCCGTGTCTGGGCCAACGGACTGCAGTTGACGCTGACGGATTTCGTCGCCGAGATCCACGAC
Organism: Salinicola sp. CR57; assembly: GCF_003206585.1. NCBI lineage: Bacteria > Pseudomonadati > Pseudomonadota > Gammaproteobacteria > Oceanospirillales > Halomonadaceae > Salinicola > Salinicola sp. CR57. The sequence goes on from NZ_PZJL01000006.1 coordinate 90,644, forward strand.
ACCCACCACCCGGTCGGCAGTTCGCTCTACTACGAGGATCAACAGGACGAGGCGAAGCGGCGTTTCCGGGTCTTCGTGCAGGAGCGTCTGCCCAAGTTTCTCCACTATTTCGAACGTGTGTTGGCGACCAATGCCGGTGACGAACCCTATCTGGTGGGAACGGCGCACAGCTATGTCGATCTGTCGCTGTTTCAGGTGGTGACGGGGCTGCGTTATGCGTTTCCCCGAGCCATGGAGAGATTGGAGCCCGAAATACCGGAAGTGACCGCACTGGTCGATCGTGTCGGTCAACGACCGACGCTCTCCGCCTATCTCACCTCTGATCGGCGGCTCGATTTCAACCAGGGCGGCATATTCCGTCACTACCCCGAACTGGACGGGTGAGCGCGTGGCGCCGGCGCATGACAGCGCCGGTTAGCGTGCTAAAGTAGATACCTGTCCGGACACGTCAACAAGGAGGCAAGGTATGCCATTACTCGACAGCTTCATGGTCGACCACACCAAGATGAATGCACCGGCGGTGCGTGTCGCCAAACAGATGAAGACGCCGGGCGGTGACGACATCACCGTCTACGATCTGCGCTTCTGCATTCCCAATGAAGAGATTCTGTCCGAGCGGGGCATTCACACCCTCGAGCATCTCTTCGCGGGGTTCATGCGCCAGCATCTCAATGGCGACGGCGTCGAGATCATCGACATCTCGCCGATGGGCTGCCGTACCGGGTTCTACATGAGCCTGATCGGACAGGTCGACGAGGCGACCGTGGGCGCGGCCTGGAACGCCGCGATGGAAGACGTGCTGGCGCTGACGGACCAGAAGTCGATTCCCGAACTCAACATCTATCAGTGTGGCACGGCGGAGATGCACTCCCTCGATGAAGCGCAGCAGATCGCCAGGAACGTGACCACTCGCGGGATCGGCGTCAACTCCAACAGCGAACTCAAGCTGACCGAGGAGTTCCTCGCCGCCCACGGGGCGTGACGAGCCCGGCATCCAGGCCGTCGCGAGAGTGCTGACGACGTATCGGACCCGCAGCCCTGGCTGCGGGTTTTTTTCGTCGGCGCGGCCCGTCTGGAAGAACCTTTGAGGCAATCGGTGTCAAAACGTTACCCGATTGTTCGCCGTTCACCGCAGGGGGATTGATCAATGCTCGATACCGTTCAGCAGTTCTTTCAACGCGTTCTCGCCACGCCGCAGTCCGACAGCCGAGACGTGATCACGACGCAACTGGCGGTCGCCGCGCTGTTGAGCGAGATTCTTCGCGCCGACTACGAAACCGATCCCGAAGAGCTGGCCATGTTGCGTCGGATGCTGATGACGCAGTTTTCGCTGGACGAGGTCGCTGTCGACGAACTGGTCGAGCAGGCGCAGCGGCAGGTCGATGAGGCCGTGGACCACTTTCAGTACGTCTCGCTGCTCAACGAGCGCTACGACTACGATCAGCGCGTCGCACTGATTGCTGCGATGTGGCGTCTGGCCTACGCCGACCATGAGCTGGCGGCGCTGGAGGAGCACCGGATTCGCCGCCTGGCCGATCTGCTCTACGTGACCCACAGTGACTTCATTCGCACCAAGCTGGCGGTGCAGGAGGAACTGAAGCGGGGGTGACCGACGTTCAGTGGTCTTCCGCAAAGCCCTCCTGCGCCAGTACGCCGCTGGATTCGACCGCGCGGCCGATGGCCTGGAAGGTGCGCTCGGCCTCACGCCGCGAGGGCGCGCCCCGCAGGCAACTGACAATGACGACCGCCCCCGGCGTCCCGGGGGCGAGGATGCCGGCATCGCAGAAGCGTGAATACTGGGTTCCGGTTTTCTGGGCAAAGGGCCACGGCCGCTGGAACCCGGCGGCCAGGCGCCGATGGCCCGTGTCGGCGCGCTGCATGATCGACAGCAGGGTGGCGGTGGCTGCGGCGGGCAGCGCCTCGCCCTCGTCGATCCTCTCCAGCATGTCCGCGTAGCGATCCAGCCGACCCGAATTGAGCCCGGTGGCGTAATAGCGCTGGTAGGCTGCGGCGAGATCGAGCGGTGGAAATTGCTCCCGTCGGCTATCGGTCAACTGGGCGAGCCGGATCAGGCGCGGTTCGCCCAAGTCGGCCTGTCGCAGGTCGATCAGTTGCCTGCCGGTCAGCGATTGCGCCCTGGACGTGAAGACGCCGTAGAGATGTCGCCTCACGTCGATCAGGGTGGTAATCGGGCCGATCCCTTCGTCCATCAACGATCTCGCCCGGCGATTGACCGCTTCCAGTCCCACTCGTCGCATCAACATGTCGGTCGCGGTATTGTCGCTGTCGATCAGCATTCGCTCGAGCAGGGTCCGCAGGGGGATCCTGGTGTCGGGCGCGGCCCAGTTGGTGGCGCCCGCGCCGTCGACGTAGTCGCTGGCGTGAAGTGTCATGGTGTCATCGAGATCAGCACCGTCCCTGGAGATCCGGTCGAGCAACTCCACCGCCACCGGGACCTTGACCAGCGAGGCCCAATACCAGCGCTCCGCGTCGCGCCATCCGGCTCGTTCTCCGTCATCGAGTCGACGAACGTGAACGCCGATCTCCCCGGTGCCCGTGCGTTCGCGATAGCGCTGATCGATCACCGCTAGCTGCTTCTCGAGCCGAGCCTGCCAGGCGTCGGCCAAGGTCGGTGGCGCCCAGAGCAGGACGCTGAGGCACCCGATCAGTACCAGTCGTCGGCGATGAGGGATCATGAAGCGCCCCGTCTCGATGTCAGGAAGTGGACGAGTTGGATCCAGCCGGCCGTGGCGACGATCAGGGCCAGCGTCAGGCCGAGAGCCGTCGAATAGTCGATGTTGTGCCAATAGCCGAGCGCGATGCGGAACAGCAGGAAGATCACGCTGATATGGAAGATGAACGCCTGCAGGGCATCGCTGCCGATCAGGGTCACCGGCCTTAGCCATGTCGCCAGCGTCTTTCCGCCGACCACGGCGATTGCCAGCAGTGCCAGGGCCCCTCCCAGGCTGAACAGCATGAAGTCGAGCGCCGGCGGGTGCTTCCCAACGTTACGGGCCAGGGCCGCAAGGGTGTCGTCGAGGGTGGGCAGCGCGAGCCAGAAGAACAGCGCGAACAGCGTCGCGGAGGTGGCGAAGAGCGAGGCGATCAGAACCCGTCGGACAGCGGGGCTGGCGAAGCCGTAGAGCATCCACTCCCCGATCAGCAGTCCCAGCAGCACCAGGGGGCCGCGTGTCAGTTGTCCCCAGACGTAGTAGTCCGGGTGCTCGACCACCAGCGCCTCAAGCTGCGGCAGCTCCCAGAAATCGAACTCGCGAGCGAGCCAGAGGCCGAACCCGGCCATCAGGACCGGGCTGGCCAGTCTGAGCCACCCGGGAAATCGCTTCCATGCGGAGAGGAACCACGGCATCCAGAGCAGGACGATGGCGTAGAAACCGAGTATCTCGACGAAGCTGGGAAAACGCTGGTACCGAAGCGCGTCGAGGATATCCGCTGTCGGATAGAGATGGCTCATCTCGACGATCGTGAGGATCTTGTACCAGATCCAGACGACCACGCCCCGCTTGATCAGGCCCCAGCGTCGGCGCGGCCAGTCCGGCTCCCCCACGCGGGGCAGGAAGACCACGGCCATGGCGATACCGAACACGATCACGAACAGCGAGGAGGAAAACTTGGTGATCAGATGGATCGGCACGATGCCCCAGTCGGGAAACTGATCGAACGGCAGCAGCCCCTTGATGCCGTGGCTCAGAATCATCAGCACGACGGCGAAACCGCGGGCCAGGTCGATGGCGTCGATCCGGCCGCCGGCCCTTGGCGCCGCGAACGGGGCGCGCCACCAGGGAGTGGCGGGCGAGGGCATCACGGCGGAAGAGGTCGCGGTGGCGTGAGCCGCGGATTGGCCGGCGAGCGTCGTGGGGCACATCCCTGTGTCTCCAGGCTGTCACGGGGCGCCCGAGCGCGGGCGGGTCTCGGGTTACTCTACCACCTGCCCGCAGGTACTGCTGGCGTGGCGCGCCAGCAATTCCGACCGCGCCACTAGGGTATCGGCCCCACGTCTCGTTATACTGGGCGCCAAATCATGGTGTGACCGTTGCAAGGAGAGATTCGTGATCGAGGGCATCAAGCATATCGTGGCCGTCGCTTCCGGCAAGGGCGGGGTCGGCAAGTCGACCGTCACCGCCAATCTGGCGCTGGCCATGGCGGCGGAGGGCTACCGCGTGGGCCTTCTCGACGCCGATATCTACGGTCCCAGCCAGGCCCGAATGCTGGGCCTGCCGGAAAACACCCGACCCGAAGTGATCGACGAGAAGAGCATGAAGCCGGTGATGGCGCACGGCATCCAGGCGATGTCGATGGCGTTCATGGTCGATATCAATCAGCCCATGGTGTGGCGGGGGCCGATGGTCTCCGGTGCCTTCCAGCAACTGCTCAACCAGACGCTGTGGGACGATCTCGACTTCCTGTTCATCGACATGCCGCCGGGCACCGGCGACATTCAGTTGACGCTGGCGCAGAAGGTGCCGGTGGATGGCGCGGTGATCGTCACCACGCCGCAGGACATCGCGCTGCTCGACGCCCGTAAGGGCATCGAGATGTTTCGCAAGGTCAATGTACCGGTGCTGGGCGTGGTCGAGAACATGAGCCTGCACACCTGTTCGAACTGCGGCCACAGCGAGCCGATCTTCGGTGCCGGTGGGGGCGAGCGCATTGCCGAGCAGTACGACACCCAACTGCTGGGCCAGCTTCCGCTGCAGTTGTCGATCCGAGAGCAGGCCGATGGTGGCAAGCCCAGCGTGGTGGCCGAGCCGGATGGTGAGGTCGCCGCCACGTTTCGTGCCATGGCGCGCGCGGTCGTCAGCGGTGTCGCCGGGCAGGATACCGGTGGGCCCTCGATCTCGTTCAGCGACTGATCCCGGCCAGCGCACGGGCCGTCGCCAGCCTCGTTCGGACGGGGTTGGCGCGCGCCGCGGAGACGCGTCTTGCCGCCATTTTTCGCGGCCGGCCAGCCTGAATGCTGTTTTCGGACGCGTCGTTTCCTTCACGGAAGCGGGCCGCTATCATGTCGCCCACCGAGAAGTTTCCCCCGATGATTTCATGACGTCGTGACGACGTCTGCCCCTGTCTCAAGGACGCCTGCATGAGCATTAAATCCGACAAGTGGATTCGCCGTATGGCGGAGCAGGAGGGCATGATCGAGCCGTTCGAAGCCGATCAGGTCCGCCACGTGAACAACCAGCGCGTGATCTCCTACGGCACGTCCAGCTACGGCTACGACGTGCGCTGCGCCGACGAGTTCAAGGTGTTCACCAATATCCACTCGGCGATTGTCGATCCCAAGGCGTTCGACGAGAAGAGTTTCGTCGATATCAAGGGCGATGCCTGCGTGATCCCCCCCAACTCGTTTGCCCTGGCGCGTACGGTGGAGTATTTCCGTATTCCACGCAGCGTGCTGACGATCTGCCTGGGCAAGTCGACCTACGCGCGTTGCGGCATCATCGTCAACGTGACGCCGCTGGAGCCGGAGTGGGAAGGGCATGTCACCCTGGAGTTCTCCAATACCACCAACCTGCCGGCACGGATCTACGCCAACGAAGGCGTGGCGCAGATGCTGTTTCTGGAATCCGACGAGGTCTGCGACGTCTCCTACAAGGATCGTGGCGGTAAGTACATGGGGCAGCGCGGCGTAACGCTACCGCGCACCTGAAAGAACTACCTGCGTTGACAATACTGCGTCAAAAACGGCCTTAAAATGCTCATTTACAAACTCGTAAACTGCGCTTTTTCGGCCGTTTTCTCCTTGTCTTGCCTGCCTCGCTGACGTTCTTCGGTAGTTAGTTGATTATCATGAGGCCGAGCGGTCATCGGTGCGGTTCTTGATGGTCTCACCGAAGCCATCCAGGAACGGCTTTTCGGCCGGATCGAGGCGATCCATGCCGGAGACCACCCGATGCCAGTAGGGATAGAGCGGTGCCGGGCGGGTCAGCCGTTCGAGGCGCTGGTGCTCCTCCTGGCTCAGCTCGAGGTCGGCGGCGGCGAGATTGTCGCGCAGGTGCTCCTCGCTGCGGGCACCCACGATCAGTGAGGTAACGCCGGGGCGATCCTTGAGCCAGGCGAGGCAGGCGCGCGGGATCGAGCAGTCGTGGGCCTCGCCGATGGCGGCCAGTGCCTCGATGATGTCGTAGGCGCGCTCCATGTCGTGGATGTAGGGCTCCGGCCAGCCGTTACCCTGGCGCGTATCCGGTGGCGTCTTCTGGCCGCGACGGACCTTCCCGGTCAGAAAGCCTTCGCCCAGCGGCCCCCAGATCAGCGAACCAACGTTCTGGTCCAGCGCCAGCGGCATCAATTCGTACTCGGCTTCACGAGATTCCGGCGTGTAGTAGATCTGCTGGCTGATCGGCTTGTTGAAGCCGTGGAGTTCGGCCTTGCCGAGGGTCTTCATCATCTGCCAGCCGGTATAGTTGGACGTGCCCCAGTAGCGGACCTTGCCGCTGGAGACCAGATGGTGCATCGCCTCCAGAGTTTCCTCGATGGGGGTGACGCCATCCCAGTTGTGCAGTTGATAGAGATCGATATGGTCGGTGCCGAGCCGTTGGAGGCTGGCTTCGACGGCGCGAATCAGGTGGTAGCGCGAGGCGCCGCTGGCGTTGGGATCGTCGCCCAGCGGGCTCCTCCCCTTGGTGGCGAGGATGATGTCGTTGCGCTTGCTGCCAAGCGCCTTGCCGGTGATCTCCTCGGCCAGGCCCAGCGAATAGAGATCGGCGGTATCGATCAGGTTGACGCCGGCATCGAAGGCGATGTCGAGCAGTTTCTTGGCACCCTTGACGTCGACGCTCGCTGCCTTTTCGAAACCGTTGGCACCGCCGAAAGGCACCGTGCCCAGGGTCAACGTCGATACCATCAGACCTGAATTGCCCAGCGGACGATAATCCATATCGCTTCTCCTCCTTGGTTGCTGAAAGCTTCGCTGACGGAAATGAGAGTCGCCCGGCAGTGGGCCGGGCGCTGCAGGGTATCAGTCTGGCAAAGATTGGCGTCAGGGCAAGCCTAGGAGAGAGGCCGGTGGCAACGGCATGACTCGCGCGCGCCGGCATCCGGCGCGCGCGGGCTCAGTCGTCGAGGTCTTCGTCGAGCTCTTCGGCGGCATCGGCATGGGACATGCGCAGACCGGTGGGCGGCAATGGCATGTTGTCCAGCGTCACCTTGCCGTCGGCCGACAGCTTGATTCGGCCTTCCAGGAACCAGCGTACCGCGATGGGATAGATCAGGTGCTCGCGGGCATGGACCTTCTCGATCAGCGCGTCGATGTCCTGATCCGGCGTGACGTCGACCACGGCCTGGATCACCACCGGTCCGCCATCGAGTTCCTCGGTGACGAAGTGCACGCTGACGCCATGCTCCGAAACGCCGTCCGCCAGCGCGCGCCGGTGCGTGTCCAGGCCCTGGTAGGCCGGCAGCAGCGAGGGGTGGATGTTGAGCATGCGCCCACGGTAGTGATCGACGAAAGCCGGCGTGAGAATACGCATGAAACCCGCCAGTACCACCAGGTGCGGTTCGTGACGGTCGATCACCTTGATCAGCGCGGCGTCGAAGGCTTCGCGGGAGTCATACTCACGGTGGGGCAGGGCAACCGCGTCGACCCCGGCATCCTTGGCTCGCTTGAGCCCGTAGGCATCGGCCTTGTTGGCGACCACGGCGACGATTTCGCCGCCACCGAGCTCCTCGTGCTGCTGGGCGTCCAGCAGCGCCTGCAGGTTGCTGCCATTGCCGGAGATCAGCACCACCACCCGCGGCTTCTCGGCCGCGGCGGCCTCGAAGTCGTTCAACGTGTCGTGCTGTTGTGAAGGATAGTCACCGCTCATGCCGGCAGGTTCTCCAGCTGCACGGCCTCGGCGCCGTCACCGCGAGTGACGATATCGCCCAGCCGATAGACCGTTTCCCCGCTGGCTTCGAGATGGGCGATGGCCTGGTCGACCTGGTCGCGGTCGACCGCGATGACCATGCCGATGCCGCAATTGAGTACCCGGTACATCTCGCGCTCTTCCACGTTGCCCTGCTGCTGCAGCCAGTCGAAGATGGCCGGACGCTGCCAGCGGGTGACGTCGATCCGGGCCGCCAGATCGTCCGGCAGCACGCGTGGCACGTTCTCGAGCAGGCCGCCGCCGGTGATGTGGGAGAGGGCGTGCACGTCGACGCCGCCGGAGCGGATCAGCGACAGCAGCGACTTGACGTAGATACGGGTCGGCGCCATCAGCAGGTCCGCCAGCGGCTTGCCGTCGAGGGTCTCGTCGAGCTTGCCGCCACCGACCTCGAGGATCTTGCGGATCAGCGAGTAGCCGTTGGAGTGCGGTCCCGACGAGGCCAGCCCCAGCAGCACGTCGCCTTCGCCGACCTTGCTGCCGTCGAGGATCTCGGACTTCTCGACCACGCCCACGCAGAAGCCGGCCAGGTCGTAGTCGCTGCCTTCGTACATGCCTGGCATCTCGGCGGTCTCGCCGCCGACGAGCGCGCAGCCGGCCTGGCTGCAGCCCTCGCCGATACCGGTGACGACATCGGCGGCGATATCGACGTCCAGCTTGCCGGTGGCGTAATAGTCGAGGAACTGCAGGGGTTCGGCGCCGGCGACGATCAGGTCGTTGACGCACATGGCGACGAGATCGATACCGATGGTGTCGTGTCGGCCCAGGTCCATGGCGAGACGCAGCTTGGTGCCGACGCCGTCGGTTCCGGATACCAGTACCGGCTGGCGGTAGCCGCTGGGAATTTCACACAGTGCGCCGAAGCCGCCGAGGCCACCCATGACTTCCGGACGCGATGTACGCTTGGCGACGCCCTTGATTCTCTCGACCAGCGCATTGCCGGCATCGATGTCGACGCCGGCGTCACGATAGGTCAAGGAATGCCGGCCAGACGAACCGGGCGCGTTCGGAGTGTCGGAAGAGGAGCGCGTCATGGGAGGACCTTTCTGAATGGGGATGATGTTCGGCGGGGCGCATTGTAGCATTGCTTCATTGAGGGAACAGCCGAAGGGCGACGAGAGCGCGATGACAACACTGCAAATCTGGAGCGTGATCGGGATCGTGCCGGCGATCTGGCTGTCTGCCCTGCCGGAGCCGGTCTCCCCGCCGGCGTGCGTTGGTGCGATCGGTGGAATCGTCGCTGCCGCCATGGGGGCCCCGTTGCCGCTTCGTGGTCGGGCGAGAAGCGTCCACGTCGCCCGGGGCCCGAGCGGGGGGAGTGGATCCGCATGAGCGTCGGGCCGTCACAACTCCCGCTGGGGGTCGGTCTTCGCGATGATGCGACGCTCGCCAACTACCTGCCTGGCGACAATGCGTCGCTGGTGTCGCACCTGACCGGACAACTGCAGGAGGGTGGTGAGTCGTTCCTCTACCTGTGGGGCGGCGAGGGCGTGGGTTGCAGTCACCTGCTGCAGGCGGCCTGCCACCAGGCGGATGCCCAGGGCAAGCGCGCGCTCTATCTGCCACTGGATACGCTGGGACACTTCCCGCCCGACATTCTCGAAGAGCCGGAACGGCTCGATCTGCTGGCCATCGATGACCTGCAACTGGTGGTGGGGCGCAAGCGCTGGGAAGAGGCGCTGTTCCACGGTTTCAACCGCTTGCGCGATGCCGGCAAGCGGCTGGTGATCGCTGCCGACCGCTCGCCGCGCCAACTCGAGGTCAAGCTGCCGGACCTGGCTTCCCGCCTGAGCTGGGGGATGGTGTTCCATGTCCAGCCGCTGGACGACGTCCAGCGGCTGGCCGCTCTCCAGCTCCGGGCCCGGGTTCGCGGGATGGAACTGCCGGCGGAAGTGGGGAGGTATATCCTCCATCGCGGGCCGCGCCAGCTCGACCCACTGTTCGAGATTCTCTCGCGGCTCGACCGCGCGTCGCTGTCTGCCAAGCGCAAGCTGACCATTCCTTTCGTCAAGCAGGCGCTGGAGTGGTGAGCCTGCCCGCGCGGCCGGCGTCCCGTAGCGCCCACCTCTGACACCAACACCGGGCCCCGGTAGCGGGTATTCGACTCAAGGATCCATCATGGCTCGTCGTCGTTTTGCGCTGGACCCGCCCGGGATCGCCACCGCCATGCGCGCGGTCTGGCGTGAAGGCTACGGCATCGCCGATCTTCGCAAGGATGTGATGGCGGGAATCACCGTCGGCACGGTAGCCGTGCCATTGTCCATGGCGCTGGCGATCGCCACCGGCGTGGCTCCGCAGCACGGGCTCTACACGGCGATCGTCGCCGGTGCCGTCATTGCCCTGACCGGGGGCGCCCGTTTCAGCGTATCCGGACCCACCGCCGCTTTCGTCGCCATTCTGTTCCCGATCGTCCAGCAGCATGGCTTGGGCGGCCTGCTGATCGCCTCGATGATGGCGGGCATCATTCTGATGATGCTGGGTGCGCTCCGCATGGGGCGGCTGATCGAATTCGTCCCCTATCCCGTGGTGCTGGGCTTCACGGCGGGCATCGCGGTGGTGATCGCGATCCTCCAGATTCCCGACTTCCTGGGTCTCTCCGCCGCCGGGCTGGGTGAACATTTCCTCGAGAACGTGGGCAGAATCGCCCGCTCGATACCGAGTCTTGACCCGTTGGAGACGGGGATCGGCATCTTCACCCTGGCGGTCATGCTGCTGTGGCCACGCGCCGGGATCCCCGTTCCCGCGCCATTGATCGGTCTCGTCGCCGGCGCGCTGGTGGCCTATTGCGCCAATCGCTGGGCGGGTGCCGACGTCGAGACCATCGCCTCACGCTTCAGCTGGTCAGCGAACGGCGCAAGCGGAAGCGGGATTCCGCCCATCGCGCCTTCGTTCGCGCTTCCCTGGCTGCTGCCGGGCGCCGATGGCGAACCCCTCGACCTGAGCTTCGACCTGATCCGCTCGCTGCTCGGACCGGCGCTCGCGATCGCCATGCTCGGCGCGATCGAGTCGCTGCTCTGCGCGGTGGTGGCGGATGGGCTGACCCGAAGCAAGCACGACCCCAATGCCGAGCTGATCGGGCAGGGGATGGGCAATATCGTGGCGCCGCTGTTCGGCGGAATCACGGCCACGGCCGCCATCGCGAGAACGGCCACCAACATCCGCAGCGGTGCGCGCTCCCCGATTGCCGCGCTGGTGCACGCTGGCGTGGTCCTGCTCGCGGTGATGGCACTGGCGGGGCTGCTCGGGCTGGTGCCGATGGCATCCCTGGCCGCGCTGCTGTTCGTCATCGCCTGGAACATGAGCGAGGCCCGACACGTCCTGCGGGTGCTGCGTTCGTCTCCCCCAGGCGACGTCGCCATCCTGGTCGTCTGTTTCGCGCTGACCGTCCTCTTTGACATGGTACTGGCGGTGGCGGTCGGCATCGGGCTGGCGGCGGCGCTGTTCATTCGCCGAATGGCGCTGCTGACGCATACCGATCGTGTCGATGTCGAGAACCATCCCGCAACCCTGGGCCTGCCGTCCGAGATCGCGGTCTATGACATCGACGGCCCGCTGTTCTTCGGGGTTGCCGAAAAGGCGCTGACCTCGTTGCATCGCGTCGATCCCAAGGTGCGCATCGTCATCATCGACATGGGGGGCGTTCCAAGCATGGATGGCACCGCCATCGTGGCATTTCAGGCCCTGGTCGAAGCGATGAGACGCCAGCAGGTCGCCATCATTCTGGTCGGCCTGCCTGCGCGTATCATCCTCAAGCTACGCCGCGCCGGCATCCGCAGAACCGGAACGCTGACGTACTGCCGGGATCTCCCGCGGGCCAGGACCGTGGCGCTGCGCTGGCAACGACGGCTGACGGAGGCGGAGGCGAGTTCGGCCCCCGTTCAGAGCGTCACATCCCGGTAGTGGGTCGGCGTCCTGGCCTGGCTCTCGCCATCGGCGGCCTTGCGCTCGCGGATCAACTGATGAAGCGTGCTCATCAGCTTCGCGGCACCGGGTGACATGCGTCGTTCGCGCAGGCTGATCAGGCCGAACGGCTGGACGCTGATGGCATCCGTCGACGGCAGGATCGCGAAACGGGGCTGAGTGCACAGCAGATCGGCGACCTCCCGGGTCGTGACGGTGACCGAATCCGACTTGTCGACCATGGCGAGCGCCATGTAGATATCCGGCGTATTGATGATGCGCTGGGGGGGAGCCACCTTGTGGTGCAGGAAGAGGTGCTCGACGCGCTGGCGCATCAGCGCCCCGGGGGGCTGGAGCACCCATGGGTAGTCCAGCATCGACGCCAGATCGAAGGTCTCACGGGCGGTGAGCGGGTGATCCGCCCGGCACACGAAACACAGTGCTTCCTCCCCGATCTCCTCGAACACGAAGTCGCCGGCCGGCATTCCGCTGGGGATCCGGGCGATGGCGAAATCGAATTCGCCATCGCGCAACCGCGGTACCAGGTTGCGGCTGACGTCGACATCGATATTGACCTCCAGGTGCGGGCTGTCGCGGTGGACGCGCTCCACCGCGCTGGCCAGCAGCGTCACGGCCGGCGCGAGAACCGTGCCGATGGAAACCGTCCCGGCGTTGCCGTCATTGAGCGCATTGATCTCCTCGCTGGCCTGGGCCAGCGAGGTCAAAATGCCGCGGGCATGACGAATCAGGCTCTCCCCGTACCAGTTGGGCGTCACCCCCCGTGAATGCCGGTCGAACAGCGAGACGCCGAGCAGGTGCTCCAGATCGCCCAGCAGCTTGGACGCCGCCGGTTGGCTCATGCCCAGCCGTTCGGCGGCACGATGCAGGTTGCGGCAGTCGTCGAGGGCGACGAACAGCTGGAGATGACGGAACTTGAGCCTGACGCGCAGGAACCAGTCCGGTGGCAGCAATTCGCTGGAGTGAGACTTCATGCCGCCATCCCGCGCATGGATTCGACGTTTTTATAAGGCATGTTGCGCTGTTCTCGCATAGTCAGATCGGGGCGCCCGGTCTAGGGTGTAAACGATCGTGTCGGCGGAAAGGAGCCGGCCGGAACGTCAGCAACGACAATCGGGACGTGAAGCTCAAATGGAAGACAGGAGTTCACTATGACTCGCCATCTCTCTGCTGTTCACCGATGTCTCGGCATCGGCCTGCTGGGCATGATGATCGGCCCGGCCTTTCTGCAAGCCCAGGCACAAACGGTGTCCACCACCTCGTCTTCGGCCATGCCGCCGGGAATCGAGCGCTCCTCGTTCGGCCAACTGCCGGATGGCCGCGAGGTCGACTGCTACCGCATCACCAACGACAACGGCATCGAGATGCGGGTCATCAACTACGGCGGCATCATCGTGTCGCTGAAGACCCCCGACCGGGCCGGGCGGATGGATGACATCGTGCTGGGCTTCGATTCGATCGGCGATTATCTCTCCGACACCTATCGTCAGGCCAACCCCTACTTTGGTGCCTTGATCGGGCGCTACGGCAACCGCATCGCCAACGGTCGCTTCACGCTCGACGGGGAGACCTATCATCTGCCGACCAACGATGGACCGAATACGCTGCATGGCGGCGATGTCGGATTCAATCAGCGGCTGTGGCACGCCGAGCCTTTCTCCTCCGCCGAGGGGCGAGGCTTGGTGCTGACCTATACCAGCGCGGACGGCGAGCAGGGCTTTCCCGGACGGCTCTCGACGCGGGTCAGCTACACGTTGACCAACGACGACGAGCTGGCCATCGATTATCGCGCCAGGACGACACGCGCCACGCCGGTCAACCTGACCCAGCACAGCTATTTCAACCTGAAGGGCGAGGGCAGCCCCAGCATCCTGGACCACCAGTTGATGATCAACGCCAGCGCCTACACGCCGATCGATGAAACCCTGATCCCGACCGGCGAGATCGCCGACGTCAGCGGTACGCCCTTCGATTTTCGCGAGCCTACCGCGATCGGCGCACGCCTGGGTCAGAAGAATACCCAGTTGGCCTATGCCAAGGGTTACGATCACAATTTCGTGCTGAGCAAGAATCCCGGACAGGACGATCTGCCGACGCTGGCGGCCAGGGTCATCGAACCCCGCAGTGGCAGGGTGCTCGAAGTGGCCACCACCGAGCCTGGCCTCCAGTTCTACTCGGGCAATTTCCTCGACGGAAGCCTCACCGGCAAGAGTGGACGTCCCTACACCCATCGTTCCGGTCTGGCACTGGAGACGCAGCACTTCCCCGACTCTCCCAACCAGCCGAACTTTCCCTCGACGATCCTGAGGCCCGACGAGACCTATCACTCCCAGACCATCTATCGCTTCTCGACGACCGCATCGGAAAACCAGCTCGCCGCAGATTGAGTCCCGCCCGGAGAGTCGGCCGCGACTCTCCCATGGGTCCCGCCAGAGCCGCCGCCATGGCGGCTCTGTCGGACTAAAACGCCTGTTTTAACCAAAGTCGAAAAACGACTTTAGTCGGCCCGGCGGGTTCGTCCGCTGTGGTTCGCCCCGCCTGCCTGTTGTCCTCCCGGTTTGCTGATAGCAAATCATATATCGGTTTGCCGTTGGATCGTTATTAGCCGGTTATCGAACAACGGCTTAGTGTCACGACAGCCATGTCGTGGCAAACGTCATCCAACAACAAACCCGATGTCCCCCGAGGGGCTGGAGGCCGCCAATGATTCGCTTTCTAAAATCGTCACTCTTCGTACTCGGCGTGACCGGCCTGGGGGTCGCCTCCGCGCCGCTCCTGGCCCAGGACGAGGTCAAGATCGGGTTCATCGTCAAGAAGCCCGAACAGGCGTGGTTCATCAACGAGCAGGATGCGGCGACCAAGCTGGGCCAGGAGGAGGGCTTCGAGGTGGTGCGGCTGGCCGGCGAGGATGGCCAGCAGGTACTCAGTGCCATCGACAACCTGAACTCCCAGGGCGCGCAGGGATTCGTGATCTGCCCGCCGGACGTGCGACTCGGGCCGGCGATCGTCAATCGCGCCAAGCAGTACGGCATGAAGGTCGTGACCGTCGACGACCAGTTCCTCGGCGCGGATGGCGAACCCATGGCTTCCGTCCCGCACCTGGGGATGTCGGGCTACAAGATCGGCCAGCAGGTCGGCGAGACGATCGCCAAGGAGATGAAGGCGCGGGGTTGGGATCCGCAAAGCGTGGCTGCCCTGCGCATCAGCAACAACGAGCTGCCCACAGCCAAGGAGCGCACCGACGGCGCCACCGACGCGCTGCTGGAAGCCGGCTTCGTCAAGGACAACATCTTCGACGCGCCGCAGCAGAACACCGACACCAGCAGTGCCTTCGCGGCGGCGTCTCCGGTGCTGTCGAAGAACGGCCGCTTCGAGCACTGGGTGATCTTCGCGCTCAACGAGGAGAGCGTGCTGGGTGGCGTCAGGGCGAGCGAGCAGTACGGCTTGTCTCCCGACCAGGTCATCGGCGTCGGCATCAACGGCTCCGGCGCGGCCTTCGCCGAGTTCTCCCGCGAGAAGCCGACCGGCTTCTACGGCACGATTGCCGTCAGCTCGACCATGCACGGTCGCCAGAGCGCCGAGAATCTCTATACCTGGATTACCGAAGACAAGGAGCCGCCGGCCAACACCGAGACCACGGGCACGCTGATGACGCGCGACAACTGGCAGCAGGTTCGCCAAGAGCTGGGCCTGTAGGCCCGTTCGCGAGGCCGCGTTCCCATCGCTGAGGAGACTGGAATGGCGGAAGCTTATCTTCGCATCGACGGCATCACCGTCGAATTCCCCGGCGTCCGGGCGCTGGATGGTGTCAGCTTCGCCGCGCGGGGAGGGGAAGTCCACGCCTTGATGGGCGAGAACGGGGCCGGCAAGTCGACGCTGCTCAAGGTGCTGAGTGGCGTCAACCGGGTCACCAGCGGGCAGCTCTGGATCGATGGTGAGCCGATCGTTTTCGCCAACGCGCGGGAGGCGTTGCGCCGTGGTGTCTCGATCATCTACCAGGAACTGACGCTGTCGCCCAATCTTTCGGTGGCGGAGAACCTGCTGCTGGGGCAACTGCCGGTCAAGCACGGCTTTCTCGACCGGCGTCGGCTGCGCGAACGGGCGATGACGATCCTGGAGGAGCTGGGCGAGGGGAATATTCACCCCTCGACCAAGGTGCGGGATCTCTCGATCGGCCAGCAGCAGATGATCGAGATCGGCAGGGCGCTGCTGCGCGATGCCCGCATCATCGCCTTCGACGAGCCGACCAGTTCGCTCTCGGTCCAGGAGATCCGGCATCTCAAGCGGATCGTCTCACGGCTGCGCGACGAGGGGCGCGTAGTGCTCTACGTGACCCACCGCATGGAAGAGGTGTTCGAGATGTGCGATGCGGTCACCGTGTTTCGCGATGGTCGCCACATCCGTACCCACGACACCCTCGAAGGGCTCGATCACGACACCCTGGTCAGCGAGATGGTGGGTCGCGAGATCGAGGATGTCTACGGCTACCGCCCGCGGGAACGCGGCGAGGTATTGATGCGCCTCGAGGGGATCGAGGGGCGAGGCGTGAGGGCGCCGGTCACTCTGGAGGTGCATCGCGGCGAGGTGCTGGGACTGTTCGGACTGGTCGGCGCGGGTCGCAGCGAGCTGATGCGACTGGTTTGCGGTGTCGAGCGTGCCACGGCCGGCCAGGTCTCGTTCGACGGCACCAGCCGCCGGTTCGGCTCGGCCCGGCAGGCGATCCGTGCCGGCATCGCGATGTGCCCGGAGGACCGCAAGTCCCAGGGCATTTTCCCCGTGGCCAGCGTCTCCGACAATCTCAATATCAGCTGCCGGCGCTTCTTCAAGCGCTGGGGAGGCTTTCGCGACCCTGCGCGAGAGACCCGCAACACCCAGGACTACATCCGCCAGCTGCGGATCAAGACGCCGGGGCCCAAGACCCCCATCGCCAACCTCTCCGGCGGCAACCAGCAGAAGGTGATCCTGGCGCGCTGGCTGGCGGAGGAGATCGACCTGTTCGTGATGGACGAGCCGACCCGCGGGATCGATGTCGGCGCGCGCCGGGATATCTACTCGCTGCTCTACGACCTTGCCGAGCGCGGCAAGGGCGTGCTGGTCATCTCCAGCGATCTGGCGGAGGTCAGCTCCATCTGCGATCGCGTCGGGGTCATGCGGAACGGTGAACTCATCGACATCGTCCCGCGTGAAGAGGCGACGCCCGAGCGTCTGCTGGGCCTGGCGCTGCCGGCCTGAGAGTGGCCACGGATTTCCACGAGAGTCTTGAATCGCAAGAGGATTCGACAACATGAACGACAAAGTTGCCGCCCAGTCGACGCTGCCCGCCGCAGGGCGCAGGGGACTTCCCAAACCGCTGCGAACGCTGCTGGACACATCGGGGCTGATCGCCGTCTTCATCCTGCTGTTCATCGGCCTCTCGGTGCTGGTGCCGGACTTCCTGACCGGGCGCAACATCGTGGGCCTGCTGCTGTCGGTGACGCTGATCGGCACCATTGCCACCACCATGATGATGGTGCTGGCGCTGGGGGAGGTGGACCTGTCCGTCGCCTCCATCGTCGCCTTTTCCGGCGTCGTGGCGGCGATGGTGACATCCACCAGCGGCAGCGTGGCGATCGGCGTGCTGGTGGGGATCGCGGCGGGCGCCGCCGTCGGCGCCTTCAACGGCTTCGTGGTCGCCCGCTTCGGCATCAACTCGCTGATCGCCACCCTGGCGGCGATGGAGTTCGTGCGCGGCCTGGCCTACATCACCTCCGGCGGCGATGCGGTAATGATCACCGTGCCGGGGTTCTTCGACCTCGGCAGTGCATCGTTCCTGGGGCTGACGCTGCCGGTGTGGACGATGATCGGCTGCTTCCTGGTCTTCGGTGTCGTTCTGAACATGACGGCATTCGGCCGCAACACACTGGCGACCGGGGGCAATTCGGAAGCGGCCAGCCTGGCGGGCGTCAACGTGCGGCGCCTGAAGATCATGGTATTTGCGCTCCAGGGGCTGGTGGCGGGTATCGCCGGCGTTCTGCTCACCTCGCGAATGGGGCTGGGCGATCCCAATACGTCGCAGGGTCTGGAACTGGCCGTCATCTCGGCCTGTGTACTGGGTGGCGTCTCGCTCTCCGGCGGCGTCGCCTCCATCACCGGGGTGCTGGTCGGGGTGCTGATCATGGGCTGCGTGCAGAACGCCATGGGGCTGCTCAACGTGCCCACCTTCTACCAGTATCTGGTGCGCGGGGCGATTCTGCTGCTGGCGGTCATGTTCGACCGCTGGAAGCAGACGCGTCGCGCTGGTGGCTGACGGGGCGGTCGAGCGAAAACTGCAACTTTGGTCGGGTCGCCTGAACCGCCTTGCGTGATGAACCCGGGACGCCACGCTCGAGACGCGCCTTTCGATAACCATATGTATATCGATATCGCAGAATTTTGGCATTTCCTGGTTATCGGATCTTGGCGCTAACGTAGCGGCACCCCACGGCGAGCGTGTCAGGCTGGAGCCGTGGCAGGAGTCAGGAGGACGCCATGCAAGACACGACACAAGCGGCGGCCGGTCTCCCCACCATGGGTTTGCTGGGGATTGCCGTTGCCGCCATCACGATTCTGCTGATCTTGATCATCCGGGTGCGCCTGCATCCCTTCTTCGCCCTGGTCATCGTCAGTATCGGCACCGCGCTGGCGACCGGCATTTCGGTCGCCGACCTGCTGCCGACGCTGCTGGGAGGATTCGGCAAGACGCTCGGCAACGTGGCGTTGCTGATCGGGTTCGGGGCCGTACTGGGCCGCCTCGTCGCCGTGTCGGGCGGCGCGCGCGTTCTGGCCGATACGCTGATTCGCTTCTTCGGCAGCAGGCGGGCGCCCCTCGGGCTGTCGATCGCCTGTCTGCTGTTCGGTTTTCCGATCTTTCTCGACGCGGCCTTCGTGGTAATGCTGCCGGTGATCTACTCGGTGGCTCGCGAACTGAAGGCGTCGCTGTTGCTCTATGGCCTTCCGGCCGCGGGGGCGTTTCTGGTCATGCACGCGTTGATGCCGCCGCATCCCGGCCCTGTCGCGGCCGCCGTGTTTCTTCATGCCGACATTGGCCAGGTGCTGTTCGTCGCCCTGCTGGTGGGGCTGCCGACCTGGTATGCGATGGGTTATCGGCTGTCGCTGCTCCTGGCCAATCGCTCGCCGTTCCAGGCGGTGCCCAACCTGATGGGTGGGGAGAGCGAGGAGATCCCGCCGGAGAAGCGCCCGGCCTTCGGCACCGTACTGCTGGTACTGCTGCTGCCGCTGGCGCTGATCTTCCTCAACACCGGGCTGTCGACGCTGGACCAGGGGGGCGTCATCGATGGCGACAACCCGTTGGTCGCCGCGCTGATGGTGATTGGCGAGACGCCGATCGCGCTGCTGATCAGCACCTGTATCGCGATGTGGCTGCTGGTCATTCGGTCCAGCGAGCGCGGTGCGATGGACTCGATCAACGAGATCGTCGAGCAGGCGTTGTCGCCGGTCTGCAGCATCATCCTGATCACCGGCGCCGGCGGCATGTTCGGCGGGGTGCTGACGGCGAGTGGTATCGGCGATGCGCTGGCGGATAGCCTGCAGGCGTTCGGCCTGCCGGTGATCCTCGCCGGCTATGTGATCGCCTCGGTGATTCGGATCGCCCAGGGTTCGGCAACGGTCGCGGGGACTACGGCAGCGGGGATCATGGCGCCGGTTGTGCTGGGCGATCCGGCCCTGGCCGGGCTGCCCGCCGCCTGCATCACCGTGGCGATCGTCGCGGGCGCGATCGGCTATTCCCATGTCAACGACTCCGGGTTCTGGCTGGTCGGTCGCTTCCTCGGTGTCGATACCAAGACCATGCTCAAGACCTGGACGGTGATCTCCACCGGTATTTCGCTGATGTCGTTCGGGTTGGCATGGCTTCTGTTTTCCCTGCTGTGACGCTGCCCGACTGGCGGTTGGCAACATCCTGGACGACTGCCGTGGCCGTCATCCACTGACTAGGGTTCGAGGAGAGAGAGATGAGCGATTCATCGGATAGACCCCACAACAAGCGCCGTCTGCGCTCGGCCCAGTGGTTCGGTACCGCCGACAAGAACGGTTTCATGTACCGAAGCTGGATGAAGAACCAGGGGATTCCGGACCACGAATTCCAGGGCAAACCGATCATCGGCATCTGCAATACCTGGTCGGAGCTGACGCCCTGCAATGCGCACTTCCGCAAGCTCGCCGAACACGTCAAGAAGGGCGTGCTCGAGGCCGGCGGCTATCCGGTGGAGTTCCCGGTGTTCTCCAACGGCGAGTCCAACCTGCGCCCCACGGCGATGTTCACCCGCAACCTGGCGAGCATGGACGTCGAGGAGGCGATTCGCGGCAATCCCATCGATGGCGTGGTGCTGCTGGTGGGCTGCGACAAGACCACCCCGGCGCTGCTGATGGGCGCGGCGAGCTGCGACATTCCGACAATCGTGGTGACCGGCGGGCCGATGCTCAACGGCAAGCACGAGGGCAAGGACATCGGGTCGGGAACCGTGGTCTGGAGACTCTCCGAAGAGGTCAAGGCCGGCAAGATATCGATTCATGACTTCATGGCCGCCGAGGCCGGCATGTCGCGTTCGGCCGGTACCTGCAACACCATGGGCACGGCCTCGACCATGGCCTGCATGGCGGAGTCGCTGGGGGTCTCGCTGCCGCACAACGCCGCGATCCCGGCGGTGGATTCCCGGCGCTACGTGCTCGCCCATCTCTCCGGCAACCGCATCGTCGAGATGGTCGACGAGGACCTGAAACTGTCGAAGATACTGACCCGCGCTGCATTCGAGAACGCGATACGAACCAATGCCGCCATTGGCGGCTCGACCAATGCGGTGATCCATCTCAAGGCGATCGCCGGGCGTATCGGGGTCGACCTGCCACTGGACGACTGGACCCGAATCGGTCGCGGCACGCCGACCATCGTCGACCTGCAGCCCTCTGGGCGCTTCCTGATGGAGGAGTTCTATTACGCCGGCGGTCTGCCGGCCGTGCTGCGCCGGCTGGGCGAAGCCGACCGACTGCCCCACAAGGACGCGCTGACCGCCAACGGCAGGACGATCTGGGAAAACGTGCAGGATGCCCCGCACTACAACGACGAGGTGATTCGCCCGCTGGACAAGCCGCTGCGCGAGGACGGCGGCATCTGCATCCTGCGCGGCAACCTGGCGCCCAACGGCGCGGTGCTCAAGCCCTCCGCGGCCAGCCCCGAACTGATGAAGCACCGAGGTCGCGCGGTGGTGTTCGAGAACTTCGACGACTACAAGGCGCGCATCAACGATCCCGAGCTCGAGGTCGAGGCCAACGACATTCTGGTCCTGAAGCACTGCGGCCCGCGGGGTTATCACGGCATGGCGGAAGTCGGCAACATGGGTCTGCCGCCCAAGATCCTCGAGCAGGGCATCACCGACATGGTGCGTATCTCGGACGCCCGCATGAGCGGTACCGCCTACGGCACTGTGGTCCTCCACGTGGCCCCGGAGGCGGCAGCGGGCGGACCGCTGGCGGCGGTCGAGAACGGCGACTGGATCAGCCTGGACTGCGACAACGGCAAGCTCGAGCTGGAGGTCGACGACGCCGAGATCGCGCGGCGCCTGGCTGCGGCCGACCCGACCGCGGCATCGAGCCAGATCGCCACCAGCGGCGGCTATCGCCAGCTCTATATCGAGCGCGTGCTGCAGGCCGACGAGGGCTGTGACTTCGACTTCCTGCGCGGCTGTCGCGGCGCCGAGGTGCCACGGCACTCGCACTGAGGTGCTAGCGCGGCGGTCGTCACTCGCCCGTCAGGGTGGCGGTGATCCGGCGCGCGCCGCCGTGCTGGCGGTGCTCGCCGAGCCAGATGCCCTGCCAGGTGCCGGTGAGCAGGCGGCCATTGTCCACGGCCACGGTCAGTTGGGTGCCAAACAGGCTGGCCAGCACGTGGGCGGGCATGTCATCGGGGCCCTCGAGGGTGTGGCGCAGGCCATCGAGCCGCTCGGGGGCGATCCGGGCGGCGAACAGCGCCATGTCATGGCGCACGTCGGGGTCGGCGTTCTCGTTCAGGGTCAGCGAGGCCGAAGTGTGCATCAGTTGGAGATGGAGCAGGCCGGTACGGATCTCGGCCAGCCGTGGCAGGGCCGCCAGGACCTCGTCGGTGACCAGATGAAAGCCGCGCGGGCGTGCGGTGAGCGTGAATGGCTGACGATGCCACATGGCTGGGACTCCTCGGTGAGTGTGCTGAGAGCGGGCGTGACCGGCCTGGACTGGCCTGAGGCGGGGGCTGCTGCCTGGGACCAAAGTCCGCTGGTCACGCCGTTTGGCCTTGTCCTACTCTGACACGTCCGGTCGCCCGGCTGCGAGCGTCGATGCCGCTCGCGAGTATCAAAACCCTCCGCCGTGCTCGCACCGCGGTCAGTGGCAATGTCGTCTTCATTTGGTCAAACCAGGAGTGCGTCATGACTACCCCACGTCTTTACATGTTCCAGACCGGCACGCTCAAGTGCCGGGTGTGCAATATCAAGATGAATGCGGGGCTGGATGAGTACGAGATCCCCGTACCCTGGTATTTGATTACGCACCCGGAGGGGAACGTCGTCATCGATGGTGGCTGTGCCGTCGAGTGCGCCAGCGATCCCGAGAAGCACTGGGGCGACATCACTGCGGTCTATTGGCCCGTAATGCGTGAGGAGGAGGGTTGCGTCCAGGCACTGAAGAACTTCGGCATCGAGCCCGAGGACGTTCGTTATGTCCTGCACAGCCATCTGCATCTGGATCACACCGGGGCGACCGGCCGCTTTCCCAATGCCACGCATATCGTGCGGCGATGCGAATACGAGTATGCGATGGCGCCGGACTGGTTCTCCGCCGGTGGCTATATCCGCGCCGATTTCGATCGCCCCGGACTGAAGTGGCATCTGCTCGAGGATGGCGACGACGGTTACGACGTCTTTGGCGACGGTAGCATCCGCTTCGTCTTCACTCCTGGGCACGCCCCCGGCCATGCCAGCTTCCTGCTCCAGCTACCCGAGACCGGTCCGGTGCTGCTGGCGGTGGATGCGGCCTACACCACCGATCACTGGGATGAGAAGGCGCTGCCGGGCTTTCTTGCGTCGACGGTGGATACGGTGCGCTCCGTGCGCAAGCTGCACGCGCTGGCCGAGAAGACCGGGGCACTGGTGGTCACCGGGCACGACCCGGAAGCGTGGCCGACCTTCCGTCATGCGCCCGAGTACTACGCCTGAGAGACCGAGTACTACGCCTGAAACGCTGAGTACCGGGCCTGAAATACCGAGCACTGCGCCTGGCACTCGAATGCCAACCGGATCCGATGCGATGAGGCGTGCCGGATCGATCCACTGTGAATAGGGAAGTCGCGATGAAAATGCATGCAGCCGTGATCCACGAAATGCAGAAGCCCCGCCCGTACCGGGAGTCGCAGCCGCTGTCGATCGAGGAGGTCGAGCTCGACCCGCCCGGGCGCGGCGAGGTGCTGGTACGGATGCGCGCCGCCGGGCTGTGCCACTCGGATCTCTCCACCATCAACGGCGATCGGCCGCGGCCACTGCCGATGGTGCTGGGGCACGAGGCTGCCGGCGAGGTGGTCGAGGTCGGTGATGGCGTCGAGGATCTCGCGCCCGGCGACCACGTGGTGTTCTCGTTCGCGCCCAGCTGCGGGGGCTGCCCCTCCTGTCTCTCGGGACGCGCGGCGCTGTGCGCGCCGGGGCAGGTGGCCAATGGCGCCGGGCACCTGCTGGGAGGTGGCATGCGCCTGCACAAGGGCGGGCAGAAGATCTATCACCATATCGGCGTCTCCGGCTTCGCCGAGTATGCGGTGGCCTCGCGGCGGTCGCTGACGCGGATCGACGCCGATCTGCCGTTCCATATCGCCGCGCTGTTCGGCTGCGCCGTGCTCACTGGGGTCGGTGCGGTGGTCCATACCGCCGGCCTGCGTCTGGGGCAGTCGGTGCTGGTGGTCGGGCTCGGCGGGGTCGGTCTGGCGGCGGTGATGGGGGCTGCCGGGGGCGGCGCCCGCCATGTGATCGCCGCCGACATCGCCCCCGACAAGCTGGAGACCGCCAAGGCGATGGGCGCCACCCATGTAGTCAACAGCGGCGATGCCGATGCCATCGAGCAGGTGCGCGAGATCAGCGGCGGCGGGGTGGATATCGCCGCCGAGTTCGCCGGTGTCTCCAAGGCGCTTGAGTTCGCCTACGAGTGTACCGCCCGCGGCGGCACCACGGTGACCTCGGGGCTACCGCATCCGGACGTGCGTTTCGCCATCAGCCCCACTCGGATGGTCGCCGAAGAGCGCACGCTCAAGGGCTCCTACCTGGGCGGGCACGTGCCGTCGCTGGACGTGCCGGAGTATATCGCGCTCTACCGTGCTGGCCGGCTGCCGGTAGAGAAGCTGCTGACCCACCGTCTGAAACTGGACGAGATCAACCTCGGTTTCGACCGTCTGGCCAGCGGGGAGGCGATCCGCCAGATCATCGACTTCGATTGACCCACGGCCAGACACCCTCCGTTGGAACCTCTCACCGCCCGCGCCCTCTCGGCGCGGGCGGTTTCGTCTCGCGGATCGTGCTCGGGTCTCTGGCATCCGCCAAGCGGGGGCGATGGCCGCAGCAACCGGCGCAGGGCCTGCTAGTCTTGAGTGAGTCCCTGGCAGCGCCGTCGCCGCCACGCGGCGGCGTTGCCACATTTCACCGGTGTTCATCCGCCATCGTCAGGAGGAAGTCATGACTCAACAGCGTATCGAACGTGACAGCATGGGCGAGCTCGAGGTACCCGCCAGTGCGCGCTACGGCGCGCAGACCCAGCGTGCCATCAACAATTTCCCGATCAGCGGCCAACCGTTGCCTTCGGCTTTCATCGCCGCGGTCGCCCATATCAAGCGCGCCGCCGCAGAGGTCAATCGGGAGCTCGAGTTGCTGGACGATGACCGGGCGAAGGCCATCGCGACGGCAGCCGACGAGATCATCGATGGCAAGCACGCCGATCAGTTTCCGATCGATGTGTTCCAGACGGGGTCGGGCACGTCGACCAATATGAACGTCAACGAGGTGATCTCTCACCTCGCCAGTCGGGAGGGCCTCGAGGTCCGCCCCAACGATCACGTCAACATGGGGCAGTCGAGCAACGACGTGATCCCCACGGCCATCCACCTCGCCGCGGCGACACAGGTTCGCGAGCGCCTGCTGCCGGCGCTCCATTATCTGCGGGCGACCATCGACGACAAGGCGAAGGAGGTCGACGACGTGGTCAAGACCGGGCGCACCCATCTGATGGATGCGATGCCGGTTCGCCTGAGCCAGGAACTCGGCGGCTGGTCCAGCCAGATCGGGCAGTCGATAGATCGCCTGGAAGACGGGCTCAAGCGAGTGACTCGCCTGGCACTCGGTGGCACGGCCGTCGGCACCGGCGTCAATGCCCATCCCGATTTTGCCGAGAAAGTGGCAGCGCGCCTTGCCAGCGATACCCACCTCGACTTTCGGCCCAACGACAGCTTCTTTGCCAGCCTGGCTTCCCAGGATACGGCGGTGGAACTCTCTGGCCATCTCAAGGCCTATGC
Source organism: Salinicola sp. CR57 (assembly GCF_003206585.1). Taxonomy (NCBI): domain Bacteria; kingdom Pseudomonadati; phylum Pseudomonadota; class Gammaproteobacteria; order Oceanospirillales; family Halomonadaceae; genus Salinicola; species Salinicola sp. CR57. The sequence continues at coordinate 115,988 of NZ_PZJL01000006.1, forward strand.
CGTCGCGGTGATGAAGATCGCCAACGACCTGCGCTGGATGAATTCCGGCCCCTTGGGTGGGTTGGGCGAGATCGAGCTGGAGGCCCTGCAGCCGGGCAGTTCGATCATGCCGGGCAAGGTCAATCCGGTAATTCCGGAGTCCGCGGCCCAGGTTGCCGCTCAGGTCATCGGCAACGATGCAGCCATTACCGTTGGCGGACAGAGCGGCAACTTCCAGCTCAATGTGATGTTGCCACTGATCGCGCACAACCTGCTGGGCTCGATCAAGCTGCTGGCCAATGTGAGCCGGCTGCTGGCGGACCGCGCCATCGCCACGTTCAATGTGCGTCGCGACAACATCGAGGGCCCGCTGTCGAAGAACCCGATTCTGGTTACCGCACTCAACTCGGTGATCGGCTACGACGCGGCAGCAGCGGTCGCCAAGAAAGCCTATCAGGCAGGGCGGCCGATCATCGATGTGGCCGAGGAGGAGACCGATCTATCGCGCCAGGAACTGGAACGCCTGCTCGATCCGGCCAAGCTGACCGAGGGAGGAATCCCGGAGTAGCGCCTGCGCTTCCTCCCGATCGCCAGCTGTCGCCAGATTCCTGAATCAACGGTTCCAGTCGGAGGCCGATACCACAGCGCCACCCGGTCGGGTGGCGTTGTGGTCAAGCGTGGATAGCCGCAGCCGAAGCAGTTCAGACCGGCTTCTCGCCATGACGATCCTGGGCTTCCTCGATCGTCTCCTCTGCATCCTCCCGCTCCTCGCTATCGGCTTTCTCGGGCTCGTTCTCGGACGCCCGGGTAGGGTTGTGGCGCAGCGTTACCAATATGGGGAAGTGATCGGATCCCACTTCCGGCAGCCGTTCCATGTGGACGAGGGTGAAGTGCTCGGTGACGAAGACGTGATCCAGCGGCCAGCGCAGCATCGGATATTTGGCGTGGAAGGTACTGTACTGGCCGCGGCCGCGGCGAAGATCGAGCATGCCGCTGATCTTGCAGAACAGTTTCGTCGTCGGTGACCAGGCGACGTCGTTGAGATCTCCGGCAACGACGGTGGGGTCACTGCGCTCTGCAATGGTCTGGCCAACCAGCAGCAGTTCCGCGTCGCGCCACAGTGACTCATCGCTTTCCGATGGGGCGGGCGGCCGCGGATGCAGGGCGTGGAAACGAATACGGCTGCCATCCTTCAGCCTTACCCAGGCATGAATCGAGGGGATATCGTCCTGGATCAGCCACTTGACCTCGACATCTTCCAGCGGCAGACGGGAATAGAGATGCATTCCGTAGAGATTGTCGAGGGGGACACGCACCGCTTCCGCCATCGACTCGCCGATGGCGGCATCCAGTTGATCCCCCCACCACTGATCGGACTCCAGCGTCAGCAGGATGTCGGGGTCGTGTTCGTGGACCAGGTCGATCAACTTCGATGCCTGGCGATTGGGGGTCAGTACGTTGGAGACGAGCAGCTTGAGTTCGTGTTCCGGCGCCTGAGCATTGGACTTGACCACCGTGCAGCGTGCCAGCGGGGTCCATGGATAGATGCGCGCCCACTGGATGACCGCCGCGGTCACGCTGGCGGCGACGCCGGCCCAATGCCACCAGAGCACGGGTTCGAACGCGAGTTGAATCAGTGCTAACGCGGTGGCGGCGATGGCAATCTGGAGAAGCGGGAAATCGAAACTGCGAACGGTCCAGTGGCGAATCCGCATGTAAGGCGCCAGGGTGACCAGCAGCGCGAGGCAGCCGAGACAGCTAAACAGGAGTTGCAGCAAGGGGGAATTCCTTGTGTCGGGGTAGGACGCCATGCAGGGCCAAGCGTAGCAGAAACGCGGCTCGTACCCATGGCAGTATCGCTTCCCGGCAACCTCCTGGCAGCTAATTCCTCATGAGACTTTGGATAGTGGACCTGAGTGACCGGCGATTGGGTGCTGGTCGAGGTAGCGCGACAGCGTCTGCTGCTCGTCACTGGACAGGCGAAGACCCAGCTTGCTGCGTCGCCACAGGATGTCATCGCTGGTGCGTGCCCACTCTTGCTCGATCAGATAGTCGACTTCGGCGCGGGTGAGACCGCCGCCGAAATGCTGGCCAAGATCCTCCTGGCTCTGCGTGTCCTTGAGGAAGCCGAGACACAGCGAGCCATAGCTGGAAGCGAATCGTTCGGCTCGCTCTCGGCCGAGAAACGGATATTCATCCACGAGTCGATCGGCAAATGTCTGGCGCGACTCGATGTCACCGCCGGGCAGCCGAGCATCGGCTGTCCACGGTTGGCCCATGGCAGGCAGCAATGGCTCGAGTTTACGCATGGCCGCCTCGGCGAGCTTGCGGTAAGTCGTGATCTTGCCGCCGAAGATCGACAGCATTGGCGCGCCGTGCCTATCGAGGTCGAGGGTATAGTCCCGGGTCATGGCCGAGGGGTTCTCTGATTCGTCGTCGCACAGCGGGCGTACGCCGGCATAGGTCGCGACCACGTCCTCGCGACCGAGCTGCCTGACGAAGTGCGCGTTGAGCACGTCGAGCAGATAATCGATCTCCTCGTCATTGATGGCGACCTGGGCGGGGTCGCCCTGATAGCGGCGATCGGTGGTGCCGATCAGGCTGTAGCGCTGCTGGTAGGGCAGCACGAAGACGATACGGCCGTCGCGATTCTGCAAAATGTAGGCACGGTCGTCATCGTTGAGGCGCGGCACTATCAGGTGGCTGCCCTGAATCATGCGGATGCCGTAGCGCGAGTCGCGCTTGGCATTGCCCTTGACGAAAGACTCCACCCAGGGGCCGGCGGCGTTGACCAGCACCTTGCTCCGCTGTTCCTGGCGCTGCCCGCTGTCCAGGTCCTCGAGAATCACCACCCACTCTCCCTGCTCCTCGCGAGCCTCGACGCAACGCGTGCGGACCCGGATGTCGGCGCCTTTCTCCCGTGCCTGGATCGCGTTGAGCACCACCAGTCGGGCATCGTCCACCCAGCAGTCGGAGTACTCGAATCCGCGCTTGATCGTCGGTACCAGCGGGCTTTCCGAACCGAATCGCAGGCGCTTGGCGTTGGGCAGGCTGTCGCGGTGGCTGAGATGATCGTAGAGAAAGAGCCCTGCGCGAAGCATCCAGCCAGGCCGCAGGTGCGGTTGATGGGGCAGGATGAAGCGCAATGGCCAGACGATGTGCGGTGCCTTGCGCAGCATCACCTCGCGTTCCTTCAGCGCTTCGCGCACCAGGCGAAATTCGCGGTGCTCGAGATAGCGCAACCCTCCGTGGATCAGCTTGCTGCTGGCGGAGGAGGTGGCGCTGGCCAGATCCGCTTGTTCGCACAGCAACACGGACAGCCCCCGGCCGGCGGCGTCGTTGGCGATGCCGGTGCCATTGATGCCGCCACCGACGACGATGAGGTCATGGACGTGACGCTGTGTCGTTGAGGCCATACCGCCCTCCGGGAAGGTGATGATTGGTTATGTTCGATTGCGAACATAGACTAATCATTTCCGAACATCAATGGCTGTGGGGAGTTTCCTCGACCAAAAGGGGAGGCGTGGAGGCTATCCGTCGTCGGGAGGGAACGAAGCCGGCACATGGCCGGTCGTTGCATGGGTTATCGGACATCAGCCCGCGTGGGCGGGCAGGGGCTCGATGTCCGCGGATATCGAAGGGTCGGCGACGTAGAGCGCCACGTCGTGCTCCCGCATCAGCCGACGCAGTCCATCGGGCGGCTGCCGGTCGGTGAAAAAGGCATTGATCTGGCTGAGGTTGCCCTGGCGTACCACGGCATTGCGGTGAAATTTCGAATGATCCGCCGCCAGGAAGACCTGACGGGAGTTGCGCAGGATGGCTTGTGCAACGCGGACCTCCTGATAGTCGAATTCCAGTAGCGAACCATCGCCATCGATGCCGCTGATACCGATGATGCCGTAGTCGACCTTGAACTGATTGATGAAATCGATGGTGGCTTCACCAATGATTCCGCCGTCGCGAGAGCGAACCTGGCCGCCGGCGACGATGACGTTGAAGTCGGTCTTGTGCTGCAGAATGGCCGCCACGTTGAGATTGTTGGTGATGACCTCGAGCCCACTGTGCTGGCACAGCGCTTCGGCGATGAATTCATTGCTGGTGCCGATGTTGATGAACAACGACGACGAGTCGGGAATATGGCTCGCCAGCATTTCGGCTATCCGGCGCTTGGCGTCCAAATTCAACGTCTTGCGGGTGTGATAGGCAGTGTTGACGGTACTCGATTCCAGGCCGGCGCCTCCATGGACGCGCTTGACGATGCCCTCTTCCGCCAGTTGGTTGAGATCGCGGCGCACCGTCTGGGGCGTGACGTCGAAGTCTTTGGCGAGCTGCTCGATCGAGGCATAGCCTTGCCGCTTGACCAGCTCGACGATGGCTTCGTGACGTTCCTGCTGTGTCATGGTGGTTTCCTGCCGCGTTCCGTTGACGATTCTTTAACTGATTCGAGAAGCCAGTCTATCAAAGCTGAATGCCTTGCCGTTGCCTCGGGAGGCGGTAACGGGCCGTTCATGACTACGACCATGGTCTAGGTGGTCGGGGCGAAACCTTCGGTTCGATGTCACCCTGCGAGATTGCCGGTAGTCCGATGCTTCGCGACGATATTAGCCAGGTTCGTCGAATGGCATTGGCCGGATGGCGCCGGTTTTCTTCCGGCGGCCAAGAGGCCAGATACTCATGCTGATCGGGATCGGGATCGGGATCGGGATCGGGATCGGGATCGGGATCGGGATCGGGATCGGGATCGGTATGGCGCGGGGGGTGAAGTGTCCCGCTCCGGGCAATGGCAATCAGCGACTTCGGCGGGGCCGTGATCGTGGCGAGCGGGAAGGGGGCATCGAGGGCGGTGTCCTGAACGGCGGAAATCGCCGCGTTGTTGGATGTGAGAGCTGATTTCACCTGAGGGAAGGCCCCGTGCCAGCGATAATCGCAAAGGAATTGTCTCGGCGCGACAGGCAGTTGGCGTGATTTTTTTAGGCAGAGAGGGTTGCATTCCGCGCCCGCCTGGGTAAAATTCGCATCCGTTGTCACGGCGAGCCCGCCGTCATCGATGCAGGACCGTAGCTCAGTTGGTTAGAGCGCCACGTTGACATCGTGGAGGTCAGCGGTTCAAATCCGCTCGGTCCTACCAGTCTGTTTTCAGCATCGTGCCAACGCCATTCAGGACCATAGCTCAGTTGGTTAGAGCGCCACGTTGACATCGTGGAGGTCAGCGGTTCAAATCCGCTTGGTCCTACCAGATTCGAAACCCGAGCCTCGGCTCGGGTTTTTTGTTGCCTGCCATCCTTCGGGCCGCCCGAGGCGTCCCAAACCGCTCCCGGCGGTTTTTTGTTTCCGCAATTTTGGCGCGCTCCGCCATCGGCATCCGCGTCTTCTCACCCACGGCCATGTTGGTTTTCGAACAAATCTTGCCGAAAAAACACCTTTTTCAGCTGCATTACCATCTCGAAACTTGCCCAGAGTGTTGGACATTAGTGGTTAAGACTAAGGTTTTAATGCCATAAATCCATTTAAAATCATGTGATTGTGCATGTGTCTCTGACATCGATACCGTCTGCTTTTTTCGTCGTATAGCTTTATGGAACGAGTGTTCTACGATGCTCGAAAGAGAAAAAAGGGAACGGTGCCACTCATGTCATTACAACTCGACAACGTGACACTGTCGGTGCGAGGCGAGACCTATATCAGTGATGCCAGCCTGACGTTGGAACCGGGGTCATTCAATGTGCTGCTGGGGCACACGCTGGCGGGCAAGACCACATTGATGCGGCTGATGGCCGGGCTGGACAGGCCCGATCACGGCAGGGTCTATCTCGATGGCCGTGACGTGACCCACTTGCCGGTTCGCCAGCGCAATGTCTCGATGGTCTATCAGCAGTTCATCAACTATCCGACGCTCACGGTCTTCGACAACATCGCCTCGCCACTCAAGCAGGCCAGGGTCTCGCGACAGGAGATTACCCGTCGGGTCGAGGAGACCGCGGCGATGCTGGGAATTCAGCAACTGCTGGGACGCTACCCGCAGGAACTCTCCGGCGGGCAGCAGCAGCGCACGGCGATGGCCAGGGCGCTGGTCAAGGAAGCGGACCTGGTGCTGTTCGACGAGCCTCTGGTCAATCTCGACTACAAGCTGCGGGAGGCGCTGCGGGTGGAGATGCGCAAGCTGTTCGAGTCGCGCAATACCATCGCGGTCTACGCCACCACCGAACCGGCCGAGGCGCTGGCGCTGGGAGGCACGACGACGCTGCTCCACCAGGGGCGGATCGTCCAGAGTGGCCCCGGCGACGAGGTCTATCGCCATCCGCGTAATCGTGAGGCGGCGACGCTGTTCGGCGAGCCTCCCATCAACCTGATGCCGATGACGATCCAGGCCGGCGAATGCCGTATCGCCGATCAGCGCCAACCGCTGCCCGCGGTCTGGAAGTCGCTGTCCGAAGGCGACTACCAGATCGGCATCCGGCCCCATCACTGGTCGCTGGAGCCGCTCACGGAGCCGGCCTTGCGTTTGCCAACGATCTTGCGGGTGGCGGAAATCAGCGGCTCCGAGACCTTCCTGCACCTGTCGCACGAGCGAATCGATCTGGTTGCGCACCTGATCGGGATTCATGAATTCGGCGTGGATCAGGCGCTGGAGGTTCACGCCTCTTTTCGCCAGCTCTTCGTGTTCGAGCCGGGAGGCGACCTGGTGTTGTCACCTCCTTCACCGCGATCGACAGTGCCCGACGGGCGAGGAGACCACTAGATGGCCGAAATCCGTCTGGAACAACTGGCCCATAGCTATCACGGCGCGCCCTCGAATCCGGCCGACTACGCACTCCGGCCGATGGACCACGTCTGGGAGCAGGGCGGGGCCTACGCGCTGCTGGGGCCCTCGGGATGCGGCAAGAGCACGCTGCTCAACATCATATCCGGCCTGCTGGTGCCCTCGGAGGGGCGGGTGCTCTACGACGGCAAGTCGGTCAACGATCTCACCCCGCAGCAGCGCAACATCGCCCAGGTTTTTCAGTTCCCGGTGGTCTACGACACCATGACCGTTCACGACAACCTGGCGTTTCCGCTGCGCAACCAGGGGCAACCCCGGGAGCGCATCGATGCTCGGGTGAGAGAGGTGGCCGAGGCGCTGGAGATCGAGCCGCTATTGAATCGCAAGGCGCAGAATCTGACGGCGGACGAGAAGCAGAAGGTGTCGATGGGGCGCGGCCTGGTGCGTGACGACGTGGCGGCGATCCTGTTCGACGAGCCGTTGACGGTGATCGATCCGCAGCTCAAGTGGCGCCTGCGGCGCAAGCTCAAGGAGATCCATCAGCGCTTCAACGTGACGATGGTCTATGTCACCCATGACCAGTTGGAGGCGTCCACCTTCGCCGACAAGATCGCGGTGATGTACGAAGGCCAGATCGTGCAGTTCGGCACTCCGCGAGAGCTGTTCGAGAATCCGCAACACACCTTCGTCGGTTACTTCATCGGCAGCCCCGGCATGAATCTGCTCGATATCGCGCTGGGCACGTCGGGCGTGGAGTTCGAAGGCCGTGCGCTGGCGGTGCCCGACGCGGTCGTCGCCCGGCTTCGGCAGCGCCCGGAGGGGCGCCTGCAGTTGGGCATCCGGCCGGAGTTCGTGCAACTGGTGGCGGCCGACGATGCCGACCTGCACGGCTACGTCGACCTGGTCCAGGATCAGGGCACCTTCAAGATCGTCGACGTGCGACTCGATACGCCGTTGGCGCCGGTGATCAAGGTTCGGCTGGAGGAGGAGGCGGCCGTGCCTGATGGGCGTATCGGCCTCCATTTCCCCGAAGCCTGGCAGCGCTTCTATATCGATGATCATCTGTTGGAGGCGGCTGATGAAGACCTATAACAACAAGGCCTGGTGGCTGGTCCTGCCGGTATTCGTGCTGGTGGCCTTCAGCGCCATCATCCCGATGATGACGGTGGTCAACTATTCGGTGCAGGACATCTTCGACCCGAGCACGCGCTACTTCGTGGGCACCGAGTGGTATCGGGAGATCCTGGCGGATCCGAGGCTGCATGACTCGCTGGTGCGTCAGTTCATCTACTCCTTCTGCGTCCTGGCCATCGAGGTGCCACTGGGCATCGTCGTGGCGCTATCGATGCCGCGGCGGGGACTGGGCGTGCCGTTCAGTCTGATTCTGCTGTCACTGCCGTTGCTGGTGCCGTGGAATGTGGTGGGGACGATCTGGCAGATCATCGGGCGGGAGGACATCGGCCTGTATGGCTGGATCCTCAACAGCCTGGGACTCGACTACAACTACGCCTCCAACCCGCGGGACGCCTGGATCACCGTGCTGGTGATGGATGTCTGGCACTGGACGTCGCTGGTGGCACTGCTGTGCTATTCCGGCCTGCGCTCGATCCCTGACGTCTACTACCAGGCGGCGAGGATCGACCGTGCCTCGCACTGGGCGGTGTTTCGATTCATTCAATTGCCCAAGCTCAAGAACGTGCTGTTGATCGCGGTGATGCTGCGCTTCATGGACAGTTTCATGATCTACACCGAGCCGTTCGTGCTCACCGGTGGCGGGCCGGGGACCGCCACGACCTTCCTCAGCCAGACGCTGACCCAGATGGCGCTGGGCCAGTTCGATCTGGGCCGGGCCGCGGCCTTCTCGCTGATCTACTTCCTGATCATTCTGCTGGTGACCTGGGTGTTCTACACCGCCATGACCCACAACGACGACAAGGGATGACGCCGCCATGAGATTGCGCAAGAGCCTGGTGATGCTGGTCTATCTGCTGTTCGTGCTGGTGCCGATCTACTGGCTGGTCAACATGTCGTTCAAGTCGAACCGGGAAATTCTCGGCGGGCTGTCGCTCTGGCCCGCGGCGCCGACGCTGGACAACTACCGGGTCATCTTCACCGAGCCGACCTGGTACATGAGCTACCTGAACTCCCTCAGCTATGTCTCGATGAACATGCTGATTTCGCTGCTGGTGGCGTTGCCGGCGGCCTATGCGTTCTCGCGCTATCGCTTCCTGGGCGACAGGCACATGTTCTTCTGGCTGCTGACCAACCGGATGGCACCACCGGCGGTGTTCCTGCTGCCATTCTTCCAGCTCTACTCGGCGGTGGGGTTGTTCGACACGCCGATCGCGGTGGCGCTGGCCCACTGCCTGTTCAACGTGCCGCTGGCGGTCTGGATTCTCGAGGGCTTCATGTCGTCGGTGCCCAAGGAGATCGACGAGACCGCCTATATCGACGGTTACACCTTTCCCAAGTTCTTCATCCGGATCTTCCTGCCGATGATTCGGCCCGGCATCGGTGTCACGGCGTTCTTCTGTTTCATGTTCTCGTGGGTCGAACTGTTGCTGGCGCGGACGCTGACCTCGGTCGATGCCAAGCCGATCGTGGCGCAGATGACCCGAACGGTCTCGGCCTCGGGTATCGATTGGGGCGTGCTGGCGGCGGCCGGGGTGGTCGCGTTGTTGCCCGGTATCGCGGTGATCTACTTCGTGCGCAACCACGTCGCCAAGGGTTTTGCCCTGGGGCGCGTCTGATCCGTTAGTCCAGAGAGAGGGAGAGTCACCATGGGTTGGATGGCGTGGACACTACCGACGGCACTGTTCTTCGCCGGAATCGCGGCACTGCTGGTCGCGATGACGGTCTGGCAGACCGTGTCGCCCGGGCGGGATCGCAAGGGCTTTCTGCCGATCTCCACGTCTCGGGGCGATCGGCTGTTCATTGGTCTGCTGGCGGCGGCATATGGCCATTTGCTGGTCCTGGCATTGACCGATTGGCCGCTCTGGATCGCGACGGCGATCTGCGTGGCAGGCATGGCAATCATCATGAAATGGGGGTAACGCATCGACCAGGGATCATTGCTCTTCGGATAGCGCCAAGACAGGAAATGCAGCATAACAACGAGGGTTAACGCTATGTTCGATATCAAGCACGCCAGATCGCGACGCCGGACGCCACTGGGCATCGGCATCGGAGTCGGCCTTGCAGGGCTGATGGCCGTCTCGGGGACGGCGATCGCCGACCAGTATCAGGATGCCGCCAAACGCTGGCTGAGTGACGAGTTCAAGACCTCGACGCTCACACCCGAGCAGCAGATGGCCGAGATGCAGTGGTACATCGACGCTGCCAAACCGTTCCGTGGCATGCAGATCAATGTCGTCTCGGAGACGCTCACCACCCACAAGTACGAATCCGAGGTCCTGGCCCGCGCCTTCAGCGAGATTACCGGCATCCAGCTGAAGCACGACCTGATTCAGGAAGGGGACGTGATCGAGAAGCTGCAGACCCAGATGCAGTCCGGTCGCAACATCTACGATGCGTACGTCAACGATTCCGACCTGATCGGTACCCATTTCCGCTACGGCAAGGTGGTGCCGATTTCCGACATGATCGCCGGGGATGCCGCCGAGGTGACCTCGCCGACGCTGGATCTGGATGATTTCATCGGGCTCTCCTTCACCACCGGACCGGATGGCAAGGTCTACCAACTGCCCGACCAGCAGTTCGCCAACCTCTACTGGTTCCGCGCCGACTGGTTCGACGATCCCGATCTCAAGGCGCGATTCAAGGAAAAATACGGTTACGAATTGGGCGTGCCGGTGAACTGGTCGGCCTATGAGGATATCGCCGACTTCTTCACCAACGACGTCCATGACATCGACGGCCAGCGTGTCTATGGCCACATGGATTACGGCAAGAAGGATCCCTCGCTGGGCTGGCGCTTTACCGATGCCTGGTTCTCCATGGCCGGGGCCGGCGACAAGGGGATTCCCAACGGCCTGCCAGTGGACGAGTGGGGGATTCGGGTCGAGGATTGTCGGCCGGTGGGCTCGAATATCACCCGCGGCGGCGCCACCAACGGCCCGGCCGCAGTCTTCGCGACCCAGAAGTACATCGACTGGCTGCACGCCTATGCGCCACCGGAAGCCCAGGGCATGACGTTCTCGGAAGCGGGGCCGGTACCGGCACAGGGCAATGTCGCCCAGCAGATCTTCTGGTACACGGCGTTTACCGCCGACATGACCCAGCCGGGTCTGCCGGTGGTCAACGAGGATGGCACGCCCAAGTGGCGGATGGCGCCGTCACCGGTGGGTCCGTACTGGGAGGATGGCATGAAGAAGGGCTACCAGGACGTGGGTTCCTGGACCTTCATGAATTCGACGCCTGAAAAGAATCGACTCGCCGCCTGGCTCTATGCCCAGTTCGTGACCTCGAAGACGGTCTCGCTGCAGAAGACGCTGGTGGGACTGACGCCGATCCGTGAGTCCGACATTCGCTCCCAGGCGATGACCGATGCCGCACCGAAGCTGGGTGGTCTGGTCGAGTTCTACCGCAGCCCGGCGCGTCTGCAGTGGTCGCCGACCGGCACCAACGTGCCGGACTATCCCAAGCTGGCCCAGCTGTGGTGGCAGTACATTTCCCAGGCGGTCAGTGGCGAGACCAGTGCGCAGCAAGCCCTGGATGGACTGGCGGATGCTCAGGACCGGATGATGGAGCGTCTCGAGCGGGCCAATGTCCAGCCAAAATGCGGGCCCAAGCTGAACGAGCCGCGCGATGCGCAATACTGGCTGGATCAGCCCGGCGCGCCCAAGCCCAAGCTCGACAACGAAAAGCCGCAAGGCAAGACCGTACCCTACGACGAGATGGTGAAATCCTGGCAGAAGAGCTGAGGGTAGAGACCGATATCTCATAGTGATGATTGCTGTCGCCTGGGCGGCGACCTTCCCGCCGGTTCTCCGGCGGGATTTTTTTGTCGGTGCGAATCGTGGCAGGCCTATTCTGACCCCGGCCTCACGACTTTTGGCCGGACGATAGATAACATGGGAGGACAGCAGGAGTGGAACATGTCACTGAATTCGCTTTTCGAGCACATCCATCAGTTACCTAGCGTACCCGCCGTGGTTGGCGAACTGATCGCCAGCCTTGATAACGACAGGATCAGCATTCATCGGGTGTCGGCCACCATCCACAAGGATCCCAGCCTGAGCCTCAAGCTGCTGCGCTCCGCCAACTCGGTGAGATACGGCGTGGGGCGCAATGTGGCGACGATCGACGATGCCTTGCTGTTGCTGGGTTTCGATCGCGTGCGCACGCTCGTCATCGCTTCTGGCATGGTCGGCATGCTCAAGGAAGTGCCCGGACTCGATCGTAAGGCATTCTGGCGCGAGTCATTCATGGTCGCCAACCTCAGTCGCACGATCGTTCGTCATAGCCAGTTGGATGATCTGGCACCGGAAACGGCATTTACCTGCGGCATCCTGCATCACGTGGGGTCCGCCTTGATGCATATCGCCCATCCGGATGTCATGCAGCGCATCGATGCGCTGGTGGCCCAGGGGGCCCCCCGCACCGAGCTGGAAGCCAATCGATTCGGTTACACGTTCAGTGAAGTGGGCGCCGAGCTGGGCCGCCGCTGGCGCTTCCCGGAGACCATCTGCAATGCGCTGACCTACCAGGACAAGCCTCTGGATGCCGTGCCTTTCTCGCCGTATGCCGCTGCCGTGCACCTGGCGATCGGACTCTACCAGAACATCGCCAGCGGGCGCCGGGAGGAGCACGCCCTGGGCGAGATGCCGCGGGAGGTTCGTCGGCCTTTGGCACTGGACCTGTTGGCGCTCTACGAGGCTATTCTGCAGCTGGTGCGCTCGGACGACGAACTGGGCGTCTTCCTGGATTGAGACCGGCTGTCTTGCCAGGCAGGAGGATGGCGAGCGATCTCAGGTAGCCGGGGTGTTCGCCAGGTCGCTGGCGGCGCCGAACACTCGACATAGGCGTTCGATGCCGGCCTGGTCCTCGCGGCTGAAGCGCGCGGGCAGCGGGCTGTCGATATCCAGCACCCCCCAGAGGTCTTCGCCGACGACAATCGGCACCACCAGTTCGGAACGTGAGGCGGCGTCGCAGGCGATATGATCCGGGACGGCGTGGACGTCGTCGACGCGCTGGGTCTGGCGCGAGCGTGCGGCGGCACCACAGACGCCCTTCGAAAACGGAATCGGGTTGCAGGCGGGCAGGCCCTGGAAGGGGCCGAGGATCAGCGTCCCGGGCTGACGCTGGAGATAGAAGCCGACCCAGTTCAGGTCGTCCAGCGCCTGCATCAGAAAGGCGCTGGTCTGGGCGGCATTGGTCAGCCAGTCGCGGGTGTCCAGAAGTGCTGCCAGTTGACGTTCCAGGGAGGCGTAATCGGTCATCTTGGATCTCCTGCGGGGATGGGGGCGGCAAGGGCGAGACGGAAACGAAAACCAGCGCCTCGGCGCTGGTTTTCGTGGTGGTCATGACCGTGTCTCGTCATGCGCGTGACAATGACGTGGTCACTTCCAGCCGGGAACGGCACCACCCTGGAATAGCTCCTGGGCCTTGTCGGCAACCGCGTCTGACTGGTACGCCTTGACCAGATCCTGGATCGCCTCGCGATCCTGATCGCCTCCGCGCACCACGATCAGGTTGACGTAGGGGGAGTCCGGACCTTCCTTGATCAGCGCGTCATCCAGTGTCAAACCGGCCGGCTGGGTGAAGGTGCTGTTGATGAAGGCCATGTCGACGTCCTGAAGTACACGCGGCATCTGGGCGGCCTCGATCTCCTTGAACGAGTAGTCGTGCGGGTTCTCGGTGATGTCGATCGGCGTCGCTTCCAGATTCTCGGCATCGTCGAGCGTGATCAGTCCATGCTTGTCGAGCAGGATCAGCGACCGTCCTTCATTGGTCGGGTCGTTGGGTACGGCGATCGTCGCACCGTCGGGCAGGTCGTCGATGCTGTCGTACTTGGCGGAGTAGGCACCGATCGGGTAGACGAACGTCTTGCCAGCGATGGCGAAGTCGTAGCCGCGATCGTTGACCATCGACTGCATGTAGGGTTCGTGCTGGTAGGCGTTGGCATCGAGGCTGCCGTCGGCCAGCGCGGCATTGGGCGTCACGTAGTCGGTGAACTCGACGATCTCGACGTCGAGGCCGTACTTCTCCTTGGCGACCTGCTTGGCCACTTGCATCACGTCGGTCTCGGGGCCCGCCATGGTACCGACCTTGATGGTATCTGCGACGGCGTGTGCAGCACCGGCGGCCAGTCCGAGACCGAGTGCGGCGACGCTCAGCGTGCGTGTCAGTGAAATCGGCATTTGGCGAAATTCCCCCTGTTGAGTGAGACGTGGGCGCGGCTCCTGCGCCCGGTGATGCCGAAATATAACGGAATAACGGCCATCACGGTAATTCATTCTGGTTATTAAACTAGTGGGGCGCGACGATCACTTGTGATCGCTCTTGCGCACCAGATAATCCCCCAGGCTCTGAAACAGCTGGACCATGACCACCAGCACCACCACGGTGATCAGCATCACCGTCGGGTTGAAGCGGTTGTAGCCATAGCGAATGCCCAGGTCGCCCAGGCCACCGCCGCCCACGGCACCGGCCATGGCAGAGTAGCTGACCAGGGCGACGATGGTGATCGTCAGGCCGTTGATGATGCCGCCACGGGCCTCCGGCAACAGCACCTTCAGGATGATCTGCATCGGCGTGGCGCCCATCGACTGGGCCGCTTCGACCAGCCCCGGCGAGACCTCGTTGAGCGCGCCCTCGACCAGCCGGGCGACGAACGGGATGGCAGCGATGGTCAGCGGCACGGCAGCGGCGTTGGTGCCGATCGAACTGCCGACGATCATTCGAGTGAACGGTATGATCGCCACCAGCAGGATGATGAACGGGACCGAACGGCCGACATTGGTGACTACACCGAGCACCGTGTTGACCACCGGCTGCGCCAGGATCTGGCGCGGTCGCGTCACGTAGAGCAGTACCCCGAGCGGGACCCCGGCCAGCGCCGACAGAATGCCGGCGACGGCCACCATGTAAAGCGTCTCGAGCGTGGACTGCCAGACGAGATCAATCAGTGCGCTGGACATGGCCCAGTACCTCCACATGCAGATCAAAGGATTCCAGGGTCGTCAGGGCCTCACGGGTCTGCACGTCGCTTCCCATCAGCTCGGCGATCATCAGGCCCAGCGTGCGCCCCTGAATGGACTCGACCTTGGCCTGCAGAATGCTGACGTCGATGCCGTGTTCCCGCGCCAGCCGCGAGATCAGCGGGGTGGCGACGCTGTCGCCCGAGAACGTCAGCCGCACCACCGGGTGCGTGTTCGTTCCGGCTTCCGGCTCGAGACGCTCGATCAGGGCCTGCGGCGCTTCCAGCTTGAGAAAGTCGTTGAGGAACTCTCGTCCCAGCTGGGTGGCGGGCGCGGTGAAGAAGTCGCCCACGTCGGCGTCCTCGACCAGACGTCCGTCGGAGATCAACCCCACGCGATGACAGATGGTCTTCACCACCTCCATCTCGTGGGTGATCAGCAGGATGGTCAGCCCAAGCTGCTGGTTGATCTCCTGCAGCAGTGACAGGATAGATGCCGTCGTCTGCGGATCGAGCGCCGAGGTCGCCTCGTCGCACAGCAGCACCTTGGGCCGGCTGGCCAGGGCGCGAGCGATGGCCACGCGCTGTTTCTGGCCGCCTGAGAGCTGAGCGGGATACTGCTTTGCCTTGTCCGCCAGCCCTGTCATGTCCAGCAGCGGCAGCACGCGTTCGCGGATGGCCTGGCGCGATTGGCCCATCAGCTCCAGCGGCAGAGCCACATTGTCGTAGACGGTGCGATTGGTCAGCAGATTGAAATGCTGGAAGATCATGCCGCATTGGTGCCGTGCCTGGCGCAGCGCGGCGGCATCCATCGCCGTCAGCTCCTGCCCGTCGATGACGACGCGGCCGGCGGTCGGGCGCTCGAGCAGGTTGACGCAGCGGATCAGCGTCGACTTGCCGGCGCCCGAGAGGCCGATGACGCCGTGAATCGTGCCCTTGGGAACCTGCAGGTCGATCTCTTTCAGCGCCTGCACGGCCCCGGGTCCGCTGCCGTAGGTTTTGGAAACGTTGTCCAGTGTGATCATTGGGCGTGTCGAAAGCGTCTGTCTGGGTGTCGGGGCGGCGGGGCGGTTCGGCGCGACTTCAGTGCACCACCGGCAACGGCCCCGCGTCGATGAGCGCGATAGTATACGGATCTCGCGGGGCCGGGGCGACCGCGGTCGTGGGGCGTACCTCACTGCGTCGGAGCCGGTGGCATCCGTCGTCTTGAGAACCTGGCGATGGCCAGGGCGGGAGACGGACCGGCGGGACGCCCCGTGCAGTTAAAGGTTGCCATTCCGTCAGGGCATTGCTTGTATCGGTGGGGCACGGCGAGCTTGCGAGCGTCGCTCGCGCGAGGCTTCTATTGGCACCCCTTCATGCATGGCCACCGGGAGATGACAGATGATGCAGACATTGGACGATCAGGTACTGGATCAGTTGTTCAGGACAGCACGCACGCACAGTGCGTGGCAACCTCGTGATGTTACCGAGGAGACGCTGCGCAGGCTCTACGACATGGTCAGGATGGGGCCGACGTCGGCCAATTGCTGTCCGGCGCGGTTTGTCTTCGTACGCTCCACGGCGGGCAAGGACAAGCTGTTGCCGTGCGTTTCCGCCGGCAACGCCGACAAGACGGCGACGGCGCCCTGCACGGTCATCGTCGCCTACGACAAGCGCTTCTACGATCAGCTGCCGACGCTCTTCCCCCACACCGACGCCCGTAGCTGGTTCACCGGTAGCGAGGCATTTGCCGAGCAGACGGCGCTACGCAACAGTTCGCTGCAGGCCGGGTATCTGATCCTGGCGGCGCGGGCGATGGGGCTGGATACCGGGCCGATGTCGGGCTTCGATCCCGAGGCGGTGGACCAGGCGTTCTTCGCCGGCACCGACTGGACCGCCAACATGCTGGTCAACCTGGGCTACGGGGATGAGGCGGGTCTCAAGCCACGACTGCCACGGCTGGCATTCGAGGAGGCGTGCCAACTGGCTTGAAGCCGGCCTCCGGATGGGCCGCGAGTCAGTCGTCGGCGTTCGTCCGGGGGAGTAGACCGCCCAGCACGATGCGCGTGATGTTCTCCACTGTCGCGTCGAAGAAGGCCGGATCGGCGAGCGTTCTGCCGGAAATCGCCTCGATCTGGACGGCGAAGTCGGCATAGTGCTGGGTGGTTCCCCACACCAGGTATATCAGGTGGTGTGGGTCGACCGGCAGCAAGCTTCCCCGGGCGATCCAGCCCTCGATCACT
Source organism: Salinicola sp. CR57 (assembly GCF_003206585.1). Taxonomy (NCBI): domain Bacteria; kingdom Pseudomonadati; phylum Pseudomonadota; class Gammaproteobacteria; order Oceanospirillales; family Halomonadaceae; genus Salinicola; species Salinicola sp. CR57. Next base: position 133,053 of record NZ_PZJL01000006.1, read on the forward strand.
CTCGATTTTTCCTCCACCAGCAGGCGCAGGTTGCTCTGCAGATCTTCCCGCAGCAGCGGCGCGCCCTGGATCATCTCCAGGCAGAACAGCCGGGATGCCTGGACATGATCCCGCGACAGTTCGACCTTGATTCGGATGTAGTCGCCGATGGCGGTCTCGGGAGACTGCTCGGCGTCGAGGGCGCGTATCGGCTCCAGCCAGGTGTCCAGGATCTGTTGAAGGACGGCGACGTAGAGCTTCTCCTTGGACGGAAAATAGTAGAGCAGGTTGGTCTTGGAGACGCCGGCCTGATCGGCAATGGCGTCCAGGCTCGCGCCGCGCAGGCCGAACTGCGAGAACAGCGCCAGGGCCGCATCCCGAATCCTTTGCTTGCGGGCTTCGCTGGCGGCGGCGCGATGGCCGGTCGGGGCTGCGGGGGTGATGGACGTCATGATCAACCTTCGTGAATCCCGCGACCGGCCATCGGGATTTCGCTGGCATGTCGCGGCTGCGTATGTGAGAGCGGTCGTAAGGGACCGGGATTTTATCACGCCCCAGGTCGCTAGCGTCATCTACCCGATGTTCCCGGTTCACGCGCGAAATGGCCTCCTCACGTGCACTGAAACGGCGCGGGCGCCACGCGTCCCGCATCATGGTCGCGCATTCCGAGATCCTTTCCAGACCAATTGGTCCGGTGGCTTGTCGTCTGTGGCCGGCAAGCTCTTGAAAGCGGATGGATAAGCTCGGGTTGGCACGTCGGTTGTAAAGGATTGGTCAGGCGTCGGCAGCATCGCAGTGCCGCGATGGCCGACAACTCGCTCCGATACGACGACGAGGTGGCTCATGCAACTAGGCGTCTTCATTCCCATCGGCAACAACGGCTGGCTGATTTCCGAAAACGCGCCGCAGTACCTGCCGACCTTCGAGCTCAACAAGGCGGTGACGCAGAAGGCCGAGGGTTACGGCTTCGAGTTTGCGCTGTCGATGATCAAGCTGCGCGGTTTCGGCGGCAAGACCGAGTTCTGGGAGCATGCCCTGGAATCCTTCACCCTCATGGCGGGGCTCGCCGCGGTCACCTCGAAGATCGACCTCTACGCCACCGCGGCGACGCTGGTGATGCCTCCGGCCATCACCGCGCGGATGGCCGCGACCATCGACTCGATCGCGCCGGGGCGTTTCGGCATCAACCTGGTGACCGGCTGGCAGAAGCCGGAATACAGTCAGATGGGGCTATGGCCGGGCGATGACTATTTCGCCAAGCGCTACACCTATCTCGACGAGTACGCCACGGTACTGCGGGAGCTGCTGGAAACGGGGCACAGCGATCTCGAGGGCGAGTTCTTCCAGATGGAGGACTGCCGGCTGAGCCCGCGTCCGGAAAAGGGCGTGAAGATGGTCTGCGCCGGACAGTCGAGTGCCGGGATGGCGTTCACCGCCAAGCACGCCGACTACAGCTTCTGCTTCGGCAAGGGGTTGAATACCCCGACCGCGTTTGCGGCAACGGCCGAGCGTCTCGCGGCTGCCGGCGAAGAGACGGGTCGTCAGGTCGCCTGCTATGTGCTGTTCATGGTGATCGCCGACGAGACCGACGACGCTGCCATGGCACGCTGGGAGCACTACAAGGCGGGTGCCGATCAGGAGGCGCTGGATTGGATGGCCGACCAAGGCAGCCAGGACAAGAGCTCCGGCAAGGATACCAACGTGCGCCAGATGACCGATCCGACCTCGGCGGTCAATTTCAATATGGGCACGCTGGTCGGTTCCTACGAGAACGTGGCGCGCATGCTCGACGAGATCGACACGGTGGAGGGGGTCGGCGGCGTGATGTTGACGTTCGACGACTTCCTCCAGGGGCTCGATACATTTGGTGAGCGGGTGCAGCCGCTGATGAAAACGCGGGTGGGCGTGGCCGGTGCGGCGACGCCGGTACCGGAGGCGCTGGCATGAGCGAACTCGAGTCTACCGTCGCTTCCCCGCCTGTCGTCCGGCGCGGCAGCGTGGCCGCCGCCGACGAGATCGTGCTGGCCGGCCGCCCCGAGGCGATCGCCATGCCCCGCGCCGAAACCGCGCTGATCGTCGTCGACATGCAGAACGCCTATGCCACGCCGGGCGGTTATCTCGATCTGGCCGGCTTCGATGTCTCGGCGACCGGGCCCGTGATCGAGCGTATCGCCAGCGCGATTCGCATCGCCCGGGCCGCGGGGATCACGGTGATCTTCTTTCAGAACGGCTGGGACGCGGCCTATGTCGAAGCGGGCGGGCCGGGCTCTCCCAACTGGCACAAGTCCAACGCGCTCAAGACCATGCGCCAGCGCCCGGAACTTCACGGCAAGCTGCTGGCCAAGGGGGGCTGGGATTATGCGTTGGTGGACGCACTGAAGCCCCAGACCGGCGACATCGTGCTGCCCAAACCCCGCTACAGCGGCTTCTTCAACACGCCGCTGGATAGCATCCTGCGTTCGCGGGGCATTCACCATCTGCTGTTCACCGGCATCGCGACCAATGTCTGCGTCGAGTCGACGCTGCGGGATGGCTTCTTTCTCGAGTACTTCGGCACCGTGCTGGAAGACGCCACCTATCAGGCCGGCCCACCGGCGGCGCAGAGCGCCGCCATCTTCAATATCGAGACTTTCTTCGGCTGGGTTTCCTCCGTGGACGCCTTCGAAGCTGCTTGCGCCAACCATGCCTCGACCTAACCGATTGGCACGACTCCCGCTCCCTCCCTTTCGACAACAGGATCGTAACCATGCCCAAGACCAGTGTGATTCCCGCCGGCTCCGGTGTACCGCTGGCGCCATTCGTGCCAGGCAGTCAGGCCGACAACATTCTGTACGTCTCCGGCACGCTGCCGTTCGACAAGGACAACAACGTGGTTCACGTCGGTGACGCCGAGGCCCAGACCCGTCACGTGCTGGAGCTGATCCGAAGCGTGGTCGAGACCGCCGGCGGCAGTATGGACGACATCACCTTCAACTCGATCTTCCTGCGCGACTGGGACGACTATGCGGCGATCAACGCGGTCTACGCGGAGTTCTTTCCCGGTGAAAAGCCGGCGCGCTACTGCATTCAGTGCGGTCTGGTGAAGCCGGACGCACTGATCGAGATCGCCTCGGTGGCCCATCTGCCCCGATGAAGCGAAGTCACTCTCCACTGCCGTGCTGACCATAGGCCTGACCATGCACCACGAAATTCTGGGACGCGATGATCCCGACGCGCCGACGATTCTGCTCTCCGCCGGACTGGGTGGCGCCGGCCGTTTCTGGGAGCCGCAGCTGGCCGCGCTCGAGGCCACCCACCGGGTGGTGATCTACGACCATCTGGGCACCGGCAACAGCGCCGCCGAGCTGCCGGCCGGCTACGCCATCGACGACATGGCGCGGGAGGCGCTGGCGCTGCTGGACGGTCTGGGTATCGAACGGGTCGATTTCATGGGGCACGCGCTGGGCGGCCTGGTGGGGCTCCAGATGGCCCTGCTGGCGCCCGCTCGTCTCCATCGGCTGATCGTGATCAATGGCTGGAGCCGAGTCGACGTGCAGAGCGAGCGCTGTTTCCGCGTGCGTATCGCGCTGCTCGAGAAGTGCGGCGTGCAACCTTATCTGCACGCGCAGCCGCTGTTTCTCTACCCGGCGGACTGGCTCTCGGCGAACCATGATCGACTGCTGGCGGAAGAGGCCCATGCGCTAAAGCATTTTCCGGGGGAGAACAACGTGCTGGCGCGTATCGGCGCGCTGTCGCGCTTCGATATCGACGCGCGACTGGGTGAAATCCAGGCGCCGACGCTGGTGATCGCCGCGCGGGACGATCTGCTGGTGCCGTACCTGCGCTCCGAACGTCTCGCTCGGGCGCTGCCTCATGCGCGTCTGGAGATGTTCGACTACGGCGGACACGGTCTGACGGTGACCGTGCCGGAAGCCTTCAATGCCGCCATGACGCGTTTTCTGGCGGCGTGACTCTGCCGCCACGGCGACAGGCGGCCCAGCGGAGATAGGCCCATGGCATTACGACAGCAACACGTATCGACCCACGCAACGGAAGCCGAGCATCGCGATGTCGACTCGGAGAAGGCGCCGCCGGTCTCGGCGGCTGCGTTTCGCCAGGCGATGTCCCGCCTGCCCACCGCGGTCAACCTGGTCACCACGGACGGGCCGGGCGGTCGCGCCGGGTTCACGGCCTCGGCGGTGTGCAGCGTCACCGACGATCCACCGACACTGCTGGTCTGCATCAATCGTCGCGCCTCGGCCTACGCCGTCTTCGCCGACAATGCGCTGCTCTGCGTCAACGTGCTGGGTGCCGAGCATGAGGCGGTCTCCAACGCCTTCGGCGGCAAGACACCGATGGCGGAGCGCTTTGCGCGGGCGGAGTGGACCACGCGAGCCACCGGTGCGCCGGTGCTGGTCGACGCGCTGGCTCACTTCGAGTGCCGGATCAGCCAGCGCGTGGCGGTCGGCACCCACGAGGTGCTGTTCTGCGAGATCGAGGCGATGGCGAGCGGCGATGGCCGCGAGTGCCTGCTCTACTTCGATCGACAATATCATCGGCTGCCGACTCGGTAGCGCTATCGGGCCATCGCTCGAGCGGCGTCGTCGAACACGGCGCTGCCGCCTCGACGGTCGCGACTCGGTCCCGGGCTGAGCGCAAGCGGTGAAAGAGTCCAACGGAATCGGGAGAACAACAATGACGACATCCGTTTCTCGCATGGTCGAACGTGACGGCAAGGTCGAGCTCATGCTCGGCGACGACGTCCGCGACAGTGCCTGTTTCAATCATGATATCGCGCCAACGGCGGCGGGCGAGCGTACCTGGTCGAAGTGGAATATCGCGGCGCTCTGGGTCGGCCTCTCGATCTGCGTGCCGACCTACACGCTAGGCGGCGTGTTGACGGCTTACCTCGGCCTCGGCGTCGGCGAGGCGCTGGTCACCATTCTGCTCGCCAACGTGATCCTGTTGGTCCCGTTGACGCTCAATGCCTTTCCCGGCACGCGCTACGGCATTCCTTTTCCGGTGCTCCTGCGCTCGTCGTTCGGGATTCGCGGCTCCAACGTGCCATGCCTGATTCGGGCCCTGGTGGGCTGCGGCTGGTTCGGCATCCAGACCCTGTTCGGCGGTCTGGCGATTCATCTGCTGCTGTCGACCGTCGTGCCACCGTGGCAGGCGCTGGGCGGATGGGGCCAGGTCGTCGGCTTTTTCGTCTTCGGGGCGATGAATCTCTGGGTGGTGATCCGCGGGGCTGAGTCGATCAAGTGGCTGGAGACCCTGTCGGCGCCGCTGTTGCTGCTGGTCGCGGTGGGGTTGATGGTCTGGGCGCTGCCTCACGTCTCTCTCGGCGATCTGATGGCGCAGCCGCCGTCACGGCCGGAGGGCGCGTCGGTCACGACCTATTTCCTTTCCGGCCTGACGGCCATGGTCGGGTTCTGGGCGACCCTGTCGCTGAACATCCCCGACTTCAGCCGTTTCGCCAGGAGCCAGAAGGATCAGATCGTCGGCCAGGTGATCGGGCTGCCGTTGACCATGTTCTTCTTCGCCGCGCTGGGCGTGGTGATGACCGCTGCCTCCGCGACGCTGGTGGGGGAGACGGTTTCCGACCCGGTCACGCTGATCGGCCATATCGACAGCCCAGTATGGGTATCGATCGCGATGGTGCTGATCGTGATCGCCACGATCTCGACCAACACGGCGGGCAATATCGTCTCGCCGACCAACGATTTCCAGAACATCGCGCCCAAGCTGATCAATCGCACCGGCGGCGTGCTGCTGACGGGCCTTGTCGGCACATTGTTGATGGGGTACGACCTGCTGCAGAAGGCCGGGGTGATCGTCTCGGATGTGACGCTCGAAAGCCTCTACTCCAACTGGCTGCTGGGCTATTCGAGCCTGCTGGGGCCGATCGCCGGGATCATGGCAGTGGACTATTTTCTGATCAAGCGCCAGCGGTTGGACCTGATCAGTCTCTATCGTGATGGCGGTCGCTATCCCGCGATCAATATCGCCGGCTTCATCGCCTTCGGCATTCCCGTGACGTTGACCCTGGTCTCGTTGACCACGGGCCTCTGGCAGTGGTTCTACGACTACGGCTGGTTTACCGGCTCGGCGCTGGGCGCGCTCGTCTATTACGTGGCGGGCAGGGCGTTGGACAGGACTCCCAGCGTGGGATTTGGGGCGCCGTCCGCGGATCGAGCCTCGCTGGGCTAGCGCGGCTGGGGCCTCCGGTCGAGAGGACCATGCGCCAAACCAGGCCACCCGTTCGGGTGGCCATCAACGCTGGACGTACCCTGTTGGTGATACTGCCCGACCACCGGCGCGCCCGTGGTCTGGAACCGACCTGTGCGATGCATGGCGGGGCAACCCGTGGCCCGCTAGGGCGTGGTCAGTTTCAGGACTGGCATGGACAGCGTGCTAGAATTCCCGATCTCTGCCGCCGAGGGCGAGGGTATCTGTCGCCTCGGCGCGTCATCCGTTGAGGCCAGGAGGGGGCATGTTTACCGGGATCGTGCAGGATGTGGGAACCGTGGTGGCGATCGAGACGCGTGAGCAACTGCACACGCACGTGGTGTCGATGTCGCCGGCGATGCGCGAGGGGCTGATGCTGGGTGCGTCGGTCTCCCATAACGGATGCTGCCTCAGCGTGACGGCGATCGAGGGCGAGAACGTCAGTTTCGATCTGATGCGCGAGACGCTGCGCTTGACCAACCTGGGGGACCTGGCTCCCGGGGATAGGGTCAACCTCGAACGTGCGGCGCGTTTCGGCGACGAGATCGGCGGTCACTCCATGTCCGGTCACGTCATGGCGATGGCCCGATTGGTGGAGATCGACGAGGCGCCGAACAATCGCCGGTTGTGGTTCGAGCTGTCGCCCGAGCTGGCGCGGTTCGTGTTCGACAAGGGGTATATCGGGATCGACGGGATCAGCCTGACGGTCGGCGCGGTCGAGGACGGGCGCTTCTGCGTCAATCTGATCCCGGAGACCCTGGCGAGGACCACGATCGGAGACCGTTTGCCCGGGGACCGGGTCAATATCGAGATCGATCCCCAGACCCAGGCGATCGTGGAGACGGTGGAGCGAGTGCTGGCCAGCCGTCGTTGAATGGCCGGCCTGGCTGAAGGCGACTCTCCCCCGGCGCTGAACGCCATCGCTGGCCCCGAGCAGGTCGCGCTGCGGCGTTGGCTTGGGTAACATGGGCGCCTTTGCGCCAGGATTTACCGTTCCGCGAGGGGCACCCTCGGGCGCCGTGTTCGGTCAATGGAGTTTCTTCGATGAGCAGCAGCATCTATGGCGACTATATCAAGTCGGTCATTCGCACCGTGCCCGACTGGCCACAGCCAGGCGTCAATTTTCGAGACATCACGCCACTGCTCCAGAACAGCGCTGCCTTCCGCAAGCTGATCGACAGTTTCGTGCACCGTTACCAGGAACTCGAGGTCGATGCGATCGCGGCGATCGACGCGCGAGGGTTCATCGTCGGTGCGCCGCTGGCCTACGAGCTGGGCTGCAGCTTCGTGCCGGTGCGCAAGAAGGGCAAGCTGCCATTCCGGACCATCAGCGAAACCTACACGCTGGAGTACGGCGAATCGACGGTCGAACTGCATGCCGATGCCTTTCGCGAGCAGGATCGTATCGTGCTGATCGACGACATCATCGCCACTGGCGGTACCATGCTGGCGGCCGCATCGCTGATCCAGCGCAGCGGTGGCCATGTCGTCGAGACCGCGACCATCCTCGATCTGCCGGAGCTGGGTGGCTCGGCCAAGATTCGCGAAGCGGGCTACAGCGTCTTTGCGGTATGCAGCTTCACCGAGGACGAATAGGCCGCTCGTCACCCAACGCGAGCCACGACGCCGTCATCGCCCGATGGCGGCCCGACCCATTGACTGGACCCGCCATGACCGCCAATCGTTACCAGCATCATTTCACCGTCTCCTGGGACCAGATCCACCGCGACGTCAGGGCGCTCTGCCATCGACTCGTCGAGCGCGACTTCGTGGGGATCGTTGCGATCACCCGCGGCGGTCTGATCCCGGCGGCGTTGATCGCCCGCGAGCTCAACATCCGCCTGATCGATACCGTCTGCATCAAGAGCTACGACGAGCAGTCGCAGGGGAAGCTGGACGTGATGAAGGGCGTCGAGCACGATGGCGACGGCTGGCTGCTGGTCGATGATCTGGTCGATACCGGCAAGACGGCGCGTGCCGTGCGCGACATGCTTCCGAAGTCTCATTTCGTCACCGTCTACGCCAAGCCCGAGGGGCGACCGCTGGTCGATCAGTACCTGACCGAGGTGGCACAGGATTGCTGGATCCAGTTCCCGTGGGATCTGGGGCACGCCTACGTCGAGCCGCTGGTCGATCAGGTCCGTCCACCCAAAACCTGACCGCTGCGGAGTGCATCCATGGCCCAGTCGCCGTTACCCGATAGCTGGAACGCCCATCTTGGCGACGAATTTCGCGCCCCGTACATGCAGGCGCTGCGTGAGTTTCTCGCCCAGGAGAAGGCGGCCCACAAGGTCATCTATCCCCATTCATCCCACTGGTTTCGCGCCTTCGAGCTGACACCGCTGGAGCGGGTCAAGGTAGTGATCCTCGGTCAGGATCCGTACCACGGGCCCCACCAGGCCCACGGGCTCTGCTTCTCGGTACGTCCCGGGGTGCCGACCCCGCCGTCGTTGCAGAACATCTACAAGGAGCTGGCCACCGACGTTGGCACCACGCCAGTGAACCACGGGTTTCTCGAGAGCTGGGCGCAACAGGGCGTGATGCTGCTGAACAGTGTGCTGACGGTCGAGCAGGGCAATGCCGGCTCCCACCGCAACCGCGGCTGGGAGACGTTTACCGACCGGGCGATCCAGACCATCAACGAGCACTGCGATGGCGTGGTGTTTCTACTCTGGGGCAGCTACGCCCAGAAGAAGGCGAGCTTTGTCGATCGTGGCAAGCATCTCGTGCTTCACGCGCCGCACCCGTCGCCGCTTTCCGCCCATCGCGGCTTCTTCGGCACACGCCACTTCTCTCAGGCCAATGCCTTCCTCGCCGAGCGTGGCATCACGCCCATCGACTGGCAGTTGCCCGCCAGCGTCGCCTGACCCCTGGCAGGTCGCGTACAATATCGCGGTTATCCCATTCTGACGAAGGCGCCGATCATGAGTGTGCACCCCATCTCCCACCCCCTGGTCAAACACAAGCTTGGACTGATGCGGGCGGCCGACATCAGCACCAAGAGCTTTCGCGAGCTGGCCTGCGAGGTGGCCAAGCTGCTGACCTACGAAGCGACCCAGAATCTGGAGATGGAGCCGGCGACGATCGAGGGCTGGAACGGCTCCCCGATCGAGGTCGAACAGATCAAGGGCAAGAAGGTCACTATCGTCCCTATCCTGCGCGCGGGCCTGGGGATGCTGGATGGCGTCACCGATCTGATCCCCAGCGCGCGCATCAGTGTCGTGGGTCTCTACCGCAACGAGGAGACACTGGAGCCGGTGCCCTATTTCGAGAAGTTCGTCAGTGCCCTGGACGAACGCCTGGCGATCGTGATCGATCCCATGCTGGCCACGGGCGGCTCGATGGTGGCAACGCTGGACATGCTCAAGGAGCGGGGCTGCCAGCAGATCAAGGTTATCGTGCTGGTCGCGGCGCCGGAGGGCATCGAGCGGGTAGAGAAGGCGTATCCCGATATCGAGATCTATACGGCCTCCATCGATGAACGGCTCGACGAGAATGGCTACATCGTGCCGGGGCTGGGTGACGCCGGCGACAAGATCTTCGGTACCCGGTGATCGAACGCGCCGATGTCACGGGGGTGCTGCTGGCCGGTGGCCGCGGCCAGCGTATGGGCGGCGTGGACAAGGGGTGGGTAGACCTCGATGGCCGGCCGCTGGTCGCGCAGGCGGTGCAGCGGCTATCGCCTCAGGTCGATCGCGTCGTCATCAGCGCCAATCGCCATCTCGATCGCTATCGCCGACTGGGTCACGCCGTCGTCACGGATACGCTTCCCGGCTATCCGGGGCCACTGGCCGGGGCGCTGGGCGCGCTGCGGGTGGTTTCCACGCCATGGATACTGCTGATTCCGGTGGATATGCCTTGGCTCCCCGTCGACACCTTGGCCAGGCTTGCTGGCGGAATCGGCGAGGCGGATATCGCGGTCGCCCACGATGGCGGACGATTGCAGCCCCTGGTGGCACTGATACGCAGCTCCCTGGGCGCTGACTTGTCGGAGTGGCTGGCGGCCGGCGGCGGCCGGGTTGTCACCTGGTACGATCGGCACCGCTGGGTTCAGGTCGATTTCCCCGGCCTGGAAGCGCAGTTCGCCAACCTCAACACTCCCCACGAGGTGGCGCTGGCGGAGCGCGCCCAGGCCGGTCACGCCAGCTCTCCGGATAGCTGCCATGAATGAAACCGCCGACGCGCTCGCCTGTGACATTCCTCTTCTGGGCATTGCCGCCTGGAGCGGAACCGGCAAGACCACGCTGCTGGAGATCCTGTTGCCCCTGCTTCGAGCGCGGGGCTGGCCGGCAGCCGTGATCAAGCATGCCCATCACGACTTCGACATCGACAAACCCGGTAAGGACAGTCATCGCCTGCGCGCGGCGGGAGCGACCCCCATGGTGGTGGCCTCCGGCCGGCGTTTCGCGCTGATGATGGAAACGCCTGGGCAGCAGGAGCCGGACCTGCCGGCGCTGGTGGCGCAGGTCGCCAGCTTGAAGCCGAAGCTGATCCTGGTCGAAGGGTTCAAGACCTGGCCGATTCCGAAGCTGGAACTGTATCGCGGCGAATCCGGTCAAGCGTGGGCGGCTGAACAGGATCCCTGGATACAGGCCGTGGCTTACAAGCCGGGCGAGATCTCCTCTGAAGCCCTCGTCCGCCTGCCGTCGAGGCTGCCCCGTCTGGATCTGGACGATCCGGAGTCGATTCTGGCCTGGATCATCGATTGGGCCGCTGCCTGGCAGCCCAAGGCACGACCCTGAACGACCGACGTCTTCACCGCGCGTATCGTTGCATCGCCGGTATCTGGTGTCGGCGGTGCGGCAGGCACCGGGGCGGGGATCACGCTACACTTGATATCTGATTCAATGATGGAAAAACGAGGCGAGTTCAGCATGACACTCACGCATCTCAATGCGCGTGGCGAAGCCCACATGGTCGATGTTGCCGACAAGCAGGAGACGCGGCGTGAGGCCCGAGCCCGAGGTTCGGTTCGCATGCAGGCTTCGACCCTGGCGCTGCTGGCCGACGGCGATCTGCCCAAGGGCGACGTGCTGGCCACGGCGAGAATCGCCGGCATTCAGGCGGCGAAGCGGACCCACGAGTTGATTCCGCTTTGTCATGCGTTGGCCTTGTCCAAAGTCAGCCTCGAATTCACCCTGGACGCTGAGGAAAGCTGCGTGCATGTCGAGGCATTCTGCCGCCTCAATGGGCGCACCGGCGTGGAGATGGAGGCACTGACGGCTGTTTCCGTGGCCTGCCTGACGCTCTATGACATGTGCAAGGCAGTCGACAGGGGGATGATCATCGATGGAGTCCGCCTCGAGCAGAAGCGCGGCGGCCGCTCGGGAGAGTGGTCGCGACAGGCTGCATCCGAAGCGTCGCCGCCAGCGACCGGGCGGGAGGACGCCGTCTCGCCAACCAGAACGCTGAAGGTGCAGTTCCTGGCAGAGCTCAGAGAGCGTTTCGAAACCGCCGAGTACACGTTGGCGTGGGAGCAGCTCCCCTCGGCCGATATCGCCGGCGTCAAGCTGGCGCTGATCGAGCGGGATGGCAAGTTCAAGGCCCTGCTGGGCCAGCGCGTTCTCTGCGCTCGCAACGAAGCCATGAGTCAGGACGGAACCGCCATCTCCCCGGGAGACGAGATCGCTTTCTTCCCGCCGGTCACCGGTGGCTGAGGCTGGAGAGTTCGCCATGAAGATTGCGATCAGCGTGCAGAAGGCGACGTTCGACACCGAAGCGGAGCAGCGTCGGTTGACGGCGGGGCGTCTCGATATCGGTGCCATCGTCAGTTTCACGGGTCGAGTCAGGGACACCAACGAGAGACCCGGCGTCACCGCCCTGACGCTGGAACATTTCCCTGGCATGACGGAAAAGTCGCTCCATGAAATCGCACTCGAGGCCGGGGAGCGCTGGACGCTTCAGGCTGTCACCATCATTCATCGCGTCGGATGTCTCCAACCCGGGGACGCCATCGTGCTGGTCATGACGGCCAGTCCGCATCGTCGCGCCGCCTTCGAAGCGTGTGATTTCATCATGGATTATTTGAAAACTCGGGCCCCTTTCTGGAAAAAAGAGCACACCGACAGTGGCTCTTACTGGGTGTCCGAGCGGCAAAGCGATCACGAGGCCGCGGATCGCTGGGAGCTCTCATGACCGATTTGATCGACAAGTTTTCACGTCCCGTCCGTTATGTCCGTATCTCGGTAACGGATCGGTGCGATTTTCGATGCGTCTACTGCATGAGCGAAGAGATGACGTTCCTGCCACGTGACCAAGTGCTGTCGCTGGAGGAGCTCTATCAGGTAGCGCGTGCCTTCACTGAACTCGGGGTGGAGAAGGTCCGGTTGACCGGGGGCGAACCGTTGGTGCGAAAAGGCATCGACGATCTGGTCGCCCAGATCGGCAGTTTGCCGGGATTGAAGGATTTCGCCATGACGACCAACGGCGCCGGACTGCGCCGCCACGCCCAGGCGCTTCATGGCGGGGGCATGACCCGCCTGAACGTCAGCCTGGATTCCCTCGATCCCGAAAGATTCAAGCGATTGACGCGAACCGGAGACCTGGAAAAAGTCGTCGACGGGATTCACGCGGCTCAGGACGCTGGCTTCGAGAAAATAAAGCTCAACGCGGTGGTACTGCGTGGCCGTAATGACGACGAAGTCCTCGATTTGGTGGAGTTCGCCCGTAACGAAAAGCTGGATATCAGCTTTATCGAGGAGATGCCGTTAGGCGACGTGTCGGATCACTCGCGGGGAGAAACATTCTATTCGAGCGATGAGGTTCAGACGCGAATCGAATCCCGCTATCCCCTCATGCCGTCACCCGAGACGACGCTGGGTCCTTCACGTTATTTCCGCATGGCCGACAGCGATTCTCGTGTCGGCTTCATATCGCCCCATAGCCACAACTTCTGCAGTACCTGTAACCGGGTTCGTGTCACCGTAGAAGGCCGATTGTTATTGTGTCTGGGAAACGAGCATTCCGTGGATCTGCGCGAAACCCTGCGGCGCTATCCAGGTCAACTGCAGCCGCTCAAGGAGCAGATTGTAGCGGCCATGGATTTGAAGCCGGAGCGTCATCATTTCTCCACGGATGGCGATGTACAGGTCGTTCGCTTCATGAATATGACGGGCGGTTAACACGCTTTCTCATCGGTCCTTGGGTCATTTGTGAGAATAAAGGCACGCAAATTATGCGTGCCTTTTTGATTTAATTTCTTGCCAACAAGGGGGGTGAGAATATACTTTCATCAAAACAACCGGTGTAATGCCGTATTGGAATCCAGCAAGGAGAGGACGATGTCCACCGAGTCATTGGAACGCATCGCTCGCAATAAGAATGTGGCTCGTGCCGCCGCGCGTCAGTTGAGCATGGAGCAACTGCACAAACTGTCGGAAGTCATCGGGGAAGTGATCGAGCAGAAACAGCAGGAAGATCATGAGCGCCAGAAAGAGGAAGCCGACAAGCAGAAGAAGTTGGCCGAGATTCGAGAGGCGATGAACAACGCCGGACTGTCGATGGACGATCTGGTTGGCGAGCAGCCTCGCAAGCGTCGCGGTCGGCCGCCCAAGAACGCTAGCAAGAACTGAGACAAGGTCACGCTCCCCGGGCGGCTCTACCTGGATTCATCCCGCCCGGGTAGTTCCTGAAAAGCGCGTCTGCCAAATGGCAGGACGCGCTTTTTCGTTTCTGGCTCCCTCTTTTTGTGCTTCGCAAAGTGCGTCGTGGCTCGGAGCAATCGACCATGTCCGACGCGGCTTTCTCCTCACGCGGCCTCCTTTGCGCTAGGGGGCCGTACGCACTTCGTACTCCGGCTGCGGATCGGCGGGCATTAGTTGCAGATGAATCTCCAGAGAGGTAGGCAGGCGTTCGTGGAGCCACTCTCGCAACGGCCCGAAGAGTTGCTGGCGGAGCTGGAGCAGCGTCTCCGCCGTGATCGCGTCTATGCGCTCATCCAGCCAGTCAGCTAGTGCATCTTCATCCAGCGGAAGGGATATCTCGCTGTCCCATATCATCTGCCCGATGCGGGTCCATCCGGTAGCCGTCGGCAGGACATTCAACGCAATCGACAGCGACTTGTCATGGCGCCGGGCCGACACCGGATTGGTGCGCTCCCCGGGGCGCATTCTTGAGGCAATCAACCGAGGTCTGAGATGGTGTGTGCCGCTGGGGACCAGGGTCTCTGCATCCAGAGATAGCACGACACCATTCTTGGCCAGTTGAGGAACATGAATGTCCATGGTCGAAGCCAACTCGCGGTGCGCTTGCTGGTGGGAAGCCTCTCCATGGACCGGTAACAGCATTTTCGGTCTAAGCCACCGGTAGAGCTGGCGCAGCTCTTCACGAGCCGGATGCCCCGAGGCGTGAAGCGCGGGATCGGTGTGCTCGTCATGGACATTGACGCCAAGACGCTTGAAGCCGGCCTTGAGACGCGCGATGGGGCGCTCGTTACCGGGGATGGCGCGAGCCGAGAAGATGACGTCGTCGTCGGCCAGCAGATCGAGAGCCGGGTGTCGTCCCTGGGACAGGCGAGACAGTGCGGAGCGAGGTTCGCCCTGGCTCCCGGTGGCGATGATGAGAACCTCCTCGGCATAAAGGTAACCCAGGTCATTCGCCGGGACCCGTGGTGGGAAATCGTCGAGATAGCCCAGTTGGGTGGCGATGGAAACCATGCGTTCCATCGAGCGTCCCAGCAGCGCCACGCGACGATTGGTGCGCTCGGCAATCGCGCCCAGCGCCTTGATGCGAGCGATATTGCTGGCGAAACAGCTGACCACGACGCGTCCCCGGCACTCCCGGATGACCGACTCCAGCGCCTCGGCCGCTTCCGCTTCACTTCGGGAGTGCCCTTCGACGTCGGCATTGGTCGAGTCGGCCACGACGAGGTCCACCGGTGCCAGCGCCTGGAACTGGGCGGCGGAGAATGGCGCTCCGATGAGAGGGCGTTCATCCAATTTCCAGTCACCGGTATGCAGCACCTTGTGGCGCGGCGTGATGATGGAAAGGGCGCAGCTCTCCGGTATCGAGTGGGTCACTGGCAGGAAGGTCACGCCGAAAGGGCCGGCAGCCACCCGTGTGCCGGGCTGGATGGGCTTCAGTGCATCGACTCTCAGGCCCTGCTCCGAGAATTTGGCCCGCAACATCTCGATGGCCAGAGGCGTGGCGTAGACCGGGCAGTTCCAGCGAGGCCATATCCAGGCCAGGGCGCCGAGATGATCCTCATGACCATGGGTGATGAACACTGCAGAGGGGACCATCGCATTCGCCGCCAGATGGTCGACATCGGGGATCTGCAGGGGCTGATCGGGGAGGTCCTGGCGAATCGTCATGCCGCAATCCACGGCAATCCAGTGGCCGTCATAGCCATAGAGCGACAGATTCATGCCGATTTCACCGCATCCCCCCAGGGGATGGAATAGTAGCGGCGGATAAGTACGAGGGCGGATCTGTGCGCGCGGACGGAACATCGGCATCCTTGAAGGAGGAAATCTCGTTCCACTATAAGTCATGCGTCTCGACCCGCTCAAACGGGCGCAGACGCTGGTCGACGCTGACGAGTAGGGTACAATGCGCCGTTCGTCGGGAAGCGGCGTCACCTGGCATCGAGGCTGGTGTTGCCGTCTGCGGCTCCTCATGCGGGTCGCCAAGGCGGCGGGTCATCGATGTGTCGTTTCTGCCGAGGTGATGCCGCCGCGCCGGGTTCGGTTTCGCAACCGGGCCGAATGGTCGGTTTGAGCGCTTTTACACCCCGAGCTCTTTCCTAAAGCGCTTATGCGTTAACAGAGTGTCCTCAGAGTTATGTCGCACAACTATCGTCTCATCGTTTCCTGTCCCGACCGCGTCGGTATCGTCTCGCGGGTGTCGGGCTTCATCGCTTCCCAGGAAGGCTCGATCATCGAAGCCAACCAGCATTCCGACCTGGCTACCGGGCGCTTTTTCATGCGCTACGACATTCAGGCCAATGCGCTGAGTGCCCGGGAGTTTCGAATCGCCTTCGCGCCCATCGCCGAAGAGTTCGAGATGAGCTGGCGCCTCAGCGACTCCGACCGACGCCAGCGGCTGGTGATCATGGTTTCCAAGGAGTCGCACTGCCTGGCCGATCTGCTCTATCGCTGGTCGGCCGGGGAGCTCGAGTGCGATATCCCGTGCGTGATCTCCAACCATGACGATCTGCGCGCCATGGTGGCCTGGTACGGAATTCCATTCCATCACGTTCCGGTTGAGCCCGGTGACAAGGCGTCGGCCTTTGCCCAGACCGAGCGTCTGATCACGGCGGCCGAAGCCGACAGCGTGGTACTGGCGCGATACATGCAGATTCTGCCACCCGATCTCTGCCAGCGGTATGCCGGGCGAGTCATCAATATCCACCACAGCTTCCTGCCGTCGTTCGCCGGGGCCAAGCCTTACCACCAAGCTTTCGAGCGTGGCGTCAAACTGATCGGTGCCAGCTGCCACTACGTCACCGAGGAGCTCGACGCGGGGCCGATCATCGAACAGGACATCCAGCGCGTGTCGCATTGCCATACACCCCAGGACCTGGTGCGTCTGGGGCGCGATGTGGAAAAGGCCGTGCTCGCGCGTGGATTGCGCTGGCATCTACAGGATCGCGTGCTCATTCACGGCAACAAGACGGTGGTGTTCTCCTGATCCGCGCCACCTGACGTTCAAGGCGTCGCCGGCTGGTCGCCGTCGAACAGGCCCAGCTGGCGCTGCTCCTGCTCCGGCACCAGCCGCACGCCGACACCCAGCAGCCTGACCGGGCGCTCGCCTCGTCGCCATGCGCTTTCCAGCAGCTCATGGAAGCGCGCGTCGATGATGCCGCGAGCCCCCGTTTCCTGCGTGGTGCTTGAGAAGTCGTCGAAGCGTACCTTGACGAACTGCTTGGCAATGGCGGGGTCGCCATGGCGGGCGATGCGATCGTGGAGTTTCTCGATCAGGGGCTCGAGCGCCCCGTGACAGTCACTGAGGTGGGGCAGGTCGCGGTCATAGGTGGTCTCGACGCTGACGGATTTGCGTTCACGCGAGACGTTGACCGGACGGTCGTCGATGCCGTGCGCCAATTCGTGCAGACGGCGTCCGAACTTGCCGAACTGATCCAGCAGCTTGTCCATCGGCTGGGCCCGGAGATCGGCACAACTGGCGATCCCCAGGGTATCGAGCTTGGTCGCCGTCGCCGGCCCAACGCCATGGAGTTTCCTGACCGGCAAGTCGGTAATGAACGACTCCATCTCCGTCGGTGGGATCACAAACAGGCCGTCCGGTTTGTCCCAGTCGCTGGCGATCTTGGCAAGGAACTTGTTGGGGGCGACGCCGACCGAGATGACGATGCCTGTTCTCGCCAGGGCTTCGTCCTTGAGCCAACGAGCCATCCAGGTGGCGCTGCCCCGGAATCGGGTGACCTCGGTCACGTCAAGGTAGGCTTCATCGAGAGAGAGCGGCTCGACCAGCGGTGTCAGTTCGTGAAAGATCGCCTGGATCTGTTGCGATACTTCCCGATACTTGTTGAAGTCGGGCGGCAGCAGCTTCAACTCGGGACACAGACGCAGCGCCCGCGCCGTGGGCATGGCGGAGTGCACGCCGAATTGCCGCGCCGGGTAGTTGCAGGTAGCGATCACTCCCCGTCGCTCGGCACTTCCGCCGATCGCCAGCGGCGTATTCGCGAGCGACGGGTCGTCGCGCATCTCCACGGCCGCGTAGAAGCAGTCGCAGTCGGCATGCAGAATCTTGCGCATGGCGCCGGGCGATAGCCTCAGTGAAGGCCGCTACCGTTGCCACCGCGAATGACGCCGACGCCGAGTCCCTCGATCTCAAGGTGCTGATGCTTCAGATCGATCACGATGGGTTCGAAATCCGCGTTCTCGGCGATGAGCGTGACCCGGCTGCCCTGGCGCTGGAAGCGCTTGACGGTGACGTCGTCCTCCAGCCTTGCCACGACGATCTGGCCGTTGCGAATCTCCTGGGTGCGGTGAACGGCGAGCAGGTCACCGTCGAAGATTCCGGCATCCTTCATCGACAGTCCGCGAACCCGGAGCAGGTAGTCGGCGCTGGGCGTGAAATAGTCGGCCGGCAGGGGGCAGTATCGGTCGATGTGTTCGGTGGCCAGAATCGGGCTGCCCGCAGCGACGCTGCCGATCACCGGCAAGCCCTCGATGGCGGCTTCGGCAGGTTCGGCTTCCTGCCCGCTGGCGGGCAATCGGATCCCGCGGGAAGTGCCAGGTATCATGCGGATGACGCCCTTGCGGTCCAGCGCGCGCAGGTGCTCCTCGGCGGCGTTGGGGGAGCGGAACCCCAGCGCGCGGGCGATTTCGGCTCGTGTCGGCGGGTAGCCGAATTCGCCCATCGTCTTGACGATGAAATCATAGACGTTCTGCTGTCGTGCGGTGAGCGGTCGCGCCATCGGTCTCTCCCGGGCCTTGAGGGTCAATCAGGCGATCTGGAGCCTGCTTGGATCGCCAGGCGTTATCCAACTGGACATGGATCGGATGGAGTGGCGTCCGGTCCGCGGCCAGGCGTGTTCATGCATACAGGCTGGAATTGTATCCAGTCATTCGCGATGAGGGAAGCCTTTCGCGCCCCGACTCGGAGACTCGGGGCCCCAGGTCCGACGAAATGCTCGATTGTGTGGCTTGTGTGGGAATGATTAGAATCATAATCGTTCTAAGTCGTTGTTCTCAGGCACGAGGTATGACATGGCCCGACCCGACACCGTTACTCGTATTCTCGATACGGCGGAGGTCCTTTTTGCCGAAAAGGGGTTCGCTGAAACCTCGCTGCGCAACATCACGACTCGGGCCAAGGTCAATCTGGCGGCGGTGAATTATCATTTTGGCTCCAAGAAAGCGTTGATCCAGGCCGTGTTTGCCCGCTATCTCGATCCGTTCTCGGAGCGGCTGAATCTGGCGCTGGATGGACTGGAGGCGCGCTACCGAAAGGAGGGCGTGCCGCTCGAGGTGCTGCTGGAGCAGCTTGCCACCAGCGTTCTGGATGTGCCCGCCGAACGCAATAGCCTCAAGGTCTTCATGAAGCTACTGGGGTTGGCCTATACGCAGGCCCAGGGTCATCTGCGGCGCTATATCCAGGAGCACTACGGGGAGACGTTCCACCGTTTCGTCCGCTGCCTGCGACTGGCGACGCCGGACCTGCCGGATGCCGAGCGATTCTGGCGGCTCCATTTCATGCTGGGCACCGTGATCTTCACCCTATCTGGACTGGATGCGCTGAGGGATATCGCCGACAGCGAGTATCAGGAACACATGTCGGTCAGGGAGCTGATCCGCCATCTTCGTCCGGTCGTGGTGGCCGGCATGCAGGCGCCGCTGCCTGCGTCCCTGGAGAAGGTCGGTTCGGCTGTCGAGTGAGAGGATGACTCCTGGCACCCTCGGCCTCTGTCATGGGAACCCGCTGTCGTCTAGAATCGGGCGCTCAATGGTCTCAGGTGTTAGCTATGACTCAACCTCTCGGCCCGGTCATGCTGGATGTCGAAGGCACCCGGTTACGTGACGAAGAGCGCCAGTTGATCTCGCGAGCGGAGGTCGGTGGTGTCCTGCTGTTTGCCAGAAACACCCCGGACGTCGCCACGACCCAGGCGTTGATCGGCCAGATTCGCGAGTGTCGACCCGACATCCTGGTTGCGATCGACCAGGAAGGTGGTCGGGTGCAGCGCTTGAAGGAGGGCGTGACGCAGATACCGCCCATGGCGGTACTGGGCCACCACTTCGTGGAGTTCCCCGAGTCGGCATTGACCCTGACCCAGGACGCCGGCTGGCTGCTGGGCATGGAGATGGCCGCTTGCGGATTCGATCTGAGTTTCGCGCCTGTGCTCGATCTCGACGACGATCAGTCGCCCGCCATCGGGTCGCGAAGTTTCTCGCCGGACCCGGAGGTGGTCGCCGTGCTGGCGGGCGCCTTCATCGAGGGGCTCCACGAGGCGGGCATGGTCGCGGTCGGCAAGCACTTCCCCGGCCACGGGGGAGCGCGGCAGGATTCTCATTTCGGGGTTGCCGAGGATCCGCGCTCCTTGGCGGAGCTGCGCGAGCACGACCTGGTTCCTTTCGCCAGGCTCGCCACCAAGCTGGACGGCATCATGCCGGCTCACGTCATCTACTCCGCGTTCGACGATCGGCCCGCCGGGTTCTCTCCCAGCTGGCTTGGTATGCTGCGCGAAGAGCTCGGTTTCAAGGGCGCCATCTTCTCGGATGATCTGACCATGGCGGCGGCGCACGCGGCCGGGTCACCCAGCGAGCGGGCCGAAGCGGCCTGGGGGGCCGGTTGCGACATGGCTGTCATCTGCAATGCTCCCGCAGCGGCACGCGAGATCGTCGCGGCCTGTGAGGGCCGCCAGACCCAGCGTGTCGCCAAGCTGCGTTACGCCCGCGCCCGTCCCACGCTGGCGTCGCTCACCGCGATCTCCCGCTGGCGGCGCACCCACGCCCGTCTTGAATCGCTCAACGAGTCCGAATGACGGGTAGAGTCCCCCTGTTTTCCCGCGACGGTCGGTGATGACCCTGGCCGTCGCTCTTTCCATGGTGAACCGTAGACGATGAATCAACCCCCCTCGATCGATGCCCTGAGCTCGATGCAGGAAGTGATGGACAACGCCGATTGCCTGATCGACCAGGCGCAGGTGGAACAGGCGCTGGACCGCATGGCGGCCGATATCACGAACCAGTTGGGCGATAAGCTGCCGGTTTTCTATTGCGTCATGAACGGCGGACTGATCACCACCGGACATCTGCTGACGCGGCTCGGTTTTCCGCTGGAAGTCGACTATCTGCACGCTACCCGCTATCGCGGTGGTATCCGCGGCGGTGAGCTGTTCTGGCGAGTGTCGCCGGAGATTCCCATGGCCGGTCGCCATGTCGTGATCGTCGACGACATTCTCGACGAGGGCGCCACGTTGGCGGCCATTCTCGATTACTGCCGCCAGGCCGGAGCGGCGAGCATCTCGACGGCGGTGCTGGTCGACAAGCGACACGATCGCAAGTCGTCGCCCGATCTGAAGGCCGACTACTGCGGCCTGGAGGTCGTCGATCGCTACGTGTTCGGCTTCGGCATGGATTACAAGGGGTACTGGCGTAACGCGCCGGGTATCTTCGCGCCCAAGGGGTTGTGAGCCGACCGCTGATGCCCCGAGTCTCGTTTCAGCCCGCCTAGCGCGGGCTGAAACGTCTCTGCAGGCCGGTTTCGTTCATCATGCGCGTCGAGATCTCTTCGATCGAGAAGCGCGTGGTGTCGATGAACGGAATGTTGTGGCGGCGATAAAGCGCTTCCGCCTGGCCGATTTCCTGCATGCACTGGTCCATCGAGCAGTAACGGCTGTCTGGCCGACGTTCGGTGCGGATGGCCGACAGCCGGCGGGCATCGATGGTCAAGCCGAACAGCTTGTGGCGATGGTTGGCCAGTGACGGCGGCAGGTTGAGAATGCCGTTCTCGTCCAGGTCGTCCTCGGTCAGCGGATAGTTGGCGGCGCGGATGCCGAACTGCAGCGCCAGGTAGAGCGAGGTGGGCGTCTTGCCGCAGCGGGAGACGCCGATCAGGATGATGTCTGCCTCCTGATACTGATGCGTTCGCGCGCCGTCATCGTTGTCGAGGGCGAAATTGACCGCCTCGATACGATGCATGTAGACATCGTCGCGGCCGATTGCGTGGGTGCGGCCGACGGTATACGTCGAGTGGGTCTCCAGCTCTTCTTCCAGCGGGGCGAGGAAGGTGGAGAAGATGTCGACCTTGAAGGCCGGCGCCTCGGCGACGATGCTGCGGATCGCCTGGTCGACGATGGTGTCGATGACGATGGGACGGATCCCGTCGCGCTCGGCTGTGGCCTCGATGATGCCGACCAGCGAACGGGCCTTGTCGAGCGTGTCGATGTAGGGCTTGGTGACCTGGATGAAATCCGTGTTCTCGAACTGTGAGAGCAGGCTGCGACCGAGGGTCTCCGCGGTGATGCCGGTGCCGTCGGAGATAAAGAACGCGGTGCGGGGCATGGCATTGATCCGTTGATGTCGATCGCCCATTGTCGGCCGAAATCCGCGGCCGGGGCAACTCGTCGTCGGTGGAGAAGTCGCCTCGCCTCGCGGGACTACAGGAATGCGCGAAATGGGCGAATTCCTGTAGAAATACTCCAAACTCTACGCCCTTAAACTTCTGGCTAAGCCGAAAGTCGCCTGTTAGCTTCTGGCCCCATCGAGGCGCAGCGGAGCGCGCCGTTTCATGTGCCACGGTTCATCAGCGGTGGCCGGCCGAGACGATCAGGAGACGACTTTGGAACCATTCATTATCACTTTCGAGCAGTTGGGGATGTCCGATGTCGAGCGCGTCGGTGGCAAGAACGCCTCGCTGGGGGAGATGATCTCCAATCTGGCGGACGCCGGGGTCACCGTGCCCGGCGGTTTCGCCACCACCTCCCATGCCTATCGCGAGTTCCTGGCCCATGACGGCTTGAACGACCGCATCAATGCCGAGCTCTCCAAGCTGGACGTCGACGATACCGAGATGCTGGCCAAGGTGGGCGAGAGGATCCGCCAGTGGGTGATCGATACGCCCTTGCCCCCCGCCTTCGAGGATGCGCTGGGTGATGCCTATCAGACGTTGCAGGCTCGCCATCCCAACCTCAAGGTGGCGGTGCGTTCATCGGCTACCGCGGAGGACCTTCCCGATGCCTCCTTCGCCGGGCAGCAGGAGACCTTTCTCAACATCGACGGCTTCGACAACGTCAAGCGTGCCGTCCACGAGGTCTTCGCCTCGCTGTTCAACGATCGCGCCATCTCCTACCGCGTGCATCGCGGCTATCCGCACGAGAACGTCGCGCTCTCCGCAGGCGTCCAGAAGATGGTGCGCTCCGAGACGGCGGCGGCTGGAGTGATGTTCACGCTGGACACCGAGTCCGGCTATCGCGACGCGGTGTTCGTGACCGGCGCCTGGGGCCTTGGCGAAACGGTGGTTCAGGGCGCGGTCAATCCCGATGAGTTCTACGTTCACAAGCCGACGCTGGCTGCCGGCCGGCCCGCGGTGCTGCGACGGACACTGGGCTCCAAGCGGATCAAGATGGTCTATACCGATGACGCCGCCGCCGGGCGTTCGGTCAAGACCGTGGACGTTGCGCATGCCGACCGCCAGCGCTTCTGCCTGAGCGACGACGATGTGATGGAACTGGCACGCCAGGCCGTGACCATCGAGAAACATTACGGCCGTCCGATGGACATCGAGTGGGCTCGCGACGGCGACGATGGCAAGCTCTACATCGTCCAGGCCCGGCCGGAGACGGTGGTATCGAACCAGGAGGGCGGCACCCTGGAGCGTTTCACGCTCAAGAACAAGAGCCGCGTGCTGGTCGACGGCCGCGCCATCGGCCAGCGGATCGGCCAGGGCAAGGTTAAGCTGGTGGCATCGCCGGAGGAGATGCACAAGGTACAGTCCGGCGACGTGCTGGTGACCGACATGACCGATCCCGACTGGGAGCCGATCATGAAACGCGCGTCCGCCATCGTCACCAATCGCGGCGGACGTACTTGCCACGCGGCGATCATCGCCCGTGAACTGGGAATCCCCGCCGTGGTCGGCTGTGGCGACGCCACCGAGCTGCTCCACGACGACGTCGAGGTGACGGTCTCCTGCGCCGAGGGGGACACCGGGCACGTCTACCAGGGCAAGCTGGAGTTCGACTGCCAGACCACCAGCGTCGACGCCATGCCGGAGATTCCGTTCAAGATCATGATGAACGTGGGCAACCCGGATCGCGCCTTCGCTTTTGCCGGGCTGCCCAACGAAGGCATCGGCCTGGCGCGGCTGGAGTTCATCATCAACCGCATGATCGGCGTGCATCCACGGGCGCTGATGGATTACGACAAGCTCTCCAGCGACCTGCAGCAGACCATCGACCTGCGCATCGCCGGCTACGACGACCCGGTCAGCTTCTACGTGGATCGTCTGGTCGAGGGCATCTCCACGTTGGCGGCGGCGTTCTATCCCAAGCGCGTGATCGTGCGGCTGTCGGACTTCAAGTCCAACGAATACGAGAACCTGATCGGCGGCAAGCTCTACGAGCCGGGCGAAGAGAATCCGATGCTCGGCTTCCGCGGCGCCTCGCGCTACATCTCCGACGACTTCCGCGCCTGCTTCGAGCTGGAGTGTCGGGCGCTCAAGCGTGTTCGCGACGAGATGGGGCTCAACAACGTCGAGATCATGGTGCCGTTCGTGCGCACGCCGGCCGAGGGCAAGGCGGTAGTTGACCTGCTCGAGGCCAACGGCCTCAAACGTGGCGACAACGGGCTCAAGATCATCATGATGTGCGAGCTCCCCTCCAACGCGCTGCTGGCCGACGAGTTCCTGGAGCATTTCGATGGGTTCTCCATCGGTTCCAACGACCTGACCCAGTTGACGCTGGGCCTGGATCGCGACTCCGCGATCATCGCCCACCTGTTCGACGAGCGGGACCCGGCGGTCAAGAAGCTGCTGTCGATGGCGATCCAGGCCTGCAAGGCCCAGGGGAAGTACGTAGGCATCTGCGGCCAGGGACCGTCCGACCATCCGGAGCTTGCCAAGTGGCTGATGGAGCAGGGGATCGATTCGGTCTCGCTGAATCCGGACGCCGTGCTCGAGACCTGGTTCATGCTGGCGGGTGAAACGCTGGGCTGATCGTAATTGAGCAGCCCAAGGGCCGGCGCGATACCCTCGCGCCGGCTTTTTTGGTTTTGACGTGATGACGAGACGTCGGCAACCGTGCTGTCGCCGGAGGGGTCACGAACGCAGCCAGTTGCGCAGCTTCACCAGCAGCAGTTCGCCGTCCGACATGGCCCGTCTTTCCTGCAGGATATTGGCGAGGGCATCGGGCCGATCTGTGATGATATTGTCGACCCCCATGTCGAGATAGCGCGACATGTCGCCGATACCATTGACGGTCCATACCGCCACCCCCCGGCCGGTATCGTGAATGGTCCTCAGCAGGCTCGGCGTGGCCTGGGTGTGGCGCAGGCCGATGATGTCGGCGTCGGTGGTATGCAGCGCGCCGGGCAGGACGAACTGCAGAAACAGGGTGGTCCGCGGCTCTCCGTCCAGGCCCTTGACCACCTCGATGACATCGGGTGACAGCGAGGCAATCACGGCGTGGTCCGTCATCTGACTGGCCTTCAACTGGGCGATGACCTTTTGAGCCAGCTCCTCGGCGGTGCCTGGTGACGGTTTCAGCTCGACGTAGAGCCCGATGCGATCCCGCGCATTGTCCAGGACCTGCTGGAACGTGGGAATGCGCTCGCCGACGAAGGCATCGCCGAAGTAGGAGCCGACATCGACCTGTTCGATCTCCGCCAGCGTCATGTCGCTGATGTTACGGTCGACCCCGGTCAATCGGCTCAGATTGTTGTCGTGGGAGACGACGACCTGTCCGTCGCCGCTCAGGCGCACGTCCAGTTCCATGTAGTCGGCACCGTCGGCGATGGCTTGGTTCATCGAGGCCATGGTGTTCTCGGGCGCCGCCAGCGAACTGCCGCGATGGGCGGTGATGGCGACGTGGTCGTTGATCTCGAACCCATGCAGTATCCAGCCCGCCTGGCCCAGGGCAAAGACCAGCAGCAGGATCTCTGCCCCCCAGGCGATCACCCCGGAGCGCTGCGGCGTCGCGGCGGGGCGAAACACTGGCGCCCGCCCGATGGCACGGTGGTATAGCGTGATCACCACCAGGCTGTTGGCTGCGATGCCCAGGAAAGTGAGTGCGATCGTGGTGACGATATACAGCGCCAGATAGGTCAGCATCGCTGGAATCAGCACGCTGTTGCGCTCCGGCAGATACCCGAGCAACGTCCCGCCCAGGGTGTTGAAGACCAGGGTGAAGACAACCGGGATGGCCGCCACCAGCAGCGCCATGCCGACGACGGCCAGGGCCATCCGCAGGCGACGCCCCTGGGTCAGTTCGCGGCTGCGTTTCAACGCGGCGATCGGCTTCAGCCCGTCGAGCATCATCGCCGGCAGTGCCAGGAACCAGCGGAAATAGAGGGCGGCGCTGAGCAGCACCAGAACCACAACGATCGGCGTCGCCATGGCGAGAAACTCCCACAGCTCGGGAGGCTTCAGGTGGATCAGAATATAGGGCTCGATATCGCCGAGCATGGCGCTGTAAAGGTGGGAGAGACCGATGGCGAACGGGGCGGCCAGGAGGAGATGGCTCCCGACCTGGAGCAGGGTGAGGGTCATTAAGGCCGGAAAACGGCGTAGCACGTGCCACAGCGAACCCATGGCCACCCGATATCGATTTCCGGCCTGGCTCGAGACGACGAGCATCATTCCCGCCTGCTGGAGGAAGATCACCAGGAAGCTGAGTCCGATCGCCACCAGCAGCCAGAGCAGCCCCCAGGGCGAGAAGGCGACATCCAGAATCTGTCCGTTGCTGAGCACGGGGCGGCCGATGCGATGGAGGAGTCCGGACAGCGTATTGGCCGACAGCGGCACCCATACCGCCGAGGCGAGTAACGTGAAGAACAGGTGGAAGGCGATCAGCGAACGCAGGTGGGCGCGGATCTGCCGGGCGATGTCTTGTATCAGTGATCTGGGCGCTAGCATGGAGTGGTCGGCGGTGTCCCTTCCTGGGCCAGGTGGTCTCAATGACGAATGGTCGCGACAAGGCATGCCATTCAGTGTTGTCGTCAAACGGTCATCTTTGCAAGTTCGGCCGACCATTGACAAAAAAAGGCCGCTCGAAGGCGGCCTGGATGCGGCATCGTCAACCGCGGGTCTAGAACTGCCAGCCCACGGAGGCGGTGTAGGTATCGACCTTGAAGTCGCTGTCGAAGTCGTAGCGCTCGTATTCGGTGCGCAGCAAAAGGTGCTGATAGCGGAACTGCACGCCGGCGCCATAGACCGGGTCGATCCCGTCATTGTCATCGAGATCCGACGTGGCGCTGAGCTCGCCCCTGGCCTCCGTTTCCCAACGTGCCATGCCCGCCTTGGCGAACAGCTCGAAGCCAGCGCCGACCGGCAGCTTGCCGACCAGACTCAAGCCGTAGGCCTTGCTCTTGAGGTCGACGACATTGCCACCCCGGATCAGGTTGGGCTTGCCCAGATCGGCGTAGAAGGCCTCGGTGGCGAAGTAGGGGTTGTATTCGTAGCCGACGAATGCCTTGTAGACGCTGTCATCATCGTCGACGTGATAGCTTTCGCCGCTGGCCCCGGCAAACTTGCCGATCTCGCTGTCGCTGCTCGCCACCTCACCGTAGCCACCGCCGATGCCAAGATAGAGCCCGTCGGCGTTGGCCGCCTGCGCCGTCGGCGCCAACAGCAGCGGAGACATCGTCATCGGAATGACGAGCCAGATCTTCTTCTTCATCGTGAATCTCCCTTGAATGCGTTCGAACAGGCATTCCGTGGCCTCATCGGCGAATTGCCATGCGGATGACGAATGGCTACCGGCGTGTACGGATCGTCGACGCTGGCGAACAGCGTTTCATGACTCGGTCAGACTTTATGATTAGCCCCGGTCAGACGCAAGCGATCTCTCATCGAGGTCAGGCATAAAAAAACGCCCCGCGTTGGCGGGGCGTTTCGGTGACCTCTTCATGAAGCGCGAGCATCGGAAGAGACGTGTCAGGCTTCCTGGGCGACCGGAATGACGCTCGAGGCCGCTTTCTGGAAATCCTCTATCTCATGGAAGTTCAGGTAGCGGTAGATCTCACCCGCCATGGCATTGAACTCACCCATGGTAGCCTTGTACTCCTCCACCGTGGGCAGGCGGCCTTCGACGGCAGCGATGGCCGCGAGCTCTGCAGATGCCAAATAGACATCGGCGCCGTCGCCCAGACGGTTGGGGAAGTTACGGGTCGAGGTGGATACCACGGTCGATTTCGGCGCGACGCGTGCCTGGTTGCCCATGCACAGCGAGCAGCCGGGCATCTCCATGCGAGCGCCAGCCTTGCCGTAGATGCCGTAGTAGCCCTCCTCGGTCAACTGATGTTGGTCCATCTTGGTCGGCGGTGCAAGCCACAGGCGCGTTTTCAGGCTGCCGGCCGGCTGCTTCTCGAGCAATTTGCCGGCGGCGCGGAAATGGCCGATGTTGGTCATGCACGAGCCGATGAAGACTTCATCGATCTTCTGGCCAGCAACCTCGGAGAGCAGACGGGCATCGTCCGGGTCGTTGGGCGCACAGAGCACCGGCTGGTCGATCTCGGCCAGGTCGATCTCGATTACCGCAGCGTACTCTGCATCGGCGTCGGCGCGCATCAGGCTGGGGTTGGCCAGCCACGCTTCCATGGCTTCGATACGGCGCTCCAGCGTGCGGCGGTCACCATAGCCGGCGCTGATCATCCACTTCAGCAGCGTGACGTTGGAGTTCAGGTACTCGGTAACGCGCTCTTCGCCCAGCGTGATGGTGCAACCCGCAGCGCTGCGCTCCGCGGAGGCATCGGAGAGCTCGAACGCCTGCTCGGCGGTGAGATCCTCGAGACCTTCGATCTCCAGAATGCGGCCGGAGAAGATGTTCTTCTTGCCGGACTTGGCCACCGTCAGGTGCCCTTGCTGGATCGCGTAGTAGGGGATCGCGTGGACCAGGTCGCGCAGGGTGATGCCCGGCTGACGCTCACCCTTGAACCGCACCAGCACCGACTCCGGCATGTCCAGCGGCATCACCCCGGTGGCCGCCGCGAAGGCAACCAGCCCGGAACCTGCCGGGAACGAGATGCCCATCGGGAAACGGGTGTGCGAGTCACCACCGGTACCGACGGTGTCCGGCAGTAGCATGCGGTTGAGCCAGGAGTGGATGATGCCATCGCCCGGTCGCAGCGAGACGCCGCCACGGTTCATGATGAAGTCGGGCAGGGTGTGATGGGTCTCGACGTCGACCGGCTTGGGATAGGCGGCGGTGTGACAGAACGACTGCATCACCAGGTCGGCCTGGAAGCCGAGGCACGCCAGATCCTTGAGCTCGTCGCGAGTCATCGGGCCCGTAGTGTCCTGGGAGCCGACCGTGGTCATCTTCGGCTCGCAGTACATGCCCGGACGGACGCCGTCCATGTCGCAGGCCTTGCCGACCATCTTCTGCGCCAGGGTGAAGCCCTTGCCGCTGTCGACCGGCTGTTCCGGCTTGCGGAAAATATCCGAGCCCGGCAGGCCGAGCTCGTTGCGCGCCTTCTCGGTCAGCCCGCGGCCGATGATCAGCGGGATACGGCCACCGGCGCGCACTTCGTCGAGGATCACCTGGGTCTTGAGCTCGAAGGTGGAAACGACTTCGTCGCTGTCGTGACGGGTGACCTTGCCTTCATAGGGATAGACGTCGATGACGTCGCCCATCTCGAGCTTGTCGACGTCCATCTCGATCGGCAGGGCGCCAGCGTCTTCCATGGTATTGAAGAAGATCGGTGCGATCTTGCCGCCGAAGCAGAAACCGCCGGCACGCTTGTTGGGGACGTGGGGGATGTCGTCACCGAAGAACCACAGCACCGAGTTGGTCGCTGACTTGCGCGAGGAGCCGGTGCCCACCACGTCGCCTACGTAGGCGACCGGGAAGCCTTTGGCCTTGACCGCCTCGATCTGCGCCAGCGGGCCCTTGCTGCCCGCCACTTCCGGCTCGATGCCGTCGCGGGGGTTCTTGAGCATGGCGTTGGCGTGGAGCGGGATGTCGGGGCGTGACCAGGCATCCGGCGCTGGCGACAGGTCGTCGGTATTGGTCTCGCCGGGTACCTTGAACACCGCGATGCTGATCTTGTCGGCCAGCGCCGGCTTGGCCAGGAACCATTCGGCCTCGGCCCACGACTCGAGCACGCTCTGGGCCACGGCGTTACCGTTCTTGGCCCGCTCTGCGACATCGTGGAAAGCATCGAACATCAACAGAGTGTGCTTGAGCTGCTCGCCCACCTCCTGGGCCAGTTCGCTGTCGTCCAGCAGCTCGACCAGGGTGGCGATGTTGTAGCCGCCCTGCATGGTCCCCAGCAGCTTGACCGCGTGGATCTTGTCGATCAGCGGCGAGGTCGCCTCCCCCTTGGCGATGGCGGTGAGGAAGCCGGCCTTGACGTAGGCGGCCTCGTCGACACCGGGCGGCACGCGATCGGTGATCAGTTCGAGGAGAAATGCCTCTTCACCGGCGGGCGGCTGCTTGAGCAGCTCGACCAGTTGGACGGTCATTTCGGCGGTCAACGGTTTCGGCGGCACGCCTTCCTGGGCGCGCTCCTCGACATGTTGGCGGTAAGCTTCAAGCACGGTGGAGACCCTCATCTAGAGTTAGAGCCCGCATGAGCGAGACGGAATCCGGGCCAGGACGCGGCAGGCACGGAACGTCTCGTCGTTCGGCAAGCCAGGATCGTCTGGCGGCCATTGACATGGCTGTCACGAAATCGGCTGCGGTGGGCGCTGCGAAGTCTACGTGAAACTGTCGACAATGTTAAGGAGACCACGGCGCCGCGTCGGGCCTCCGCTACTTTAGGGCTGCCGTCAATGTCACCATGGTCGTGGGGATGGCTATCGAAGTCTCATCGGGCAGGCGCTACCATGTGCCCACTGGGCTCGAATCCACTCTGATTCAACGTATCGAGTGGCCGAAATCCTCGAAAAGTTCTCCGGGTCGGGGGCTCGACGCTCATTCCGAATGTCTGATGAGTGAGGGTCGGGAAATACGACATGTCTCGCCACGATCCGATGTCTTCCATCCGCAAACGGGGTTGGCAGTTGCCTGCCAAGCGTCCGAAGAACGTCAATGACTACTGAACGAATGACTGATGACATCGATGTCGACATCGACCGCTTGCTGCCGATCGAGCTGCTCGAATTCCTACCTTGTGCCACGCCTCGGCGCTGGATCGAGGCCGCACTGGAAAACCCGGCGCTGTTGTTGATCGACCATGCGCAGTGTGAAAAGAAGGCCGCCTCTACTGCGATGAGCCTGATGTTCCGGTATGTCGATCGCCCCGAGCTTCTGACCAAGATGTCTCAGTTGGCGCGTGAGGAGCTTCTCCATTTCGAGCAGGTGGTTGGTTTGATGCAGGAGCGGGGAGTCGACTACTCCCACATTCAGGCGTCGCGCTATGCGGAGGGGCTGCGTGAACACGTAGCACGAGAAGAGCCAGACCGATTGATCGATATTCTGATCGTGGGTGCGTTCATCGAAGCGCGCTCGTGTGAGCGTTTCGCACGGCTGATTCCTCATCTCGATGAGCCGCTTGCCAAGTTCTATCGCTCCCTCGTGCGTTCGGAAGGGCGTCACTTCGAGGATTACCTCGGACTCGCCGAACGTTATGGCGGCAAGGCGGCCGTGGCCGAACGCGTCGCTCGCTTCGCCGCTCACGAACAAGCGTTGATCGAAGGTGAAGACGCCATGTTCCGCTTTCACAGCGGCGTTCCGAGAGCGACCTCGCCGTGAATCGCCGCAACCTCGGCGCTCATGCCGGCCCAGGTCGGCCATGGGAGGCGCATCGACCGGCTTGGCGCTGATCTGCGTATGGTCGCTTCTTCTATCGGATAATGGAAAACGATGAATTCAGGTCGAGCAACAACAACAATCGCGCTCTTCGGACATTTCGGATATCGGCAGGGTGATCAGGCGCTGACGCACTTCAGCTACGACAAGGTGAAGGCGCTGCTGATCTACCTGCTGATGCAGGAGGCGCCGGCCAGCCGTGCCGCGCTGGCCGAAATGCTATGGCCGGACCAGGGCGTCAAGTCGGGGCGGACGAATCTTCGCCATGCCCTTCACTGCCTCCGACACAGCCTCGGCGATCTCGCGGAGTCGTCTTTGACCGTCACCCGGCAGACCATCTCCTTCGATCTGCCGCCCAATGTGCACTGGGATCTTCGCGAGGTGGACGGCCTGTTGCGAGAACCGCCTTCCATCGATGTCCTCGAGCGGCTGCTCGACTACTATCGCGGCGACCTGCTGTCCGAACTGCATCTGGGCCAGTGCGTCGCTTTCCAGCAGTGGCTGGTGCGCACCCGGGGCGAGTGGCGGCAGCGCTTGACCGAATACGCGGAGCGGGTTCTGGGGGCTTGTTCGGCGCTGCCCGAGGGGCTGCTGCGAACCCTGATCCACCGAATCCCGGACTTTGGCCCTTTCCACGAGCGATTGGTGCGACAGCTTGCCGAGCATGGACAGTTCGCTGCCGCCCGGGAACAGTTCAATGCCTTTCTTCAGCACCTGGCGCTATCCGGCCAGCAGCCCGAGCCCGGCTTTCTGCAATTGGCGAGATTCTGGTCGGAGGGGGCGGAGCCGGGACAGGTTCACCTCGATTGGTCGAACGGCGTCGGCGCCGACACTTCCTCGGGGCGACGGGAAGCGCCGGGGTACTCGGCGGAAGATATCGACTATCGCCAGGTCACGGTCATGGCGATTGCGCTCCGACCGGCGGACGCCGGAAACGATCTCGGCCGGGCGCTGGCTTGCCTGAAGGCTCAGGACCAGCTGTTCCGGTGGCTGGAGACCCAGTGTCGCCACCTTGGCGGTTTCTGGCAGGCCGCGGTAGGGAGTGGCGTGGGGCTCGCCTGCTTCGGCACGCACGGCCCAACCCATCAACTGGCCGAACTGGTGGCGCTGTTCGAGCATTGTCGCCAAGGGCTCACCCACGAGCTCGATGACCTGTGGCAGGGCGAGGAGGCGCCGCCCCGGTTCACGCTGACGGCCGGCCTGGATAGCGGTCGCGTGATCTGGCTTCCGGAGCGGCACTCGATCGATCCGTTCGGCGATGTGACGCAGGTGGCGCTGGCCATGATGGTGGCGGCCAAGAGCAGCGAGCTCGTCATCTCGCTCAACGCCAGCCAGCACCTGCCGCCGGCATTCGATCTGCAATCTCGCCTGACTCCCCGCCTGATCAGCAGCGATGGTCGGGTTCAGCGGCGAGGGCTGGTGCTTGGCGTGGAGGCCTCCTGTCGCGAGGCCCTGCCGCCGAGTCTCACCGGGCGCGAGGCCGAACTTCGCCAATTGCGCGATGCGCTGGCACGGGTCTCCCTCGGGCTGCGGCAGAGCCTGCTGGTCTTGGGCGACACGGGTATCGGCAAGTCTGCCCTGATGATCCACTTCCGGGAGTATCTCCAGCAGGAGGAAGCGGCGGTTTTCTGGCGGCCCACGACTCGCTTGTCGAGTCAGACCTCCTACGGGCTGGTCCAGGCGCTGCTGGGGTGGTATCTCGAAGCGGAGCCGGATGACGCCGCGATCCGGGAACTGGTCGACCGGTTTCCCACGATGGAGCGAGTCGGCGTCGAGCGCCGGCAGTTGCTGGTCGACGTGCTCGGACGGGCGTCGCTGGCCAGGGAGGATGCCGACGAGGCGGTGGAGCTGGTCACCCAGCTGACCCAGGCCTTGATTCTCGAGACAACCCGCTCTCGCCGTCCGCTGGTGATCATCGTCGACGACCTGCAGTGGCTGGACGAACCATCACTGAAGGTGCTGCAGAACCTCCAGGCTCGGCTGCCGATTCACACTGCCTTGTTACTGGTTGCCTCCCATCAGAACCGGGAGGTTCCCTCGGTCAGGCTGAACTGGGACCAGCAGGTGGTGCTGGGGCGTCTCGGCGCGGAGCAGTCCGCGGACATGCTGGACTACCTGGCCCGCCGACATCGCCTCAAGCTGAACCCGCGATTGCGAGAGCAGTTGATCGAGCGTTGCGAGGGAGTCCCTCTCTACTTGCAGGAGATCTGCCGTCGGCTCGAGATCGACCGTCGCGAGGGCAGACGCCTGGACGCCGACAGCCTGCCGAGCGGGTTGCTGGGATTGCTTGCCAGTCGCATCGACCAATTGCAGGGATATCGCCATGTCGCGCACATGGCGGCAACGCTTGGTCGTCAGTTCGAAGCCAGCATGCTGCGTGCCGGCCTGGCGATCGGTGACGATCTCTTCAAGGCGGCACTGGAGCAGATGCGAAGGCTCGAGATCATCGAGCCCTGTGACATGCCGCCCTACGATTTCCAGTTCAGCCATCCGCTGCTGCAGGAGGCGGCCTATCTTTCGTGTCCCCAAGATGTGCGGATCGTGCTGCATCAGCAGGTCGTGACGCTGATCGAATCCAGCTACCCCGCGTGGATCAGCCGTCATCCCGGGGATTTCGCCGAGCATCTGCGCCGGAGTGGCGACCCGGCACGGGCCGCACGCTATTTCGAAATGGCGGCAAGGAGTGCACTCAAAGTCAGTGCCAACCGCACGGCGTTGAAAATGGCCGAGTCCGGTCTTGCTTGCCTGGCAGTGACTTCCAGCGGTGGTGCCGAGCGTGAAATCAGTCTGCTGACGGTGAAAGGACAGGCTTGCTACGCGCTGGAAGGGCATGGCTCTCCGGCGGCGCAGGAGAGTTTTCTTCGGGCGCAGAGTCTGTGGCAAGGCTCGCTACCGGACGACGATGAAGCCGATGATCAGGCATTTCTGGTGACCTGGGGGCTCTGGGTGGGCGCCAGCCAGCGCCACGCCACCCAGGAGGCGGAGTCGCTGGCCCTGCAGTTGCGCGATCTGGCGCAGCGCATCGACGATCCGCGCTACCAGCGTCTGGCGCTCTATGCCCGCGCTCACGGCGAGTACTGGAGTGGCCGGATTTCGCTGGCCTATGAACACCTCGATCAGGTCGATCCGCTGAGTTGGCCCATGGTGCTGGAGTGGCTGCCTTACTCCGATCACCCCCAGGTCGCCGCGGCCTGCTATCAGAGCTGGACGCTCTGCCTGCGCGGTGACTATCGACGCGCGGAGCAACAGATGGAAGCCGCCATTCGCCTGGCGGAGTCCGTTCGTCACCCGGGATCGTTGGCCATGGCCCTGATATTTGCCGCCTCCCTCTACCGGCAACTGGGACATATCCATCTGGCGACGGAGCGTGGCCGTCGCGCCCATGAGATGACGCGTACGGCGGATCTCCAGCGCTGGCATTGGGAGGCGGAGTGCGTGCTGGGGTGGAGTCAGTCGCTGGCAGGGGAGGCGCGGGGCCTGCAGAGAATCGAGTCCAGCGTGGCCCGATTGAGCGAATTGACGGGCCGGGAGCCCTGGCAGCGGCCGTTCCTGTGGTACGGCGACGCCTGCCTGGCGCTCAACGATGTGGGGCGCGCCGCGGCGTATCTCGAGCCCTGTCTCAAGCATGCGCTGACACGGCGCTCCTTGATGATGCCTCAAATCGGCTTGCAGATGGCCCGGGTCAAGCATCGCCGGGGCGACGACATGGAGAGCGTGGCGGCCCTCATCGAAGCGTCGAGAAGCTGGGCCATTGAATCCGGCAGCCCCCACATGGAGTTGAAAAGCCTCGAGATGTGGCTCTCCCTGGTGGATCCCGGTGACCGGGAGAAGCAGCGCGCATTGCGCTATCGGCTGGGAGAGGTGGCGCTGTCCGATGCGCCGGTTCTGACTCGCTGGCGAACGCTGCTGGACAATGTCAGCGCCGCTTCGTCCCATCCGGCCGACTTCCAGCTCTAGGCTTGGTGCGGGGAGGTCGGTGAGTCACCGGTAAGGGGTAAGCCCCTCGGTGACTCGCCGGGCACGATCAGATCGGGAACGACTCCAGTGTCAATCCGTCGTCGTCCACTCTCAGCTGCCAGCCCGTGCCAGGGCGCCAGTCGCCGATCACATAACGTTTCGCCGGCTCCCCACCGACGTTCAGTTCGTGCACGGCCGGTCGGTGAGTGTGACCATGGATCATGACGCTCACGTCATGGGCCTGCATCGTCTCGATGACGGCTTCGGGGGTGACATCCATGATGTCCTCGGCCTTGTTGGTGTTGGCTTCGCCGGACTGTTCCCGAAGTTTCCTTGCCAGCGCCATGCGCTCATCCACCGGCATCGCCAGGATCTGTGCCTGCCAGGCGGGGTCGCGAGCCTGGCGTCGGAAAGCCATGTAAGCCTCGTCGCGAGTACACAGGCTATCGCCGTGCATCAGCAGGACCCGCTGTCCGCCCAGTTCCACCACCGTGGGGTCGTCGAGCAGGGCGCAGCCGCTATCGGCGGCAAACGCCTCGCCGATCAGAAAGTCCCGGTTGCCGTGCATGAAAGCCAGCCGGGTACCGGCTTCGGCGCATGCCTTCAACTCGGCGATGATCCGCTGCTCGAACTCGCCCCGGTAGTCGTCGCCGATCCAGGCCTCGAACAGGTCGCCCAGAATGGTCAGCGACGAGGCCTGTCGGACCGGCCCGCGCAGGTAGTCGATGAAACCCTTGGCGATGTCCGGCTGCGAGGGTTGAAGATGGAGATCGGCGATCAGCAGTTGCATGCGGGGAGTGGTTCCTGTCGGTGGTCGGCCCGTGAGGGGAGTAGATCAATCCGTGACTTCGGCACGTTCGATGATGACATCCTCGACGGGGACATCACTGTGCATGCCACGCCGTCCGGTCGCCACCTGGCGGATCTCGTCGACTACCTCCATGCCGTCGACCACGCGACCGAATACGCAGTAGCCCCAGCCCTGCACGCTCTTGTCGCGATGGTTGAGGAAGTCGTTGTCGGAGACGTTGACGAAGAACTGGGCGCTGGCGGAGTGGGGGTCCTGGGTGCGCGCCATGGCGACGGTGCCTTTCTGGTTGGTGAGACCATTGTCGGCTTCGTTCTCGATCGTGGTGCGCGTCGGCTTCTGCTCGAAATCGGTGTCGAAGCCGCCGCCCTGGACCATGAACCCATCGATCACGCGGTGAAAGAGGGTTCCGTCGTAATGGCCGTCGCGAACGTACTGCTCGAAATTGGCGGCGGTTTTCGGGGCTTTCTCGAAGTCGAGTTCGAGCTTGATGGCGCCGTGATTGGTGTGCAAAACGATCATCGGAAATCCTGGGTGATTCTGGCTGTCGTGAGACGGCAGGCGGCTTGGCGCCGGCCGCGGGCGTCGCGCTATAATAGCGGCTTTGGGTCGCCGGGAGAAACCGCTGTCCGCGCGTGTTAACCTGCGGTCATCAGGGCCGCATCGTCGGCCGATCATCCGAATCATAGAGGTTGCCTGCATTCCATGAGCGTCGAAAGCAACACGAGCGCCGAAAGTCCCAACGATCGTTCCGAAGCCCAGTCCGGTGCCGAGACCCAGCAAGGGGCGCCGAATTTCCTGCGTAACCAGATTCGCGACGAGCTCGAGTCGGGGCAGGCGACGACGATCGTGACCCGCTTTCCGCCGGAGCCGAATGGGTTCCTGCACATCGGCCATGCCAAGTCGATCTGGGTCAACTTCGGCCTGGCGGAGCAGTTCGGTGGGCGCTGCCATCTTCGCTTCGACGATACCAACCCGGCCAAGGAAGAGCAGGCCTACATCGACGCGATCCAGGAAGACATCCGCTGGCTTGGCTACGAATGGAGCGGCTCGGTGCGCTTCGCCTCCGACTATTTCGACCAGCTCTATGCCTGGGCACAGCATCTGGTCCGTGAGGGCAAGGCGTACGTCGACGACCTCTCCCCGGAGGAGATTCGCGAATACCGGGGGACGCTGACCGAGCCTGGCCGGCCGAGCCCCTATCGGGAGCGCGGTGTCGAGGAAAATCTGGATCTGCTGGAGCGCATGCGGCTGGGCGAGTTCGCCGAGGGCAGCAAGGTGCTGCGGGCCAGGATCGACATGGCAGCGCCGAATATCAATCTGCGCGACCCGATCCTCTACCGCATCCGTCATGCAACACACCATCAGACCGGCGATGCCTGGAAGATCTATCCTTCCTATGATTTCGCCCATGGCCAGTCCGATGCCATCGAAGGCATCACTCACTCGCTGTGCACGCTGGAGTTCGAGGATCACCGCCCGCTCTACGAGTGGTTCCTGGGGCAGTTGCCGGTCCCCTCCAGGCCGCGCCAGACCGAGTTCGCGCGGATGAACGTCAATTACACGGTCACCTCCAAGCGCAAGCTCAAGCTGCTGGTCGACCGGGATGTGGTCGATGGCTGGGACGACCCGCGCATGCCGACGATCTCCGGACTTCGCCGTCGCGGTTACACGCCGGCGTCGCTGCGCAAGTTCTGCGACATGACCGGGGTCAGCCGAGCCGCCAACGTGGTCGATATCGCGATGCTCCATTTCGCCATCCGCTCGGATCTCGAGGACAACGCGCCGCGGGCGATGTGCGTGCTCGATCCGCTCAAGGTGGTGTTGACCAACCTTCCCGCGGACCACGGCGAGGTGTTCGAGGTGCCGGGGCACCCGGCGCGGGAGGACATGGGCACCCGCCGGCTGCCGCTGACCCGCGAGATCTGGATCGATCGCGAAGACTTCATGGAGGAACCGCCGAAGAAGTTCTTCCGTCTGGCACCCGAGAAGGAAGTTCGCCTGCGCAATGGCTACGTCATTCGTTGTGACGAGGTGATCAAGAACGATGAGGGCGAGATCGTCGCGCTCCACTGTAGTGTCGACTTCGACACGCTGGGCAAGAATCCGGAAGGGCGCAAGGTCAAGGGCGTCATCCACTGGGTCAGCGCCGAGCATGGCGTACCGGTGGAGGTCAGGCTTTACGACAACCTGTTCCTCGAGGAGGCGCCGGACCGGGACAAGGATGCCGATTTCCTCGATCACCTGAACCCGGACTCGCTGGTCACGGTGCAGGGCATCGCCGAGCCCTCGCTGGCGAATGCCGAACCGGAAGCGCGCTACCAGTTCGAGCGGGTCGGTTACTTCTGCGCCGATCGTCACGCCTGTCGCGATGGCAAGCTGGTATTCAATCGCACCGTGGGGCTCAAGGACAGCTGGGCCAAGATTCAGAAGAAGCAGGGCTGAAGGAACGAGAACATGAGCGCGCTGGAGATCTACAACACGCTGACGCGCCGCAAGGCGAAACTCGATCCGATCGAGCCCGGCAAGGTGCGAATGTACGTCTGCGGGATGACGGTCTACGACTATTGCCACCTGGGTCATGCCCGGGTGATGGTGGCGTTCGACGTGATCACGCGCTGGCTGCGCCAGACCGGCCTGGACGTGACGTACGTTCGCAACATCACCGACATCGACGACAAGATTCTCCAACGCGCGGAGGAGAACGGCGAGTCGATTTCGGCGCTGACCGAGCGCATGATCGCGGCCATGCACGAGGATGAGGCGCGGCTGGGGGTTCTGCGGCCGGATGCGGAGCCTCGCGCCACAGGGCATATCCCGGAGATCGTGGCGATGATCGAGCGCCTGATCGAAGGCGGCTATGCCTACGCGGCCGCCAACGGCGACGTCTATTACCGTGTTCGCCGCTTTGCCGACTATGGCAAGCTCAATAACCGCAATCTCGATGATATGCGTGCGGGTGCCCGTGTCGACGTCGACGAACACAAGGAGGATCCGCTCGACTTCGTGCTCTGGAAGGCGGCCAAGCCGAGCGAGGCAAGTTGGCCCTCGCCTTGGGGCGAAGGCCGACCAGGCTGGCATATCGAGTGCTCGGCGATGTCGACCTGCTGCCTGGGAGAGACCTTCGATATTCATGGCGGCGGCCCGGATCTGACCTTCCCGCATCACGAGAACGAGATCGCCCAGAGCGAGGCGGCCACCGGCAAGCCCTACGTCAATGTGTGGATGCACGCCGGCGCGGTACGGGTCAATCAGGAGAAGATGTCCAAGTCGCTGGGCAATTTCTTCACGATTCGCGAGGTGCTGGAAGTTCACGATCCGGAAGTGGTGCGCTACCTGCTGGTGGCGAGTCACTATCGCAGTCCGATCAACTATGCGCCGGAGTCCCTGAGCGAAGCCCGCAAGTCGCTCGAGCGTTTCTATCATGCCCTGGACGGCGTCGAGACGGCTCACGGCGACGTCGAGGGCATCTATGCCGAGCGCTTCTCGGCGGCGATGAGCGACGACTTCAATACGCCTGAAGCCCTGTCGGTGCTGTTCGACCTGGCGCGGGAGATCAATCGGCTACGAGACACCGATCCGGCTCACGCCAGTGCGCTCGGCCAGGAGCTCAAGCGGCTGGCGAATCTGCTGGGCTTGCTCGAGCGTGCGCCCGCCGATTTCTTCAAGGCCGGTGCTACCGAGCTGCCGCTGAGCGAGGCCGAGATCGAATCCCGAATCGAGGCGCGAGCGATGGCCAAGAGTCAGCGGGATTTCGCCGAAGCCGACCGAATTCGCGACGAACTGGCCGCGCTAGGCGTCGTGCTGAAGGACTCCCGCGAAGGGACGCGCTGGAGTTTCGAAGCGCCGCCGGCCTGAGCCGATGCTGTCCTGAGACGACGAACCCCGCCAATTGGCGGGGTTCGTCGTTAGGGCACTCGGCTCGGTCTCAGGCGTTGGCCAGGCGGGCGATGATCGCTTCGACCATTTCGGCGGAGTGAGTCGCGGCTTGTTCCAGGAAGGCGTCGAACGAGAGGCTGGACTCCTTGCCGGCGATATCCGATAGCGCCCTGATGACCACGAACGGGCAACCGAACAGGTGACACGTCTGGGCAATGGCGGCGGCTTCCATCTCCACGGCCAGCATCTGGGGGAAGTGCTCGCGCACGGCATCGACGCGCGCCGAGTCGGCCATGAAGCTGTCGCCGGTGCAGATCAACCCCTCGTGGACGCGCAGGGCACCGAGTGTCTCCATGCAGGCACGGGCAGTGTCGATCAATCCCGGATCGGCGCTGAAGCCGGCGGGCATCCCCGGAACCTGGCCCATCTCGTAGCCGAATGCCGTGACGTCGACGTCATGGTGGCGCACCTCGCTGGAGATGACCACGTCGCCGACTTCCATCGCCGCACCGAAGCCGCCCGCGGAACCGGTATTGATGATGGCGTCCGGGCGGTAGTGGGTCATCAGTTGGGTTGCGCCTACTGTGGCGTTGACCTTGCCGATCCCGGACTGTAGCAGCACGATCCGAAGACCGTGACGCTCGCCGCAATGGAAGATGCCGCCAGGATGATGTTCGGTGCGGGGGTTGTCCAGGCGGGAGGCGAGCAGGGCCACTTCCTGTTCCATGGCGCCGATGATACCGAGAGTCTGCATGGGATGATCCATTGTCCTGATGGGAGCGGTCGATGATTCACTGTGCATCATGGAGTTCGGCGGCCTGCAGGGTGTTCTGCAGCAGCGTGGCGACGGTCATTGGGCCGACGCCGCCGGGTACCGGCGTGATCCAGCTGGCGCGTTCGGCGGCGGTATCGAAATCAACGTCTCCGATCAGCGTGCCATCCTGCTGGCGGTTGATGCCCACGTCGATGACGATCGCCCCCGGCTTGATCCAGTTGCCATCGATCAAGCCGGGCTTGCCAGTGGCGACCACCAGCAGGTCGGCTTGTCTGACCTTCTCCTCGAGCCCTTGGGTGAAGCGATGGCAGATCGTGGTGGTGCAGCCGGCGAGCAGTAGCTCGAGCGCCATGGGTCGACCGACGATGTTGGAGGCACCGACGATGGTGGCGTCCAGTCCTCGCAGCGGGATTCGGTTCTGCTCCAGCAGGGTGATGATGCCCTTGGGGGTGCAGGGGCGCAGCAACGGAAGTCGCTGTGCCAGGCGCCCGAGGTTGTAAGGGTGGAACCCGTCGACATCCTTGTCCGGACGAATGCGCTCAAGCAGGGGGTTGGCGTCGAGATGGGCTGGCAGTGGTAATTGCAGCAGAATGCCATCGACGGTCGGGTCGGCGTTCAGCCGGTCGATCAGCGCTTCCAGCTCCCGTTGGGTCGTGGTGGTCTCGAGCCGATGGCTGAAGGAGAGGATGCCGGCGTTCTCGCAGGCCCGGTGCTTATGG
Source organism: Salinicola sp. CR57 (assembly GCF_003206585.1). Taxonomy (NCBI): domain Bacteria; kingdom Pseudomonadati; phylum Pseudomonadota; class Gammaproteobacteria; order Oceanospirillales; family Halomonadaceae; genus Salinicola; species Salinicola sp. CR57. The sequence continues at coordinate 174,746 of NZ_PZJL01000006.1, forward strand.
CTGACGTAGACCTCCGATGCCGGGTCGTGACCGATCAGAATGACGGCCAGCCCCGGGCGGCGCAGCCCTTGTTGGGTACGATGTTCCACGTCGGCTTTTACCTGACTGCGAATTGCGCCGGCAATGGCTTTGCCATCGATCAACTGAGCGGTCATCGACTTTCCTTTCTGAGTCCTGAAGGCCGGCGGGTCGCCGGAGGAGGTGGGCAATTTTCGCATGCCCAGCGATGCAGTCAACGCACGGTGACGGGTAAGTGGGATTCGGGTCCGACGGTGACTTCCTCGCTGGCTGACGAATCGGGCCTGAGTGCACGTAAAGGCTTGACCCCGCTGAAAGGATCCGTAGAATACGCAGCGCATCGAAGGGCTCGTAGAGTCATCGGACACGAAAAACGCGGCATCGGGGTATAGCGCAGTCTGGTAGCGCGCCTGCTTTGGGAGCAGGATGTCGGGGGTTCAAATCCCTCTACCCCGACCAAGCTTGTCGTCTTCGTGTGTCGATGGAAATGCAGCCGGTATTGGAATGCGCCTATAGCTCAACCGGATAGAGCAACGGCCTTCTAAGCCGTAGGTTGCAGGTTCGAGTCCTGCTGGGCGCGCCACTCAACACGGCGTGACGCGTTCCCGGTCGATGCAGAGTCGGTATGGTGGGTGTAGCTCAGTGGTAGAGCCCCGGATTGTGGCTCCGGTGGTCGTGGGTTCGATCCCCATCATCCACCCCATTACCGATCAAGCTTCTAGAAATGGTGGGTGTAGCTCAGTGGTAGAGCCCCGGATTGTGGCTCCGGTGGTCGTGGGTTCGATCCCCATCATCCACCCCATTTCTTCCCTTCTTTGTCTATTTCCTCTCTTGGCTTTTCTTTCCGGCTGTCGACTGCAGCGTGCGGCCAGGCGTCGTCGATCGATGGCTCGGATGCATCGGGAATGCTCCTAAAGTCGATTTTTGCCGCATCAAGCTTGTATTTTGCCCCGATCGGTACCATTTACCGCGCTAGTCAGCTTGCCAGTAGGCATGGGGGTTCTTAAAATCGCCCCCTTGCTTTGAAATGACAGTTTTGAAGTCACAGTCTTTGAGTTGCATTCACAGAACGCCCCCGTCGGTAGAGGATCATCTATGCAAGTTTCCGTTGAGACGACATCCCAGATCGAACGTCGCATCACTGTTCAGGTTCCCGCAGCCGAGGTCGATGAAGCGGTTGCGACTCGCCTGCAAGACACCGCCAAGCGCGTTCGTCTGAATGGCTTTCGTCAAGGGAAGATCCCGATGGCGGTCGTGCGCCAGCGTTATGGCAAGGATGTCCGCAATGAGGTCGTCAGTGAGCTGATGCGTCAGCACTACGTGCGGGCAATCACCGAGCAGAGCCTGAACCCGGCCGGCTACCCCTCGATCGAGCCGAAGGTCGATCAGACGGGCAAGGACCTGGAGTTCGTCGCCACGCTCGAAGTCTATCCGGAAATCGAGCTCAGCGGCATCGATGGCACCACCATCGAGCGTCCGCAGGCGGAGATCGCCGATGCCGATATCGACACGATGATCGAGACCCTGCGCGGACAGCGGGCCGAGTTCCAGCCGGTCGAACGCGCAGCGGAAGAGGGTGACAAGGTCAAGATCGACTTCCAGGGCTTCCTCGGCGATGAGCCGTTCGAGGGCGGTTCCGCCGAAGGGCACGAGCTCGAGCTGGGGTCCAATCGCTTCATTCCGGGCTTCGAGGAGCAGTTGGTCGGCGCCAAGGCCGGTGACGAGAAGAGCATCAACGTGACCTTCCCCGAGGACTACCAGGCCGAGCACCTGGCGGGTCAGGAGGCGACCTTCAAGGTCAAGGTTCATGAAGTCTCTGCCAAGGCGCTGCCGGAAGTTGATGCCGACTTCATCAAGGAGTTCGGCGTGGAAGACGGCGATGCCGATAAGTTCCGGGCCGAGGTCAAGGGCAACATGGAGCGCGAAGTCCGCCAGGCGGCCCGTAACCGGGTCAAGCAGCAGGCTCTCGATGCGCTGCAGAAAGCCAACGACGTCACGGTCCCGCAGTCGCTGATCCAGCAGGAGACCGACGGGCTCAAGCGTCAAGCCGCCCAGCAGTTCGGCCTCGGTGAAGACTTCGACGTCAGCCAGTTGCCGAACGAGCTGTTCGCCGAGCAGGCTCGCACCCGTGTCAAGATCGGCCTGCTGCTGGCGGAAGTCATCAAGCAGCACGAGCTCGATGCCAGCGATGACGAAATTCGTGCCCGTGCCGAGGAGCTGGCAACCCAGTACCAGCAGCCGGAGCAGGTCGTCGACCAGTACATGCAGAACGATGAGCTGAAGGGACAGGTCAAGTCTGCCGTGCTGGAAGACAAGGCCGTTGACAAGCTTCTCGAGCAGGCTCAGGTTAACGACGTCAGCATGAGCTACGAGCAAGTGCTGCAGGCCGCCCAGCAGTCCGAGGAAGCGGCCGAAGAGGACGAAGCCGAGGAAAGCGATTCCAAAGCATGACGGGTGCTTGGTAAGCGAGACGACCCGGTTCCGGCCGGGTCGCTAGTCGATGGGCCTGACAATCACCAGATGTAAGGAAATCGCGATGCGTAACGAGTTCGACATCAGTAATGCCGGTGGCCTGGTCCCGATGGTGGTGGAGCAGAGTGCGCGCGGCGAGCGGTCATACGACATCTATTCTCGTCTGCTCAAAGAGCGTGTCATCTTCCTGGTTGGCCAGGTCGAGGACTACATGGCCAACCTGGTCGTGGCGCAACTGCTGTTCCTGGAGTCCGAGAATCCGGACAAGGACATCCACCTCTATATTAACTCGCCGGGCGGCTCGGTGACCGCAGGCATGTCCATCTACGACACCATGCAGTTCATCAAGCCTGATGTCTCCACGGTCTGTATCGGCCAGGCGGCGAGCATGGGTGCGCTGCTGCTTGCCGGCGGCGCCAAATCCAAGCGCTTCTGTCTGCCGCATTCGCGGATGATGATTCACCAGCCGCTTGGGGGATATCAGGGCCAGGCTGCGGATATCGAGATCCACACCCGGGAAATCCTGACCATTCGCCAGAAGCTGAACCGCATTCTGGCCGAGCACACTGGGCAGGATATCGACAAGATTGCTCAGGACACCGATCGGGACAACTTCATGGATGGCGAACAGGCCGTTGAATATGGCCTGATCGACGCCATGCTGGATAAGCGTCCGGTATCCTGATAGCGTTTGAGTCAAGGTTTCACACGGCGGCGCACTGCGCCGCCGTCCTGACGAGGTACACGAATGGCCGACGGTAAAGGCAAAGACGACAACGGCAAGCTGCTCTACTGCTCGTTCTGCGGCAAGAACCAGAACGAGGTTCGCAAGCTTATCGCCGGGCCGTCCGTCTATATCTGTGACGAGTGTGTCGATCTCTGCAACGACATCATTCGCGAAGAGGTTCTGGAAGCCGACGCCGAGAGCGATGAAGACCGTCTTCCCGTACCTCGAGAGATCCGTAACACGCTCGACGACTATGTAATTGGCCAGGATCGCGCCAAGATGGTGCTGTCGGTGGCCGTCTACAACCATTACAAGCGCCTGCGCAGTACTGGTGGCAAGAGCGACAGCATCGAGCTTGGCAAGTCCAATATCCTGCTGATCGGCCCGACCGGTAGCGGCAAGACGCTGCTGGCGGAGACGCTGGCGCGCCTGCTCAACGTGCCGTTCACGATTGCGGACGCCACCACGCTGACGGAAGCCGGCTACGTCGGTGAGGATGTCGAGAACATCATCCAGAAGCTCTTGCAGAAGTGCGACTACGATGTCGAGAAGGCTCAGCGCGGCATCGTCTATATCGACGAGATCGACAAGATCTCCCGCAAGTCGGACAACCCGTCGATTACTCGCGACGTCTCCGGCGAAGGTGTCCAGCAGGCCCTGCTCAAGCTTATCGAGGGCACGACGGCCTCCGTGCCGCCGCAAGGGGGGCGCAAGCATCCCCAGCAGGAGTTCCTGCAGGTCGACACTGGCAACATCCTATTCATCGTCGGCGGTGCCTTCGCCGGCCTGGACAAGGTGATCCGCGACCGCGCCGAGAAGGGCGGGATCGGCTTCAACGCCTCCGTCAAGAGCAAGGAAAGCAACAAGGGGGTTGGCGATATTCTCGCCGACGTCGAACCGGAAGATCTCGTCAAGTTCGGCTTGATCCCCGAGTTCGTCGGGCGCCTGCCGGTCATCGCGACGTTGACGGAGCTGACCGAGGACGCGCTGGTCCAGATCCTGATCGAGCCCAAGAACTCGTTGGTCAAGCAGTACGCCCACCTGTTCGAAATGGAAGGTGTCGAGCTGGACTTTCGAGAGGATGCGTTGCGAGCGGTGGCCCACAAGGCCATGGAGCGCAAGACGGGCGCGCGCGGTCTACGGTCGATTCTGGAATCCGTGCTGCTCGAGACCATGTACGACGTGCCGTCGCTCGACGGCGTGACCAAGGTCGTGATCGACGGCTCCGTCATTTCCGGCGACAGCGAGCCGTTGCTGATCTACTCGAAGCAGGAAGAGAGCCGCGTCGCCAACAAGGACGGGTGATCGAATCCGCGTTGTTATCTGCCTAGACGAGGGGGCCTGACGGGCCCCCTCGCTTTTATGGCTATCGCCCGCGTCGATCACTCTTGCATCTGAGCGGTGGTGCCCCCACGTATCTTCCCTATTGCCGCTCTGGTGGCTCACCCATCCGAAAGTTTGTCGAGGAAATGCTGTAATGGCGCAGAGCTCTGACCAGACACTCAAGCTTCCGCTCTTGCCGCTGCGTGACGTGGTGGTCTATCCGCAGATGGTCATCCCATTGTTCGTGGGGCGTGAAAAGTCCATCCGCGCGCTGGAGACGGCGATGGAGCACGACAAGCGCGTTTTGCTCGTCGCGCAGCGCGAGGCTGCCCACGATGATCCCGGCGTCGAGGATCTGTTCGGTATCGGTACGGTCGCCGATATCATGCAGTTGCTGAAGCTGCCCGATGGTACCGTCAAGGTTCTCATCGAAGGGAGCTTTCGAGCCGATATCCAAGAGGTCCTGGAGGATGAGGATGGCTTCATCAGCGCACAGGCGGTTGCGCGGGACAGTGAACCGCTGAGCGAACGCGAGCAGGAGTCGCTGGTTCGCGTACTGCTCAATCAGTTCGAGCAGTACGTCAAGCTGTCCAAGAAGGTGCCGAGCGAAGTCTTGTCCTCGCTGCAGGAGATCGAGGATCCCAGCCGACTGGTCGACACCATCTGTGCGCATCTGTCGTTGAAGATCGATGACAAGCAGGAACTGCTCGAAATGGATCGCGTGCGTGATCGGGTCGAACACCTGATGGCGTTGATCGAGTCGGAGATCGACCTGCTCCAGGTCGAGAAGCGCATCCGGTCGCGGGTCAAGGACCAGATGGAGAAATCCCAGCGCGAGTACTATCTCAACGAGCAGATGAAGGCCATCCAGAAAGAGATGGGCGAGCTCGAGAACGTTCCCAACGAAGCGGAGAAGTACGAGCAGCGCATCCAGGAAGCCGGCATGCCGCAGGAGGCCGTCGACAAGGCCACGCAGGAACTCGGCAAGCTCAAGATGATGTCGCCGACGTCGGCGGAGGCGACCGTCGTGCGCTCCTATCTGGACTGGGTGCTGTCCGTGCCCTGGAAAAAACGCACACGCGTCAAGCACGACCTGGCTCACGCGGTCAAAGTCCTGGACGAAGATCACCACGGACTGGAAGAGGTCAAAGAGCGAATTCTGGAATATCTCGCCGTGCAGAAGCGGGTCAAGAAGCTCAAGGGGCCGGTGCTCTGTCTAGTCGGGCCGCCTGGCGTGGGCAAGACCTCGCTGGGACAATCCATCGCGCGCGCCACCAACCGGCGTTACGTCCGGCTGGCCCTTGGCGGCGTGCGTGACGAATCCGAGATTCGCGGCCACCGCCGGACCTACATCGGCTCGCTGCCGGGCAAGCTGATACAGCGGATGAGCAAGGCCGGGGTGCGAAACCCGCTGTTTCTGCTCGACGAGGTCGACAAGATTGGCATGGATCATCGAGGAGATCCCTCCTCGGCACTGCTCGAAGTCCTCGATCCCGAGCAGAACGACAAGTTCAGCGATCACTATCTCGAACTCGATTACGACCTGTCGGACGTGATGTTCATCTGTACCGCCAATTCGATGAACATCCCCGGGCCGCTGCTCGACCGCATGGAAGTGATTCGGCTACCGGGCTATACCGAGGACGAGAAGCTGGCCATCGCCAAGCGTTACCTGGTTCCGAAGCAGCTCAAGGCCAACGGCCTCAAGGAGGAAGAGCTTGCGTTCAGTGATGAGTCCATCCTCGAGCTGGTGCGCTACTATTCTCGCGAGGCCGGGGTGCGCGAACTCGAGCGCCAGATAGCCAAGGTCAGCCGCAAGGTTCTGCGTGAGCGCCTCGAGGCCGGGAAAGGTCAGGGGGCCCAGGCGGGGTTGGTGCTGTCGGCGGACGATATCGAGCGTTACGCCGGCGTGCGTCGGTACAGCTATGGCCTGGCCGATCAGGAGCATCAGATCGGGCGGGTCACCGGCCTGGCGTGGACTTCGGTCGGTGGCGAATTGCTGTATATCGAATCCGTGGTGACGCCTGGCAAGGGCCGCGTCAACAAGACCGGTTCGTTGGGCGACGTCATGAAGGAGTCGGTCAGCGCGGCCCACACCGTGGTGCGGGCCAGGGCCAGCCAGTTCGGCATCGATCCGGAGCGCTTCGAGAAAGAGGACCTGCATATCCACGTTCCCGAGGGAGCGACGCCCAAGGATGGCCCCAGTGCCGGTATCGGCATGGTGACCGCCATGGTGTCCGCCTACACCGGGCGCCCGGTACGATGTGACGTTGCCATGACAGGCGAGGTCAACCTGCGTGGCGAGGTCATGCCGATCGGCGGGTTAAAGGAGAAATTGCTGGCTGCCCGGCGCGGTGGTATAAAGATCGTACTCATACCGGAGGATAATCGTCGGGACCTGAAAGAGGTGCCCGAGAATATCAAGAATGCATTGGACATTCGCTCGGTGAAGTGGATTGATGACGTGTTGTCAACGGCATTGACGAACCATGTCGACGATGATGAAAAACTTGTCGAAGATGTAACTTCTTCGCAAACCAATGTCAGCACACATTGATCTTGTCGATAAGCAAATTTCGTGCGCCAAGCCCGATATGACGCGGTTTTTCTAAGGATCTCGATTGACAGGGTAATCTTGGCATTGCTATAAAATGCCCACTTGTTGTGATCGTGACCGCGTCTCTGATTGCGCATCGATGTCCTGTTAATTTCGTATACAGTCAAGGGGTGAAGTGTGAATAAATCCGAGCTGATTGAAGCCATTGCTGCGTCTGCCGATATTCCCAAGGCCGCTGCTACTCGTGCACTCGACGCGATGATCGAGTCCGTATCAGACAGCCTGAAGAAAGGCGACTCCGTAGCACTGGTTGGGTTCGGGACTTTTGCGGTCAAGGAACGTGCTGCGCGTACTGGCCGTAACCCGCAGACTGGCAAGCCGATCAACATCAGTGCTGCCAAAGTGCCGAGCTTCAAGGCTGGCAAGGCACTTAAAGACGCGGTGAACTGAGTTTCGCTCTGTCGCGGGCTGGCGTCTCGCTAAACGCCAAAAGGCCAAGGCGGTTCGGCCGATGAAAGCCCGTCGCACATAAGCGCATCGCCTCAGCGGTGCGCTTTTTTATTGCCTGCTGCAATGAATAAGCTGACGCAGGTGCCGTCGCCAGTGATCCGCCCCCGGGTGCGTCTCGGTGGCATGGCGGTGTACGATACGGGCGCAACTTTGGGTCAACGACATGCGAGGACAGCATGCTGCAACGAATTCGTGAGGGTTCTCAGGGGTGGGTGGCGAAAGTCATCGTGGGGGCCATCATCGTCACTTTTGCGCTTTTCGGCGCGGAGTCTCTGGTCAGTTACTTTTCTGCCGGGAGCAACGATGCGGCGACTGTAAACGGTGAGTCCATCAGCCGCCAGGCCGTCGAAACGCAGGTTCAGCGAGGCATCCGTTCGGGCCAGGTTCCAGCTAGCCAGGAGCGCCAGTTCCGAAGCCAGGTGCTCGATCAGCTGATTCAGCAACGCACTCTGGATCAGTACGCCAGCGAGGGCGGGTTGCACATCTCCGACAGCCAGTTGGATCAGCTGATCGTCTCGCTACCTGAATTCCAGGATCAGAATGGTCGCTTCTCTGACGAGCTGTTCACCAATCGTCTGGCCCAGGCCGGCTACACGCCCTCGTCCTTCCGTCGCGAGCTCCGAGCCGATACTCTGCGGCGCCAGGTCCAGCAGGGGCTTGCGGCTTCCACTTTCCTGCTGCCGTCCGAAAAGACGCGGCTGGCATCGCTGCAGCATCAGCAGCGGACATTCCGCTACGCGCAGTTGTCAGCGGCGGACCTTGAGCAACCCGTGGCCCCCAGTGATGCCGATCTTCAGCAGTATTACGACCAGCATCAACAGGACTATCGCCGTCCCGAGCAGGTCAAGGTCAACTATATCGTTCTGAATCAGGAGGATGTGGCCAAGGACATCGAGGTCAGCGACGACCAGTTGCGCCAGGCCTACGAGCAGGCGCGAGCCGAAGCTCCGCGCGAGGTGTCTCACATCCTGGTGACTTTCGGTGACGATCGTACGGAAGCGCAGGCGCGGGAGCGGCTGGCCGAGGTCCAGTCCAAGCTGGCGCAGGGCGCAAATTTCGCCGATCTCGCGCGGGAGTATTCCGATGACTCTTCCTCGGCCAATAACGGCGGGGATCTCGGGGCGATTCAGAAAGGGTTCTTCGGCGAGAGTTTCGATGACGCCGCGTTCTCACTGGATCCGGGGCAGGTGTCACAGATCGTCCAGACGCAGTACGGCCTGCACCTCATCAAGGTGACAGGGATCGATATCCCTTCATTCGAGGATGATCGCGAAGCCCTCGTTCAGCAGGTCAAGCTCGAACAGTCCCAGTCGCTCTTCAATGAGCGGGCGCAGAAGATGACCGATGATGTCTATCAGGCGGAAGATCTCTCCAGCGTCGCCGACGAGCTTGGACTGAAGGTGATGACCAGCGACTGGTTCTCTCGGGACGCGGGTGGCGAAGGGGTGCTCTCCAATCCGGATGTCGCCGCAGCGGCGTTCTCTCCGGATGTGCTGGAGGACGGCTACAACAGCGACGTGATCGAGACCGACAACCAGCAGCGGGTTGCGCTTCGTGTCGTCGATCACCGTGAAGCCAGCACGTTGCCGCTCGACGACGTTCGGGCCCAGGTGGAAAGCGCGGTCAAGGCGCAGCAGACTCGGCAGCGGTTGCAGGAGCTCGCGGCCGCAACCCTGGCGTCGCTGCGCAGCGGCCAGGCGGCAGCGGATATCGATTGGCAGCAGGCCGATGGTGTCACCCGGGATGCCGACGGCTTGCCGGACGCCGTGCTCCAGGAGGCCTTCCGTCTTCCTCATCCCGAGGATGGCAAGACGGTCTGGGGACACGCCGACAGCCAGGATGGCGTTGCCATCGTCGGGGTCGAGTCAGTGCAGCCGGGCGATGCGGACTCCGGTGACGCAGACTTTGCGACACGCCTGGCGCAACGCCTGCAGGCCCAAATCGTCATTCAGGGGCTGACCCAGACACTGCAGGACGAGGCGGAAATCGAGCGTAACTGATACTCCCGCTAGCCAGGCGTACTGTTTCGCCTGGCTCTTGCCGAACCCTCTCTGGCCTGACGGTGCTGCGCCGTCAGCCGGGAGGGTTTTATCGTTAGTAAGAATGGTTGATGAGGAGCCGGTCGCTCCGAGCATCAGCGGTGGTCACCAAGGGTGTGCGACTTAGCGAGTGGCATGCTCCCACTCGGTGAGAATGCGTAGCGCCTGTTCGCGGTCATCGCTGCACAGCTCCCGGTCGTACTCGAAGCGTCGGCAGACGGCGGGGCGACTTGCGTCCCCGAATAGTTGGCATAGATTGTCGTCGTCGAGTTGGACGCAGCGAACGCCGGCGGGCTTACCCTCCGGCATGCCGGGAATGGGGGTGGTGATCGATGGTGCGATGCAGCACGCACCGCAGCCGGCTCTGCAACTCATGCCTTGCTAGCCCGTCGCACTGGTGCCGCGGCTCTCGGCGAGCGCACCCTTGTCGATTCCCTCGAATGCCTGCACCCGGATGTGAGCGCCGGTGGACGATGCAATCTGTTCGGCTAGCCAGGCCGCGATGTTTTCGACGGTGGTGGGCGCGGGCAGTGTGTGGCAGCGCTCTTTCGGCAGGTGCAGCTGAAACTTTCCCTGGTCCGATCGATAGCGGACTCGCATGATGTCATCACCGCGGCGGGGCTCGATGATATCGGCATTGTCGACGAGATAGCCGTTATCCAGGCGCTGCGCCCAATACATCTCGAGTTCGGAATCGCGTCGGCCATCCCGCCAGATTCGCAGATGAGAACGATGGCCGTGAGCGATGCGCTGACAGTTGCCCTTGTGGTGCTTGAGGCCATGGCTGTAACGATAGATCGCGCCATCGGCCAGCTCTTCGCGAAGACGAATTCGGATCGCTTCGACTCTAGGTGGCGGTCGTTTGCTGAGTTCGGCGCTGAGATGCGCGCCCAGGCGCTCCGAGGTGATCTCTCCCCACGGGAATAGGGTGAAGCCTTGGCGAGGCGCCCGGAGCTCCAGGGGGAAGGGGAGTTCAGCCGCCAGGTGGAGACCTTCGCTGCACTCCTCGATCTTGACGCCGGCTGCCTGGGTCGGCACGAGTAACGTATGATCCAGGCCCGCATCGAGGCGCGACTTGATCCACGGTTTGACCTCGCCGAAGTCGAACAGCATGCCGTCTTCCCCCAGCTCGCCGTCGAGTTCCACGTCAACGTGCCAGCTGGCGCCGCTCAGTCCGCGTTGGGGGGACCAGATCGATGCGTCGATATTGGTCAGGTTGTTCACGAACAGGGTCATCAATCGATTCCTGCGATCTTGTGGGTCTGCAGCGAGAGACGCCATTGCGGGTGCTGAAGGCAATATTCGACGGTTGCTGCCATCGGGTCGCCATCGCTGATGATGGCACCTGGCGTAAGATCCATCGGCTGCAGGAAAAAATGGGTGAAATCGAGTCCGGCGAAATTCGCCGGATCGACGCCCACCTGGGGGTAGACGAGCTTGAGCTCGTGACCCCGGGTCAGGCTTAGTGTCGTATCGCTTTTCGGGCTGACGCAGATCCAGTCGATACCCGCGGGCGCCGACAGGGTGCCGTTGGTCTCGACGGCGACCTCGAATCCCTGCGCATGCATGGCATCGATCAGCGCCTCGTCCAGTTGTAGCAGAGGTTCGCCACCTGTGAAGACAACGTAGCGAGAGACGTTGGCCTGATCGGGCGCCTGCCAGAGTGCCGTCAGATGGGCAGCCAGAGCGGCGGCGTCGAGAAACTGGCCGCCATTCTGACCATCGGTTCCAACGAAGTCGGTATCGCAGAAGGTGCATCGACTTCTCGCGCGGTCACGCTCTCGGCCGGACCAGAGATTGCAGCCGGTGAAGCGACAGAAAACGCTGGCGCGACCGGCTTGGGCGCCTTCTCCCTGCAAGGTATAGAAGGCTTCTTTGACGCTGTACATGCAAACTTCCGTGCTAGGTTCATGCGGGCTGGCCGTCGGGCCGGCCCCGCTAGGGCTTGGCGGGTCGGGACGTGCTGCGACGACGGTAGACTGCACGGATTTTGTACCGCAAGCCGGCGGGCGAGGGCAGAATAAGGCAAAACGGCGAAAACGCGGAATTCACGCGGTGTGAATGGGCCTTCTGTTCCGGCTTCCAGCGCGAGATCGCCGAGCGCGAGCGGTTCCCGTGCCACCATTAGTGCCGGTCGGGCAGTGCGTAGGGGATCGGATCCTCCATCCCGACACGGGCGAAGGCGTCGATTCGCTCCCGGCAACTGCCGCACTCGCCACAGGCGATTTCTCCGCCCAGGTAACAGGTCCAGGTTCGAGCGTAGTCGAGTCCCATCTCGATCCCGTCGCTGAGAATGCTTGCCTTGTCGCTATGGAGATATGGCGCTTCGATTCTGACCGATTCGAAGTTGGCGATGGCGGCAACGTCGTTCATGCGGTCGACGAACGCCGGTCGGCAGTCAGGGTACAGAACATGATCACCACCATGTGCGCCGTAGAAACAGACGGCGGCTTCGATATTGACCGCGTAACCGATCGCCAGCGATAGCAGGATCATGTTGCGGTTGGGTACCACGGTATCGGCCAGGTTGTCTTCGGCGTAATCCGCCTTGGGCAGCGCGCGACTGCTATCCGTCAGTGCCGAATTACCGATCAGCTGATGGATGGCGCGGATGTCGACGACCCGATGAGACACGCCCAGGTCCTCGCATACGCGGCGGGCCACGTCGAGTTCACGGGCATGGCGCTGGCCGTAGTCGAATGACAGAGCATGGACCGTGTACCCTTCGCGGATGGCGCGATGCAGAACGGTGTAGGAGTCCATCCCACCGGAGTATATGACCACGGCCGGCTCGGATGGGGAGTGAGAAGTCGAGGGTGTCATGCTTTCAACCTGTGGCAGGGCGATCTGTCTGGTATGGGATTTGGCGCTATCCGAGGCTATGTCGCGAAGGCGCCTCGTTCGCCGACGAGGGGCGTCAGGAAACGCTGCTTGAGTTCCTCCGGTGACAATGCCTGGGCCAGCAGATGGGCGAGTTTACTGTGAGCGGCTTCCGGCGTCATGTCATCGCCGGACAGGATGCCGATCTCCGTCAGTGTCCGACCCGTGGCATAGACGTCGAGATTCACCCCTCCGACCGGGCATTGACTGATGGCGACCATGGTCTTGCCCGCCGAGGCGGCGCGAGCCAGGACGCCAAGCAGTTCGGCGTCTTCCGGTAGATTGCCACTTCCCCAGCACTCGATGACGACACCCTTGATCTGGTCGTCGTCCAACCACCTGACTACTTCCCTGGCGCGGATGCCCGGCCACAGAAGCAGGCGCACGACGTCGGGAAGCGGCGTGGCGGCTAACTCGAATTGCGGTGCTCCTCGGCTTTGCCAGCAGCGGGATGGGTAGAGGACAGGGGCGTGATCCACCATCTCGCCGAGTAGCGGCCAGTTCGGCGTCTCGAATCCGAGACTGGACGCAGTATACCATTTCCGCGCACGGCACCCCCTCATCAGGCGACCGCCGAAGCTGACACAGACTTCTCTCAACGTGCTCTCCGTGGCAAACCGCAGCGCTGCCTCGAGGTTGTCGAGGGCGTCGCTATCGGCGGCTTCCAGCGGTTTTTGCGCCCCCGTCACGATGACCGGCTTGGACAGGCCCTGGAGTCGAAAAGCCAGGCTGGTCGCGCACCAGGCGAGGGTGTCGGTTCCATGCAGCACCACGAACCCCGCGAACTCCCGGTAGCGCTCGGCGATCATGTTCGCCAGTGCTACCCAGTCGGCGGGCGTGGCGCTGCTGGAGTCGATCGGGCTGGCCGCTTCCCATAGCACATGGCGCGGCAGCCTTCGCTGCCTGTCGGGTGGCAACGTCGCCAGCGCCGCCGCCATGCGGGACTCGAAGTCGCCCGCGGCCACCAGGCCCCGGGCGCTTTCCTGCATGCCGATGGTTCCGCCGGTGTAGATGACCAGGATCGGAAGAGCATGGTTGTCGGTCGCGGAATTCATGAGGCGTCTAGAGGTCGTGGCCAAGGATGACGTGGCAGATCGCGGAGAAGGTGCGAGCCTCCGGCGGATGGTTGAAATCCACCCCCAGCGCACGGCTGATATTGGATGCCGAGATGATGCCGCGAATTCTCGAAGCGCCGCTGCCATCAGGTTCGGTGATGAGCACGTGCTGGTCACCCGATGTCTTCAGCGTCTCCACCAGGTCACCCACGCTGGCGTGAGAGATTCGAGAGTAGGAGAGCGAGTGCAGTTCGCTGCGCGGCGTCTGGATCATCTCTGCGGTCACTTCGTCACGGCCGATCTGGTGTTTCTGCATCGCCAGCGTGATACGGCGGCCACCGATCAACTCCCGGGCATTGATCACGCCGGTGAAGTTGCCGCTGGCGTTGACCAGCATCAGCAGTCGGACGCCGGCCTGCTTCATCGTTTCCAGCGCCTGGGAGATGGAGCTCCCGGTCGGCAGGGTATAGGGATGACTGACGCTGAAATCCGTGACTAGCATGGCGGCGGAGCTTTCCAGCGTCACCGACTGGGTCTGGGTCACAGGCTGGACGATACCGCTGACGCCATCCAGGTTTTCCAGCGGCAGTGCGGAAAAATGGACTTTTGAAGGGTGGAGAGGATTGGCCATGGAGAGTTCTCCCTCGGTCGATTGAGGCTCATTGTTGATCAAGCTCGGGTCGAGCCTGACTGAAACCGTTACAGGTACTGGTGCAGATCGCCGCGCACGCTATCGAGGAACGTGATGAAGCGCGTATCCCTCTCGTCGTCGTGACGGTCGGTGCGGCAACCCAGTTTCATGCTTTTCTGGACCAGGAGCTCGTCATAGATATCCAGCGTGATCTTTATCGGGCTCTCCTTGGAAGGTGTGATATCCCCCTCCTCCAGCGTGAACGTCTCGAACAGCGTGGCCCTGATGCGGGTGGTCCCGCCTTCCGCCAGCACGCGCCGCACGAACAGCCAGCCTTCGCAGGCGAGATTCTCGCCGCTGTCACGCCGTCGCTGGAACAGGGCTCGATAGCTGGCGCCTTCCTTGGCAGCACGATCCGCCATGCTGCGATAGGCTTCGGTGACCCGTGACGCCATGGCGCCGGTCTCCGCTAGCTTGCGCAGGGCTGCCTGGTGCTCGCGCCCCAGCTGTTCCTGGCGCTGAAAGCGTTGCCACAATCGATAATCGGCATGTAGGGAGTTCGCGTCCATGTCTTCTCCAAAGAGTGGCAAATTGTCGGTGGCCTATGATCGCCTATCCAGTGGTCGTCTGGCCACCCAAGGTGTGCTGCCTTCCCGAACGGGAGGAAAAAGAAGATCAGTCGGCGCTAAAGTTCCCCTGCCCGCAGCCGATGAGAAAATTGACGCGTGAAAGTGCGCCTAATCGGCGTCTGCCGTTGCGATCGGCGTGTTACAAATGGCGTCAAGGCTTAGAGAGGTTACATGGCTACCATATCGTCACTGGGGATCGGTTCCGGGCTGGACCTGAGCGGGCTGCTCGATGACCTGAAAAAAGCAGAGAGCGAGAAGCTTACGCCGATCGTCACCCAGCAGAAAAGCTACCAGACCAAACTGTCGGCTTTCGGAGCGCTCGAGAGTTCGCTCACGGCGCTGCGTGACGCCGTCGGCAAGTTGAATGATCCGAAGACCTTCACCGCGGTCACCAGCTCGATGACTGGCGATGGCGTGACTGCCAACATCAGCGGTGATGCCGTCTCAGGGCGTTATCAGGTCAATGTTTCACAATTGGCCCAGGCTCAATCCCTGGCGTCGGGCGGCTTGACCACGGACAAGACCGAGGCGCTCGGCAAGTCCGGCACATTGGGAATCAGTGTCGGGGGAAACGACTCGGTCGACATCTCCATCGGTAGTGACGACTCGCTGGAAGATATTCGGGATGCCATCAACAAGGCCGATACCGGTGCCACAGCATCGGTCGTGTTCAACGGCTCCCAGTATCAGTTGACGCTCACGTCCGCGGAGACGGGAACCCAGTCAGCGATCCAGGTGACCGACAACGACGACCTCTTCGGGTTCAGCGAGACGGTTCCGGCGCAGGATGCCAAACTCGAAGTCAATGGGATCTCGATCACTAGCCAATCCAATACTGTCGAAGGGGCCCTCGAGGGCGTCACTTTCAACCTGACATCGACGACGGAGAGCGCGCAGACGCTCAGCGTTTCCAAGGACACCGAGTCGATGACGAAGGCGGTCCAGGCCTTTGTCGACGCTTACAATAGTTTCCAAGGCACCGCCGATACTCTCACCTCCTACGATTCGGACTCCGACACGGCTGGCGTGCTACTGGGCAATTCGACCATGCGCAGCATCGAGTCGCGCCTTCGTGGCGTTGTCAGCTACGGCGGTGGTGGTGGCGAATTCTCGATGTTGTCGGATCTCGGGATCGAACGCCAGTTGGATGGCACGCTGAAGGTCGATGACGACAAGCTCGCCGACGTCATGACCAACAACAGTGAAGCTGTCAGCCAGTTTTTCGCAGGTGTCGATGGCGAGGGTGGCTTCGCTGCCAGCATCGACGACACCATGGGGACGATTCTGGATGACGATGGGCTGCTGAAGATTGCCACCGACGGCATCGATACCTCGCTCGAGCGCCTGAGCGATCGGTATACGCGGATGCAGACGTCCATCGATGCAACGGTCGCTCGTTATCGCTCCCAGTTCGCTAGCCTCGATTCACTGGTGTCCCAGATGAATTCCACCAGTGATTACTTGACCCAGCAGTTCAATGCCCTGAACGCCCAGCTCAAACAGTAATAGGTCGCAACGATGATGAATTCCCGACAGGGTGCCGGCGCTTACGCCAGAGTTGGCGTCGAATCGGCGGTGATGTCCGCAGATCCCCATCAACTGATCGTCATGCTGTTCGATGGGGCGCAGGCAGCCATCAACAGTGCCCGGCTGCACATGCAGGACGGCAACCGCTCGGCCAAGGGGCTGGCCATCTCCAAGGCGATCGATATCGTCAACAACGGTTTGGCAGCCGCTCTGGATCACGAGCGTGGCGGTGAGATCGCCGCGAACCTCGCGCAGCTGTACGATTATGTCGCTCGGCAACTGGTGCAGGCCAATTTGCGTGACGACGTGGCCCAACTGGACCGGGCGGCATCGCTGCTCGA
The DNA here is from genome assembly GCF_003206585.1 of Salinicola sp. CR57. Lineage (NCBI taxonomy): Bacteria > Pseudomonadati > Pseudomonadota > Gammaproteobacteria > Oceanospirillales > Halomonadaceae > Salinicola > Salinicola sp. CR57. The sequence continues at coordinate 191,455 of NZ_PZJL01000006.1, forward strand.
CAATATTGGATCCGGCTGGCGCGAGCTTCGGCATTCGCCCGCCACACCGTCGTTGGCAGGAGTGTGATCGAATGAGATCAGCCGTGTCGGTCGTCGACCAGTACCGTCAGTTGCTCGAAACGTCGAATCGAATGCTTGGCCTGGCGCGGGAGCAGGACTGGGAGGCGCTGGTGCAGTGCGAGGCCGGTTACCTGGTATCGCTGGAGCGCCTGCGCAGCGAGGACGGTGAATGGCCGTCGAGCGATGCGGAGCGCGAGGAGAAAATGGCGTTGCTCGCGCGCATCCTGGAGCAGGATGCCGAAACCCGGCGTGCGCTGGAAGCCAGGCGCGAAGAGCTGAGCCATCTCATTGGCAGTTCCCGGCGACAGCAGGCGCTGGGTGAGGTCTATCAGGCTGGACGGGGCAGCATCGCATCGCGACTGCGCTCGGTACCGCCAGATGAGCGGCCGTGAGCGGTATCACCCCCATACTCGACACCCTGCTGCATCAAGTCCTTGGCAAGCGTGTCGATACCCCGGTCATCAAGGACCAGCCCTTGCCGGTCTCGGCGGCCACCTCGTCCGATGCCATCCAGCCGGCGCGCAGCGACTCGAGGTTGCATCAGCAGACGGGGGCCAGAGAGGGTATGCCGCTCCCTGGCAACGCCGCCGGCAATACGCCTGGCTCGCCCGCGGCGACCGGCAGAATCGATGCATCATCGACACAGTTGCACCTGAGTCACGCCGCGAATGAGATCGCGGATATCCTCGCGCGATTCCCCTCGACCCAGGCGCCATCGATCAGACCGCTCTTTTCATTGCTGGTCCAACCCGGAGATAGTCCGCAGGCGCTGGCGGCGGCCCTGTCGCAGAGCGTCAGGGAAAGTGGCGTTTTCTACGAGTCTCACCTGCTGCGCTGGATGGCGGGCCAGTATCCCCGCGCCGCGCTGATGCGGGAGCCACAGGCTTGGCTGAGCCTGACATTCCGTCCTGCCTTTACTTCGCCGTCGTCGCCCACACCGAGCCTCCACGGCTGGAGCGTTGCGCCTCAAGGCGCAAGCCGGGGTGGCACGCCCAGTATGCCGGGCGTCTTGAATGGTGGTATCGCGGCATTGCCTGGTGACGCGCCCGGCCAGGCGAGTGCCGCACGGCTGGCTGGTGCCACGCATGCCATGACGACGTCCACGAAAGGCGACCCGGACGCGCCGGCCTCGGCGTCGATGACGCGTGCCCATCAGCTATCTCAGTCTCCTTCGGACACTCTTCAGTCGCTGGTTCGCCAGCAGCTGGAGGTGATCGCGGCCCCCAGTCTCCGGTGGGAAGGGCAGCTTCTGCCGGGCGTTCCCATGGTGATGGTTTTGAGCGAGATTCCGACCAATACCGTGCGCGACGACGATCAGGAGGGGACGCGGGGCGGCCGCGAGCAGGAGGGCGAGGAGGGTAGCGCCAACGCCTGGCGTGCCGAGGTTCAGATTCGCTTACCTTCCCTGGGTGTTGTCGACATCGTGTTTCGCACGCGGCACGACGCCTCTCTACATGTCGAGATCGCACCCATCGAGGCGTCGACTCGCGAATTCATGGAAGTCGAGCTCTCGCCCTTTCGGGAGCGATTGTCGTCGCTGGGCCTGGAGGTGGATCTGGCGCTGGGGAGTCGGACATGAGTGGTGATGGGGAGCATGACGCGCGACGGCGAGCCGTCGCGTTGGCTTACAGCGGCGAGCGTACCGACGCACCACGTGTCGTCGCCAAGGGGTACGGGAACCTCGCCGAGCGCGTTATCGAGCTCGCCAACCAGGAAGGGATATTCGTGCATGACTCGCCGGAGTTGGTCGCGCTTCTGATGCAGGTGGATCTGGATGCCCGGATCCCAGAGTCTCTCTATCAGGTCATCGCGGAACTCCTCGTCTGGATCGAGCAGATCGACCGGTCTCTGGGGACGGAAAGGTCGAATTAGCGTTTATTTTCGGTTGCATAATTCAACGATCTAACATTTTTGTGTAACTGGTTGGTGCTGAAAGCCGAATTCTAGTTAGGGTTTTTGACCATTCAGCCGAAGATATTAACATGTAGATCAATCGCTTAGAATTCATGTTCACGCCGACAGATAAAGGTCAAGTTACTTACGGACATAATTTGTAACAATGCTTGCTTTTTTTCATCAAAAAGTAGCAAACTTGGTTCATCATAAAGAGCTGATGTACAGCACCAATAATAGTACCCGGAGCACCTGATCAACTGGTGCCAATAAAACCATACGCAGGGAATCTAGTGATGCACTCCAACAGTCTTCTCGACGACATTCAGGATCTCAATCTTTCCTACTTGCTGCTGGTTCAGCGTCTGCTCAACGAGGATCGAGAGTCGGCGATGTTCCGCCTCGATCTCAACGCCGACCTGGCCGACACTATCGGCCAGTTGTCGATCAAGCAGTTGACACAGCTGTCTCGCACCAACCAGCTGCTTTGTCATCTTCGCATCAGCGATGCCGACAAGCTGAACCTGCTGGTACACAATCCGCGGGCTCAGGGTCTCGAGCAGACCCATGCGGCGCTGTTGATGGCCGGCGCGGGCCGCGCTCAGTCCTCCTTGCAGCAGAGGAGCTGAGTCATGGCGGATAAAAGCCTCGTCGCGGAGATGTTCCAGGTTCAACTGGCGATCGAGTTGATCGAGCTGGGCGCACGTTTGCAGGTCCTCGAGACGGAGACCGACCTGAGTCGTGGCCGACTGATCAAGCTCTACAAGGAGGTCAAGGGAATGTCGCCGCCGAAAGGCATGCTGCCGTTTTCGGCCGACTGGTTCGTGACCTGGCTTCCGAACATCCATTCGTCGCTTTTCTACAATATCTATCGCCGCCTCAACGGCGAGCTGGGATGCGATCGGATGAGCGCCTTCGTCAAGGCTTACCGGCTTTATCTGGAGCAAGTGTCACTGGATGGCGTGGAAGCGACGCTGGGGCTGACCCGTGCCTGGACGCTGGTCCGGTTCTTCGAGAGCGATCTCTTGCAGCTGTCCCGCTGCAAAGGCTGTCAAGGCCAGTTCGTCGCCCATGCCCATAGTCCCGCACACGATTACGTCTGTGGGATCTGCCAACCGCCATCCCGGGCAGGAAAGACGCGCAAGACAAAACGGGTCGCCAAGCCCTTGGACCAGACGTTCACCCCCGTCGAGATGCCGTTGGCGAAACGCCTGGCCATCTGACGGCAACGCGCTGCTGAAGCGGGCTTCGTCGCCCGCTTTTTTTGTGCCTGCCGTAATCTGAGTATTAGCCATTCGTCGTAAGCTTTCGGCGAATGACGTTTTTCTGATATTCCCACCCTCAAGCCCACCGGGTCCGCTGCCGATACAGTCATCAGGTTCGCCATGTACTGTATACGGGAGTCGCTCCGTGCTGATCTTAGTCGGCTACATCATCGTTTTAGGCAGCGTGTTCGGTGGCTACGTCGCGATCGGCGGTCATCTTGGTGCGCTGGTTCAGCCCGCCGAGTTCGTCATGATCATTGGCGCGGCGCTCGGTGCCTTCGTCTGCGCCAACAACGGCAAGGCGATCAAGGCCACTCTGCGTTCATTCTCGAAACTCAAACGCACCAAGCGCTACAACAAGATGATGTACATGGAGTTGATGGCGCTCCAGTACCGACTTCTGACCAAGGCGCGTCGAGATGGCATGCTGGCGATCGAACGGGATATCGACTCGCCGCAGGATAGCGCCATCTTCGCCGATTACCCGAAGATTCTCTCCGACCCGATGATCATGGCGTTTCTGACCGATTATTTGCGCCTGATGGTCAGTGGCAACATGGATCCATTCGAGATCGATGCGTTGATGGAGCACGAGATCGAAACTTTCCAGCATGAGGCGGAGATGCCGGCTCACTCGCTGTCGGCGGTCGGTGATGGCCTGCCGGCGTTCGGGATCGTCGCTGCCGTCATGGGAGTGGTGCATGCGCTGGGCTCTGCAGACCAGGGGGCCGGGGTGATGGGGCAGATGATCGCGCAGGCACTGGTCGGTACCTTTGCCGGTATCCTGCTGGCGTACGGCTTCGTCACGCCGGTAGCGCATCACATCAATCTTCAGGTGGGCGAGGCGACCAAGATGCTGCAATGCATCCGCGTCACGCTGATGGCGAGCCTCAACGGCCTGGCACCGCAGTTGGCCGTCGAGTTCGGTCGCAAGGCGCTGTTCACTGCCCTGAGGCCTTCCTTCAGTGAGCTCGAGGAGCACGTGCGTTCCAGCGGTCAGACCTTGCGCGGCACGGGGACGGATGGCTCATGAGCGGTAGCGGTGAGCGGCGCCCGCTGATCATCAAGCGCAAGCGTGTTCAGGCGGCAGCGCATCACGGTGGGTCCTGGAAGATCGCCTATGCCGATTTCATGACGGCGCTGATGGCTTTGTTCCTGGTGCTCTGGATTCTCTCCACGGCCAGTCCCAGCCAGTTGGAGCACATTGCCGAATATTTCCGCACGCCTCTCGCTGTGGCGTTGACGGGTGGCGACAAGACCACGGCCAGCACCAGCGCCATCCCCGGTGGCGGCGACAACCCCACCAAGACCGACGGTGAAGTGCGCCGGGCCAACGTCCGCGAACAGACGCGTTCGAGCGACGAACAGCGCAATCTGCGCTACCTGCGCGATCGTCTGCAGAGCGTGATCCAGAGTGATCCCCAGCTCAAGGAGCTGCGATCGCAGTTGCGCATGGACTTCTCGCCGGAGGGGTTGCGTGTCCAGATCGTGGATAGCGACAAGCGGCCCATGTTCGAACTCGGTAGCGACCGGTTGGAGCCCTACATGCAGAAGATCCTCCGCCGAATCGCACCGGTTCTCAACGAAATGCCCAACCCGATCAGCATCAGCGGCCACACCGATGATCTTCCCTACGCCGGGGGCGAAAAGGGGTACAGCAATTGGGAGCTGTCCGCCGATCGTGCCAACGCCTCCCGAAGAGAGTTGACCGCGGCCGGCCTCTCCCCGGACAAGCTGCTGAGGGTGGCTGGCATGGGGTCCCGGGTCACCCTGCCGAATACGCAGCCCAGTGATGATGTCAATCGTCGTATCAGCATAGTGGTCCTGGACAACCGCGCAGCCCGAGCCATCGAGCAGCAGGAGCAGGCGCCATTTCCGGACGAGGCTCCCGCCCCAGCGACCGATGGCGATGGCCGCATTGCGATAGTCGAGCAGAAGTCATCGAGTTGATGCAGGACAGTCACGCCTTAAGGGCGGAGCGGCTTCGTGGCAATTTCTCCCGGGCTCACGCATAGCCCTGAAATGGCGGTGACACCCGGACAAGTCCCTGTTTCGCACGCTTTGCTCATGGCGCATCCGGGCTTCGCTTTTCTTGAGAAAGCGTGTTGTCGACGTAGGGGCTGATGCGGATTCCGTCGTGCCTGGCTCGAGCGCCCGTTGGACCTCACGGGCCCGGTGCCGCAGTAGGGTTGCCGTTGTCGAGGCGCATGCGGGTGGAGCTGGAGTGCGTGGTTGCACGTACCGCCAGACCACGAATTGATTAAAGAGGTCGAGAGACGCTGCCGATAGTGAGGACATCGTAAGCAGCGATCAGATGCGGACTCAGGCCAGCGTGAGTGAGGGTGTGAGGGAGCATTCTGAAGCAGGCTTTTCAAGTCCATATATATCAATGGTATAGGCACGCCGCACATGGACATTTCTGATTTTTACGACACGTTCTTTGAAGAAGCCGAAGAGCTGCTGGCGGATATGGAACGCCTGCTGCTGGATCTCGATGTCGACGATCCGGATGTCGAAGACCTCAATGCGATCTTTCGCGCTGCACACTCCATCAAGGGAGGGGCAGGTACCTTCGGTTTTACCGTCCTGCAGGAAACGACCCACCTGCTGGAGAACCTGCTGGACCATACGCGACGAGGCGAACTCAAACTGCGGCGCGATATCGTCGACACGTTCCTGGAAACCAAAGATATGTTGCATGACCAACTGGATGCCTATCGCAATGGTGGCGAGCCCGATGCGGAGGCGTTCGAGCGTATCTCCCGCGTGCTGCAGCAGATGGCACTTGATGAGTTGGGGCAGGGCGAGGCGGTAAAGGGGCAGGCGACACCGGATCCAGTGCCGGCACCGCCGCCGGAGACCAGCAAAGCGGTCCATGCCGAGAACGATCGCGCTGACACGGGCGAGACCGCTGGACGACAGCTCACGATCACGCTGAGCGGCGTCAGCGACAAGGATCGGGAACTGCTGGTCGAGGAGCTTCAGCATTTCGGGACGATCGCCTCCCAGTCCGGCGATGTTGCCCAGTATCGAGTCGTGCTCGATAGCACCGAATCCCAGGACGACATCGAGGCCGTTCTCTGTTTCATCATCGAGCCGGAGCAGCTGTCGATAGAAGTGGCGGCCCCTGGGGCGGTCGCGGATCTCGCGGAGCCTCCGGCGCCGACAGCCTCCGAGGCGATGCCCAAGCATGAATCGATCCCCGCGGTGACGCCCGATGAACTCCCCGAGCCGGATAAAGTCGAGCCGAAGGGCGGCGAAACGCCACCGCGCCCGCCCGGCAAGTCCGGCGGAAAAAGTGCCAAGGGCAGCGAGTCCAGCACCATTCGGGTACCGGTCGACAAGGTGGACCAGATCATCAACCTGGTCGGCGAGTTGATCATCACCCAGTCGATGCTGGAGCAGACGGCCAGCGACCTGGATATCGTGTCCCACGGGCCGCTCGTCAACGGCATGAACCTTTTGCAGCGCAACGCCCGCGACCTGCAGGAGTCGGTCATGTCGATTCGCATGATGCCCATGGACTACGTGTTCAGCCGCTTCCCTCGACTGGTGCGAGACCTGGCGGCCAAGCTGGGCAAGGACGTCGAACTGGTGACCGAGGGCAAGTCCACCGAACTCGACAAGAGCCTGATCGAACGCATCATCGATCCCCTGACCCATCTGGTGAGGAACAGCCTGGACCATGGCCTGGAGTCCCCGGACAAGCGTGAAGCCGCCGGCAAGTCACCGACCGGGCGTCTGACCCTATCAGCCCAGCATCAGGGCGGTAACATCCTGATCGAGGTGATCGACGATGGCGCCGGACTCAATCGCGAGCGAATCCTGGCCAAGGCGAAATCCAGCGGCCTGGCCGTTACCGACACCATGAGCGACGACGATGTCTGGCAGCTGATTTTCGCGCCGGGTTTCTCCACCGCCGAGCAGGTCAGCGATGTCTCCGGGCGGGGCGTGGGCATGGACGTCGTCAAGCGCAATATCCAGGAGATGGGCGGACACGTCGAGATCCTGAGCAAGCCGGGCCAGGGAACGACGACCCGGATCGTGCTGCCGTTGACGCTCGCGATCCTGGATGGCATGTCGATCCGATGCGGCAACGAAACCTTCCTGTTGCCTTTGAACGCGGTACTGGAGTCCCTGCAGCCGCAGTCCGAGGACCTCTACTCGATGGCCGGCGACGACCAACTGCTCAAGGTGCGCGACGAGTATCTTCCCATCATCGCCTTGCATCATGCGCTGGACGTCACCGACGCCAAGACCGAATTGACCGAGGCCATCGCGGTCATCGTCCAGGGCGAGGGACGTCGCTATGCCCTGCTGGTGGACGACCTTATTGGCCAGCAGCAGGTCGTGGTCAAGAATCTCGAAACCAATTATCGCAGAGTGCCGGGGATCTCCGCCGCCACCATCCTCGGTGATGGCAGCGTGGCCCTGATTCTCGACATTGCCGATCTACATCGTCTCGATCGACGCAAGTCGCAGCAGCGTCACGAGGCGAAACATCAACACCTGCAAGAGGTATCGCTAGCATGAGCGCACAAGCGAACACGAACGCCCTCGCCAATGACGCAGCGAGCAGTGAATATCTGGTCTTCTCCCTGGGCGACGAGGAGTACGCCGTCGATATCCTCAAGGTGCAGGAGATCCGCGGTTACGAAAACGTCACCCGCATTGCCAACGTGCCCGACTTCATCAAAGGGGTCACCAATCTTCGTGGCGTCATCGTCCCGATCATCGACCTGCGACTGAAGTTCCACCTCGACAAGGTCGAGTACGGCGGGCAGACGGTGGTGATCGTGGTCAACGTCGATGATCGCATCGTCGGCGTCGTCGTCGACGGCGTCTCCGACGTGATGAGCTTGGCACCGGACCAGATCAAGCCGGCGCCGGAGTTCGGTGTGACGCTCTCCTCGGATTATCTGAGCGGAATCGGCAGTCTCGAGGATCGCATGCTGGTACTGGTCGACATCGAGAAGCTGCTGACCCATGAGGAGATGCAGTTGGTGGAGCGGACGGCCGAGAGTGCCTGATTCCAGTCACTGACTCTGGCGAAAACCGCAGCTCCGGCTGCGGTTTTTTTATGCCCCGTGAAGGTTCGCTGATGCCTGGGACTTTGGTCTGACAACGATAAAGGAACCCACCCGAAGGCCGATAAAGTAGCTGTCGCGCTGACTATCGGCTTCAGGGAAAGCGGGCGTGGCGTCCTTCAAGCAACTTTTCGAGCAACCCGGGTAAGAATGCCATGCTGAATTTTCGAGAGTGGACGATGCGTCGCAAGCTATGGGCGACATTGGGATTGATGTGGGTTGGCCTGATCATGGTAGCGGGTTGGTCGCTTTACTCCATGCGAGAAAACCTGGTGGAGCAGCGAGTCCAGAGCCTGCAGTACTTCATCGGCAGCGCCAAGCAACTGGTCGACAGTTACGTCAGCCAAGCGGAGAGCGGAGAACTGAGCGAGGCGGATGCCAAGCAGCAGGCGCGTAATGCGCTCTCGCATCTCGGGTTCGGCGCCGACGGCTATGTTTTCGTCTTCGACTCCAACCTCGATATCGTCGAGCATCCGAGGCGCGCGACGGGAGACAGCATGCGGGATTACCAGGATCCCAACGGCGTCTATCTCTATCGCGAGATGTTGGCCGCCGGGCAGAAACCCGACGGTGGTCTCGTGCCCTACACTTCCCGCCGCAGCGATGGCGACGAGATGTACGAAAAGCTCAGTTACGTGATGCGCGTACCGCAGTGGGACTGGCAGATCGCCACGGGTGTCTACGTCGACGATATCGATGCCGTGCTGGCCAATGGCGCCGTGATCTATCTGGCACTTATCGCCGCTATCGGCGGTTTGCTGTCGCTGATCGTGGCCTGGGTCATTCGCAACGTCCTCGGGCGCCTGGGTGGTGATCCGACCCACGCGCGCGCGAGCATCCAGAAAATCGCCGAAGGCGACTTCTCCCAGGCACTGCAGCTCAAGTCCAAGGACACCGACAGTCTTCTCTTCGCGATAGAGAGTATGCGCCAGCGCCTGTCGAAGACCTTCTCCGATATCCGAGCCAGCGCCGAGTGGGTCAACGTCGGCGCAGGGCAGATTGCCAGTGGCAATCAGGATCTGGCGGTGCGGACGGACCAGCAGTCCGCTGCCATCGTCGAGACGGCCTCCAGCATGGAGCAACTGACCCAGACCGTTCGCCACAATGCCGATAACGCCGATACGGCCACCCAGGCCGCGACGCAGACTCGTCAGCGGGCCCAGCAGGGGGGCGAGATGATGCGCGACATCGAGACCACCATGTCGAAGATTCAGGAGGGATCGCGGCAGATGGCCGAGATCGTCGACATGATCGACAACATCGCTTTCCAGACCAACATTCTCGCCTTGAACGCCTCCGTCGAGGCCGCGCGCGCCGGTTCCGCCGGTCGTGGGTTCGCCGTCGTCGCCGAGGAGGTTCGCAACCTGGCAAGCCGCAGCGCGGAAGCATCCAGGGAGATCCGGACATTGATCACCGGCTCCGGAGAGCAGGTCAACAGCGGTGCCATCCTGATCGAGCAGGCGGGCCGGGCGATGGAAGAGATCGTTTCTTCCGTGGCCAGCGTCAGCGGCCTGATGGAAGAGATCGCCAATGCGTCCCGGGAACAGCGCAGCGGCATCGAGCAGGTCAATCAGGCGATCACCGAACTCGACCAGGTCACCAGTCAGAACGCCGCGCTGGTGCAGCAGACCGCCAATGCTTCCCAGTCGCTGGTGGGGCAAGCGCGAAAGCTCGAATCGACGCTGGAGCACTATCGCGTGGCACCCGCCGACAGCGACGACAGCCCGGGGCTGACACAGTGGCGACCGGGCCGCGAGCGGGAACGCCAAGACCTGGAGCAGCTCGCCTGAGCGGGCATCGTCGAGAGAGAGAGGGCTCAAGAGCGTGATCGATCGGCCGATAACAGTTCGCAACGATCACATTTGGTCCGCCGGGTGCCCTCCGGCGGATCCTGACTGGGCATAACAACACCAGGGATGCTGCGATGCGAAACAATCAACCAGTGACTGACCGGGAATTCGTGATCGACGATTCCGCGTACCTGATCTCGCGAACCGATCTCAAAGGCCGGATCACCTATGCCAATCCGGCGTTCGTCGAAGTCAGCGGTTTCAGTCGTGAAGAACTGATCGGTGCGCCCCATAACATCGTTCGTCATCCCGACATGCCCGCTGCGGCATTCGCGGACTTGTGGAAGACCCTCGAGAAGGGCGAAAACTGGTCGGGGGTGATCAAGAACCGCCGCAAGGATGGGTCTCATTACTGGGTCCAGTCCACGGTCACCCCTATCATCGAGGACGGCAAGATTGCCGGCTACACCTCCGTTCGTACCAAGGTAGCCGAGCAGCGCCGCCGTCTCGCCGAAAAGCACTACCCGATGCTGCTGGCCGGTCGCAAGCGGGGCGTCCGGCTCGACCGGGGAGAATTGAAGCCTCGGGGAGTCATTCCCGCCCTTCGGCGTCTCAGCCTGCGCTCGCTGAAAGGGCGGCTGATCTCGATGATGGCGCTGGCGCTGATCGCGCTGGCCGTCAGTGGCAGCGTCTCGGTCTATGCCCTGCATGAAAATGGCCAACGGCTGCAGGCATTGACCGCCAATGGGCTCGAGGACCTGGCTCGGCTGCAGAAGATCGATCAGCTGATGTCGAAAGGCCGTGATCTCGTCTCCAAGCCGGTCAGTAATCCGATGGCCGCCGACTTGGCGCCAATCAACGCGCAAGTCGACGCGCTCATCAGCGAATTGAACGATACCTGGGACGCCTATTATCAGGATCGACCGATCAATCAGACGGCAGCGGCGGACACCTTTGCCACCGACCTCGAGAGTTATCGGGACGACGGGCTGAAGGGCGTCATGGCGGCGCTCAACAGCGGTGACTTCTACCAATCCTACGTGGCCTATAACGATGTGCTGCAGGCCAACAGCGACAAGGCCAGCACCGATCTCAACGTGCTGGTCGAGACGAAGCGCCAGAGTGGCGCGGCCATGGCCGTCGATGCTGCCGAATCTCAGCGCACCACGATGATCATCCTGCTCTCGCTGCTGGCAGTTGGAGCCATCATGCTGCTGATCGTTGGCATAACCACGATTCGGGCAACGCTCAAACCGGTGCGCGAGGCGCTGGATTTCACGCTGCAGATCGCCTCGGGCAACCTGGGCGCGACGCTTCGGCAGCGCGGTAGCGACGAAATCGGGCGCCTGATCGGCGCGCTCAACAACATGCGCCAGAGCCTGGGGACGATCGTCAGCGACGTGAACTCGAACGTCACCGTGGTGGTGCCGGCGACTCAAAAAATCGCCAGCGGCAACGAGGATCTCTCTTCGCGTACCGAGCAGCAGGCGGCATCGCTGGCGGAAACCGCCTCCAGCATGGAGCAGATGACGGCGACGGTGAAACAGAACGCCGACAATGCTCGCCAGGCCAGCCAACTCGCCAATGGCGCCACCGATACCGTGCGTCGGAGCGGCGAGGTCATGGGCGAGGTCGTCGGGACCATGGGGCGGATCACCGACAGTTCGCGCAAGGTTGCCGATATCGTCGGGGTCATCGACTCGATTGCGTTCCAGACCAATATTCTGGCGTTGAATGCCTCCGTCGAAGCGGCAAGGGCGGGGGAGCAGGGCAGAGGGTTCGCGGTCGTGGCCAACGAGGTGCGTAACCTGGCCAGCCGCAGTGCCGACGCCGCGAAGGAGATTCGCAACCTGATCGACAGTTCCAGCCAGGAAGTGGGGCATGGCGCGGATCTGGTGCGTCAGGCGGAGGGGTCGATCGAGGAAGTCGTCAACGCGGTGACCCGCGTCAACGACATCATCAGCGAGATTTCCGCGGCTTCGGAAGAACAGACCAGCGGCATCCAGCAGATCAGCCAGGCTGTCGCGCAGATGGACGAAGTGACCCAGCAGAACGCCGAGCGGGTGCAGACGACCGCTTCCTCCGCTGCTGAGCTGCGCGCCAGCGTCGAGCATCTCTCTCTCTCGATCGCAGTCTTCCGGCTGGCGGGCAGTGGCGAGGAGCGTGTGACGCAACTCGGCGAATCCCGACTTGGCAGGCCGCCTGAGCGGCGGTTGGCGAAGTCCTCCCCGGCTACTGCCAAGTTGCCAAGCGCCGATCGGCATAACGTGAAGGATGACAACGAGGAGTGGGAGGCATTTTGAAAACCGAGGCAGTCATGTTCTCAGCACCCGGCAAGGGCGATGGTGGCGACGACGGTGCCGTGCGTTTCACGCGAGATCTCGACTTTACCCCACGCGACTTCGAGCGGGTCCGGGACTTGATCTACCGCCGTGCCGGTATCGTCATGGCGGAAAACAAGCGTGAAATGGTCTATAGCCGGTTGGCAAAGCGCCTGCGCCTGCATGGCATGACTCGCTTCGGTGATTATCTCGACAGGCTCGAAGCCCGTTCGGATTCCGAGGAGTGGGAGGCTTTTACCAACGCGCTGACCACTAACCTGACGGCCTTTTTTCGCGAGGCGCATCATTTCCCGACGCTGGCCGAAGAGGTGCGTCGTCGCGGCACCGGCATCAAGATCTGGTGTGCCGGGGCCTCGACTGGCGAAGAACCCTATTCGCTGGCGATGACGGTCAAGGAGACGCTGGGCGCGGCCGCATCCCAGGTGAAAATCCTGGCGACCGATATCGATACCGAGGCGTTGAACACGGCCCGGGCCGGAGTGTATTCGCTGGAGACGGTGGAGAAGCTCGGTGAGGCCCGCTGTCGCCAGTTCTTCCAACGCGGCAGCGGTGCCCGTGCCGGCAAGGCCAGGGTGCGTCCGGAGCTTGCCGCGATGATCGATTTTCGACCGCTCAACCTGGTTACCGGATCCTGGTCGATCAACGGGCCCTTCGACATCATTTTCTGTCGTAACGTCATGATCTATTTCGACAAGGAGACTCAGGCCGAGATCCTTCGCCGCTTCGCCGCCCAGTTGAAGCCCGATGGATTGCTGTTCGCCGGTCACTCGGAGAACTTCTCCTTCCTGAGTCAGGCTTTCCGTTTGCGAGGGCAGACCGTCTATACGTTGGCATCGCCGTCACCGCGAGCCGTGTCTGATGCGAGGAGTGAACGGTGAAACCGATGATCAAAGTACTATGTGTCGACGATTCGGCACTCATACGGGATCTGATGACCAAGATCATCGATGACCAGCCGGACATGACCGTGGTTGCCACGGCGCCCGACCCCCTCGTCGCGCGCGATCTGATCAAGCGGCACAACCCCGACGTGTTGACCCTGGACGTCGAGATGCCGCGTATGGACGGGTTGGATTTCCTGGAGCGGTTGATGCGGCTGCGGCCCATGCCGGTGCTGATGGTCTCCTCCCTGACGAAACGCGGTTCCGAAATCACCCTCAAGGCGCTGGAACTGGGCGCGGTCGACTTCGTGGCCAAGCCGGAAGTCGGCATCCGCGAGGGGATGATGGAATATGCAGGGATGATCGCCGACAAGATCCGGGCTGCCGCCCAGGCGCGTCCGCGGCAACAGGGGCGGATGGTGGAGTCCGGTGCGCCCCGGGAAGTCTTGAAGGCGCCGATGCTCTCGAGCGAGAAGATCATCATCATCGGCGCGTCGACCGGCGGCACCGAAGCGATTCGCCAGGTCATCGAGCCGCTCCCGGCCAACAGTCCGGCGGTGCTGATCACCCAGCACATGCCGGGTGGCTTTACCCGCTCCTTCGCGGAACGACTCGACCGACTCTGCCGAGTGACGGTGAAGGAAGCCGAAGCCGGCGAGCGGGTCCTGCCGGGACATGTCTACATCGCTCCGGGAGACTGGCATATGCGCCTGACTCGCTCGGGCGCGAACTACGTGATCGCGCTCGACGACGGGCCGCCCGTCAATCGGCATCGCCCTTCGGTCGATGTGCTGTTCGACTCCGCGGCGGCCTGCGCGGGTCGAAATGCGCTGGGCGTCATTCTCACCGGGATGGGGCGTGACGGGGCAGCGGGCCTGTTGAAGATGCGCGAGGCGGGTGCCCACACAGTGGCCCAGGACGAGGCGAGCTGCGTGGTGTTCGGCATGCCTAAGGAGGCCATTGCGCTGGGCGGCGCGACCGAGACCATCGGGCTGCAGGACATCGCGGGTCATCTGGTCCAGCAGATGCACATAGCGGGGCGCGCGCAGCGCGTTTAAAGCGAGCGGGCCCGCTGCCGATAACTCTCAGCAGGCCCGCCAAACGATTCGATGAGGACAGACGATGGCTGACAAGAACATGAGCATTCTGGTAGTGGACGATTTCCCGACCATGCGTCGGATCGTCCGCAGTCTGCTCAAGGAACTCGGATTCGAGAACGTGGACGAAGCCGAGGATGGTCAGGAAGCCCTGACCAAGCTCAGGGCCGGTGGCTTCGAGTTCGTGGTTTCCGACTGGAACATGCCCAATCTCGACGGCCTGGAGATGCTCAAGGAAATTCGCCAGGACCCGAAACTCTCCTCGTTGCCGGTGTTGATGGTGACGGCCGAGGCCAAGAAAGAGAACATCATCGCGGCTGCCCAGGCGGGTGCCAATGGTTATGTCGTGAAGCCATTCACCGCCGCGACGCTCGAAGAAAAGCTCAATAAAATTTTTGAAAAGTTGGGCAAATAACGCCTCGGGAGGGGAGACCATGAGTAGTGCCAATCCTCAAGCCAGAGTTGCCGAAGGCGTAGCGTCCGACGACCTGATCCACAGAATCGGTCACCTGACCCGCATGCTGCGTGAGAACATGCGCGAGTTGGGTCTCGACAAGGAAGTGGAAAAAGCGGCCCAGGCCATTCCCGACGCCCGAGATCGGCTCAGCTATGTCGCTTCGATGACCGAGCAGGCCGCGGAGCGCGCACTCAACGCCATCGATCATGCTCAGCCTATCCAGAACACGCTGGAGAGCGAGGCGATCGCGCTCGACAAGCGTTGGGATGCCTGGTTCGCCGAACCCAAGGCGCTCGACGAAGCCAAGATGCTGGTCAAGGACACGCGTTCCTACCTCCAGACCGTGCCGAAGCAGACCAGCGCCACCAATGCGCAGTTGCTCGAGATCATGATGGCGCAGGACTTCCAGGACCTCACCGGCCAGGTCATCAAGAGAATGATGGAGGTGATTCACGAGATCGAGCAGCAGTTGCTCCAGGTCCTGATCGACAACGCTCCCGAAGGGTCCGAGCGCCGTGAACAGGTCGCAATGTCATCGTCACAGCCAAGTTCTCTGCTGAACGGGCCCCAGATCAATCCCCAGGCCGCCGATGTGGTCAGCAGTCAGGACCAGGTGGACGACTTGCTCGACAGCCTGGGATTCTGACGACGCCGACGCGCATCACCGGGCGTTTCATCCTTCCCGCATCCTCTCCCCCCGAAATAGCAGGGCGAACGCGCTGCTATTTCGCCCTTTGAACTGTCTTCCCTCCGAGCAGAATAGCGCCATCCAATCATTCCCGGGCGGGACGCGCGCTTGGCCGAACAGAACGACAGCGATCAGGAAAAGACGGAACCAGCGACTCCCCGGCGCATCGAGAAGGCGCGCGAGGAGGGGCAGGTGGCGCGCTCGCGCGAGCTCGCGACCTTCCTGCTGCTGGTCAGTGGCGTGCTCGGACTCTGGATCATGGGCAACAACCTCTATGACGAGCTGAGCATCGTCATGGAGCAGGCCTTTCTTTTCGACCACGGGTTGGCGTTCGACACGGCCCGCATGCTGAGCCATGTCTGGTCGATGGGCGAACATACCCTGATCGCCTTGCTGCCGCTTTTCCTGCTGTTCACGGTGGCGGCGATTCTCGGCCCGACGATGTTGGGCGGCTGGCTGGTGTCGGCCAAATCCCTCAAGCCCCAATTGAGCAAGCTCAACCCGCTCAAGGGGCTGAAGAGGATGTTCTCGACACAGGCGCTGGCAGAGCTGGCCAAGGCAATTGCCAAGTCGGTCCTG
Organism: Salinicola sp. CR57; assembly: GCF_003206585.1. Classification (NCBI taxonomy): domain Bacteria; kingdom Pseudomonadati; phylum Pseudomonadota; class Gammaproteobacteria; order Oceanospirillales; family Halomonadaceae; genus Salinicola; species Salinicola sp. CR57. Next base: position 207,594 of record NZ_PZJL01000006.1, read on the forward strand.
GTCGGGGGCGTGGGAGTGGCCTATCTGTGGACACAGCGCGACACCTTGCTCGGCCTGATGGAAATGCCGATCCAGCAGGCGCTGGCGACGGCCATGAGGATGGCTGCAGTGGGGTGCGCGCTCATTGTGACCTCACTGCTGCTGGTCATCCTGATCGACGTCCCCTATCAGATGTGGAGCCACAGCAAGAAGTTGCGGATGAGCCGCGAGGACATCCGCCAGGAGCACAAGGAGACGGAGGGGGATCCCCACGTCAAGGGGCGTATCCGCTCGCAGCAGCAGGCCATGGCGAGACGGCGGATGATGAGCAAGGTGCCCACGGCTGACGTGATCGTGACCAACCCCACCCATTACGCGGTCGCACTGAGCTATCAGCAGGATGCGATGGCCGCCCCGGTCGTCATCGCCAAGGGCGCCGATCAGGTGGCCGCCAGAATCCGCGAACTCGGCGACGAGAATCGCATACCGCGCCTGGAAGCCCCGCCGCTGGCTCGCGCGCTTTATCATCATGTCGATCTCGACCAGGAAATCCCTGGCGATCTGTATACCGCGGTAGCCGAAGTCCTGGCCTGGGCGTTCCGCCTCAAGCAGGTCGAAAACGATGGCGGAGAAGTGCCGACGGCCCCCCGTGACTTACCCGTGCCAGCAGCGCTCGATGACGCGGCACCGGATTCATCCAAGGAGAGTGAATGAACGCGCTCAGCCAGTGGTTCGGTCAGCGCAAGTGGCCGGCAGACACGCAATACAAGGTGCTCGCGGGCCCGGTACTGATCATCATGATATTGAGCATGATGATCCTGCCATTGCCGCCATTCGCGCTCGACCTGTTCTTCACCTTCAATATCGCGCTGTCGATCATGGTGCTGCTGGTCAGCATGTTCACCGAGAAGCCGCTGGATTTCGCGGCTTTCCCGGCAGTGCTGCTGTTCTCGACGCTGCTGCGGCTGTCATTGAACGTGGCCTCGACCCGAGTGGTGCTGATGGAAGGGCACCAGGGCGGCGATGCCGCCGGCAAGGTGATCGAGGCCTTCGGCGAGTTCCTGATCGGGGGCAATTTTGCCGTCGGTCTGGTGGTGTTCCTGATTCTCGTCGTCATCAACTTCATGGTCATCACCAAGGGCGCCGGGCGTATCGCCGAAGTCGGGGCTCGCTTCACGCTGGATTCCATGCCAGGCAAGCAGATGGCGATCGATGCCGATCTCAACGCCGGTCTCATCGGTGAGGAAGAGGCGCGCAGACGCCGCACCGAGATCAACCAGGAATCGGAGTTCTACGGTTCCATGGATGGTGCGAGCAAGTTCGTCCGCGGTGATGCCATGGCCGGGCTCTTGATCATGGTCATCAACCTGATCGGCGGGCTGATGATCGGCGTCGCCCAGCACGGCCTGCCCTTCGGCGAAGCCGTGAAGACCTACACCCTGCTGACCGTTGGCGACGGGCTGGTTGCCCAGATTCCTGCGCTGGTGATCTCGACCGCGGCGGGTGTGACGGTGTCACGGGTCAACACCGACCAGGACGTCGGCCAGCAGCTGCTGAGCCAGTTGTTCAACAACCCGCGAGTGATGTTCCTCGCCGCCGGTGTGATGGGCCTGCTCGGCATGATCCCCGGCATGCCTAACGTCGTGTTCCTGCTGTTTGCCGTCGTGCTGGCGGCGCTGGGGTGGTGGATCCTGCGGCGTGAACAGGTCCAGGCGGTCCGCTCGGTGGAGGAGAGAGCGCCACCTGCGGTGCAGGAGACGCCCGAGGCGAGCTGGGATGACGTGCAATTGGTCGACACCCTGGGGCTGGAGGTGGGGCATCGTCTGATCCCGCTGGTGGACCAGCGCCAGAAGGGAGAACTGCTCGGGCGAATCAAGAGCGTGCGCAAGAAGTTCGCCCAGGACGTCGGCTTTCTGCCGTCGGTGGTGCATATCCGTGACAATCTGGAGCTCAACCCCAATGCGTACGTGATCACCCTGAAGGGGGTGGAAGTCGGGCGGGCGGAGGCGTTTCCGGGCAAGTGGCTAGCCATCGATCCGGGTCAGGTTTCCGGTGCCATCGAGGGCAGTCGTACCCAGGATCCGGCATTCGGGCTGACGGCTTACTGGATCGAGACGGCCCAGCGCGAGCGTGCGCAGATTTACGGCTATACCGTCGTCGATGCCAGTACGGTGATCGCGACGCATCTCAATCACCTGCTGCACGAGAATGCCGGCGACATGCTGGGCCGGGCCGAGGTCCAGCAACTGCTGGACAAGGTTGCCGAGCATCAGAAATCGCTGGTGGAAGACGTGGTACCCAAGCTGCTGCCGCTGACGTCGCTCCAGCGCATTCTGCAGAACCTGCTGGCCGAGGATGTCCCGATTCGCGACATGCACACGATTCTCGACGTGCTGGCGGAATACGCCCCGCAGCAGTCGGATGCCAATGAGCTGACCGCCCTGGTGCGGGTCGCGTTGGGTCGAGCGATCACCCAGCAGTGGTTCCCGGGTCGCGAGTCGATGCATGTCATGAGTCTCGAGCCCCGGCTGGAGCAGGTTCTCACCCAGGCGCTCAACAACGGCGGTGCGCTCGAGCCGGGGCTGGCCGATACCCTGATGCAGCAGACGGCCGCCGCGGTCGAGCGCCAGCAGAGCCGGGACGAACCGACCGTGCTGGTGGTACAGCATGGATTGCGCGCGTTGCTGTCACGCTTCCTGCGTCGCCAGATCAAGTCGCTGGTGGTGCTCTCGCAAGCCGAAATTCCGGACGATCGCAATCTGCGGGTCACCACCACCATTGGCGCGCCGCCATGAACCGTCGGCGCACGCTAGCGTCGTGGCGCATCGTGCTGGGCACGATCATCGCATGGCCCATCGCGTTGACCTGGGCTGCCCAGGGAACCTGGGTGGCCCCGTTGCCGGGCCAGACCGTGGTGATGTCGGAGCGTCCGCTGGCGGGCGTCGAGATCCAGCCGCCGCCCTCCCTCGCGGAGGCGAGGATCGATCGCGTTCGCTGGACGTTTCGTACCGATGCGCCTGCGCCGGCGCTGAAGGCCTGGCTATGCCAGCAGACGTTCTGCCTGCCCCTCGCCGGACGTCAGGGGGAAACGCAGCACTTCTCGGGACGTTCCGCCGCCAGCCCGTTCCGGCTGCGGTTCCAGTTGCCGATCGAGGACCACGGCGTCGGCAGGGTGAGAGTCTCGGCTGGCCAATTGATCATCGATTATCGTGGGTAACGCCGACAAACAACCGAAATAGCCGCCGGATAACGGGCAGTTTGCCGTCTTGGCTAGGCGTGCGGGCGGCATAATGATGTCATTGGGTCATGCGTTTCGGTGACCGTGGGTTTTTGGACGAGGCCATTCGATGTATACCGCACAAGGCAAAATCGATCAGCACGCAGTGATTGAGCAGTACTTGCCGATGGTGAGACGCCACGCGCTCTCCCTTCAAGTGCGCCTGCCCGCCAGCGTGGAGCTCGACGATCTCATCCAGGCCGGAATGCTGGGCCTGCTGGATGCCATGGGCCGTTACGACAATGCGCACGGCGCCAGCTTCTCGACCTATGCCAATCAGCGAATTCGCGGCGCGATGATCGATGAACTTCGCAGTCGTGACTGGATGCCGCGGAGCGTGCGGCGCAGTGCCCGAGCCCTGGACCAGGCGGTGAGAAGGCTGGAGCAGCAACTCGGCCGCGCCCCGGAAGAGCGGGAGATAGCTCGCGAGATGGGAATATCCCGCGACGAATACCATCAACTGCTGACGGACGCCAACAACGGCTTCCTGCTGGCGTACGACGAGAGCGATAGCGAGAACGGCGTAACGGCGGTTTCCGAGGGGGGGCCGCCATCGCCGCTGGAGGCGCTGCTCGACGCGGATAACCGGGCCAACGTCATGGCGGCGATCGATGCGCTGCCGGAACGCGAGAAACTGCTGCTGGGGCTCTATTATCAGGAGGAGCTCAACCTGAAGGAGATCGGTGCCGTGCTCGGCGTCAGTGAGTCCCGGGTCTGCCAACTGCACAGCCAGGCGGTTTCCCGGCTGAGAAGTCGGCTCAATCACTGATCGGGTCCCGGTCGGCCGAGAGGCCGGGATAACTCTACGCCGCCGGCTCTGACAGACTCATCGACCCGGGGACGGTCACCGTGACCGCTCCCGGGTCGACGCCACTCAGTGTCCGAACGGGGCCCTCGAACTGGCGCCTGTCAATCCGCGGATGGCGCCGCGCGAACCGCCGCCGCAACCTGCCGCGCCACGTCCTTCCACACCGCACCCAACGCGCGCACCAGCGCCGGATAACCGTCATTCTCCAGCGGCCGCGTCACGTCGAAATGTCGTTGCATCATCAGCCGGTTTCCGTCGTGGAGTTGCCACTCTCCGGAGGCCACGGCGCGACCGTCGTAGCGTCCCTGGAACTGATCGACGCTCAGCGATAGCCGCTGCGCCCCAGCGCCGCCCTGAGCCGAGCTGACGACCGTCACGCCCGGCAGCTCGGCAGACAGCGACTGGCGCAACTGGCGTGTCAACTGGTGGCCCAGCTCTTCGGCCCACAGATTCTGATTGGCGGCATTGAGCTCGATATCGCTGGTCTGCATCACGATACCTTCCTGATCGAGATAGCTGGCCACCTCGACCGGGCTGACGCTGAGTTGCCGATTCCCGGAGATCGATGACGTTGGCGACGGCGGACTCTCGACCTCCGGCAGGGTATAGCGATTGGTTGGTGTCGATTGCGCGGCACAACCCGCCAGGGCCGCGGTCGCGATCATCAGCAGGGTCGTGGCGCCGAACCGGCGCCAGCGGAACATGAGTGAGGCCATCATTGGGGAGCTCTCGGCACAGGGTCGGTTTGGACTTCGCGATCGAAGATCAGCGCATTGGGCTGCTCGCGAAGCGTCTTGGCCACCGGCTGCAGATCGCGCATCAATATTTCCAGCTGCTTGAGGGTGTCATTCAACTGACGGTACCCCGAGGAGCCGGCAGAGAAGCCATTCAGCGTATTCTGCAACTCCTGGAGCGTGTCGTTGAGACTGCCCGGTAGCTGTTGCGTCGCGGGGTCGGAGACGATGGCATTGACCGATTCGGCGATCTGACGCACCTGCTCCAGCGTCTGCTGAGAGGTCTGCATCGTCTGATCCAGGCGGTCGAGAATCGGCTCGACTTGCAGATTGTTGAGCTTGTCCAGCAGGTTCGAGATCTTCTGTTCGATCTGGGCGAAACCACCGGAAACGGTCGGGAACACGGGCTTGCCGTCGAACGTCAGCGCCTTGTAGGGATCGGCGTCCTGGCTGAAGTTGAGGTCGACGAACAGTGCGCCGGTCAGCAGGTTGCCGGCCTTCAGTGTCGCCCGCAAACCATACTCCTTGAACATGGTCTGGAAACGATCCCTGACTTCCTGGTCGTCGATGTCCTCGTTGACGTTTTCGCTGCTCTCCAGCCGCTGGGGCTCGATCCGAATCAGTACCGGGATCGCGAACTGGGTCAGGGTATCGGGCTGCGGGGCAGTGAAGTGCCAGGGGACACTGACGACCGTGCCCACGCGCACGCCACGATACTCCACCGGCGCGCCGCGACTGAGCCCTCGAACGGTGTCGTCGACCAGCAGGACATATTCGATGTACTGGTCATAGGTGCCCTCGCGCGCACTCTCCTCGTTGTTGTAGAGGGTGTAGGTCGTGTCCTGCTTGGCGGGATTGCCGCGGGCGATATCCTCGGGAACGCCGAAGGTCACGCCGCCGCTGATCAACGTCTCGAACGAGTCCAGGTTGACGTTCACCCCCTCCGAATCCAGCTGCACGTCGATGCCGGAAGAGCTCCAGAAACGCGTGGTATCGGTCACCAGGCTGTCGTAGGGAGACTGGATGAAGATGCGGTGGCGCATCTCGCGTTTGTCGGGGTCGAAATCGGTACTCTCCACGCGACCGACGGTATAGCCCTGGTAGGTGACCGGATCGCCGGCGCTGAGCGAATTGCCGACCTGACTCACCAGGTTGATCCTGAGTCCAGGGGCATCCGGCGGTGCGACCGGAGGCTGTTCGAGGACATCGAAGCTGTCCTGGGCTTCATCGCTCTTGCCCGGCGCGAGCTGGATGTAAGCGCCGGACAGCACGGTATTGAGACCGCTGATGCCCTCACGCCCGATGCGTGGCTTGACCACCCAGAAGCGTGTCTCGGCATTGAGCATTCGCTCCGCGTCGTTGGACATGCGCGCCGTGACCACGGTGTGTGACAAGTCGTCGGACAGGCGGACGGCCTCGACATGGCCGACTTCGACATTACGCGTCTTGATCAGGGTCTTGCCGGCCTCTATGCCCTCGGCGTTGTCCATGTTCAGCGTGATCAACGGCCCTCGGCTGGAAATGTTGTCCCACACCATCCAGGCACCGATCAGCGCCGCTAGTAGAGGCACTATCCAGATCGGCGAGAGTCGCGATTGCGACACCCGTTTGGCGCGTTGCATCGAATCAGGCATCGTCGGCTTCCTTGACGGGCGAATAGGGTGACTGGCGTTTGAGCGCGGCCGGCATGTGGGGCTGCATGTTGCGCGCGTCCCAGATCAGGCGTGGGTCGAAGCTGATCGCGGCCAGCATGGTAATGATGACCACCGCGGAAAAGGCGAGCGCCGCCGGGCCTGGCGTGATCGCCAGCAGCGATCCGGCATGGACCAGCGACACCAGAATGGCGACCACGAAGACGTCGATCATCGACCAGCGCCCGATCAGTTCGGTGATCCGGTACAGCTTCTGGCGCTTGTGCTTGAATTCGGATTCACCGCTGCGCCGGACTGTAATGCAGAGCCAGCCGAGTGCGAAGACTTTACCGATCGGCACTACGACACTGGCGGTGAAAATGACCAGCGCGATGGGCCAATCGCCGTGGCCGAGAAAGATCATGACGCCGCCGATGATGGTCGAGGGCGTTTCGTTGCCCAGCGACGTCGTGGTCATGATCGGGTAGAGATTGGCGGGGATGTAGCAGAGAGTTGCCGCGATCAGCAGCGCCCAGGTCTTCTGCAGACTGTGAGGGCTCCGGAAGCGTAGCGGCTCGCCACAGCGCTGGCAACGCCCTCGCCCGAAATGGCCGAGGCGATTGACCAGGCCGCAGGTCGGGCAACCGGTGAGCTTCTGTTCGGCGGCCGGCTGGCCCGGTCGGCACCCCTCGGGGGCGAGCGGCTCACCCACCAGCGAGAACCACATCCAGTCGGTATCGATGGAGCGTGTGGTCAGCAGCAGCAGCAGGGCATAGACGCAGAACGCCCAGAACGACAGGCCCAGGTCGACGGATGCCATGCCGGCGATCTTGATCAGGCTGACGAGGGCGCCGATGACGAACACGTCCGCCATCATCCAGGGGCCTAGATGGGAGAGCGCGCGAGCGATGCGGTAGCTCCGTGGCAGCGGACGTCGTTGCAGGAGGCCGAGGTGCAGCCAGACGACGGCGAGAAGATAGACCGTGGGCAGTACCACGACCGTCAGCAGGACCAGCATGCCGACGAACGGCTCGTGGAACCTGACGAGACTGGCGGAGGTGTCGGCGAGATGAATGGCATTGCTGACACCGCGCGCTTCGAAACTGATGAACGGGAAGTAGAGCGCCGCCGCCAACGCCATCAAGGCGCTGATGGCAAATGCCAGGCTGCGCTCGGCGGGGCGAAAATGTCGATGGCTAAGCGTATGACCACAGCGTGGGCAACTGGCTCGCTCGCCCGGATGCAGAGGCGGTAGCGCGACCAGCAGATCGCATTCGTGGCAAGCACGAAGACGACGACGCGTCCGTCGAGGCGTCAGGAAGCTCGTCTTGTCGATGTCAGAGTCACTCTTGCCTGCTGCCAAAGCCATACCCGATGAGAAAGCTGGATGAGAGGCGTACCACGCTACTTGATGTCAGCATGTTACTGGAATACATACGTCCGTGCATGTTTGTTGGATGCACTCGAAGACGCTGGCGCTGTTTTCGAAAAGTCACGATAGTTCAGCCGCTTGGATACTATAGTAGGCTAAGGTCGTTTTGCCGAAGAAGCACAATCGCTTACATGAGCGGCAGAGACGTCTTCCGGCGAGCTCCGGAGCGCAGCCGGGCGTTCTGCCGTTGCCCCGTCATTGGTTGTCGGGGTCTTACAAACATAGGGGAGATCCTAACGTGTGGATGGCGCTGGCGGCCATTGTGGCCGGACTCGTGGTATTGGTGTGGAGTGCCGGCCGGTTCGTGGATGGCGCCGCGGCGACGGCTCGTCATCTGGGACTTCCTCCACTGTTGATCGGCATGGTGGTGATCGGTTTCGGCACCTCGGCTCCGGAACTGATGGTTTCGGCGTTGGCAGCCGTCCAGGGCAATCCCGGCTTGGCGCTGGGGAACGCCTACGGCTCGAACATTACCAATATCGCCCTGATCGTGGGGCTGGTGGCGGTGATCAGCCCGTTGACGGTGCACTCTCAAGTCATCCGCCAGGAGTTGCCGGTGCTTGGTGGCGTGACGCTGATTTCGCTGTGGTGCCTGCATGACGGCGTGATCTCGCGCGTCGATGCGGTCGTCCTGCTGGCACTGCTCTTTGGTTTTCTTGGCTACAGCATCTGGCGGGCCCGCAGTACCCACGGCGATGCGCTGGAGGCCGATGTCGAGGCGAATGCGGCAGGAGACGCCATGTCGCTGAAGCGCGGCGTGGTCTGGACGCTGGTCGGCTTGCTGATGCTGATCGTCAGCTCGCGCTTTCTGGTATGGGGCGCGGTCACGGTCGCCGAAGCATTCGGGGTTAGCGACCTGGTCATTGGACTGACGGTGGTCGCCATCGGCACTTCGCTGCCGGAACTTGCGTCTTCCATCAGTGCGGTGCGCAAGAACGAGCACGACCTGGTGATCGGCAACGTGGTGGGCTCCAACCTGTTCAACACACTGGCGGTCGTCGGCCTGGCCGGCGTGATACATCCCATCGACGTCGATCCCGACGTGCTGGTCCGGGATTGGCCGGTCATGGCGGCATTGACGCTGGCGCTGCTGGTATTCGGCATCGGGATCAAGGGGCAGGGCCGCATCAATCGGCTGGAAGGTGCGGTGTTGCTGCTCAGTTTCGTGGTCTACACCACGTGGCTGGTCTACAGCGTGATCGGCACGCGCTAGGGAATCGACTCGGGCCACCCGACCGTCATGGATGGGGATGCCACGGAGCCAACCCGCTCAGCGCTTGCTGGAGCGGTACCAGATCATCACAGCAGGCCGGGGCATGGGATTGGTGGTCGATACGTATACGCTCGCGGTCGGGGAAGGTCGCCTCGAGGTGATCGATCCAAGGGCGTTGCTCCTCGCGCCAGTTGGCGAGCCATTGGCTGTCGACCTCGGCGGGCAGGCACTTGTTGATGACCACGGCGCCGACGTGCAGGCCGTGGCTCTCGAGCAGTTCGCGGGTGCGTGCGGTTTCCAGTGCCGGCAGCCGTTCCGGGTTGGCGACCAGGATCACCGCCGAGTGCGCGGGGCAGGTCAGGTGCTCGCGGGCGGCGGCGAGACGCCCGCGGCGACGCATCAGCGTCTCCTGGATGGGGTCGTCGACGACCTCGCCGTCGCCGAGCCACGCCTTGTAGTCGCTGCGTACCTTGCGGCGGCGCTGCATCAATCCCTCCACCCAAGCGCCCATGATCTCGGGCAGCGCCAGTAGACGTACCGTGTGCCCGCCGGGCGCGGTGTCGAAGATCAGCCGATCGTACGCGTCGCCGGTATCCAGCAACAGGCCCACCAGAGCATCGAACAGGGCGGCTTCCTCGGTGCCGGGAGCGTGCCGTGCGAGGTCGAGCTGGCGAAACACGGTTTCGCTGCGTTCGCCGCTGACCAGGGGGCGCAGCGTGGCCTTGACCTGTTCCAGGTAGCGTTGCGTCTCGTGATCGGGATCGAGCTCGACGACGTCGAGACCGGCCTGCATGCGCGTTGGACTCGGCCCCGGCGAGCGCCCGAACAGGTCGGCCAGATTGTGGGCCGGGTCGGTGGAGACCAGCAGGGTCCGCCAGCCGGCCGCCGCGCAGCTCAAGGCATAGGCGGTAGCGCAACTGGTCTTGCCGACGCCACCCTTGCCGCCGAAGAAAAGGCTCTTGGCCATGCGGGGTTCCTTGTGCGACATGCGTCCGCCTAGCAGCAGCGGAAGCCCGCCAGGGGCGAGCGCGGCATGCCCTGACGGGTGTGCCACTCGTGGAAGCGGTCGAGCATGTGCGGGTAGAGCTCCAGTGTCATGTCGCTGACGGGATTGGGGATTCCCATCATGTCGCAGAAGCACAGCAGCATGAAGAGATCCTCCTCATCCTGCAGCTCCCGGGCGATTTCGCGCCGGTGTGGCAGGCTCAGGACCGCGTCGTATCCCTGGATTGCACGGTGTAGCCGCGATCGCCACAAGGCAATCGCGGAGCTTTCCTTGTCAGTGCGATTCATCGGAACTCAGCGCCTGGCCCCGTGGGGTTTTTTCACCCTGGCGGAAGCTGCGCGACGCCTCGAGGAGGATCCACAGCGTGAACACCATGATCAGGCTACCGAAGATGAACAGCAGCCAGTTGCGGTCGGCATCGCCGAAACCCGACCAGGTGAAGATCACCTGCTGGCCCATGGCCCATAGCGTCATGACCAGCAGGAACAGCATGGGGGCCAGGGTGAAGATCACCGGGCGGCCCTGGCGCTTGAGCCATACCGAGACCAGCATCAGCGTGATGCCGGCCAGCAGCTGGTTGCTGGTGCCGAACAGCGGCCACAGCAGGTAGCCGCCGGAGCCGAAGCCGTTGGGACCTTCCGGCAGGATGACCAGCGCGCCGCTGGTGATGACGGCAATGCTGGTCGCGACGTGCTTGCGGGCGATGACCGGCATGCCGTACTCGTTGCCCAGCTCGGCAATGATGTAGCGCATCAGGCGCACGGCGGTATCCAGGGTGGTGGCGGCGAAGCTCACCACGATCACCGCGATCAGCGTCGACCCCACCTGTTCGGGAATGCCGAGATTGCCGGCGAGCTGTCCGGCACCCCTTACGAACGACCCCAGGCCGTTCGAACCGGCCGCGGAAAAGCTCGAATAGGTGGCGGTGAAGTCGGCGCCTGAAGCAAACAGGGTGCCCACCGCGATGATGGCGATCATCGCCAGCATGCCTTCGCCCAGGGCGCCGCCGTAGCCGATCATCCGTGCATCGGTCTCCTTGTCCAACTGCTTGGAGGTGGTGCCCGAGGCGACCAGGCCATGGAAGCCGGAGATCGCGCCGCAGGCGATGGTGATGAACAGCAGCGGATACCAGCTGATTTCCGCCTCGCCGTTGATGCTGGGCGCGGTCATCTCCGGCGCGCCGAACAGCAGCCCCAGGTACAGCAGCGCCAGGCCGACCACCAACTGATGCGAATTGATGTAGTCGCGCGGCTGCAGCAGTTTCCAGACGGGGAGCGTCGAGGCGATGTAGACGTACACCATCAACACCACGATCCAGACCAGAAAGGCCATCGAGGTTCCGTTGAAGCCGCCGACGACCGGTGCGTCGGCCCCGCCGAACCAGCTCACCAGGTCGAACTGCAGCAGCTGCACCTCGCTGGCCACCAGCACCGCGCCGTACATCACCGCCAGAGCGACCACCGACGGCAGCAGCATCGAGCCCGAATGGCGATAGACGCGATAGCCGATCCACACGGCAAGCGGAATCTGGATGAAGACCGACAGCACACTGGCCGGGAAGGTGATGAACAGCTTGGCGATGACCCAGGCGAAGACCGCGTTGACCATCAATACCAGAATCAAGATGATGAACAGGAACAGCAGTTTGGCACGCTGTCCGATCAGCCGGTTGGCCAGTGTCCCGATCGAATGGCCCTTGTGACGGTTGGAGAGCACTACCGCGCCGAAGTCGTGGACGCCGGCGGCGAAGACGGTGCCCAGCACCACCCACAGGATGGCCGGCAACCAGCCCCAGTAGATCGCGATGGCAGGCCCCACGATGGGCGCCGCCCCGGCCACCGAGGTGAAATGGTGGCCCCACAGAATCCACTTGTTGGTGGGGACGTAGTCGACACCGTCGCGATAGGTGTGCGCCGGCGTTTGAAAATCGGCGTCGAGTCGGTAGATGCGTTCGGCGATGAACTTCGAATAGAACCGATAGCCCATCACGAAACACACGGTACCGAACAGGGCGATCCAGATAGCGTTCATGGGCATCCCCTAGACCGTTCCGGTGGGCGTGGCGGAGCACGGCCACCTGCGTTGTCGTGGTATGCCTACACTACCGAAGAACAGGAGGGCGCTCCGTTAGACGAACGCATCAGGCGCGCGAGGGGCCCTGACGAGACCCGAGACCTCCCACCTGCGGCTCAACCCGGGGGCTTGCGATCGAACCGCAGCGCGGTTCTCAACGCGATCTGGCCGATCACGGCAGCCGTGGCCAGTACCACGGCCGCACCCAGGGCCGGATTGTCGCCCAGGCCGGCCAGCGCCGTGCACAGAGCGCCGATGCCCATCTGGGCGAATCCGTAGAGCCCGGCCGCGGAGCCGACCACCTTGGGGTTGATGCCCACTGCCAGCGTCAACGCGGTCGGTCCGGTCATTCCCACCCCGAAGGTGAACAGCAGCACCGAGGCTTCGAGGGTGACCGCCGAAGCCCAGCCCGCCAGCACGATGACCAGCATCGAGATTCCGCCCGCCAGGCTCAGCAGGCTGGCAGAAAGCATCAATCGCACCAGGCCGATGCGGTGAATGGTGCGATTGGTGATGAAGTTGCCCAGCGAGATGCTGAGGATCAGCAGCGACAGATAGTACGCCACGTGGCTCGCCGGCTTGCCCAGCTGTTCGACGAAGATGAACGGCGCCGAGGCGACGAAAGCGAACATCGCCGTGGTGACGCAACCACCGCCGATCGCGTACCCGATGAAGGCGGGAGAGCGGAGCAGGGTGCGATACTCGTGGGCCAGGTTTGGCAGGTTGATGCGACCGGTGGCTTGTGCCGTTTCCGGCATCAGCCGCCAGACGAACAGCAGGTTGCCGACACCCATCAGGCAGAGTGCCAGCAGTACGGTTCGCCAACCCAGTGCCGATGTCAGCAGGCTGCCGATCAGCGGCGCCATGGCCGGGCCGATGGCGACCACCAGGTTGAGCACCGCCAGGCGCTGCACCGCTCGGTCCGGGGCCGCGGTGTCGCGGATCATGGCGCGCCCCAGCGCCAGCCCGGCGCAGCCACCGAAGGCCTGGAAGAAACGCGCCACGATCAGCATCTCGACGCTCTGCGCCTGCCAGGCGACGACGCCCGCGATGCTGTAGATGGCCATGCCGAGCATCAACGCCGGTCGTCTTCCCAGCGCGTCGGAGAGCGGGCCATAGAAGAGCTGGCCGAGCGCCAGACCCAGTATGTAGAGGCTGATGGTCAACTGCATCCGGGCGTTGTCGGCGTGCAGCGCCTCTCCGGCGATCGGCAGCGCCGGCACGAAGATGTGCATGGCCAGCGTGCCGGCCAGGGTGATCATGACCAGCATCCACAGGGCCGGCACGGGACCGGCCTTTGTCGTCTGGGCCGGGGAGGCCGAGCGGGCGGTCGAGGAGGTCGGGTCGGTCACGAAGCGCCTCGTGAACAGGGATAAGAGTCAGGCGGGATCCAATAGCGGGATAGCCATTAGCCTGTATGTCATTCGAACCTTACGCGATCTGACTTTGTATGACTATTTGACGTATGACTATTTGACCAAAGCCGTCTGTCGCGTGACGAAGCAGGGCGGCCCCCGGTCGTCACGGCGTGTCAGCCAGGCATATTGTCGCAGGTGTGCTGGAATCCGCCGGGATGAAAGTCGGGTCTGCGGGTGGCGCGGAGGCTTGGAAACCCTCGTGGTTGGCGACTTTCGGCAGCATTGCCTAGGTTGTCTAGAGCGTTGCGCGCAATAGTGCGGCATGGGGCTGCGACAACCGGACACGGCGGCCCGGCCCAGGGTCGCGCCTATGATAGGGCGCATCGAACGGCTGCAATGGCCGGGCGAGGGACAAACAGCAAACAGTCAGATGAAACAGCTGCCGTCGGGGTATGAGGGAACCGCTGCCCTGGCGCTTGCGAGGAGTCAGCCATGGCGTTAGATCCTATCCTGCTATCACGATTGCAGTTCGCCTTCGTGGTCTCTTTTCACGCGATATTTCCCGTCTTCACGATAGGGCTCGCTTCCTATGTGGCGGTGTTGCAGGGTCTCTACGTCGCGACCGGTAACGCGGTCTGGGATCGTCTGGGTCTGTTCTGGACCAAGATCTTCGCCGTCGTCTTCGGCATGGGCGTGGTTTCCGGCATCGTCATGGCCTTCCAGTTCGGTACCAACTGGAGCAATTTCTCCCAGTTCGCCTCGAACTTCATCGGGCCGATGCTGAGCTACGAAGTGATCACGGCGTTCTTCCTGGAGGCCGGGTTCCTCGGCGTGCTGCTGTTCGGCCGCCATCGTGTCTCGCCGTCGGTGCATTTCTTCGCTGCGCTGATGGTCGCCATCGGTACCTTCATCTCGGCCTTCTGGATTCTGGCCACCAACAGCTGGATGCAGACGCCGCAGGGCTACGAGATCCGCGAGGGTGTCGTGCACGTGACCTCCTGGCTGGAGGCCATGTTCACGCCCTCCTTCCCGTATCGATTCGCGCACATGGCGCTGGCGGCCTTCCTGACCGGTGGCTTCGTGGTCTGCGGGGTCAGTGCCTGGTTCCTGCTCAGACGGCGCGATGTCGAGGCGCACAAGCGAGCGCTCTCCATGACCATGTGGCTGCTGCTGATTCTGGCACCACTCCAGGCTTTCGTGGGTGACGAACACGGTCTCAACACCCTCGAGCATCAGCCGATGAAGATTGCGGCGATGGAGGGGAACTGGGAGACCCAGTCCAATGTTCCATTGCTGCTGTTCGCGCTTCCGGACCGCGAGCTCCAGGCCAACCGCTTCGAGATCGGTATCCCCAACGGCGCCAGTCTGATTCTGCGTCACGATGTCGATGGCGTGGTCCCGGGGCTCAAGGAGATCCCCGTCGATCAGCAGCAGCCGGTCTGGATCGTCTTCTACAGCTTCCGGGTCATGGTCGCGCTGGGTCTGCTGATGATCGCGTTTGCCGTCACCGGGCTGGTGCTTCGCCGTGGCGGGAAGCTGTACACCTCGCGCTGGTTCCTGCATGGCCTGCAGGGCATGAGCCTGGCACCGTTCATCGCGGTGCTGGCGGGGTGGTTCGTGACCGAGATCGGGCGCTCGCCCTGGCTGGTCTACAACGTGCTCTCCTATGCGGATGCGGTCACGCCCTCGCTGACGGGTGGCATGGTCCTGGCGACGCTGATCGGCTATGTCGCGGTCTACGCGGTGATCTTCTGGGCCGGCATCTACTACCTGTTCAAGGTCGTTCGCCAGGGGCTGGACGATCTCGGTGCGGACGAGGAAGTCCATGATGCCGACCGCCCCATGCGTCCCTTGTCCGCCACCCACGTGCCATTCGACGGCACCACCGCGTCATCCAGGAGCTGAGCCATGGAAATGTATGATCTGTCGCTGATCTGGGCCGTCATCATCGCGTTCGGCGTGATCATGTACGTGCTGATGGACGGGTTCGACCTGGGCCTGGGCATCCTGTTTCCATTCGCCCCCGACGAGGACGCCCGCGACGTGATGATGAACTCCGTCGCACCGGTATGGGACGGCAACGAGACCTGGCTGGTGCTCGGCGGTGCCGGTCTCATCGCTGCTTTCCCGCTGGTCTACACCATCCTGCTCCCGGCGCTCTACCTGGGGGTATTCCTGATGTTGGCCGGATTGATCTTCCGTGGCGTGGCGTTCGAATTTCGCTTCAAGTCCAAGCGGACGCGGGGCTGGTGGAACGCGGCCTTCGCCGGCGGCTCCTTCGTCGCGGCGTTCGCCCAGGGCTGCGTGGTGGGGGCCTACATCCAGGGCTTCGAAACCGCGAATCGCGTCTATACCGGTGGAGCGTTCGACTGGTTGACGCCGTTCTCGGTCCTCACCGGCATCGGGCTGGTGGTCGGTTACACCCTGCTGGGCGCGACCTGGCTGGTGCTGAAGTCCGAGGGACATGTCCGCGAGTGGGCGCGTGGCTTGATTCCCGGGCTGCTGATCGGCGTGCTGGCGATATTCGTCATCGTCAGTCTGTGGACGCCCTGGATCGATCCGGGCGTGTTCGACCGCTGGTTCGACCATCTGCAGGTGATCTGGCTGCTGCCGTTCGCGGCTCTGCTCTGCGCGGCCGGAATCTACCTTGCCACTCGCCGTCGTCGTGAAGGGCTGGCATTCCTGTTGACGCTGGGCCTGTTCATCTTCACCTACCTCGGACTGCTGGTCAGCCGCTGGCCCTACGTGATCCCACCGGATTACACTCTCTGGGACGCCGCCTCGGCGCCGGAATCCCAGTTCTTCATCCTGATCGGGGTGCTGTTCGTGGTGCCGATCGTGCTGACCTACACCGCGTGGTCCTATTGGGTCTTCCGCGGCAAGGTCCGCGTCGGTGAGGGCTACCATTGAGCGCCGCCAGGCGATCCGCTAACCCGTCACGCGAGTGGCTGAAGCAGCAGGCGGCCGATGTCCGGCCCTGGTATCGTGGGGCCGTCTGCTGCGGGCTGCTGGTGGGCGTTGCCACGCTGATCCAGATGGGGGCGTTGGCCTGGGTCGTCGATCGCGTCATCTCGGACGGCGCCTCGCTCGAGGCGGTCGTCGGTGGTGTCTCGGCGATCGTCGCCGCCATTGCCGCCCGGGCAACGGCGCAATGGGGGCAGGAGGTCTGCGGCCAGGCGTGCGGCCTGCGCGTGAAGCAGCGGGTGCGTGCGCTGTTGCTGGCGCGCCTGCAACAGCTCGGCCCCGTGCGACTGGCGTCCCGGCATAGCGCCGGTCTCGCCAGCCAGCTGGTGGATCAGGTCGAGTCGCTTGAGGGCTACTACGCCCGCTTCTTGCCGCAGATGGTGCTGGCGGCGCTGATCCCCTTGATCTATCTCGCCGTGGTGTTCTGGCTCAACTGGCTGGCGGCGATCTGGCTGTTGATCGCGGCGCCGCTGATTCCGCTGTTCATGGCGCTGATCGGGATGGGCGCGCAGCGCCTCAACGAAGCGCAGTTCCAGGCGGTCACCCGGCTTTCGGGGCATTTTCTCGACCGGGTGCGGGGCATCGCCACGCTGCAACTGTTCGGTCTGGCCGAGCGCAGCGTCGAAGAGGTGAGCGAGGTCGCCCACGACTATCGGCGGCGAAGCCTCAAGACGCTGAGGGTCGCCTTCCTGTCGTCGGCGGTGCTCGAATTCTTCGCGGCGGTCTCCGTCGCGGTGGTGGCGATCTACATCGGCTTCGGCCTGCTGGGCTATATCCAGTACGGCCCCGCCGACCAGCTCGATCTGTTCAGCGGGTTGTTCATCCTGCTGCTGGCCCCGGAGTTCTTCCAGCCGCTGCGCACCCTTTCTCAGCACTACCATGACCGGGCTTCCGCCCTGGGCGCGGCGGAAGGGCTGGTGGCGCTGCTGGAGCCGGAGGCCGACGAGAAGGGCGCGCCGGCGGGAATCGGCGGTGAAACCGAGGCGCACGAGACCCCGCGCCAGCTTCCCGGTGCGGTCGCGCTCGACGCTGTCGAGTTGCGCCATCGCGGGCGGGAGCGAATTCTCGGGCCGCTGTCGCTGAAGATCGATCCCGGCGAGGTCGTGGCGCTAATCGGCCCCTCCGGCAGTGGCAAGTCGAGCCTGCTGCAACTGATCGCGGGCTTCATCGCGCCCAGCGCGGGGAGGGTTCGGGTCACCCCGACGCCGGCAATCGCCTGGCTGGACCAGCGACCGCTGATCGTCCAGGGCACCCTCGCTGAGAATCTGCGCCTGGTGGCGCCGGATGCCAGCGATGACGCGCTGCGTAGCGCCCTGGAGGAGGCCGGATTGGGAGGCTGGCTGCGCGCCGCCGAGTCTGGCCTCGACACCCCGCTGGGCGAGCGGGGCGTCGGGCTCTCCGGCGGCGAAGGGCAGCGGCTGGCGCTGGCTAGGGTCTTTCTCTCGCCAGCGAAGCTGGTGCTGCTGGACGAACCGACGGCAGCCCTCGATCCGGAGACCGAGCGCGAGGTCATCGCCGGCCTGACCCGGCTGGCCGCCAGCGGTCGCACCCTGATCGTCGCTACCCATCATCCCGCGATCATGGCCATGGCCGGTCGTGTCCTCGCCATCGAGGCGGGCAGGCTGTCCGCGGTTGAGCGTCCGGATCTCTCCCGGGAGGCGCACTCATGAAGTCACTGCTCTCGCTGCGGCCATGGCTCGGCGTCCTGGCCGAGCGTCGCGGCCGGCTCCTGATCGGCGCGCTGCTGATGCTCGCCACGCTGCTCAGCGCACTCGGGCTACTGTCGCTGTCCGGCTGGTTCATCACCGCCACGGCGATCGCGGCGGTCAGCGCAACCGGCTACCTGGACGTCTTCACCCCCGGCAGCGGTATCCGGTTCTTCGCCGTCTCCCGCACCGCCAGCCGCTATCTGGAACGGCTCTACAACCACGACACCATATTGCGACTGCTGGCGGATCTTCGCGGGCGCGTGTTCGCGGGCCTGGTCACCCTGGACGCGCGCACGTTGGCACGAGCCCGCGCTTCCCAGTGGCTCCATCGACTGACGGCGGATATCGACACGCTCGACAATCTCTATCTGCGCCTGCTGGCGCCGCCGCTGGCGGCTCTGATCAGCGTGCTGGCATTCGCCGCTTTCGCCAGCGCCTTCCTGCCCGTCGCCGGAATCGTGCTGCTGGCCATTCTGTTGCCGCTGGGCGTGCTGGCGACCGCCGGCTGCGGCTGGTGGGGGTGGCGCGCCAGCCATCGCCGGATCGATCGGCAGGAACGGCTGCGGACGCGCGCCATCGAGCAGGTCGAGGGGCTGGCCGAATTGACCAGCTACCGGGCGCTGGAGGCACATCGCGCGCTCTGGCGCCGCGAGGAGCAGGCGCTGCTCGACGATCAGCGTCAACTCGGCCGGCGTACTGCCACGGGCAATCTCGTCGTCACGCTCGGCGTCCAACTGGCGACGCTGCTGGTTCTGCTGGTGGGGCTCGAGGCCTTTCGCGGCGGCCAGGTGAGCGGGCCGGTGATGGTGATGCTGGCGCTGGGCACGCTGGCGGTCAGCGAGGGGCTGGGTAATCTGCCGATGGCATTCACCCAGTTGGGGGCCACGGTACGGGCCGCCGAGCGGCTCAACGCCCAGGCCGAGCTGAAGACGCCGCTGGCCGGGGACCGGCTCACGTCCGGAGGGACTGCGCCATCGCTGGTCTATCGGGATGTCGAGGTCACCCACGGCGCGCGAACCGTCTTCAGCGACCTGAATCTGGTCATTGGAGCCGGCCGGAAAGTCGGCATCATCGGCCCCTCCGGGATCGGCAAGTCGACACTGGCGCAGTTGGCGGTGCGCGCATTCGATCCCCAGGCGGGGCGCATCGAATTCGACTCCCAGGATATCTCCCGGCTGGCGCCCGACTCGTTGCGAGCGCGAATCGGCTATCTCACCCAGCGCAGCGAGCTGTTCCACGACACCCTGGCCGCCAACCTGCGCATGGGGAACCCGGATGCCAGCGATGCCGAACTCTGGGCCGTGCTCGACAGTGTCGAGCTCGAGGCCTGGGCGCGATCGCTGCCGGACGGCCTGGAAACCTGGGTCGGCGAGCAGGGGCGCCAGCTCTCCGGCGGCCAGGCGCGTCGCGTCGCCTTGGCGCGGGTGATGTTGCGCAATTCGCCGCTGGTGATCCTGGATGAGCCCCTGAGCGGGCTGGATGCCGAGACGGCGGCCTCGATCCAGTCGACACTGGATACTTGGCTGGCAGGACGCACGGCGCTGCTGCTGGGCCATGATCGCCAGGCGCTGTCAGCCTGTGACGAATGTTGGAGGCTGATGCCGGCCCGGACGGGGAGGGTCGGCGAGCGCGAGTTATCAAAAATGTAGACATTTATCCAATAGTGTCGACATTCACTGGGGCGTTACCCTGACCACATCTTGCCCGTCCGAGCTGTCGAAGCCGGGCGATTCCATCGATGTCAGGAGCGCCAATCATGTCCGGTTTCCAGTGGGATGACCCTTTTCTGTTCGACCAGCAGCTCGACGAAGAGGAGCGCCAGATTCAGCAGCTGGCACGCGACTACTGCCAGGAGCGCCTGCAGCCTCGCGTGCTGGAGGCTTTCGAGCGCGACCATTTCGACCGCGAGATCCTGCGCGAGATGGGCGGGCTCGGCCTGCTGGGGGCCACCGTGGCCGAGGCCTACGGTGGCGCGGGCGCCAACCACGTCGCCTACGGCCTGATCGCGCGTGAGGTCGAGCGGGTCGATTCCGGCTATCGTTCCGCCATGAGCGTGCAGTCCTCGCTGGTGATGCACCCGATCGAGGCTTACGGCAGCGAGGCGCAGAAGCAGCGCTACCTGCCCGAACTTGCGAGCGGCGAGATGGTGGGCTGTTTCGGCCTGACCGAGCCCAATGCGGGCTCCGATCCCGGCAGCATGCAGACTCGGGCCAGGAAGGTCGATGGCGGCTATCGTCTCAGCGGCCAGAAGACCTGGATCACCAACAGCCCCATCGCCGACGTCGCCGTGGTGTGGGCCAAGTCCGACGCCCACGAGGGCAAGATCAAGGGGTTTCTGGTCGACCGGGGCGCCGATGGCTTCTCCACGCCCACCATCCAGGCCAAGGCGTCGTTACGGGCGTCGGTCACCGGCGAGATCGTGCTCGATGACGTCTTCGTCGACGAGGAGGCGCTGCTGCCCGGCGCTGCCGGGTTGAGCGGGCCATTCGGATGTCTCAACAAGGCCCGTTACGGGATCGGTTGGGGCACCATGGGGGCGGCGGAGTTCTGCTGGCACGCCGCCCGCCAGTACACCCTGGACCGGGAGCAGTTCGGCCGGCCACTGGCCGCCACGCAACTGGTCCAGGTCAAGCTGGCCGACATGCAGACGGAGATTGCGCTTGGCCTCCAGGCGTGTCTGCGGGTCGGGCGGCTGCTGGACGCTGGCCAGGCGACCCCGGAAATGATCTCGCTGATCAAGCGCAATCACTGCGGCAAGGCGCTTAACATTGCCCGCGTCTCGCGAGACATGCACGGCGGCAACGGTATTTCGCTGGAGTTCGGCGTGATCCGCCACATGATCAACCTGGAGACGGTCAACACCTACGAGGGGACGCACGACGTCCATGCGCTGATCCTGGGGCGTGCCCAGACCGGCATCCAGGCGTTCGGTTGAAGGCGATGCGTGAGCTATCCAAACCGCTGGCCGGTCTCAAGGTGCTGGACCTCTCGAGGGTGCTTGCCGGCCCCTGGTGCACGCAGCAACTGGCGGATCTCGGCGCCGAGGTGATCAAGGTCGAGAGACCGGGGCGGGGCGACGATACCCGGGCCTGGGGCCCGCCGTGGCTCGACGGCATCGGCACGGGGTCGGGTGCCGGAATGAAAGAGTCCGCCTACTTCCTGAGCGCCAATCGCGGCAAGCGCTCGGTCGCCATCGACCTGTCGACCGCGAAGGGGCAGGAGCTGGTTCGGCGCCTGGCAACGAAGGCTGATGTCGTGATCGAGAACTTCAAGGTCGGCGGGCTGGCTGCCTATGGGCTCGACTACGCCAGCCTCCAACGACTCAAGCCGGACCTGATCTACTGCTCGATCACCGGGTTCGGCCAGGACGGGCCCTACGCCGGCCGCGCCGGCTACGACTTCCTGATCCAGGGTATGGGCGGGCTGATGAGCCTGACCGGTGCGCCCGACGCACAGGGCGGCGAGCCGATGAAGGTCGGCGTCGCGATCACCGACATCTTCACCGGGCTCTATGCCGCCAATGCGATCCTGGCGGCGCTGCGCCGCCGGGATGCGACCGGCGAGGGCGGCTACATCGACATGGCGCTGCTGGATGTCCAGGTCGGCGTCCTCGCCAATCAGGCACTCAACTACCTCACCAGCGGCCAGACGCCGCAGCGCATGGGCAATGCGCACCCCAACATCGTGCCGTACCAGGCGTTCGCCGCTGCCGATGGTCATCTCATCGTCACCGTGGGCAATGACAGCCAGTTTCGCCATCTCTGCGAGGCGCTGGGGGAGCCGGCGTGGGCGGTGGATCCGCGTTTCGCCACCAATGCCCAGCGGGTGGCCCACCGCGAGACGCTGGTTACCCTGCTGGAGGCGAGGTTGATCGCCAGGCCTCGCGACGAGTGGCTGGCGCTGCTGGAGGCCCATGGCGTGCCCTGCGGACCCATCAACACGCTCGATCAGGTCTTCGACGATCCCCAGGTGCGCCATCGCGGCATGTCCTGCGAGAGCGCCATGGAAGATGGGTGCCGTGCCAGATTGGTGGGCAACCCGATCACGCTGGATGGCTGTCGGATGACATCGCCCCGATCGCCGCCGCGCCTGGGGGAGCATACCGCGTGCGTCCTGCACGAATGGTTGGCGCTGGACGCCGAGGCGCTGGCGGATCTGCGTCGCGATGGAGCGATTGGCTGAACGAGCCGTATCTGGGCCCGGTGGTGCCAGACAAGCGGCGAGACATCCCACTAGACCCAGCCCCGTTCCTCGAGCCGCTCGCGGATGATCGGCACCGGCGTCATCAGATGCTCGCGCATCATTCGGCTGGCGGCCGTGGCATCGAGTGACAGGATCGTGTCCACCAGTGTCTGATGCTCCCGGTGCTTGTCGGCCAGCGCCTGATCGGAGAAGACCGTTTGGCGTAGCCATAGATGGCGGTAGCGCTGGGCCTGATCGAACAGGGCCGCCCGCGACTGCAGCAGCGGCGGGCAGTCGCAGCCGGCGACCATGGCATCGTGAAGTGCCTGGTGTCGCCGGTCCCAGCGTTCGAGCATCTCCTCGCCATCATTGATACGGTCGACCTTGGCCAGGGTATGGGCCCGGGCCAGGATCGAGGCCTCCCAGTCATCGTCGCCGCGCTCGATGGCCAGGCGTATCAGCAGGCCCTCGAGTTCGGCGCGAGCGTCGTAGATCGCGGCCAGTTCGGCCACCGACATCGGCGCCACGCGATAGCCACGCTGGCTGATACCGGTGACCAGGCGTTCGCCGATCAGTCGGGTCAAGGCCTCCCGCAACGGGCCGACGCCGGTGTCGTAGCTCGCCTTCAGCCGGCTCATCAGCAGCTTTTCCTGCGGTGCATAGGCGCCGCGGATGATATCCGCTTTCAGGCGCCGGTAGACGTCGAGCGCGGTGGGGGATCGTTCGGAAGTTGCGGTCATCGCCAGGCCCTATCGGGGTCGATCGGTGTCGGTTGGTCAATTCTGTCGATGTTGAAGAAAAATATCGACACCTGTGCTGCGTCGACCGGTATCCGACGAGAGGCGCATTGTGGCCGTCGGCGATGCCGACCAGAATGAACTCGAAACCTTCGGCGCTACCCGGCATCCGTCCGGTGTCGCCATGCACCGGATCCCTCGTGCATCGGCATCCGTCAAGCGAGGTTCGCCATGCCGCTCACCACGCCGCACCAGATCGAACAGCATATCGCCAGGACCATGGCGTTCTATCACCCGCGCTGCATCGATCCCCAGGCGGGTTTCTACCACTACCTCACCGACGACGGGCATCGCTACAACCGCCATCATCGACATCTCGTCTCCAGCGCCGGTTACGTGATCATCTACGCCCGCTCCGCGATGCACACCGGCGCGCCCGAGGCTCTCAAATGGGCACGCCACGGTTTGAAGTTCATCGAGGAGAAACACTACCAGACCCGTACCCAGGGATTCGCCTGGACGCTGGACCACGGCAAGGCAGAAGAAGCCAACCATCACTGCTACGGGCTGGCCTGGGTCATGCTGGCCTACGCAACGGCGCTGAAGGCCGGGGTTGCCGAGGCGCGAATCGGGCTCGACCGAGTTCACGCGCTGATGGATCGCCGGTTCCTTGAGTCCCATTCGCGGCTCTACGCGGCCGAAGCGGACGCGAACTGGCATCTGACGAGCTATCGTGGCCAGAGCGTCAATCAGCGGAGCTGCGAAGCGCTGATCGCGGCGTTCGACGCCACTGGCGAGTCTGCCTTCCTCGACCGGGCGCTGGGTATCGCTCGAACGCTGTGGCAGCGGCTGGCGCCCATGGGCGATGGCTGGTTGTGGGAGAACTACGACCGCGACTGGCATATCGATTTCGACTATCACCGCGACCGTCCCGATGACCAATTTCGACCCTGGGGGTTTCAGATCGGTCACCAGACAGCGTGGGCCAGACTGCTGCTGCGGCTCCATCATCATCGTCCGGCCGAGACCTGGCTGCTGCCGACGGCCCGCCAGTTGTTCATCGAAGCGGTCGAGAAGGGATGGGATGACAAGTATGGCGGATTGATCGGCGGGGTGGATTTCAACCGTCGGCCTCTCCATCGCGACAAGCTCTACTGGGTCCAGGCGGTTAGCCTGGCCGCCGCCGCGATGCTCGGCGACCTGACCGGGGAGGCGCGCTACTGGCGCTGGTACGACAGGATCGCCAACTACTGCTGGCAGCACATGATCGATCACGAGCACGGCGGCTGGTATCGCATCCTGACCCAGGACAACCGGCGCTACTCCCGGCAGAAGAGCCCGGCCCCCAAGACCGACTGCCACAATCTTTCCGCCTGCTACGAGATCCTGCCCATCATGCAGCGCCAGCACGGCGAGCGCGGAGTGGCGGCATCGCTATGACTTCCCGCCTGGTGATGGCGTTTCGGCCGGGTCCGGATCGGTTTCTTCGGCCGGGCCGTCGCTCGTTGCCTCCTTCGCCGCCAGCAGCGCCGCACGCTCGTCGTCGAGGCGATGACGGATATCGGTCCAGGCCGCAAAGGTGCTGAGATAGGCCTCGCCGGTCAGATGATCGAGGAAGTCGCTGTTGCCGAGCATGTCCATCACTGGCCCTTTCACCTCGGCCAGGTGCAGGGTGACCTGCGAATCCTTCAGGCGGGCGTTGATCGCCTCCAGGCTCTCCAGCGCCGAGGCGTCGATCAGGTTGACCGCCGAACAGATCAGCACCAGGTGTCGCATGTTGTCGCGGTCGGCGAGCAGCCCGTAGACGGTATCCTCCAGATAGCGCGCGTTGGCGAAATAGAGGCTCTCGTCCACTCGCAGCAGGGCGATCTCGTCATCGACTTCCGCTTCGTGACGCCGGATGTTGCGAAAGTGCTCGGTGCCCGGGAGGCGCCCGACTTCCGCGGTATGGGGACGGCTGGTGCGGTAGAGGTAGAGCGCCAGCGAGACGCCGACGCCGGCCATGACACCGGCCTCCACCCCTTCGACGAAGGTCAGCACGATGGTGATCAGCATCGCGGCGAAGTCGCTTCGGGAGTAGTGCCAGGTTCGCTTGAGGCCGGGGAGGTCGACCAGCGTCATCGCCGAGACGATGATGCTGGCGGCCAGTGTGGCAATCGGCAGGTAGACGATCAGCGACGTCAGAAACAGGATCACCAGCCCTACGCCCAGCGCGGCGAACGCCCCGGCAGCCGGGGTGCGGGCGCCAGCGTCGAAGTTGATCACCGTGCGTGACAGGCTGCCGGTCACCGGCATGCCGGAAGTGAAGGCCGCCGCCAAGTTGGCGGTGCCGAGGCCGACCAGCTCCTGGTCCGGGGAGATACGCTCACGCCGCCGTGCGGCCAGCATCTGTGCCAGCGACACCGACTCGATGAACCCGACCACGCTGATCAAGAACGCCGGCAGCAGCAGGTCGCGCAGCAGGCCTGGCTCGAACGACGGCAGGCTTAGTGGAGGCAGATGTGCGGGGATGTCGCCGACCACGTTGACGCCATGCGCGGGGAGCTGCAACGCCCAGGAGACCAACGTGGTAATGGCGACGGCCATGACCGGGCCAAGGCGTACGATGAAGGTTGCCTTTCCGGCGCTCAGCCCCATCTTCTGCAGCATCGGCCCTGCCCGCCGCATCAGCAGCAGAAAGACCAGCGCGGCGACGCCCAGTATCAGTGTCGGCCAGTGAACGCCATCGAGATGGCTCAACAGATGTGCCAATTGGTCGATCAGCGTGAATCCCGAGCCGCCGACGCCGATCAGGCTGGCGAACTGGCTGGCGGCGATCAGCACGCCAGAGGCGGTGAGCAGGCCGGAAACCACCGGATGGCTGAGGAAATTGGCGAAGAACCCCAGTCGCAGCAGACCCATGATGGCCAGAATCAGGCCCGACAGCATCGCAAGCGTCATCGCGGCCTGGCTGTAGGCTGGGGTGCCGCTGACGAACAGGGGAGAGAGGGCGGCGGCGGTCATCAGCGAGACGATCGCCATCGGGCCCACCGCCAGCGTGCGGCTGGTGCCGAAGATCGAATAGAGAATCAGCGGCAGCATGCTGGCGTAGAGGCCGGTGATCGCCGGCAGCCCTGCCAGGATGGCGTAGGCCAGGGCCTGGGGAATCACCATCAGGGTGACGATGATGGAAGCTACTAGATCCTCGCTCAGCAGGTGGCGGTTATAGTAGGGCGCCCAACTGATGATCGGGAAATAGCGTGCCAGACGGGCACGGAAGTGGATCTGTTCTCGCGTGTCGGTTCCCGTCAATCGGCGCCAAAGGCTCATCGTCTCGTCACGCTCCCGGTAATAAGCTTATCGTTTAAAAGGATAATCAGGGCGGTAAATGGTGCGCGCACTCCGAATCGTGTGCAAGCCGATGAGTGTTCCGAAATGTCCCCGCGTGCGACGGTGCGGCACGCGCGATGACCTGGCTGGCGGTGTTTCTTCAGGCGTTTGGCGCCGGCATCTCCCGTGCCAGGAAATCCAGTGCGGCGGATTCCGCGCTGCCGCGAAACAGGAAGGTCGTGATGTGACCGCGGCCATTCATCCAGAGCAGTTCCACATGGTTGCCGTCCGCTTCCAGCGCCTGCATGAAGGTTTCGGCCTGCTCGGGGGGCACGAGACTGTCCCAGCTGCCATGAAACAGAAAGAAGGGTGGTGCACCGGGGTGAACATGGAAGACCGGCGATGCCTCGGCATAGGCTGTCGGACGCTCCGCCTCGGTCCCATCCATCAACTGGATCAGCAGGCGACCGCTGTCCCATAGCCGCAGATCTGCCGGCGTACCGCCGGACACCACCGCCGCGAAGCCGGTATCGCTACCGCCGTAAGGGGCGTCCAGCCTGCTGTTCGTGCCTGCCACCAGCGCCAGCAGGCTGACGAGATGCGCCCCGGAGGAGTAACCGAGACCGGCGATGCGCTGCGGATCGATACGCCACTCGACGGCGTGGTCATCGATCCAGTGACGGGCGACCTGCAGATCGTTCAACTGGGCCGGGAAACGATACTCCGGCGCGAACCGATAGCTCACGTTGACCACCACATAGCCTCGGCGCACGAACCGCTTGGCGATCGGAGTCATGTCATCTCGCGAGCGGCCTTCCCAGCCGCCGCCGTGGACCATCATCACGGCAGGGCGCAGCGCCTCGCCGGTGGTTTCCGGCAGGTAGATATCCGCCTGCAGCGGCTGGGGCCAATCCGATGGCGTGTAGGTTTGATTCTTGACCACGCGATAATCGAGGTCGCGTGGCTGTTGCCATGTTGGGGGAAGATCGCCCTTGGGAGCGTTGACGTAGGTAGTGCAGCCGGCAAAGAGAACGCAGGAGAGGACCGCTGGCAGCCAGCGCCCCAGCGGTTTCATGACTCGGATTGGCATTCACGCACATCCCTGATTCGTGTCTGGTGAGTTCAGCGTAAGAGGTCACTGCCCATTGCGCGAATCGTGACAGACGAAGGCTCGATGGTGGATCAGACGGAGGCGTCGAACAGCCGCCCCTGATTTTCCGCGAACGCCTCGGCGATCCTTACCATCTCTTCCGCCGGGATCTGGCGGATGATGTCCCCCGTCGTCCGATCGATGACCTGCGTAATGACTCGACTATCGAACTCGCTCAACTCGAAACGCAGTCCGTACTGAGACATGACGCCGTTGAGCGAGTGAAGCCGATCACTCAAATAACCGACTCCTGGGGCCGAACCGTCCGCTGGCGAAGAGGAAGGCGCCGCGATGGGGGGCGGTGCAACCAACCCCGCCTGGCTCAGCAACGTTTCCAGTCTTTGCTGGGAAGAGCCGTCGGCACTCGGATTGAGAGAGAGCGAAGCCAGATCGATGGGGGTAGGCATGACCATCTTCCTCGAACAGTCGACACGGGGCGTAAACGTCCAGATTTCGTCATCGCTATCTGGACTCGGAGTCAAGACAGGGTGAAGCAAGGGAGAGAGAGAGGCGGGATGAGAAGGAGCAGTTCGTCTGCTGCCGATATCGAAATTGCCCTGGATCCATGCACCCTCGTGGCAGTGCAGGCTTGCCGTGGAGAGCTGGCCTTCCAGCCGCGCCCCCATTTCGATGACGACATGCTCGGATACTTCCTGCCGGCCCAGAGAGGTTCCCGCCAGATGGAGTTCGCGAGCCGCGAGCCACGGCGCTACCCGGGCACCCGTGCCAACCACGACCCGTTGACCATCGGCCGCAACGTCTCCCTCTACCTTCCCTTCGATCCAAAGCGTCTCGCGCGTCTCGAGACGACCCCGCACATCGACCGTTCGGCCGATCCGGCTGCCTTCAGGGAAGGTGGGCGTCTGCCCTGGAAGCGACTCGCTTGCGCATGGGGCGGGAGTGGCATGCTCGAGCAATGATCTGTTACCCGGAGGGGCGGTGTTAAGCGGCGTCCCCGCGGGTAGTCGTTGTCGCCTCGTTACCCGGCGATACCCATCCAACAGCAGCAGGGCGCAGCAGATGAGTCCGCCGAGCAGAAGCCATTCTGCCGAGTCCATAGATTTCATTCCCAAAGCGGCTCCAACCCCCGTGTCGAATAGACCGTTCGGCGATGGTTGGGCGAGATATGTCGATAGCTATCGGCGCGGCGGGAAATATCTGAAGGTGAGAATTGCCGGTAGGCATCGAAGGGAGATAAAGATGCCTCGTCTTCTGCCGATCTATCATCACACCGGGTGGCCATGCTTCAGGCTGAATCCGCCATCCCCCGACAGCGACAGAGAACCGCGACATGTTTCAGAAATCGAACCACAATACCCGGCAGTCGGTGGCGCCATCCCGCAGCAGCGACAGCCCGGCGTCATCTGGCGGCAACCCCATTCCCACTCACGGCCTCTCTCGAATCGGGGGCAAGACGACCCTGCAAGGCGACATCAGCGGCGAAGAGGACCTTCTTATCGAGGGGCGGATCCTGGGCGACGTCCTGTTTCGGAAGCATGGCGTTACCGTCGGTGCGGAAGGCGTCGTGGAAGGCCGGATGGTGGCCAGGGAGTTGACGGTGAAAGGACGGGTGGATGGCACCCTGATTGCCGCCGAGAAGATCACCCTGAAAGCGGGGGCCGTCGTCAACGGCCAACTTCACTCTCCTGGCCTGGTGCTGGAAGACGGCGCGGCATTTCACGGCAACATCGACATGGAGCCGGAACAGGAAGAGCTCAGGAATGCCTTCGAGACTGAGTCAGCGCGCGCCGACTCCACGGTTCCGGCGTCGGCTCGCCTCGGCGCGGAGCCGTCTCCGGTTGCAGAAGCCGGTACCTCCCCGGCGGATGACCGGAGCGCGCCCGTTCCCCCGGTGGGGTCCTAATTATCGAAGGAGCCCAGGGGCTCCTTGATGTTTACTTCGAGATCACCAAGGGCGGCGTCATGCAAAAGTGTTGATCAATGTAATTTTTTAGCCAGAGAAGCATCTATGAACTGAGAATGTCGGACATGTTCGATAAATAGCAGGTCATAAAAGGCCACTCTGTCAATGACTTCCGTTTCTTCCTCGTCATGATCAATTGGAGTCTCCCCTATGCCGGCTGGAGATGGTCTGTTGGGGTTGTGATGAATAGTAGTGATTTCTTCGTGGATGCACCGGGCTTCTTCGAGATTGTCGACGTGAAGGCCAAGCGTACTACCAATTTTCAAGGTTTTTTCAAAGTCGTTGAAATCTTCCGTTGAAGCCCATAAGAAGTTTCCGGATATCTTCTGATATAGTTGTTCGACTTGGATTTGTCGATAATAGGCGTCTAGGACACCCCAATAGCAGAGCTGATAGTTTGAAAGTGTATGGGGTTCAAAAATAGGTAGAGAGCCAGGGGCCGTTGGATCGGCTGAGAATCTTCTCCCTAAGGCCGTTCTCATCGGAAAGCTGCCACGCGTGTATAGACTTTTTGCCGTTTTTCTGAATTCTCTATTGAGAAAAATTAACTGTGGGGAAATACCCATTCTGACGAGTGGGATCAGGAACCCTTTTCCGAAAACGTTGCTTGTTTCAGCATAATGTTGCTCTTTGAAACCGTTGATGATATCTATTTTTTTCTTCAGGAAATTTATCGATTCCCTGGGATTTTCTTTGACGCTCGGAAATATGTCGGCGTAATTTGGGGCCGGCTCGTGTTCGCTGCGAATGTCGGAGAAGATTTTTAAAATCTCCGTCAACATTGTCGTTCCCGTCCTGCCATGGGTAATAGTAAAAATGATGTTTTTATTCGTTTCGATCATAACTTGGAACCATCGATTTTACGTACAGGCTTAGCAGGTCGCCCTGCTACGATCGTGTTGGCAGGTACATCTTGCGTAACCAAGCTACCAGCGGCCACCACAGCATTTTCACCGATATGAGCTGGGCCTAAAACGGTGACGCCTGAGCCCAGCCATACGCCTTTTTCCAAAATGATATCTCTACCGGTATCCGGCACTGCTTTCAGCCTTTTGAGGCCAGTTTCTCTGTAATCATGGGTTCCAGTTAAAAGCATGCAACGATGACCAAAGAAGCAGTCTTCCTTGATAGTGACATTTCCCGAACGAGTGTTCACCAATAGATCATTGATCGATATCGTTGCTCTATCCATATGCAGTCTGCTCGGCTCGCCCCATATTTTTGGCTGTCGCAGTTCCAAGTCGGCTATGAATGGCATCAATAGCTTGGCTAATGCTTGAAGCTCTTTCTTTTTGGCCGTTCTCAGAAGGGCAAGAAAGTCGCTTTCATTCTCATTTTTAGGCTGAGTAGGTGAAGTCGGAACGCTGTGGGGAGTGGTGGTTTTTTGTATGGAAAGCATGGTCAATGCTACCTCAGAAGTTTATCTAGGTCGTCGGAAATGGTGTCTGTATTATTGCAGTCTGAGCCAGATGCGAATGGTTGGATGATTGAGCACGGGCTTGTAATAGCACTCTCTTTTTCCAGGGAATTTCCCCAGTTATTTGCCAATATGGAGTTTGCGGACATCAACAGCCAATGGCTGAGGTCGCGAATGTCGTAGAGTTGATGTAATAGAAACGCCAGCTTGATACGTAGACCATCGTTCATCTCTGCCATGCGATCTATGTCCGGCACGAACAGTGCATCAGCAGTGACCAGTTCCGAGGCTTGTCTAAGTTGCACCGGTGCTTCTTCTGGCGCACTGCTAAGGTAATCAGCATGGTGTAAGCGGTGGAAGCGGAAACCATGTTCACTAGCCCATCGGGTAAGGCTGCCGAGGTCTGCCTGATTTTCATGAGTAGGGTTGAAGCAGACCCGGATCTGAAGCAGTAGCGCTTTTTCCAGAGCCTTGGCTCCATGCTCAAGAATCGTCAGACTGTCATGACGATCGTCGAGGGCCAACATGTCTAGGCTTTCCAATCCTTCGATACTGTCAAGGGCGATGCTAGGAATTTCCAACATCTGCGGAGGCTCTGTAACGCTAGGGGATAACGGCCTAAGACTTGTAATATCGTTTTCGCCACCAGCGCTTGTGAGTATGACAGGTTGACCGCTGCCAAGTGTGACTTGCGAGAAGCACTGAATTTCGCCGTATTGAGCCAACTCCTCTGCATCGTCGAGTGCATTTATTGGATCGAATACCAGGACTGCGATGTTACCCGAGCCGAGCAACTCCTTGGCGTCGCTGCGCATCGCAATACCGGCGCCGTTATCGAGAATCGTAACGGGGCTCTCCAGATCCCAATCGAACTCCTTTAGAAGCGATGCAGGCAGTTTGACGGGCTTGGCCTCATCTTCGAACCAGGCTTGGCCTCCTTTGTTGAAAGTCAGGGCTGCCGGCGCCTTGTCTTCACAGTGGCGTTGCCAGATGGCTCGTAAGACTTTGTGCAGATTTCGGGCAAAGCGAGGGGCATCGCAGATGGGCGACTGTTCGAGATAGGTGCGTAGCGCCGCTCGAATCACTGCCAGACTCGGTAGGTCCGAAGCGAGGTCGAGAACACGTTTGCGGTAGTCTTCCCAGTTGTCCGTCACCAATTCCGGCATGCCGGCGTTGCACAGATGGGTCGCGCTATGGCGGCCGGCAAAAGTCGGGCCGGTGTGGGTGACCACGGGAACGCCCATCAGCAGGGCTTCGCATGTGGTCAGGCCGCCGGAGTACGGCCAGGTGTCCAGCGCGATATCGACACGGTTGTAGCTCTCCAGTAACTCCTTGTGTTGCGAAGGGCCCTCCAGCAGGACTCTCGACCGCTCGACGCCGTGTCTTTCCAGCGTCGCGAGCACGCGCTCGCACACCTCGTCGCTGCTGTACTGGCCGCCTTTCAGGAATAGGCGGCTACCCGGCAGCTGTTGCAGGAGAATTGCCCACTCGGCCAGCAGAGTGTCGTTGACCTTGGCAGGATTGTTGAAGCAGCCGAAGGTGATGTAGCCATTGCTGAGCGAGGGTAGTGCGGTAATGGCGGGCTTGTAGCCCGGGGGCTGATAACAGATATAGTCGTCCGGCAGCCGGATGAGCTTTTCGGTATAGAGGTGGTCGATGCCCGCCGGGGTTTCATGACTGTCGCTCAGGAAGTAGTCAAACGCATCAATGCCCATGCTACTAATCTGCATGCCGACCCATTTGACAATGATGGGAGCCGGCTTCGTGTCGACGGTCGGCAATCGGTTGAGACCGCCATGTCCGGCGAGCTCGATCAGAATGTCGATGTCGTCCTCGAAGATCTTCTCGGCGAGTTGGCGATGATTCAAGTGATAGACGGGATGCCACACGCAGGCCTGCTTGATGCGTTTGGCAATAGGATCATTGTCTCCGGCGTCGGCATCGGAATAGGCATGGAGCTCGATGTCTTCAGGGAGCTGCTCGAGGGCGCTACTGATCATCCAGCCGACCGGATGGGCGCGCAGGTTCCCGGACAACAGACCCACTCTCAACCGGCGATTGGGGGATGTATCCTTCTTGCCGTGATCGAAGACCTGGGGCGGCTTGAAACGCGCGCTCCACTTTTTCGACTTTTCAAGGATGCTCTCTGCCGAGGCTTCCGGATCATAGTGCTTGGTCAGGATCTCGTTGGAGTAAGCACCCGAATAGTCGGGTCTCAAGCGCAGGGCTTCTCGATAATGCCACTCGGCCTTTCTGAAGTCGGCCATGTCCTTGTGGTAGTTACCGAGCGTGTTATGCACTGTGGGGTCTTGAGGCCTCAACGTATAAAGACGATTCAGTGCCTCCAGCCCTTCCTTGAACTTGAAATGGAGCGAGAGGATCACACTGCGCATGGCCAGGACTTCAGCGGGGGAGTGGCCTAGCTCCTCGGCTTTGGACAGGAACTTTTCTGCCTCCGAATAGGAGCCCATCTGGTAGAGCATATGACCCATGTTGAAATGGGCCTGGGCATTGCCGGAATCGAGTTCGATACTGCGGGCCTGCAGTGCCTGGGCTCGCTGCTTCTCTCCCGCCATGAAACAGGCTCGTGCCAGTGCCGTCAGCGTTAAGGGATCATCGGGATCGAGCGCATAAGCTCTCTCCAGTGTCTCTTTGGCCTCATCGGGGGCAATCTGCAGCTGGCAGTTGCCCAGTGCTTTCCAGGCAAAAGCATCCTCGGGATAGTTCTGGACCAGTTTCTCGGCTTCCGTCATGGCGAGTTTGTGCTTGCCCTGCCGGTAGAGATCCATGAACTGTTTTTGACGGGAGGCGGGGGCTTGAAGACTCTGGCTCATAAGAATCCGTATTCCGGTGTGGTGCTGACGAGGATTGGATCAGCTTCCCATACTCGGATAGATTCGAAGCGACGAAGTGATGTCACTCCAAGCCTTTTATCGTCGTGAACCGAAACGTAAAAAGGCCGGCATATTGCCGGCCTCGTTTACCGCTTGGGCGTGCTTACTGGAGCAGTGACAGAACGCTCTGCGGGGACTGGTTGGCCTGGGCCAGGACCGAGGTGCCGGCCTGCTGCAGGATGTTGGCTCGTGTCATGTTGGAGACTTCGACCGCATAGTCGGCGTCTTCGATGCGCGAACGGGCGGCAGACAGGTTGGTCGAGGTCGTGGTGATGTTGTCGATAGCGGTCTCGAAACGGTTCTGGACCGCACCGAGGTTGCTACGCTCGTTGTCGACGTTGTTGAGCTTGTTGTCCAGAATGGCCAGTGCACTGGTGGCGAGCACGTCGAAACCGTTGGTGCTGACAGCGCGAGCCTCGCCGTTGACGGAAGCTCCGGCTGCAGTCGCGGTGCTCGTGTACATGTTCCAGCCGGAGGTGCCGGTGCTGGAGGTACCGGAAGCGCTTGCACCGCCGATGGTGATGCTGATGGTCTCGCCGTCTTTGGAACCGACCTGGATACTGAAGGAAGAATCGCTGGCGTTGGTCTTGAAGACGTTGGTTCCGTTGAAGGACGTCTGAGTCGTAACGCGGTTGATCTCTTCCAGGCGCTGGTTGACTTCCTTCTGGATGGAGTCGATGTCCTGGGCGCTGTTGGTACCGTTCTGGGCCTGTACGGTCAGTTCACGGATACGCTGCAGGTTGTCGTTGATCTGATCCAGCGAGCCTTCGGCAGTCTGGGCCAGGGAGATGCCGTCGTTGGCGTTACGGCTGGCTTGGGTCAGGCCGGTGACGGTAGATGTCATGCGGTTGGCGATGGCCTGGCCGGCAGCATCGTCCTTCGCGCTGTTGATACGCAGGCCGGAAGAGAGACGCTCCATCGCAGTCTGAAGCTGGCCCTGAGACTTGTTCAGGTTGTTCTGACCGATCAGGGAGGTGATGTTGGTATTGATAACTGCCATTGTCGTATTCCTTTCTCGCTTGAGAGGGCAATTTGGGCCTGATCCGCTGCGCGATGGCAGATGGTGCCGGATCCTGCTGCAACGGCCCCGTGGCCGTTGACCCAGTTATCGGCGCTGCCCGATATCGCTTTAGCCCCGGTTGAGAAATTTTTGATGTAATGATTCGGGGCTGATGGGCGTGCCGCCATGCGAGGCCGCGTGGTTGTGGGGATTCTGGCAAGGTAAGAGACCTGACGGCAAAAACCCGAGCAACAAAAGACTTCCGTTGGTTACCAATGGTTACCTTTGGGGCTTGATTTGAGCTGCTGCACTGGGGCAGACGGGGTGGCTGCGTGCTCCAGGCCTCGGGGTTAGGGCCGATCCAATGCGAGCGTGAGAGATTTTCCCCGTTTGCTTCGGCTGTTCGAGAGGAGGAGCGTACTTGATCATGGGCTGGTGGGGGGCTCCGGTGTTACACCATCTTCTCCTGTCCATTGCGTAAGCGCGTCTATAGAGGACGCTGGACGCGATCGCCCCAGGTCACTATCGAACGCCACTATTGATTCGCTCGTTGCTTTGCTCGCCCGCTTTTTCGGTTCCTGGCCCGGCCAGTGCAGGCATGGTGATTTTTCGGGTGTCTTTCGCTAGACTGAGCAGGCCCGTGTCAATGGCAAAATGCTGAATCTTCTGTCGGCAAATAGTGACTCTTTCGTGCCTATCAGAAGGTGGTAGCGCCGACGATGCGTCGATTTCTCTTTTTATTGATAGGGTTTCCTGATAAATCACTATGCCACGCACCATGAATGAACGTGAGAAGATTCGTAAGTTCCGTGAACTTGATGATGCCTTTGCCGAAGCCCTGCGCGAGCTGGATAGCGGGCCCATGCGATCCGAGCAAGTATCGGTAGATCAAATAGATTCAGACTTTAATGATCGTTTGCAACACCTGATGCAGGAGTATGCTTTGAGCCAGCGCTGCGTGCACAAGATGTTGAGCACGCTGATGGAGTATAAGCGAATATCTTGAGAACTTTACATGCTCTTGAGCGAGACCCCATTGTTTCCTGCGCTCTATTTGGTAGAGTTTGGAAAGGGGCTGGGATCTAATATTTCAGTGTTATTTTTATAGGTTGGCATGTGAAATAAAATTCATTAGCAGGCTGTTTGCGTCTGTTTTGGGGGTTCTTTCCTGTATGCTTGCTAAGGCCGGTCTCTAGTTTATGTCTAAGCTGCTAAAAAATAGTGGTTGGTCGCTCTTGGCTCAAGGCGGGAAAGTTATCACACAGGCTGGCCTATTCGTACTGTTAGCGAGAGGATTTGGGGTTCATGATTTTGGTCTTTATATGGCCATATTCTCGATATCGCAACTGCTCTATCCTTTTTCGGGGCTAGGCACACACAACACCATGGTAATGCGAGTTTCGCGTTGTCCCCGTCTACTGCCTGTCTACTTCTGGACTCCGTTGGTCAGCACCATATTTATGGGGCTAGGGGCGGCTGCGGTGCTGTCTCCATTTATTTCAAGTATGTATACGACATCTATTGTCGCCGTGGCTTTGATTCTGTTGACAGAGTTGGTTGCCTACCGATTGCTCGACTTGGCGACGCATGCGTGGCAGTCGATGGAGAATCTGCGAAGTGGCGCATTTGCTT
This sequence comes from Salinicola sp. CR57, assembly GCF_003206585.1. NCBI lineage: Bacteria > Pseudomonadati > Pseudomonadota > Gammaproteobacteria > Oceanospirillales > Halomonadaceae > Salinicola > Salinicola sp. CR57. Next base: position 244,023 of record NZ_PZJL01000006.1, read on the forward strand.
ATCTATCTATCAGTGTTGGAAGGCTGTTGCTCGCTGCATGTCTATTTCTGTCGGACCATTTGACTCTAGTGATCTGGGCCGTCGGAAATTTTGGGCTGACATTGTTAGTAGCTATTTACAATCTTCAAAAGATGACAAGAAAGTATGCTATCAAGTGCCAATATTTCGTTTTTTATCCACGTGAAATCAGGCGGGGTATTTACTTCTCGTTGTCGGGCGGTAGCCAGGCTGTCAACGCTAATATCGACAAGATAGTATTGTCTCGATTAGGGGGCCTCAGCGACCTAGGGGTGTATTCTGCAGCCTATCGTGTTATCCAGATGGGGCTGCTGCCAATGATGGCTATATTTCAAGCCACTTATCCACGCTATTTCAAAGCGGGGCGCGCAGGTTTGAAGCCCGCATTGGCAGTCAGCCGAAGCGTCGCTATGCCGCTTCTGGTCTACGGTATCGTCGCCTCAGCGGGAATCGCGTTGCTTGCGCCATTTGCCCCTTGGGTGTTGGGGGGTGAATACAAACCCGCAATCTTTTTGATTCAGCTTCTTGCTCCTTTACCATTACTACAGATAGGCCACTATCTTTTAGGGGAGGCGATGACAGGTGCGGGTCTACAACGTCAGCGTGCCTTGATACAAATAGGTGCAGGCGGTGCCAGTCTGTTTTTAAATATTCTATTGATCTCACTGTTTGGTGTGGTGGGCGCAGTTGTTGCAGCGTTGGTGTGCGAAGTTTTGCTCATTGTTGGTTATTCTATTATTGTCAAGAATAGGTTGGTTAGACACCAATGTTTTTGAGCGTCGTTATACCCACTATTGGCCGAGGCATTGAGCTCATTCAGATGCTAAAAAGTGTTGAGCCGTTTCTCGACTCAGGGGTGGAAGTAATTGTTGTGGATCAAAACCCCAAAGGTTTTTTGGATAAAAGTATTCCACCGGCATTGCTCGAGAAAATTTCAGTTCACCACACCGATAAAAAGGGAGTCTCGATTGCAAGAAACTTAGGGCTATCATTGGCTTCTGGCTACTATGTTAATTTTTGTGATGATGATGCAGTCATAGAGCCGAATTTCATAGAAATTATTAAGTCCAGTTTTTTGCTTCACCCTTCTGCTTCTATGGTGAGCCTTAGGGTTTTTGAGATGGCTAGAGATTTTCCCTGCATGCTACCTTTTCCTGAAAAGGACGCGCCCATAGATAAGTATAATTTTCATTCTGTAACTCTGGAGTTTTCTCAGGTCTGGATAGCAGATCATCTCAGGGAGCTCGGCGGCTACGATCCAAATCTAGGCGTTGGCAGCCGTTATGGTGCAGAGGAAGGAAAAGATCTGGTGATTCGCGCCATTGCCGCGCAAAAGGCTATGTTTTATATGGCAAAGACTGCTTTTCGCCATCCGGCGAAAAAAGAGGCTCCTGCTCATCGTTATTTTAGCTACGCTGAAGGGACAGGAGCGCTGGCCGTAAAGCATTGGAAGAAGTTTTTTGTTGTGCGGCATGTGGTTGAATTTTTGATGAAAAGTGTTGCGGGTGTCTGTGTCTATAATCTTTGGAAGATTAATGAGAGTCGTCGTTACACCATGAGATTTTTAGGCTTTTTTTCAGGGTTCGTTAAAAGGCTAAGAGACTTTAGAAATGGTTGATCGTGTCGGCGTGTGGTGGCTTTACTGGACTCTTATATCCCTAATGTGCTTCAGTGGAGCTGTTTCCAATATCTATTTTTATGCTATTGGGGGCGATGGCATCAATGTCGGCACCTATTTGGTTTTTTTTGCGGCGCTATTGAGCTTGGGTTTGGGCTTGTCAGACTTTCCTTCAATTGTCAGAGGGGTGGCAGGACGTCGCATGATGTTGTTGATTGCATGCGGATTTATCCTGGGAGGCTACTATCAACTAGGTTTCAGTAGGGAACCAATAGTAGCGTTCAAGGCAACGCTTTCTTTTTTCTTTCTTCCTGTCTCAGCGATGGGAGCCTACGTGCTATGTCGCCGCTATCCTGCTCAATTCTTTCGTCTATTATTGATACTGGGTGGGCTGTTGGCGGCAGTGGGGTTGTTTCAGTTTTTATTGGGTATGAGTGTACCAAGCGGGTGGCAGGTGTTGCACGGTGAGGAGTTGCTTAGTTTCTGGAGCCTAGGTTGGGTAAGACCTACGGCCTGGGTTGGTAATTCGATTTTTTTCTCTTGTCTTATGTTTTTGATGTTTGTTCTTGCATTCCAGTGCTTTTTGCTACTGGGGAGTGGTTTGGCAGGTTTGACTTCTCTTTTGACCGCTTCTGCCATATACGTGGCAATGTCTCGTTATACTATAGCTATGTCCTTGAGTGTGGCTATTTTATTTGTTCTGTGGTGGTTGTTCGCTTCGGGGAAGATTTGTTGGCGGAGGCTTATAATCTTTGTTCTATCATCGGGCCTCCTAATGATTGCCCTTAACTACTATAATGGCTTCGGCGTGGGAGCGCCGGATAAAGCACTGGCCCAGTCTCAGAGTTCATCCTCTTTAGTATTCGATCGGTTTCGTCCTTCTAGTACTCATTCTCAAGGTTCCAACGAAACACATGCTCTCGAAACCCGAGAGGCGGTGAGATATATTCTAGGCGATCATGAATGGACTGGCTGGGGGAGTCAAGGGATCAGTGCGAGTAACAGTATTATAAGTGACGGGCTTTGGTTCCAGTTTGCCATAGAATTGGGGGCTATCAATGCGCTGCTTTTCGTGGGTTGGTTGTTTGTCATACTTTTTATGTTGATTTTGGCGTTATTGAATGCTTATCGATGCGGTGTTTTTTCCAAAGTGGTGCGAGAAAATGAGTACGCTTTTCTTGGTGTGTTAGGGGTGACTCTTGTTTCTTATTTGGGTTACTCGCTGCTTGGAGGTTTTATTAATTCTTCGTTCGCCGGACGTGTAAGTTATTCACTATTCTGGGTGATGGTCGGATGCTTTTTTGGTATGCTGGATCGTCATAAAGATTTTGGATTGGGAAATGAATGAACTTCGAGGTTATGCTTTCGATGAGCGGTGGTGTGGTGATCATGGTATTGGAAGGTTTGCCAAAGAAATCGGTCAACGTGTAAGTGGTCTGGAGGATGCTCAATTTAAGGGTAGTCCAAGCGATGCCTTTGATCCGTTAAAAACGGGGGTTTGGCTGTGCTTTAACTCTGAGAGACGCTTGTTCACTCCCGGGTACAATGCACCACTTTTTGGACGTTCTCGTAGCGTGATCACTGTGCATGATCTTAACCACATTGATGCGATTGCTGGCAGCAGTAGGTTAAAGCGTCTATATTATTCTTATGTTTTGAGGCCTGCTTGTCGTCAAGCTTTCTGTGTTTTGACTGTTTCTGAATTTTCTAGGCAGAGAATCATTGATTGGAGTGGTGCTAGTCCTACACGAGTGGTGAATGTCGGCAACGGTGTTTCTGATGTTTTTAAAGAATCGTCTGATGCTGATATGACTGTTTCTGAAACTCCTTACTTTTTTTGCGTTAGTAATCGTAAGCCACACAAAAATGAAATTCGCCTTCTTGAGGCTTTCTCCAAAGCTCGTATTTCAGAGAGAATAATGCTGTTGATGTCGGGCGATCGGTCCCCGGATATGGATGAGCATATCGACCGTCTTCACTTAAGCTCGCGCGTGAAGTTTATTGGGCGTGCTAGTGATGTGGGTCTCGCTAAGTTCTATCGTTCTGCTATTGCTTTGCTTTTCCCATCTTTGTACGAAGGTTTCGGTCTTCCTGTTGTTGAAGCAATGGCTTGTGGTACACCTGTACTCACGTCGAATGTGACTTCTTTACCTGAAATTGCCGGTGATGCTGCCTATCTGGTCGACCCGTACTCTGTTTCTGAGATACAGAATGGTATCGAACGTCTTGAAAGTGATGCATCATTACGTGCCCGTTTGAGAAAAGCAGGGCTCGAAAGGGCGAAATCGTTTAGTTGGGATCAAGTCGCGGGACGTGTGCGTTCGGTTTTATCTGAGAGTAATTAGTAAGATGATCAGGAAGCGCTCACTGCGCGAAATTAAATAGCCAGTCTAAGAGAGTTCCCAATGAAAGTTGCGCTGATATCGGACTGGCTCGTCTCGTACGCCGGTTCCGAGAAGGTCGAGGAAGCCATTCTGGGGCTGTTCCCTCAAGCCGATGTCTTTACCTGTGTCTTCAATCGCGAAGCGTTCAAGGGAACCGGGTTCGAAAAGGCCCGGGTGACGGAGTCGTTCATCGCCCGGCTGCCTGGCGCGTTGAAGCATTATCAGAAATACCTGCCGCTGATGCCGCTGGCCGTGGAGCAGTTCGACCTGTCCGCCTACGATGTCGTGATATCGAGCTCGCATGCAGTGGCCAAGGGGGTGCTCACCGGGCCGGATCAGCTTCATATATGCTATTGCCATACTCCCATTCGTTACGCATGGGATTTTCAACACCAGTATCTGAACGAGTCTGGCATGGGCCGCGGCCTGAAAGGGTGGCTCGCGCGCTATCTGCTGCACCGGTTTCGTATCTGGGACGTACGCACCGCGCATGGCGTCGACCATTTCATCGCCAATTCCCGCTATATAGGTCGGCGGATCCGCAAGGTCTATGGCCGCGATGCCGATGTCATCTATCCGAATGTCGCCGTCAATGATTTTTCGCTGGTGTCCGAGAAGGAGTCTTTCTATCTGGCTGCGTCACGCCTGGTCCCCTACAAGCGCATCGACCTGGTGGTAGAGGCTTTTTCCCGGATGCCGGATCGCCAGCTCGTGGTGATCGGGGAGGGCGACCAGGAGGACAAGATTCGGCGAATGCTGACGCCCAATATCACTTTTCTCGGTCATCAGCCCTTTTCGGAGCTCCGTGGCTACCTGCAGCGCGCCAAGGCTTTCGTGTTCGCCGCCGAAGAGGATTTCGGCATCATTCCGATCGAGGCCCAGGCCTGCGGCACGCCGGTGATTGCCTATGCTCGTGGTGGCGCGCTGGAAACCGTTCAGCATGGCAAGACGGGCTTCCACTTCGATCGCCAGACACCGGAATCAATCCGTGAAGCAGTCGAAAATTTCGAGACAAAAGGAGTATCATTCGGCGCCTCCGAAATCCGGCAGCACGCCGAGAGTTTCTCGCGTGAACGATTCGATCGGGAGATGGAGGCATTCGTTCTGGAGCGTTGGGACGCCTTGAAGCGGAAACGGGGGTTCTAGGCTCGGCGGCCGAGTTCTGGCTGCCGGCCACCAGTGGCGGCGACTGGCCGATGGGCGTTGTCCTCATCGGAAGCGTGAGGATTGGGAGAAGATGATGTCGCCTGCAGAAGAGCGGTCGCGGCCCCGAGGTCACGACTGGTTGATGGCCCTGCTGTCTCGCGGGGCGGATTTCTGTGCCGTGCTGCTGGCCGGGTGGGCCGCCTATGCGTGGCGATTCGATAGCGTGGTCGTCCATTATGAGCGATACCAGTGGGCGCTCCTGGTGGGCGGTCTCATCCAGCTTTGGCTGTTCCCGCTGTTCGGGCTCTACCGCTCCTGGCGGGGGCGTCGCTGGCTGGCCATGGTCGCCAAGCTCCTTGGGGGCTATCTGGCCTGGGGCGTGGCACTTGCCGTCGTGATGTTCGCGTTCCAACTGTTCGACTACTCGCGCATCTGGCTGCTGGGGTGGATGCTGCTGGCCTTCGCGCTCTCCACAAGCGCGCGTGGGATCGCCTATCCGTTGATCACCCGGCTGCGCAAGCATGGCCGCAACCAGCGCAAGGTATTGTTGATCGGCGACGCTTCGTCGTGTCGCAACGCTTTCTACGCGCTGCGCCGGGACCCCGGACAGGGGTTCGATGTCGCTCGGGTTCTGGTCCTGGATTACGGCTTCCGCCGGCGGCTCAAGAAATACCAGGGCGTTGTCGATAACTACGAGTTCGGACGACGCATCACGGTCGAGGAGGACGAAGTCTGGGTATGTCTGCCGCTGTCACGCGGGAATGATGCGCATCGCATCATCGACGCGCTGGATACGGTCACTGCCAATATCCGCCTGATGCCGAACCTGTCGGATCTGCGCCTGATCAATCACAGCACATCGGTCATTGCCGGGCAGCATCTCATCGACGTGTGCTGTTCGCCGATGACGGGCTGGCGACGAATGAAGAAGCGCATACTGGACGTGGTGTTGTCCAGTCTGATCCTGGTGACGGTTGCGCCCCTGCTCCTGGTCCTGGCCTTGGGCGTGAGGGCCAGCTCCCGGGGTCCGATCTTCTATCGGCAGGAGCGTGTCAGTTGGAACGGGCGACCTTTCTGGATGCTGAAGTTCCGCTCCATGCATGTCGATACCGAGCAATCCGGTGTGGATTGGGGCGGGGCGAGGAACAAGTCGACGACCCGCTTCGGAGCCTTCCTGCGGCGGACCAGTCTCGATGAGCTGCCGCAGTTCATCAACGTGCTTCGTGGGGACATGTCCATCGTAGGCCCGCGGCCGGAGCGCACGATCTTCGTCGAGCGCTTCAAGCACGAGATACCGGGCTACATGCAGAAGCACATGGTCAAGGCCGGCATTACCGGATGGGCCCAGATCAACGGCTGGCGTGGCGACACGGATCTCAACAAGCGGATCGAGTGCGATCTCTGGTATATCGAGAACTGGTCGCTGTGGCTCGATCTGAAAATCATTCTGCTGACGTTCTTTCGGGGATTCACGAATCCCCACGCCTATTGAGGCCTAGTTAGCGGCACGATACCCGTGAAGGGTCGTTTCGAGATGGGTGAGTTTTTGACGCCGCCACTGCGGCGTTTTCTTTTTCAAATGGAAAATATGAGGGAAAGGGATGGGTTGGTACTGCCCTAGGGGGATATGGTGGTTGGGCTTTTCATTGGTGCTGGTCTATGCCGCCCTGGGAATCGCTGCGCATTCGCTGAAGGACGTCATCGAGCCTTACATGGCGTTCCTGGGTCTGGCTTCGTTGCTGGTGTTCGGAGGTTGGCGGCGCAAAAGCGGGGCACTGGTCCTACTGGTGGCGATCTGCCTGATTCAGATTGTCAGTTGGTGGCTCGCCATCGCCGATCATCCGCAATGGGCCAGGCCCAACCCCGATACGGAAAGAATGGCAAAGCTGTTCATCTTCATCGCCATCGCCTGGTGGTTGAGAGGAAGCCTGCGCCATCTCTTCTGGGTGTGGGGGCTCGCGCTGGTAGCTTTTCTGCTGACGACGGTCGCTTATCCCGAGGGGCGTGAATCATGGGTCCTCGGCTTGCAGGGGGAGCGCGTCGGGTTCGGTATCCAGAACAATCAGCATGCCTCGATGCTGTTCGGTGTCGCGCTGTTGGGGCTCTGTATCTTTGCCCGGCGGTTCTGCTGGTCGGGTGGGTTTCGCCTGGGCCGCGCGGGCGTCTGGGCCGGGATGACCCTGATGGTGCTGGTGGGTATTCTGTTCGGCCAGACTCGGGCCGTCTGGTTGGCGCTGCTACTCTCCTTGGTCGTCATCTTGTTCGTGCTCGGGATTTACGCCAAGAAACGCTATCGGGTCCGGCTGCTGAATCGGCTGACCGTGGGCATCGGCGCAGGGCTGATTCTGGCAGGTACGGTCGTCACGATGCTATTCGGCCATGTGCTGACCGACCGAGCGTTGGCGGAAGACGAGATCATCGCGCAGTTACTGTCGGGGCGACTGGATACGTTGCCCTACAGCAGCATCGGCATTCGCATCCACTCCTGGGTCGCGGCCACCCAGTGGATCAGCGAACGGCCCTGGATCGGTTGGGGCAGCAACGGGCGCGAGCTGGTGATCGAGCACACGCCCTGGTTGCCGGAGTTCGTGAAAACCCACTTCGGGCATCTGCACAATTTCCTGTTGGAGACGCTGGTCAATTACGGCTTCCTGGGGCTCGCCTGCATGATCGGATTGATAGCCTGGGTCGGAACCATCACTTGGCGGGCCTGGTCGCGGGGCGACATGCCCAACGACGTGGCGCTGTTCGCGGTGGCGTTCTTCTGCTATTGGCTGATCGTCAATCAGTTCGAGTCCTACCTCTCGTTCTGGACCGGCATCTATGTCCACAATCTGATCGTGGGAGGGCTGGTCACGCTTTACTGGCGTTCACCCGCCGACCCGAGCCGCGCCGTCGAAAACCGATTACCATAGGCCACAATCGTATAGTGGCGAGTGCGACGCGTAGGCAGAAAGATGGTGTGGCGGCTCGCGCTTTTTTCATCCGATGGTTGAAGGAACAGCAATGCGAATCACGATTTTCGGTACCGGATATGTCGGCTTGGTCACCGGAGCCTGTCTGGCCGATGCGGGCCATGACGTCATGTGCATGGATATCGATGAACAGAAGGTCGCCCGGCTCAAGCAGGGCGAGATTCCGATCTACGAACCCGGGCTGGAAACGCTGGTCACCGAGAACGTCGGCCAGCAGCGGCTGCTGTTCACCACCGACGCCGCGGAAGCGGTGGCGTTCGGCACGCTGCAGTTCATCGCCGTGGGCACGCCGCCGGACGAGGATGGCAGTGCCGACCTGCAGTACGTGCTGGCGGTGGCCAAGACCATCGGTCAGCACATGGAGGAGTACAAGGTCGTGGTCGACAAGTCCACGGTGCCTGTCGGTACCGCGGATCGGGTTCACGAGGCGATCAGTGGGACCCTGGGCGAGCGCGGCGTCGCGCTCGACTTCGATGTCTGCTCGAATCCGGAGTTTCTGAAGGAAGGGGCTGCCATCGAGGATTTCACTCACGGCGCACGTATTGTTGTGGGCACCGACTCGGAGCGGGTCAAAACACTGATGCGCGAGTGCTACGCGCCCTATAACCGGCGCGTCGAGAAACTGATGTTCATGGACGTGCGCAGCGCGGAGCTGACCAAGTACGCCGCCAATGCGATGCTGGCGACCAAGATCAGTTTCATGAACGAGATCGCGAACCTCGCCGAGCGGTTGGGCGCGGATATCGAGCAGGTCCGCCGAGGGATCGGCAGCGATCCGCGAATCGGCTATCACTTCATCTACCCCGGTTGCGGTTATGGCGGCTCCTGCTTTCCGAAGGACGTGCAGGCGCTGGCGCGGACCGCCAGCCAGATCGGCTACGATCCGCAGTTGCTCAATGCCGTCGAGGCGGTCAACGACCGCCAGAAGTCGACCCTGTTCGACAAGCTCGGCCAGGCTTTCGATGGTCAACTGGATGGCAAGACGGTGGCAGTCTGGGGGCTGGCGTTCAAGCCCAATACCGATGACATGCGCGCAGCCCCGAGTCGCCACCTGATGGAAGCGCTCTGGGCCGCTGGCGCCAAGGTTCGGGCGTACGACCCGGAAGCCATGGAGGAGTGTCGACGTATTTACGGCGAGCGCGCCGATCTGACGCTGGTCGGGGGGCGCGACGAAGCGCTGCAGGAAGCGGATGCGCTGGTGATCTGCACCGAATGGAAATCCTTCCGGACGGTGGATTTTGGCCATCTTCAGCGCACGCTGCGGACCCCGGTCATCGTGGACGGCCGCAACCTGTTCGAGCCCGAGCAGGTGCGTGCCGCCGGCCTGCTCTATTTTGCGGTGGGTCGCGGTGATTCGCTACGTATCAGCGGCCGTCCGGCGCACTGAGCGCCTGACCATGCCTAACCCGACAAGCGAGCGCGAAGGAGAGGCCGGAATGCTCATACCCGTGGTGTTGGCCGGCGGTGCCGGCACGCGTCTGTGGCCGATGTCCCGCGCGAGTCACCCCAAACAGTTTCTGCCCATTACTGGGCGTCGCAGCATGCTGGTAGAGACACTGGCGCGGTTCGATTCGCTGTCGCCGGCGGCGCCGATCGTCGTCTGCCAGGATGCGCATCGTTTTTTGGTGGCCGAGCAGCTGCGCGAGGCGGGTGTGACCGGCGATATCCTGCTCGAGCCGGCGCTGCGCAACACCGCACCGGCGATTGCCCTGGCGGCGTTACAGGCCATTGGCCGGGATGACGATGCGCTGATGCTGGTATTGCCGGCCGATCACGCGGTGGCCGACCCGCAGGCGCTGATCGCGGCGATCGCGCCGGCGCGGGCGGCGGCGGAGCAGGGCAGGCTGGTGACGTTCGGCGTGTCCCCGGCGCGGGCGGAAACCGGTTACGGCTATATCGAGGCCGCTGACGCCCCTAGCGCCGATAGCGCGGTGCCGATCCGGCGCTTCGTCGAGAAACCGGATGCAGAGACCGCGCACTCCTACCTCGCTAGCGGCCGCTATCTCTGGAACAGCGGCATGTTCCTGATGCGGGCGGATCGCTACCTGCAAGCCCTGGAGCGCCAGCGGCCGGCCATGCTCGCGGCCGTGAAGTCGGCCTGGGACGCACGCCAGGTCGATCTCGATTTCCTCAGGGTGGGCGTGGATGCCTTCAGCGCCTGCGAGGCCGAGTCGATCGATTATGCCGTGATGGAGGACGCCCCGGATGCCAGCGTGGTGGCACTGGATGCCGGTTGGTCGGATGTCGGCTCCTGGCAGTCGCTGTGGGAAATCTCTGCCAAGGACGAGGATGACAACGCGCTGCGTGGGGATGTGATCGTCGACGGCGTGAGCGGGAGCCTGATCCATAGCGAAAGCCGACTGGTGGCGGCGATCGGCGTCAGGGACCTGATGATCGTCGAGACGCCGGATGCGGTGATGGTGGCGCATCGCGACGCCTCGCAGGCGGTCAAGCGCGTTGCCGAGACGCTCAAGCGCCAGGATCGCACCGAATGGGATCAGCATCGCCGGGTCCACCGTCCTTGGGGCAGCTACGACGGCGTGCACGCCGCCGAGCGATACCAGGTCAAGCAGATCAGCGTGCGGCCGGGCGGCCGGCTATCGCTCCAGAAGCATTTCCATCGCGCCGAGCACTGGATCGTGGTGCGCGGTACGGCACGGGTAACGCGGGGCGAGGAGACCTTCCTGCTGGAGGAGAACCAGTCGACCTACATCCCGCTGGGGGTGCTCCATCGTCTTGAGAACCCTGGCAAGATCGAGCTGGAACTGATCGAAGTCCAGAGCGGCAGCTACCTCGGCGAGGACGACATCGAGCGCTTCGACGACGTCTACCGCCGGGAGTGATCACTGGGCCGGCCCGATCCTGCTGCCCTGGTCGTCGGCCTCCGCGGCTCTCGTCGTCGCCGAGTCCGGCGGCGTACTGCCGCCATCGCGCTGGGGAACGTCCAGACGCAGGGTCGGCAGATACTCGGGATAGTTTGCGCAGATGAAGTCGATCAGGCCTTCCCGGATCTCGCAGCGTAGATCGAAGGTATTGGGGCCGCCGCTGCTGCTGATCAGCACACGCAGCTGCTTGTTGCGCTCGGTCATCTCCAGCATCTGCACCTTGCAGACGCGCCCGGTCCAGAATGGCGAGGCCTCGGCGATTCGCTGACACTCGGCCCGCAGCGGCTCCATCGGCAGGTGGTAGTCGACGTAGAGAATGACGACGCCGATCAGATCCTTGTCGCGGCGGGTCCAGTTCTCGAAGGGGTGGTCGACGAAATAGGTGATCGGCAACACGACCCGGCGCCAGTCCCAGGTCCTCACCACCGCGTAGGTGAGCGTCAACTCTTCTACCCAGCCCCACTCGCCCTCGACGATGACCGAGTCGTTCAACTGGATCGGCTGGGTGAGGGCGATCTGGATGCCGGCGATCAGGTTGCCCAGTACCTTCTGCGCCGCGAAACCCAGCACCACACCCAGGATCCCGGCGGAGGCGAGGATACTGGCGCCCAGTTGACGGACTTTCTCGAACACCATCAGCATCGAGGCGAGTGCCAGAATGACGATGACGAAATTGATCAGTTTTCGCAGCACGGTGATCTGCGTGTGCACCTTGCGCGCGACCGCATCCTCGTCATCGAACTTGTAGCGCTCGCTCAATGCCCGCTCGCTGATGTTGATCCCGTGAACCAGCACGCCGGCGATGCTGCCGATCAGTATCAGGCTGGTGAGGTCGTGCAGCGCCGCGTCGAGGCGGGCCGAGGTGATGAAAACCGGGAAAAGCGAAAACAGCACGAAGATCGGGATCAGCGCGGCCAGGCAGCGCGCCATGAACGGCACCAGGAAACGTTCCAGTATCGAAGTCCGAGAATCCCCCCAGCGATCCATGGTGGCGACCAGTCGTCGGCATAGCCGAATCAACAGCCAGACGCCAAGCAAGGCGGCACAGAAGTGCGCCACCGTCATGATCAGCGCGTGGCCCTCGACGCCGATCGGAACCAGGAAGTGGGCCGCGCCGAAGAGTCCGTAGACCCAGAGTACGCCCACCAACGGCGGATGGACGGCCTTGGCGGTGGTGCCGAGCAGGGAGTGGCGGCTATCGCCGAGTCTTCGCAGCCGGAAGTGCACATACTTGAGCAGAGCATGGGCGGCGATGGTGACGACGACGATGATCGCCGCCGTGAGCCAGAATGGCAGCGCATCGAGCCACGCCGCCATCGTCGTATCGATGACTGATGCCTTCATGGAGGAGCCTGTTGTTGCTGTTGTCGACTTCCTCCAGCTTAGGCGCTCTGGCTACAACTTTCGTCGGGTGGGACACTTTTCTCCGGCAGGGCCTTCATTGGATCGGCGATACGGCGAGCGGCGCTCGCGGGGCGATGCCCGCCAGCGCCGGATATGCGGCGGGTTATCGGGAGAGCCCGATCTGGCGCGAGATATCGTCGATCTGGGCGATCTGATCGTTGACGAACGTCGTGAAGGCTTTGCCATGCATCTCGAACGGCATCAGCCCGTTCTGCGTCATGACGCTTTTCCACTCATCGCTGCTGTAGAGCGTGTCGATAGTGTCGACCCACCAGGCGTAGGCGTCGTCGGAAACCTCTGCCGGCATGTAGAAACCACGCCAGTTGGGGGCGATGGTATCGATTCCCTGCTCACGCGCCGTCGGCCACTCCTGCAGCTTGCCGGGCAGGCGCTCCTCGGAGAGGATCGCCAGGGGGCGCAGGTCACCGGACTCGATGAAGCTGATCACTTCCGAGATGTCGCCGGTGAAGGCATCGACGTGGCCTCCCAGGGTCTGGGTCACCGCCTCGCCGCCGCCGTTGTAACCGAGGTAGGGGATGCGCGCCAGATCGTCGACGCCCGCGGCATCGGCCGCCATCAACAGCTTGAGGTGATCCCAGCCGCCGGTCGCGGTGCCGCCGGTGAAGGTCAGCGCCCTGGGATTCTCCTTCAGCGCTTGCATGACGTCGGAGAGCGATTGGTAGGGCGAATCGGCGGCAACGGCGATGACACCATAGTCCGCGCCCAGCGTCCCGATCCAGTTGACCATGCTGGCATCCATCCCGGGAAACTGGCCGCGGGCCAGGCCGGTCGTGGTCACGGTGCTGGCGGCGACGATCACGTTCTCCTGACCGGCACGTTTCTGGACCACGTGGGAGAAACCGACACCGCCACTGGCGCCTGGCATGTTGATGGTCTGCACGTTGCCATCGACCAGGTCGAGGTCGCTGAGCACTCGCCCCACGGAGCGGCAGGTGAAGTCCCAGCCGCCACCGGGATTGGCGGGAGCAATGCAGTCCACCTTTCCGCTCTGCTCGAAAGCCTGGGAGGCACTGGCGACGCTCCAGAGCAGACCGCCCACGATGAGCGTCTTGAGTTGAGGCTTGATCATTGGCGCGTTCCTCTTCGTCTTGTTATCGATTGGCATGGGAGACCTGTCTGCTGTGCCTTGTCACCGGGAGGGGACGACAGCAGACGGTAGAGGACTGTAGCGAGGGTCGCCGACGGGAAAAATTGGTTTCTGGGCAAGCAAGGCTTCGTGCTTTTCGAAGGGTTTACACCTTCGTCGCAGCGACCGCGCCGGGTCGCGTCTCGCTGGCTTCGAGCTCTCGGGTCCCCGCGCCGACCAGATGGTCTACCATCTGGCGGGCGATCAGCGGCAGTGCGTCCAGGTCGCGGACGCCGATGACCAGCTCGCGCTCCGCCCACTCGTCGATCAGCGGGACCGTCGCCAGGGATAGGCTCTCCCGATAGGCGGCGACGGCCCGGGCGGGCAGGATGCCGATTCCCATGCCCCGGTCGATCATGCGGCAGATGCCCTCGAAGCTGCGTACCTGGATGCGCATCCGCAGTGGCCGGGACAGCCTCTGGGAATCCTGGTGCAGCAGGGCGTGGAGTGACGAGTCCTGCTCCAGCCCGATGAAGTCGTGATCCAGGGTCTCGGCGAACGCCAGCCGCTGTCGGTTCGCCAGTGGATGGTCCCGGGCGGTGACCAGCACCAGTCGGTCCCGGCGGTAGGGCTGGATCGAGAGGCCGTCGGCGGGGATGTGCGCGGAGAAGATGCCGATGTCGGTAAGGCCGTCGCGGACGGCCGTGATGATCTCGTGACTCAGGCGTTCCTGCATGTCGATGCGAATCTGCGGATAGCGCCAGGTGAAGTCGCTCAGGTCGTCGGGCAGGAACTCGATCACCGCGGAGGTGTTGGCGTGCAGCCGCACATGCCCGCGGATTCCCACGCTGTACTCGCTGAGATCGGCGTTGAGGTGGTCGAGGCTGTCCAGCATGTGGCGGGCATGGTGGAGCAGCGCATGGCCGGCGGGGGTCAGCTCGACGCCGCGCGGGCGCCGATAGAGCAGGGTGGTCGAGAGCTGGGTCTCGAGATCGCTGATGCGCTTGCTCACCGCTGCCAGGGCCAGGTGCTCCCGTTCGGCGGCGCGGGTCAGGCTTCGCAGGTCGGCGATGGCGACGAACAGCTTGAGTGTGATGAAGTCGAGCCGCTTCATGGTGAGGGTGTCCGTTTGGCGACGAGTTTGCGGCCACTCTAGCGTTCGCCATGGACGAAGCCTAGCTTGACGATCGCCTAATTGTGGCAGCCCGAGTGCTGGGTCACTCTGCCGCTATCGATAAACGATCATGGCGGCAGCGGTTCGAGCGAGGCGGTGCCGGTGTACGTGACGGAGGAGAGCGATATGGCGGCCAGCGACGACGCGCAGGCGCTAGCGGGACTCAAGGTGGTGGAGCTGGGTCAACTGATCGCGGGGCCCTTTGCCAGCAAGCTGCTCGGCGAATTTGGCGCGGACGTGATCAAGATCGAACCGCCGGGCACGGGTGATCCGTTGCGCAAGTGGCGCGTGCTGAAGGACGACACCTCGCTGTGGTGGCACGTGCAGACCCGCAACAAGCGATCGCTGGCGCTGGATCTGCGCTCGGCAGAGGGGCAGGAGATCGTGCGTCGGCTGGTCGACGAGGCGGACATCGTGATCGAGAACTTTCGCCCCGGCACGCTGGAGAAGTGGGGGCTGGGCTGGGAAACCCTGAGCGAACGTAACCCCGGCCTGATCATGGTGCGTATCTCCGGTTACGGACAGACCGGCCCCTATCGCGACCGACCGGGTTTCGGCGTCATCGGCGAGGCGATGGGCGGGCTGCGCTATCTCTCGGGGCATCCCGACCAGCCCTCGGTGCGGGTCGGCATCAGCATCGGCGATTCGCTGTCGGCGCTCTACGGCATCATCGGCGCCCTGCTGGCCTTGCAGGAGCGCCATCGCAGTGGCCGGGGGCAGTACATCGATGTGGCGCTCTACGAGTCGGTCTTCGCGATGATGGAGAGCCTGATTCCCGAGTACGACGGTGCCGAGGTGATCCGCGAACCCAGCGGCAGCGCCCTGCCGGGGATCACGCCCTCCAATGCCTACCCCTGCGCGTCGGGCGATGGCGATAGCGACGAGTACGTGCTGATCGCCGGTAACGGCGACAGCATCTTCAAGCGCCTGATGACGGCGATCGGTCGCCAGGACCTTGCCGATGACCCGCGCTTCGCCCACAACGATGGCCGCAGTCGACACGCCGAGCTGATCGATGGGGCCATCGCCGACTGGACCCGACGCCACCGTCGCGACTACGTGCTCGACGTGCTGGAGAGCGCTCACGTACCGGTGGGTTATCCGTATACCGCCAGGGATATCGTCAGCGATCCGCACTATCTGGCCCGGGAGATGATCGAGACCATTCGGCTGGGCGATGGCGAGTCGCTCAAGGTACCTGGCGTGTTACCCAAGCTGAGCCGGACGCCGGGCCGTATCCAGGGCGGCGGCCCGGCACTTGGCCAGCACACTCGGGACGTGCTCGACGAGCTCGGCATCGACCGCGAGACCCAGGCGAAGATGCGCGAACGAGGAGTGATCTAATGACGACGCCGACACAGTCCATCACCGTTAACGACGTGGCGCCGCGAGACGGTCTCCAGATCGAATCGCGGTTCGTTCCCACGGAGGAGAAGATTCGGCTGATCGACGCGCTCTCCCGTACCGGGCTGGCGAAGATCGAGGCGACCTCGTTCACCTCGCCCAAGGCGATTCCCAACCTGCGTGATGCCGAGGAGGTGATGCGCGGTATCGAGCGAGTGCCGGGGGTCGAATACGTGGTCCTGGTTCCCAACGAGAAGGGGGCCGAGCGCGCGCTCGCCTGCGGGGTCGACGAAATCAATCTGGTGCTGTCCGCCAGCGACAGCCACGGCCGAGCCAACCTTCGCATGACCGCGGAACAGTCGCTGGAGCGCTTTGCCAACATTCTGGAGATCACCAAGGGAAGCGACGTCTTCGTCAACGCCTCGATCTCGACGGCATTCGGCTGCCCGTTCGAGGGCGAGGTGCCGTTCAAGCGGGTGCTGTCGATCACCGAGAAGCTGCTGGCGCTGGGCGTCCAGGGGATCACCCTCTGTGACACCACCGGGATGGCCAATCCGCGCCAGGTCGCCGATCTGAGCCGCGAGACGTTGAGCCGCTGGCCGTGGCTGCCGGTGACGCTCCACGTCCACAATACCCGCGGGATGGGGCTGGCCAACGCCCTGGTCGCGTGGCAGAGCGGGATCACGCGCTTCGATGCCGCGCTGGGTGGCCTGGGCGGCTGTCCCTACGCGCCGGGGGCCACGGGCAATGTCTGCACCGAGGACCTGGTCCACATGTTCGAGCAGATGGGCGTGGAGACCGGCGTCGACCTCGACCGGCTGATCGCCGCCGCCGAGTTGCTGCCGGCGATGATCGGCCACGACGTGCCGGGTCAGGTGGTCAAGGCCGGCACCTCGGATCGCCGCTATCCGCTGCCGGAGAAGGCCAACGGCTGAGCGTCGTCAGGCCGCTGCCGCGTCGCGCTGGTGAGCCAGGCGGCCATTGGCCCAGGTCGCCGCCACCGTACGGTCGTCGCCCAGCGTCATCAGTGCGAACAGGCGTTCGGACAGGGTCGTTGCCTGGGATAGCCGGCGCGCCATCAGCGGGGTGGACTCGGGGTCGAGAACGGCGATATCCGCCTCGAACCCCGGCTGCAGGCTGCCGATCTTGTCATCGAGGTGCAGCGCCCGGGCGTTGCCCAGCGTGAGCCGGTAGAACCCCTGCCAACCGGTCAGCGGCTGGCCCAGCAGCGCCCCCACCTGATACGCCCCCTGCAGCGTGCCGAGGCCGGACAGCGAGGTGCCGCCGCCGACATCGCTGGCCAGCGAGGTAGCCAGCCCGGCGTCGCGGCAGGCCAGGCGGTCCATCAGCCCACTGCCGAGGAACAGGTTCGAGGTCGGGCAGAAGGCGATGTTGGCGCCACCCTGCGCCAGCCGCCGGCGCTGCTCCGCGTCGAGATGAATGCCATGGGCGAAGGTGCTGCGCGGGCCGACGAGTCCATGACGCTCGTAGACATCGAGATAGTCACGACTTTCCGGGAACAGCTCGGCGACCCAGGCGATCTCGCCGCGATTCTCCGACAGGTGGGTCTGCAGGTAGAGATCGGGGGCATTGCGCAGCACGCCACCCACGGCGTCGAGCTGCTCGCGGGTCGAGGTCGGGGCGAAGCGTGGGGTCAGGGTGTAGTCGAGACGGTCGCGTCCATGCCAGTCGGCGATCAGCCGCTCGCTGTCGCGAACGCCGCCGAGGGTGTCGTCGGTCAAGGCCTCCGGCGCATGGCGATCCATCAGCACCTTGCCGGCGATCATGCGCAACTGTCGACGCTGGGCCGCCGCGAAAAAGCTGTCCACCGAGACCGGATGGGAGGAACAGAATACCTGCGCGGTGGTGGTGCCGACCCGCAGCATCTCGTCGAGGAACCGTTCGGCCCCGGCCTGGGCGTGTCCGGCGTCGGCGAACCGGCATTCGGCGGGAAAGGTGTAGTCGTTGAGCCAATCGAGCAGCTCGCGGCCATAGGACGCCATGATATCGAGCTGAACGTAGTGAACGTGGCTGTCGATGAAGCCGGGCATCATCAGCTTGTCGCGGTAGTCGACGATCTCGATCCCGGCCGGTAGTCGATCGGCGAGCCCCTCGAAGGGTTCGACGGCGTGAATGTGGCCGTCGACGATCCAGATCGCGCCGTCCTCGAGATAGCGGGTGGTGCCGGTCAAGGGCACGGCATCCTCGCCGGGATCGTCGAGGCAGGTGAACAGCGGGCCGCGAAGCAGACGTTGATGATTTGTCATGGTCATTCTCTGGCGGAATCTCTTGAATGGGCGGTGTCGGTCGGCTCGGCGCCTGCAAAGGCGGAACGAAGTCGCTCCGGCGCCGCGCCTCGTTGTGCCGGTGCGCCTCCCGGCGGGCGTTGATCGGCCAGCAGTTCGGCGGCAACGCTGATCGCGATCTCGCGGGGGCGCTTGCTGGCGGTGGAGACCAGGCCGATGGGACAGCGAATCCGCGCCAGAGCGGCGCCATCGAATCCGGCGGCGGCCAGGCGCGAGCGAAAGCTGGCCCATTTGCTGTTCGAGCCGATCATGCCGATGGAGCGCAACGCCCCATCGCCCGAGTTCGTTCGGGATAACAGGGCGGCGACAAGATCCCGGTCCTGGGCGTGGTCGTGGGTCATCACCAGCACGTGCGTATTCGGGGGGATGGCCGCCACGGCCCGTGCCACGCCTTCGGCATTCGCCGCCAGCGTCAAGGGGCGGATTCGGTCGGGGTAGCGGTCGTGTGAGGGCCGGGGCGGAAACGCCCCCGCGCGGCTGTCGTACCAGTCGATGCGCCAGGGCAGTGGCGCGAGCAGTTCGACCAGGGCCTGACCGACATGGCCGGCACCGAACAGCGTCAGATGGCTTTCGGCGCCGGCGAAGACCTCGATCAGGACATGCACGAACCCGCCACAGCACTGCCCGGAGCGGCCGCCCAGCGCAAACGCCTCGAGATGGGTGCCTGCCGCCACGGGGGTTGCCGCCAGATGCCGCCGGGCGATCTCGATCACCTGCTGCTCGAAATGGCCGCCGCCCAGCGTATCGATGACCGCCGTCGGAGTGATCACCAGCTTGGCGCCGGGCTCCCGAGGGGTCGAGCCGGCAGCGCCGACGACGCTGGCGAGCACGTGAGGGACGCCGCGCTCCTGCAGGCGATGGAGCGCGGCGTGCCAGCTTTCGTGGTGGTCCCCAGCTTCGCAAGCCTCGTCGACGCTCATCGTGGGTCCCCGGCGTTCGCCTGCGCGGCGCGTAGCGCCTCGGCTGCCATTAGTACCCGCTCCGGCGTGGCAGGAGTATCCAGCGACGGACTGGCGCGGTAGCCGGTCAGGCTCGAGAGTGCATCGCGCAGCGCCGACCAGACCGAGATGCCGAGCATGAATGGTGGTTCGCCCACGGCCTTGGAGCGATAGATGCTGGCCTGGGAGTTGGGATGGCCCTCGAGCAGCTCGACATTGAAGATGGGTGGCAGGTCGCCGAAGGTCGGGATCTTGTAGGTGGCGGGGCCGTCGGTCAGCAGCCGGCCGTCGTCGTTCCACTTCAGTTCCTCGCTGGTCAGCCAGCCCATGCCCTGAATGAAACCGCCCTCGACCTGACCCAGATCGATGGCCGGATTGAGCGAGTCGCCGACATCGTGAAGGATATCGACGCGCTCGACCCGATACTCCCCGCTCAGGGTGTCGATACGGACCTCGCTGACCGCGGCGCCGTAGGCAAAGTAGTAGAACGGCCGGCCCTGGCCGGTGTCGCGATCGTAGTGGATCAGGGGCGTGGCGTAGAACCCGGTCGCCGATAGCGAGATGCGACCGAGATAGGCCGCCTGGACCAGGTCCCCCCACGCCACCCGCTGATGCACGTCGCCGACGCCGGAGACCAGTTCGCCGTCGACGAGACGCAGCCCCTCGCGGTCCAGGCGATAGTGCTCGGCGGCGAAGTCGAGCAGACGCTGGCGGATCTGTGCGGCGGCGTCACGGGCGGCCATGCCGTTGAGATCGGCACCGCTGGAGGCCGCGGTGGGCGAGGTGTTGGGGACCTTGTCGGTGCGGGTGGCGCTGATGCGTACCGAGTCGAAATCGAGCCCCAGTTCGCGGGCGACCACCTGGCAGATCTTGGTGTGCAGACCCTGGCCCATCTCGGTGCCGCCATGATTGATCATTACGCTGCCGTCGGTGTAGACGTGAAGCAGGGCGCCCGCCTGGTTGAGGTGCTTGGCGGTGAAGGAGATGCCGAACTTGACCGGTGTCAGCGCCAGGCCGCGCTTGATCACGGCACTTTCGCGGTTGAACGCGGTGATCTCGTCGCGGCGCTGCCAGTAGTCGCTGCTGCGTTCCAGCCGCTCGATGATCTCCACCATCAGCGGATGCTGGTCGACCTGCTGGCCGTAGTGGGTGGTGTCGCGACCGCTGCGATAGAGATTGCGCTTGCGCACGGTCAACGGGTCCTGGCCGACATGGCGGGCGATGTCGTCCATCGCCAGTTCGGCGATCATCATTCCCTGGGGGCCACCGAAACCGCGAAACGCCGTGTTCGAGGCAGTATGAGTACGCGCCCGATGGCCGGTCACGCGCGCGGCCCCCAGCGAGTAAGCGTTATCGGCGTGGAACATGGCGCGGTCGACCACCGCTTCGGAGAGATCCGGCGAGTGACCGCAGTCGCCGATCAGGGTGATGTCGCCGCCGAGGATCACACCGTCATCGTCGAAACCCAGCCGGTAGCGATTGTGGAACGGATGGCGCTTGCCGGTAGCGCGGGTATCGTCGCCGCGGGGCAGGCGCATGCGAACGGCGCGGCCGGTTCGCCTCGCCAGCAATGCCGCGACGCATGCCCAGGGCGCGGCCTGGGTCTCCTTGCCGCCGAAACCGCCACCCATGCGTCGATTCTCCACCGTCACCGCATGGAACGGGATATCCAGCACCTCGGCGACCAGCTTCTGGGTCTCGCTGGGGTGCTGGTTGGAGGTATGGACGATGACGCCCTCATCCTCGCTGGGCACGACCAGGCAGGCCTGACCCTCGAGGTAGAAGTGTTCCTGGCCGCCGACGAACTGCGCGGCTTCGAGCACGTGGGGGGCGTGCTCGAGCGCCTGCTCCCAATCCCCGCTGACCTGCCGGTGGGTGGGGCGTACGAATTCGCCGGCCTCGGCGGCGGCGACCGGGTCGAAGCGGGGCGGCAGCGGCTCGATCTCCACCACTGCCGCCTTTACCGCGCGGCGCGCCTCGAGATAGCTGGTGGCGGCCACGGCGAACAGCGGCTGGCCGACATAGCTGACTTCCTCGTCGGCAAACATGGGGTCGCCCGGGAACACCGGCCCGATATCGCGATGCCCGGGAATGTGCTGCGTCGTGATCACGTCGACCACGCCGGGCATCGCCCGCACCGCATCGAGGTCGAGGCGGATCACCCGGCCATGGGCCACGTCGCTCAGTCCCACCATGGCGTGCAGCGTATTGCCGGGTGCCGGCAGGTCGTCGATGTAGCGGGCGCGTCCGGTGACATGCTTGATGGCGCTCTCGTGAGCCTGGGCGTGACCGGCAGTGTCCCGGGTCGGCCGTGGGCTGACGGTGTCGCGGGCAACCGGCTCGTCGCCTTCGAGCCGGCCGATCTCGGCGCCTTTCCCCCGGTCGGCCTCGGCCAGGGCTTCCGGCACGGCTTCGGAAGCGACGCGCGCCGATCGGTATCGTTTTTCAGTCAGCGTACGCATCGAGTGTCACCTCCTGGGTCGGTTCTTCCAGGCCCGCATGGGCGAGTGTCAGTCGCCAGCGTTCGAGCAGGTTGGCCGCGGCGGTGGCGCGGTAGTCGCGGGAGCCACGGGCGTCGCTCATTGGCGTGAGCGACTGGTGGAGTGCCCGCCTGGCGGCGCCGAAGCTCTCCTCGTCGGGGGCCTTGCCCTCCAGCGCGGCCTCCACGGCAGTGACTCTCAGCGGGATCGCCGCCATCCCCCCGTAGGCGACGCGCACGTCCCGCAGCGTGCCGTCCTGCAGTTGCCAACGGAAAGCGCCCAGCAGCGTCGAGATGTCGTCCTCGCGCCGCTTGGAGAGCTTCCAGACGCGCTGTTCGTGGCCGTCGCCCGGCCTGGGGAGGAAGATGGCGGCGATACACTCGCCGGGAGCGAGAGCGGTCTGCTTGTAGTCGAGGAAGAACGACTCTAGCGGGATCTCCCGAATCCCGTGCGGTCCGGCGAGACGCAAGATCGCGTCCAGCGTCAGCAGCACGGGCGGCGTATCGCCGATGGGGGACGCGTTGGCGATATTGCCGCCGACGGTGGCCCGATTGCGGATCTGCTCCGAACCCAGCCGGGTCAGAAGATGCGCGAAAGCGGGGTAATGGGTTTTCAGCAGCGGCTCCCACTCGCGGTAGGTGACCGCCGCACCCACCCACCAGCCGTCCGCGACTTCCTCGATCCGGCGGAGCTCCTCGACCTGGCGCAGATCGATCACGGCGTCGAACCGCGCGAGCCGCTGGGTGATCTCGAGCCAGAGGTCGGTGGCGCCGGCGACCAGCCTGGCCTCGGGATGGCGCTGCATGGTGGCGATGAGCTCGGCGAGCGTGGTCGGCGTGAGATAGCCAGTCTGGTCCTCGCCGGCCACGGTCGGGGAGAGATCGCGAACCACCTGCTCGAAGGCGGGGTCCTCCGCCCAGGGGGGGCGAGTGTCGGTGCGTTCACCCATGCTACGGGCGGCGTCGCGTATCGGGCGGTAGCCCGTGCAGCGGCACAGATTGCCGCCGAGTGCCGCTTCCAGGCGGTGGTCGTCCAGTTCTTGCCGGGGGAGCGCTCGCTGCTGTTCGTGCAGCGCGAACAGCGACATCACGATGCCGGGGGTGCAGAACCCGCATTGACTTCCATGGCACGCCACCATCGATGCCTGGGCCGGATGCAGCGCATCGCCCCGAGCCAGGCCCTCGACGGTCACCAGGTGGGCGCCCTGCAACTGATGAGCCGGGGTGATGCAGGCATTCAAGGTGTGATAGGCCATCGCGCCTTCGTGGTCGGGGCGGGCGATGGCGACAGTGCACGCGCCGCAATCTCCGGAGGCGCAACCTTCCTTGGTGCCATGCTGCGCGAGAGGGCCTCGCAACAGCTCGAGTATGCTCGTGTCGGGCGCGGCGGCCAGCCGCCGATGCTGGCCGTTGAGGAAGAATTCGATCATGGGGAGCCTGCCGTTGTCATTGTGCGGGGTGCCGTCTGCCGGCAACCTTGCAGGATAAATCCTGACCGATCGGTCAGCTTCGTATAGCGTCTTCGATTCCGGCCATGATGGCAAGTGCTCTCCGCCGGGGCCGAAATGGGTCCTCCGGCAGACAACCCTCATGATTCAGCATAGCATCGGCATCGGAAGCCACTGATAGGCGCGCCAGGGGCGTGGCAGCCTGGCACGGCAGCGGGCGCTTTCAGTCTGATTGATGGGTAAAAGGAGTTCAGGTGGATAATCACGATCTTCCCGAAGCCACGGCCCGGGAACGTAACGAGCAGCGGATCTTCGAGGCGGCGGAGAGCGTCTTCGCCCGACACGGCTATCGGGGCGCCAGCATCCAGGCGATCGCCGCGGCTGCCGGGATCCCCAAGTCCAACGTCCTCTACTATGTCGGCAGCAAGCGCCGCCTCTATATCACCCTGCTCGAGCGTACGATGTGGCGCTGGAACGCGATGCTGAGCGATATCAGCGTCGATGACGATCCGGCGGAGGTGCTGGAGGCGTTCATTCGCAGCAAGATGCGGCTGAGCCAGACCCATCCCAGAAGCTCGCGCCTCTTCGCCAACGAGATACTGCAGGGGGCACCGTTCCTGAAGGAGTCGCTATTCGGTGAGATGCGGGAGTGGGTGGAAGCCCGCGCCGAGGTCTTCCGCCACTGGGCGGAGCGCGGATTGATGGACCCGGTGGATCCCGTCTGGCTGATCTTTCTGATCTGGTCGGCGACCCAGCACTACGCCGACTTCGAGACCCAGATCGTGGGGATCACGCATCGTGAGAAACTCAGCGAAAGAGACTTTCAGTCGGCTGGCGATTTTCTGTGCCAGGTGATCATCAAGGGGTGTGGTGTCCGAAGGCGTGATGGTGCGGTCTAGGTCGATGATGAACCGGGCTGGAAAGCCACGCGGCGTCGAAGCGGGAGGGGGTTGGTAGAGGTCGGCTGACCGTTTCGGCGTGCGACCCGATGACGGAAGCGAGTCCTTTCGCACTCAACTTCCTGTCGAGTCTCAACCTTGAGGGCCGGCAACGTCCTGTTGCTCTGCTGTCGATCCCTGGATGCTGTCCCTATCGCGTTCCGTGCGTCGTCGCATCGTCCTTGAAGGGGCTTCCTTGCGGCAGCGGCATCCTGCCATGGGCAGTGTATATGAGACTCGATCGCCAAGGCGACGGGAAAATCGCTAAAAAGCGTTAAGTTACAAAGCGATACGCTTGGGGTGGGGTTCGCCTTGACTTGCTCTCAAGTGATTGTTTCGCCGCTAGAATCGAGAGTCGAACGCGACGCTTCGAATCAGCGCGACCGTCGGCTTGCCGACCACCAGTTGCATTTCGTCACAGGCCTGGCGGGTGAGTCGGGCGCGCAGCGGTTGGCGCCCAATCGTCAGGCGCACTTCATTGGCGCTGGGTTCCTGGGTCGAGGGTTCGATCGCGTCGATCACCACCGCGAGCCCGTTGCGATAGCTGGTGCCCTCGGGCATGGCATGGGCGAGGGCAACGTCGCGCACGCCCACGCGCAGACGTACCGGCGTCCCCGGTGGGTGGTCGAGCGCCGGGATGCGAAGCGTCTGTCCGTCGTCGAGGACGACCCGGGTCAAGGCGTAGGCGGGGTCGTGGTCGACCACCCGGGCACTCAGTCGCGTGACGGCATCGAATCCACCCAGTCGCTCGGTGAGGTCGAGTCGCATCATCAGCGCGTCCAGCTGGCCGTGTGCCGTCAGCCGGCCCTGCTCGATCAGGGCGAGGTGATCGGCGATGGCGGCGATCTCCGTCGTGTCGTGGCTGACGTACAGCACCGGCAGGTCGATCTCCCGGGTCAGGCGGACGAGATAGCTCAGCAGCTCCCGCTTGCGCTCTCCATCGAGCCCGGTCAGCGGCTCGTCCAGCAGCAGCAGGCGAGGTTGGGTCAGCAGCGCGCGGCCGATGGCGACCCGGCGCGCCTCTCCCCCCGAGAGGGTGCCGGGCAGGCGCTCGAGCAGATGGCCGATTCCCAGCAGTGCCACCAGGTCGTCGAATTGGGGACGCGCTGCCCTCGGCATGCCGTAGGTGAGGTTGCCGCGAACCCGGTAGTGGGGGAACAGCCGCGCTTCCTGAAAGACGACACCCAGATGGCGCTGGTGAGGCGGTACATGGGTACGGCTGGCGACCTCGGTCAACAGTCGCTCGCCCAGCCGGACATGGCCGGCATCGGGGCGATCGAGGCCGGCAATGAGTCTCAGCAGGCTGGTCTTGCCGCTGCCGGACTCGCCAAACAGCGCGGTCACGCCTCGGCCCGGCACCGTCAGGGCGATGTCCAGGTCGAAGCCGCCCAGCCGCTTGCGCAGCCGACACTCCAGCGCACTGCGCTCGGCGGCGGCGGGTACGCCCGGGGTCGAGGGATGAATGTCTCCGCTCATCGGTCGCGCTCCTCCAGGCGCTTTCTGGCGCGCCGCGCCAGCCACTCGGAGGCCATCAGCGACAGCATGGCGATGACGATCGACAGCACACAGAGTCTGGCGGCGGCGGCTTCCCTGCCGGGCGTCTGGATCAGGGTATAGAGCGCCAGGGGGAGGGTGCGGGTCTCGCCCGGGATGTTGGACGCGAAGGTGATGGTGGCGCCGAATTCCGACAGCGCGCGGGCGAATGCCAGGACCGTGCCGGTCAGCAGGCCCGGCACCGCCAGGGGCAGGGTGATCGTGAACATGACGCGCCAGCGGTTGGCGCCGAGGGTGCCCGCGGCCGCCTCCAGCTTGGGGTCGACGGCCTCCAGCGAGAGCCTGACGGCGCGGACCAGCAGCGGGAATGCCATTACGCCGCCAGCGATGGCCGCGCCTTGCCAGGTGAACGGTAGCGACAGGCCGAAGCCCTGATAGAGCCAATGCCCCAGCCAGCCTTGGCGTCCCAGCGACAGCAGCAGCAGATAGCCCACCACCACGGGCGGGAGCACCAGCGGCAGGTGGAGCAGGCCGTCGAGCAGGGATTTGCCGCGAAAGTCGTGACGGGCGAGCAGCCACGCCATGGCGACGCCGGGAACCAGAATCCACCCCACGGCACTGCCGGCGATCTTCAGGCTGAGAGTGATCGCCTGCCACTCTGCATCGGAGAGCGCTATCGCCTCGAACATCCGCGACTCAGTCGGATTCGACCGGCGTGAAGCCGTAACGAGCGAAAATCGCCAAGGCGTCGTCACCCGTCAGCCAGCGCCGGAACGCCTCGGTGGCATCGCTTGGCGTTGGATTGACCACGGCGAGCGGGTAGGTGATCGGGTCGTGGCTGTCGTCGGGGAATACGCCGACCTGCTTGACCCGATCGCTCGCCTCGGCGTCGGTCTGGTAGACGATGCCGAGCGGCGTCTCGTCGCGCTCCACCAGCGCCATGGCGGCGCGGACGTTGTCGCCACTGGCCAGCCGCGACTGCAGTGCGTCCCACTCGCCGATCGACTCCAGCGCCTGCCTGGCGTAGATGCCGGCCGGTACGTGGCTGGTCTCGCCGACCGACAGGCGCTGATCGTCGCCCAGTAGGGAGGCGATCGTGGTCCCGTCGCCCGGGGTGAAAGCGGCAACGTCGCTGGTCGTCGGCGCGATCAGCACCAGTCGGTTCCTGAGCAGGTCGGCGCGCGCCTCGACCGAGAGATCCTGGGTTTCCAGCCAATCCATCCACTGCTCGTTGGCGGAAAGATAGATGTCGGCGGGAGCGCCGCTGGCGATCTGGCGCGCCAGCGTCGATGAGGAGGCGTAGACCGGGACGATATCGACATCGTGGTCGGATTCGTAGGCCTGGATCGCTGCGTTCATCGCATCGGTCACCGAAGCGGCGGCATAGACCCGGACCGGATCGGACGCGCCGTCGGCATGCGCGACGGCCGGTACGCAGAGCGCCAGCGCCAGCAGGGCAGGTGGGATTCGACGGGCCGAGAGATTCACGGGCTTCTCGCTATGTATGAATGGAAATAACGGGAAGTCACTATAGCTGCCGGTAACGCGGTGGTCGAGAGGGAATCGGGCGGAGCCGTGGATCAGTCGGCGTCGGCCGCCGCTTCGGCATCGGGGGTGCCAGTCGACGCGAGACGGTTCAGCAGCGTTTTTCCATGGGGGCTGTCAGCGAGATCGGCCATCAGCCGGCGATAGTCGTCGACCAGGGCGCGCCCCTCTGCCGTCAGAGTGGCACCGCCACGCCGAGTACCGCCGGTGACGGTGTCGATCACCGGTGCGGCGAGGTGCCGGTTCATGGTGTCGAGAAGTTGCCACGCTTTCTTGTAGCTCAGGCCCATCTCGCGACAGGCCGCGGCGATCGAGCCGTGCCGCTCGATCGCCTCCAGCAGCTCGATCTTGCCCGGTCCGACGACGATCTCCCGGTCGGCAACCAGGCGAAGCTGAAAGCGTGGCGAGGGGTGGTGAGTTCGGGTCATGGCGGCATCGTGGCGGTGGCGAGCCCCTGTTGTAACACAGGCGCTCGCCACGGGCCCAGGATCAGGCCGTCTGTGCCACCTGCTGGCGGACCCCAACCCGCCAGCGCAGGTAATCCACGGCGACGAACAGCAGCAGACTGGCGCCCATCACCGGCAGGGCGTAGCCGAGGGCGGCCGCAACGAGGAGGGCGACCAGTCGCGAGCGCCGGTCCATGAGCCGGAAGATGGCGGTCAAGGTCTGCGGCTCCCCGGAAGCGGCGGCCCGCCGACGCCACCACATCGCGTAGCCCCAGCAGATCAGGGTGGCGAGGCACGAGGCGAACGCGATCAGCGCCAACTGGTTGGGCAGTCCGAACAGCACGCCCATGTGCAGGTCGATGCCCCAGCGAGTGAGCTTGGCCGCCAGCGGGAAGGTGGTGAAATCGGTGCGGTCGAGTACCGCAAAGCTGTGCGGATCCAGCGCCACCTGATCGACCTCGGTGGGCCATTCGCGGCCGATCTCGCGCACCTTCCAGGCGCGGTCCGGCGCTGACGGCGGCTGCAGCTCGATCTTGCCCGCCAGCAGGCCGGCGTGGCGGGCTGCCGCCAGTGCTCGGTCGAAGTCGGCATCGGTGACCGGCGCCGTTCCCATGTCCATCCCCCCCGCGCCGTGGTGGTGCTCGGCGTGAGGATCGGCGGCCGCGGTCTCCTGCCCCTGGAGCACCGTGGAGACACCCGGTGTGCCCCAGCCCCAGGCGTGGCGCAGTTCGGCGATATTGCCGCCAGCCCACTTCGACCAGGTGAGACCGGTCGCCGAGAAGAATACCAGTCCGACCAGCGCTACCGCTCCAAGGGTGGCGTGACGCTGGCGTAGGCGTTGCAGTCCCGCCGCCTGCCGGCGGGTCCGACGGCGGCGCCACCACAGGAAGCCGCCGCCCAGCGCGGCGATCCAGAGCCAGGAGGCGGCCAGTTCGCTGTAGAGGCGGCCGGGTTCGCCCAGCAACAGGCTGCGGTGGAGCTGGTCGATGGTGGTGCGCAGCGGCAGCACGCCACTGGTGCCGTAGACCGGCAGATCGCCGCGTACCGCCAGCGTCACCGGGTCGATGAACAGCGCGCGGTGCTGGAACTCAGCCACGCTGGGGTCGTCGAACATCACTCGCGTGGTCTGGCCTGCCGCCGGCGCCGGGCGCACCGCGGCGGGGGCCGCGCTGGTCCCCGCGGCTACCTGGGCGGCGGCGATCTGGCGTGCCAGCGGCTGTGCCTCTCCCTCGCTCCGGGTGGTCAAGGCGTCATGGTAGAGCCAGCTCTCCAGCTGGGGCGTCAGCGCATAGGCAATCCCCGATAGCGCGGCGACGAGCAGGAAGGGCCCGACGAACAGGCCGACGTAGAAGTGAAGACGAGTGATCAGTGCAACCCACAAGGGGCGCTGGCGGCGATCGGCCGCCGATGAAACGGTGTCCATGGGTGAACTCCAGGCCTGAACCGGATGGCAGCGCCCGACGACGGTCGTCGGGCGAGCGTGACATGGCCCCGATGCGCATCGGGTCACGATGGGCGCGCGGAGCGGGGAAGGGTTCAGGCCAGGGGCGGTGCACGAGAGGCGTAGCGGGGATAGACCGGCGTCGGCGACGGCGGGGCGATGACCTCCAGCGGATGTTCGGCCGACGGTGGCGGCGTTACCGGTGGTGTGACACGCGGCGGCGCGATGCCGGGTGCGTGGAGAAACAGCTCACAGTACCCGCAGGCGGCCATGTGCCAGTGGTCGTCTGCGCTCATGCTCCGAGCGGACGATGGCATCCGATGGTCGTCGACGGCGGCCGCGTGATGGGACGTGGCCATCATCATGCCGCCGTGGGCCGGCATCTCCATCAGGCGCTGCATCTGGCTGATCAACGGGCCCGTGAACGCCATCAGCATGGCGAACAGCGCGAGCGCAGTCAGCGGGCGGTAGCAGCGATGCCAGAAATGCGTCATATCTCGTCCAGGACGCCGTCGTCAGAGGGGGACTCTACGCGCTGGCGGTTTGGCCGCCAATCATGACCGCCCGGGTGTGTAATTATGTCGCACCCGACGCGAGTCAGGGATGGGCGAGCTGGACGTCGAGGCGATACCCATGCTGGTAAATGCTCTGCAACTTGATGCCGTGGCGGCCATCCAGTTCCAGTTTGCGCCGCAGTCGGCTGACATGAGTGTCGACCGTGCGGGTAGCGATGTCGCCTTTATGGCCCCATACGACTTCCAACAGGTGGGCTCGTGAGAGCAGTTCGCCGGCGTGAGCGAACAACAGGCTGACCAAGCGGTATTCTCTTTCTGTCAGCGGGATCCCTTCCCCAGCCAGCGACACCTGGCGCTGGTTGGCATGGAGCTCGTAATCGCCGAGTCGATGGCGTTCACGGGGCAGGGGAGAACTGACGCGTCGCGCCAGCGCGTTGACCCTGGCGACCAGTTCCCGTGGTCGCAGCGGTTTGCCGAGGAAGTCATCCGCGCCCAGCGCAAGCGCCTTGACCACGGTCTCCTCCTCTTGGTTCGCCGTCACGAACAGGATCGGGCCCAGCCAGCCATCGTGCTGTCGAAGCTGCGCCAGCACGTCCATGCCGCTGGCATCCGGCAGATACCAGTCGAGGATCATCATGTCGAAATGATGCTGCTTCAGTCCTCGGCGGAAGTCGCTGGCGCGGGAAAACATCCGCGGCCGGTGGCCGGCGCCGTCGAGGCAGATTTCAATGAAAGCCTGCTGATCCGGATCGTCCTCCAGCACGCCGATGTGCATGGATGTCGTCATGAAGTCCCTCGGCCGTCGAATGGTGATTCGCCGCTTGGTCCAGTCTGCCTCAGTGTCACAAAGGTTCACAGTCTGGATCGAGAAACTCGAAATATAATCGACAAAAGATCTGGGGGAGCGGCGGAAATGGGCGCACTGACACGGTCATTTGGCGGTCTGTTGGTTTTCGGGATAACGCTGTCGATGCCGGCCTGGGGGCTGGAGCAGCCGAGTGGTTCGATCCTGCTGACGGTCTCCGGCAATATCGGCACGACCAATGTCGGTGATACCGCCCAATTCGATCGCGCGATGCTCGAGTCACTGACGGGGGGCCGCACGCAGACTCACACGCCATGGCATGACGGCCTGATGACCTTCGAAGGCCCATTGGGCCGTGCCGTGCTGCAGGCGGTCGACGCCAGAGGTGACGCGCTGCGAGTCGTGGCCCTCAACGATTATGCGGCGACGATACCCGTTGGTGACTGGCAGCGCTTTGACGTGTTGCTGGCGCTGACGGCCAACGGGGAACCGCTGCGCGTCAGGGACTACGGGCCGATATTCGTGATCTATCCCTTCGATGATCACCCTGAACTGAAAAACGAGGACATCGTCACCCGCTCCGTCTGGCAGGTGACGCGGATAGAGGTCCAATGAGGTCTCGAATCCGGTGCCGGGCGTGACCGCCAGATCCCTGTTCTCTCGGCGATTCAGGGTCGCGACCTTCGCGGCCGTGCTGTTCTTCTCGTGCACCCTCGTCACCGGCGGGATCATCGTCGCCCGACAGCAAACCGTTGCCGGCCGCCTGCTCGAAAATCTGGTATGGGCCGCGTACCAGCTCGATCGCGAGGGTCGAGAACTCTCCGCAAGATTGTCATCCCTGGCGTCGGAGGCAGAGTGGGAGGCGGTTCAGCTTCGTTTCGAGATCTTCTACAGCCGGTTGACACTCCTGCAACGCGGGGAGCTCGGTCGGTCGATCGAGGCGGTGAAGGATGCCCGATCGCATCTCGACAGGCTCGTTCGCGAGATCGTGATGCTGGATCGAACGCTTCAGGCCTTGTCGACCCTGCCGTGGACCGAACGGATCCCCAGACTCCCCGCTCCCCGGCAGCGGCTGGAGGCGATCAAGCTGTCGACCCAACAGTTACTGGTCGACATCAACGCGAGGGTTTCCTCCGGTCGCCTGATCGAGCGTCGCCAGATGATGCAGCTGTACGGCCTGGCATTGGCACTGGTCGTATTGGCGATGCTATCGGGTGCCATCCTGATCAGGGCCCTGTTTCGAGAGGCGAGGAGTCGACATCACAAACTACAGCAGCTGGAGGTCCAGCGTCAGGCGCTGAATGAGGCCGTCGAGCGCGCCGAGCGCGCGAGTCGCAGCAAGTCGGAATTCATGGCAGTCATGAGTCACGAGATTCGCACGCCGCTCAACGGTGTGGTCGGGATGTCGGACTTGCTGTCCACGGAGGTCGTCTCGACGCGGGGGCTTCAGTATCTGAAAGCGCTGAAACAGAGCGCCTCCGGGCTTCAGGTCATCATCAACGACATCCTCGACTACTCCAAGCTGGAGAGCGGGAGCCTGGAACTCGATCGGCACGCTTTCGACTTGCAGGAATTTCTCGACCAGATCTACGAAGAGTACCGACTCTGCGGCACCCGCGTTGCCTTCGTCCGGGCGCTTTCACCCCGACTGCCAAGATATGTCGTCGGCGATGTGACCCGGCTACGGCAGGTATTGATGAATCTGCTAAACAATGCCTTTAAGTTCACCTCCGAAGGCCAGGTGGCCCTGAACGTCTTCCACGACGAGGCGTGTCGAATTCAGTTCGAGGTGTGCGACACGGGCTGCGGTATTCCCGACGATTATCGAGCCCGACTGTTCACTCCCTTCTCCCAGGTCGATGCATCCATCGCCCGGCGACACGAGGGGACCGGATTGGGACTGGCGATCTGCAAGCGTCTAGTCGACGCCATGGGCGGCGAGATCGGTTTCACTGGCCGCGAGGGCCTTGGCACTCGCTTCTGGGTGAGCCTGCCGCTGCCGGAGGTTTCCTCCGTGGAGGCGGTGGCCGCGTTGCCGATACTGGCGGTACCGGTGCAACGAAGCATTCTCGTCGTCGAGGACAACGCCATCAATCAGCAGGTCGCTCGCGGTATGCTGGAGGCACTGGGCCAGCGTGTCACGGTGGTCGAGAACGGCCGTGAGGCACTGGCACTGTTGCGGGAACATCGCAAGGCGTTCGATCTGGTTTTGATGGATATGCAGATGCCGGTCCTCGATGGCGTCGAGACTACCCGGCGCTGGCGATCGCAGGAGCCCCGGCCGATCTTGCCGATCGTCGCCATGACCGCGAACGTGATGCCCGAGGATCAGCAGCGCTGCCTCGACAGTGGCATGCAGGGCGTGATCCTCAAGCCGTTCACGCGTCAGGAGCTGCGTCAGGTGCTGTTAACGCATCTGGGATCGGTCTCCGGGACCGTCGGCGACGATGGTGCCACTTTTCCACCGGGGCCGGCTGGAGGCATAGCCGAACCGCCGGCGCTCGTGGACGACTCGGTCTGTCGGGAGTTGCGCGCCTCGCTGTCGAGGGATGCTCTCGAATCGCTCTACCACCGTTTCT
Source organism: Salinicola sp. CR57 (assembly GCF_003206585.1). Taxonomy (NCBI): domain Bacteria; kingdom Pseudomonadati; phylum Pseudomonadota; class Gammaproteobacteria; order Oceanospirillales; family Halomonadaceae; genus Salinicola; species Salinicola sp. CR57. The sequence goes on from NZ_PZJL01000006.1 coordinate 276,992, forward strand.
TCCTGCGTCTGGAAGACAGGATCGACGCCTTGAGGTCGGCCATCCGGAATGGCGATGTCGTGATGATTCGTCGGGAAGCGCATTCGTTGAAAGGGGCCGCCGCCGCGCTGGGCTGTCTCGGCCTGGCGGAGCTGGCGGCCGGTTTCGAGGCGCTGGCGACGGCGGAAGGTCTGGGTCATATCGAGGACCAAGTCGATCGGTTGATCGCCTGCGCCGAGCGCACCCGCCAAGCCATCGCGATCCCGTTGGCAACGGTGTCCCTGGAGGCCTCAACCCAAGGCGGCGAGCACGCTTGACGAGCGATACCAGGCCTCGAACTTTGACCCCGGCATGGGGCGGCCCAGCCAATACCCCTGAGCGATGTCACAGCCGGCATGGCGCAGGAGTTGATACTGCGTCTGTGTCTCGATGCCCTCGGCCACGACCTTCATGTGCAACCGATGGCCGAGGTCGAGGATCGACAAGGTGATCGCTTCGGCGACAGGGTCCTGGTCGGCGCGGGAGACGAAGCTGCGATCGAGTTTCAGCTCGTCGAAGGCGAGGCGGTGAAGCTGCGTCATCGACGAGTAGCCGGTGCCGAAATCATCCAGCGACAATCGACAGCCACGCTCGCGTAATCCCCGCAGGATATGGGCGGCGTAACTCAGGCACTCGATGCCAGTGGATTCGGTGACTTCCAGCGTGAGGTGACGCAATGGCGCTCCCCGGGATTTCGCCAGCAGATCGAACGACGCCAACACGCCGGCGGACCGGATCCATGCCGAGGGTATGTTGACGGCCAGATTCAGTGCCCAGCCATTGGCGTGCCACCGGGCAAGCTGCTCGAACGCCAGGGTGAGCACTCTCCAGGTCAACTCGACGATGAAGTCATGACGTTCGGCGAGCGGGATGAAAAGATCGGGCGCGATCGTCCCATGATCCCGCGTCTGCCAGCGCAACAGGGCCTCGGCGCCGGTCACGCGCTCCCGGCGCAGATCGAATTTCGGCTGGTAGACCAGGAAGAATTCGTTGCGTGACAGAGCGCGAACCAGATCCTCGATGGCGAGTTGTCGTGGGCGTGACGCCAGGGGTTCGAGCAGTTGATCCAAGCCGGTCAGCAAGCGTCGCTTCGGCAGAAATCCCAGCATGCCGAGGCCTTTCTTGCGACCTGCCTGGATGACTCGATCGGCGATATCGTCCGCGCATGCGCTCAACAGCACGATCGAGGCGTCCAGTCGCAGATCCTGAAGATATTGCAGGACATCGAAACCGTCGAATTCGCCAAGTGCGAAGTCCAGCAAAATCAGGTCGACCGCCATTCTCTCGGGCCCGCGAGCCAGCTCGTCGAGGCCGCCCACGGCATCGACCTGATAATCCCGCTGGCTGAGCAGATGCGCGGCCAGGGTGCGGATTTCGTCGTCATCGTCGATGACCAGAGCGCGTCTCGGCATGCTTCTCCCTTGTTGATGGCAGGATCGGTGCGTTCCAGGACGGCGGCCAGGGCCGCCGTGCCCTCAGAACGATTCCCACTCCAGCGCCCGACTGGCCTTCGGTGCAGTGGTGATGGCGTGCCGATTCGGCGTCGCCGGCGTCGTGCGCGCGCTGGACTTGACCGGTGGCGCGGTCTGGCTGAGCTTGAAACTCGACAGCAGCTCGTCCAGTCGCAGTACCTGGTCGCGCATCTCTGCCGCCGCCGCGCGCGACTGCTCGACCATGGAGGCGTTATGCTGGGTCATGCTGTCGAGGTCGGAGACGGCGGTGTTGACCTGACCAATGCCGATACTCTGCTCTTTGGTGCCGGCACTGATCTCGTTGATCACATCGTTGACATGCTGAACGCTCTTGACGATGTCCTGCATCGCGCTCCCTGCCCGGTCCACCAGCTCCGCACCGCTGCGCGCGTGGGCGACGGAGGTGTCGATCAGCGTGCGGATCTCGTTGGAGGCCTCGCTGGAGCGACTTGCCAGAACCCTGACTTCCTGAGCGACGACGGCAAAGCCACGACCGTGCTCACCCGCGCGTGCGGCTTCCACCGACGCGTTGAGCGCGAGGATGTTGGTCTGGAAGGCGATGCTGTCGATCATCGCGATGATCTCGCTGATCCGGTTCGATGAATCCCTTATATCGCCCATGGTAGCGATCACCGCTTGCATCGTGTTCTGACCGGCCCTGGCGTTGTCGACGGTGTCCTGGGTCAAGCGAGAGGCTTGCTGGGCCGAATCCGCGGTGTTCTTGACCGTGGCGGAGATCTGCTCCATCGAGGCTGAAGTCTGCTGCAGGTTCGACGCCGACTGCTCGGTACGGGAAGCGAGATCGTCGCTGCTGTGGGCAATTTCGTCAGCCGCGACGCTGACCGAGGCGGTGCTGTTGCGAACGCCCTGCAACAGTTTGTCGATCCGGGTGATGAAATTGTCGAACTGGGTTGCCAGATCGCCGATCTCATCTCGCCGGCGGCTGGCGATTCGGGCGGTCAAGTCACCGTCGCCCTCCGAGATTTCCCGGATGCGGGCAGTGATCTGGCGAAGCGCTCGGGACATCAGAAGCGGCCCGCCCAGGGCGAGAGAAACCGAGAGGACGAGGACGACGATACCGAACCCGATGATCGCGGTTTCCTGGGTGTCGGCGCGGGAGAGCGCGGCGGACTCCAACTCGGGAATGAGTTCGAAAGCACGCTGTCCCGCAAGATCGTAGATCAGTCGCAGTTCCTCGAAGGCTGCCAGAGAGTCGCCCTCCAACTGGTCGCGAGCCGCGGCGGTGTCGCCATTGGCGTGAAGCTCGAAAGTTTTTCGTGAGGCGTCGAGCCAGTCCCGGTATTTGTCATCGACACCGGCGGTCGTCGCGACCACCTCCGGGTAGTCGGCCATCAGGGTCCGGAAACTCGTAACGCGATCCCAGGCCTGGCGGGCATTTTCACCATGCTCGGCCAACGCCTGTCGGGCGCGCTCGGAGCCTGGTGTCGACCGCAGGAATTCGAGTTCAGCGACTCTGGACTGGTAAAGATCACGGTCGCCGTTCAGGACATCGCCAATCGCGGCATTGAACGTGCCGCCAAACTCCTGCATGCGAAACTTGAGAGATTCGATCAGTCGGTAGTCGGCCAGATAGACAATCATCAAGGCGAGGGGGATCAGGAGAAACGCAAGCGTGTACTTGATGCGGATTTGTCGAAAATTGGTCAGCATGGACGTTGCCTCGGTTCGGGGTAGGTAACCGATAAATAAGGCGCTTCCCATGCTTAGTCGACTATGTGAATCGATATGTTACATTTGTTGACATTGCCGGATTTTCCGAATGGTACTTTCGTCCTGCTGGCGTAAAGAACTATCCAATCCGGCCGATATTGCTGGATTTTAACCCCCCATTTTTTCGACCCTATCCATGATGTATTGCGCGAAAAACTCTCCGGATACAGCGGTCGGAAACTGTCGGATGGGTATCGCCACTAACGCTCGGTGAGGGCGACTTCGTGGGCCAATAGCCACTGTTTTCTGCCGACACCTCCCGCATAGCCCGTCAATCTGCCGTTGCTGCCGATCACTCGGTGGCAGGGGACGACGAGAGAGATCGGATTGCGTCCGTTGGCGGCGCCGACCGCTCTAACCGCCGTTGGGGCGCCGATCTCCACGGCGATGTCGCGATAACTGCGAGTCTGGCCATAAGGGATCGCCCGAAGCGCCTGCCAGACCCGGGCCTGGAAGTCGGTGCCCCGAGGGGCCAGCGGCAGGTCGAATCTCGTCAGCTCTCCCAGGAAGTAGGCTTCCAGCTGCCGCGCACATTGCGCGGTGACGGCATTGGGGTTGTCGACGTGATCCGGGGTCTTCGAGAAAGCGATCCAGGTTAGGCCCTGCGCGGTGGCGCGAATCTCGATGGGGCCGAGAGGGATCGAGGCCGGCGGTTGATAGCGCTGGACGAATTCGTCGTGATGCGTCGGCAGGCGGGCGTCGTACTGAGGGAAGTCGGTGTTCATAGGATCTGGTTCCAGAGCTGCATTGTGAGATAGCTGCGCCACGGGGACGCGGAGGCGACATTCACTGGCGTCTCCCGACGGGCGAGTGCGCGGCGCAGGCCGACATCGCCGTCCAGCCAGATGTCGGGGTCGCCGTTCCCACGCATGGCGACGACGTTGGCCGTCCATGGGCCGATGCCCTTGAGCGAGAGCCACTGCCGTGGGTCGTCGCCGATGTCCCCCCGGTCATGGGCGTTCGCCAACCGCCGGACGGTTTCCCGGCGGCTGGCGGGTAGCTTCAGGAAAGCCAGATCGCTGGCGGCGATGGCGCTGGCGGTAGGAAAGCGCCGGCGTCCGCCGGTTTCGGTCTCCCCGAGGTGGTCGACCAGGCTCTGGATCAGGCGATTGGCGGCGGCGATCGAGATCTGCTGGCCCAGCACGGCACGGATGCCGGCTTCGAAGACGCTCCAGGACCCCGGCAGGCGCAGCCCCTCGGCCAGCGGTAGATCCGGTAGATGTCGCTGCAGGTGGGCTTCGATGGTGGCGGTGTCTGCATCCAGGTCCAGCATCCGCCGGATCTGACCCACGATGGCACTGAGGTCACCGAGCTCGCTCAGGATCAGCGTGACCACGAACTGGTGGCGCTCGGGGTCGTGCCTGGCCTCGAAGTAACCGGTGGTCTCCCCCTGTCTCAGGGTCCGCCCCAATGAATGTTCGTCGACCCACTCGAGGCCGTCGATGACGTGAAGCGCATAAAAATGGCGCAGGCGTTCCCACTGGTAGGGCGGGCGATAGGCGAGTTTGACGGTCAGGGCGGCGCTGTTGCGCTTGCGCCGTCGGATATCACTGGGGGCCAGCGCCATCTGTCGTTTGAAGGCATCGTTGAAACGGCGGAGGCTGGAGAAGCCGCTGGCGTGGGCGACATCGATCACCGGCAACGTCGTCTCGTGCAGCAGTTTCTTGGCGAACAGGCACTGGCGGTAGATTGCGTACGCCTTGGGCGATACCCCGAACCGACGCTGGAACAGCTGGCGCAGATAGCGCTCGCCGATACCCAGTCTGTCGCAAAGCGCCGTGACATTGCCCTGCTGCAGCGCGCCGGCATCGATCAGACGAATGGCCCGCGCCAGCGTGGTCTGGGGCCCCTGCCAGGCGGGAGAGTCCGGTGCGCTGTCCGGACGGCAGCGCAGGCAGGGGCGAAAGCCGGCGCGGGCAGCGGCGACTGCCGACTCGAAGTAGCGAACGTGGCGCTCCTGCGGGAGCGCCGCCGGGCAGATCGGGCGGCAGAAGATCCCGGTGGTTTCCACGGCAATGAAGAAGCGACCGTCGAAGCGGGCGTCCCGAGCCAGGCGGGCACTGCGGCATTGCTGAGGGTCGAGCATGGTGGCGCGTCCTGATCATCGTCTCGACCTCATTGTAGCGGGACGAGTCGGCGGGGCTGGCCGGATCCGGCACTCAATGACCGCCACGACGAGGATATCGGGTCGTCGGGTCGAGGCAAGAACGGCGCCCGCGAGGCGCCGTCCGAGAGCGAGGTCGGCAGGTCGCGCGCGTTGCTATTCCCAGAGCTTGTCGTAGTCATTCCAGTAGTGGCCCATGTCACGATCCTGGGTCAGGCCATACAGCGTGTAGCGGCGGGCCAGACGGGCGCCGCCATCGCGGGTCAGCGGCTGCCAGGCGATGGTCGTGCTGCTGCGGCTCGATTCCGAGAAGAAGACATCGAGCGGGATCGAGACGTAGAGCCCTTTGTCGAAACTGCCTTCGCCGTAGTCGTCGCCGGCGTCCGTCAGTGTTGCCCAGGCACCGATCCGCACCCCGGAATCGAACTGGCGGGAAAGGTCGAATGTTGCGCCGAGGTCCTTGGCCAGATAGCGACCCACGCTGACCTGAGCGAGGACGTCCTCGATGCCGGTCTCGATATAGGCGGTCGCATGGCCGGTCCAGGTGTCGTAGTCGCGCATGTCGAAGCGCTGGTCGAAATCCCGCTGCTTGACCCAGTTGAGGTCGACGCCGAACGCTACGGGACTGTTGAACGGGCGATAGAGCACTTCGCCACCGGCGCCGGCATACATCATCTCGAGCAGACCGCCGTAGGCCATACCGTACCAGTCCTGGCCGAATCGCAGGGTGCGGGTGTACTGCAGGTTATAGATACCGAGACTGGTTTCATCCAGATAGCTGTTGATGTTGGTGCGAACGCGAGGCAGCCTCGAATTGGCGACGTAGTCGAAGTCATCGAAATTGTCCGCCAGGTTCAGAGCGGCGCGGCCGCTGAACCAGCCGTTGGGGTCAGTGCGGTATTCGGCGTCGAGCTTGGCATAGATCTGATAGAGGTAGCCGTCGGGACCTCCCAGGTTCTGATTCAAGCCCGGCGACAGGCTCCAGGTGAACTGATCGAGATCGTTCTGATAGAGCAGCTTGCCAGCGGGAGGGGTGTCGCCGGGTTGCGTCAATGCCGAAGCGTACAGACCGTAGCGGTACTGCTGGTCATAGGCCGTGGAACCGGCTGCGTCGAGATAGGCCTGGCGATCATGGACATCGTCGCGCAGCCCCATGCCGACACTCTGCCAGCGGTAGCGGTACGTGCCGATATCTTCCGCGGTGTGGTTGTTGAGGATGCGATTGGCGCGGCCTTCGCTCTCCAGCATCGAGCGATACTTTGTCGCCTCGGCCTCGACGATCAACTCGTCGTCGTCGCGGGTGATACGCCGCACGCGCATCCCGGCATTGGCCTGTAGTTCAGAACTGACGGCTTCCCAGTCCTGCGCGGTCCGCTCCGGTGCCGCCTGGATCGGTACCGGGCGCGGATCGTCGGTCTTGGGTTGGGCAAGGCCGGCGAGGTTGCCTCGGAAGGTGATGCCGAACATGGCAGTGTCGCCGCGCTCCCATCCGGCGCTCAACGAGACGTTGTCGTTGAGGCTCAGGCGGGCCCCGAGATTGAGCGGAGAAGATTGCGCCAGGGTGGTCTCGAACGGTTCACTCCGGTAGTCGTTGCCATCGTATTCGAGCTGGAGGGTCAGCGGCTCCCAGCCGGTCTGGTATTCGATGCCGCCGAACAGCCCGACGTCGCCGCTGAAGATGTCGCCGAACTCGAAGTCGCCGGCTTCATCGGGGTTCTCCGTGGAGCGCTCGTCGAAGCGATCCGATACTGCCCCCAGCGGATTGCCGATGCTGCCACCATTGGCCAGATAGCCCCAGCCCAGCCCGAGCGTGAAATCGAAGTCGTACCAGCGTTTGCTGGCGACCAGATACTCGCTGCCGAAGAGGCCGGTACCGCCGAAGTCGCGGAAGCCCAGCGCCACGGCTGGCGTGTTGCGGTCCTCCTCGAGCAACCGGAGCTTGAAGTCGATCCCTTTGTCCAGGTAGGCGCGGCCGGGATCGCTGGAGGCCGGGTAGTCCTGGTTGGTGATCGCCGTGTAGCGAAAGCCGGCCTCCAGCCAGTCCATGGGCTGAAAGCTGATGTTGTAGCGGAGGTAGGGCGACACATGGCTGTGATTGAGAGAGATGTCCCCCAAGGGTGCCATGCGCGCCGTCGGCGTCTGCATCAGTCCGACGCCGCCGAAATCGGTGCGGGCCTGACCCAGGTCTGCCTGCACGATGGGGGCGTGCGCCATCAGCATCGGGAGCGAGACTCCCATGACCGGGGTGAAAAGGCGCAGCTGTGTCCAGCGGCGATCTGCGAATGTCGTCATGAGCATGGTTTATCGATAGAGATGGGCTGGATCGAGCGTGATGCATTCGTCGCCGGGCAAGCGTGTGGCCAGAAACTGGGGTAGGGCCATATCGACCCACTGGGCGCCAACGGAGTCCAGGGGCAGGGGGACCACAACGCGGCTGCCGGGGACCAGTGGGGCCCACTGGTGATTCCAGGCGGCGATGCCCAGGCGATGGATCTCGCCCTGGGGGCTCACCAGTTGCAGTGTGTCAGCACCGGTATGGGCGTCTCCGTCGAGCCGGGCGAGCAACGCATCGGTGGTCATCCCCGGCTCCCATGCCAGCCTGGTGACGCCCAGGGGCGTCCAGGCCTCGATCCAGTCGGGGGTCTGGCACCAGCCCAGTGCGTCGACATCCTCGAGTCGGGGGACCTGACGCAGATGCGCCATCAGCCAGGTCGGATCGACGCGCCCCGGTATTCGACTCTTGTCCAGTTTGCCGAGCGCCTCCCGCCACGCTTCCAGGCCGTTACCGACCCGTGGCGCCCCCAGTAGCCGGGCCTGCATGGCAAGGCCCTCGAGTTCGGCGTCCAGGCGGCGTTGACGCTGCCGGTCCTCGGCCGTGGCGTCATCTCGAGTTACGAAGGCACGCGACCAATTGACCGTGGTCTCCCGTTCCACGGTCAACCAGGCATCGAGCAGCGACGGGGAAGGCGACGGCGGTCGACGTCCCTCGATATCGATGGTGAAGGTCGAGGTCGGTTCGCTGTCGTCCTGGGCGTCGGCGTTACCGGCCAGACCGAGACCGCATAGTGCGATGGCGATCCAGTAACGCGTGGTGCGCCATGGCTGGCGCCGATGATACGGGAAACGGGGGGTCACCATGTGTCGATCTCGTCCTTGCTGCGCTTCACGAAAATCCCTGTCTCGCTCTCGCCGAAGGGCGACGCTACCTGGGTCACCAAGGGCGGGCGACCTGCCAGTCGAATATCGGCGCGCCGGGCCACGGTTGGGTTTCGACCGCCCATGGCCGGCCATCTTCCGGCGCTCGCCAGAGTGTGCCGTGAGTGACGTTGCCATCCTCCCAGTTCACGGTTTCATGGCAGACCTGCAACGCTCGCGACATCAACGGCAGTTCGACCTGGGAAGGTGCCGCGTCACACTCGAGCAGGGCGGTCGCCTGGCCGTGGTGCAGGTCGCCGTCCGCCGTTTGCCACTCCCGCGTGAGGCGATAGGCGATCGAGGAGGAGGTCCCTCTCCAAGGGCTTTCGTCGACGATCTCGCCCTCCTTGCCAGTGATACTGGTGTCGATCAAGTTCTGCTCGAGACCGGCGCTGCTGTGCAGGTAGCCATCCTTCAGGGCGACGGTGGCCGAGTCGCGGAACTGCCAGTAGGTCATGTCTCCAACCTGACTCGCCAGGATCACCAGTCCGCCATGCCCCCCGACGTGAAAGTCGAGCGAGGCGTAGGAAGTGGCGGCGGCTTGGTCGGACACGTCGCCGGTGGCGGACCCCGGGACCAGGCCATCAAGGGCGCGCCCACCGCCCAGGGAGCAGCCGGAGAGGATGAGGCTAGCCATGGCGAGACAAAAGAAGACCGCCCGAGGGCGGTCTTCCAGGCGGTAATGACGTGCTGCTGTCATTACCGGGTCCCGGTCGTACCGGTGGTGCCGGTCGTTCCGGTAGTGCCGTCACTGCCCCCTGCTGCGGCCAGCGCACCGACCGACGACGCCGCAGTGCTGGTGCCGACAGACGAGGCTGTCGATGCACTAGCGGCGGTGCCGGCTCCGGCGGCGCTGCCCGTTGCGACTTCCTGGGCGGCGGCGAGTGAAGAGACAGCCATTAACGCGACTGCCATTATGGCCAGTTTCTTCATAAGTACCTCCTAACGTGTTGGTTAAACCAACGATGTGGTCCGAAGACCACCTATATTCTTACTAATATCACGTATCTGGGCAATTATAACTTTCAATTTTTTGACGTTGTAGTGTGTCAAAACAAAGACACCCGGGACCTTGCACTGAATGGCATCAAGTATAATTAGTCATCTCCATTATGGTGCAAGCGTTGCGAGATAAAGCAATAAAATTATAATGTGTTTTTATGAAACGGTGGTTGTCTTTAGTGTGATCGCCGAGTTTAATTTGTCTAAAAATGGCGACAGCTGGCTTGTTTGCAAGGTTCATGAAGTTCAGAAATTGGCCGGTCGCTGGTAAAAAGCGCTCGGGGCATCGCGCCTCTCTTGGTCCGAAAACCCGGTGCTGCAAGGTGATTTCGCGCCTTCCTTTCTCTAAGTCATTGAAAAGAAAAGACGGACATTTCCACCGCCAGGAATTGTTTCGCTTGGTTTCCTGTGTCACTCGATGTGTATTTCAAGGTCTTAATAGTAATTTTCTGATTTTGTTGATACTTCCGGCTGTCGCGAATTCGTCACACCAGATCGTTATCAGTAATGGCCAGATCCATGTGGGTTCGTGGGATTCTTGGTTCTTGCACACTTTTGACAGCCTTTTTGTAACTCAAAAGTTAGGTGTTTTGTCTGTTTTGAAAAGGTGGCACGTTATTGGCATTGGTTGATTTGCGAGGAGGCTGCGTCAAGGATTGCTCGACTTCAAATGTTGCGCATCGGTGATCGGTAGGCGTCGATGATGCGCGATTCTTTTCTATAGAGAACTCGACACGATAATCAGGGCTTCGGGGAATGCCGTTAAAATCCCGGGGCGGTAGCGTGTTTAAAAATTATTTTAAAAGCGGATGTCATTCACGGGTCATAGTAGTCAGGGCTTTATATGGACGAAATAAAGGGTGTTCGACAGGGATGATGAAAATTCGCGAAGGTTGCAGTCGCTCTATTTTCCGAGGGTGTTTGCCCGTGTTGGCGTTATCGCTGGTCGTAACCGCCTCCGGCTGCGCCTTTGCGCCCGGGGGGCACATCGACTACGACACGGATTCCGCCCCTATCGATGATCTGGTCGACGTGGAGCCGATCACGCTGGGCCTGGTCCGGACACAGCAGGCGATGACGTCACTTCGGGGTGGGAGCGGCGACAAGGCCGACCTGCAGCGGGTGTCGGCGGCTTCCCATGGTGACCCGGCGCTGGACGACCGCTACGAGTATCACATCGGTATCGGTGACGTGTTGTCGATCATCGTCTACGACCACCCGGAGTTGACCATACCTGCCGGCAGCGAGCGGCCGACGGAGGACACGGGCAATACGGTCTACAGCGACGGCACGATCTTCTATCCCTACGTCGGACGTATCCAGGTGGCCGGCCGCACGGTGGAGGATGTCCGCTCCCAGCTTCAGCGCCGCCTGGCGACCTACGTCACCGAACCCCAGGTCGACGTCAAGGTCGTGGGCTTCAATTCCCAGAAGGTGTACGTCACCGGGCAGGTCGAGAATCCCGGGGTGATGCCCATCACCAACGTTCCGATGACGGTGCTGGACGCCATCAATCTCGGTGGCGGCCTCAATGGAGAGGCCAACTGGCACGACGTGGTGCTGTCGAGAGGCAGCGTCGAAACGCATATCGACGTCTATTCGATGCTCCAGAACGGCGATATGCGCCAGAACCAGTTGCTTCGGGACGGGGATGTGCTTCATGTATCCGATATCGGCAGTCAGAAGGTCTTCGTCATGGGCGAAGTGATGGACCCGGTGACCCTGCCGATGGGGAATTCGCGCCTCTCGCTGACCGATGCGCTGTCCCAGGCAGGCGGGATGGACGAGACCCAGGCCAACGCAAAGGGCATTTTCGTGATCCGTCAATCCACGCCGGACAGTGGCAAGCTGGCCACGGTCTATCAGCTCGACGCACGCAATGCGACGGCGCTGGTGCTCGGGGCGCAGTTCATGCTGCAGCCCACCGATATCGTCTATGTCACCGCCGCGCCGCTGAGTCGTTGGAATCGGGTCATCAATCAGCTGACGCCGACGATCAGTTCCGTCTATCAGGTGACACGAGCCACGCGTGACTTCGACGAACTTCGCGACGGCAACTGACATGTTCGATCGAATACTGGTGTTGTGTACCGGCAATATTTGCCGCAGCCCGGTGGCCGAGGCGCTGCTGAGGCAGCGATTCCCCGGCAGGCAGATCGACTCCGCGGGGCTGGGGGCGCTGGTAGGCGAGGGCGCGGAGCCCACGGCCCGGGAGCTGGCGGAGCGGGAAGGGCTGGATCTGTCCGCCCATGTCGCGCGGCAGGTCGATGTCGGCATGTTGCAGTCCGCCGACCTGATCCTGGTGATGTCCGATGGTCAGCGTCGGGCGGTGACGGAGCTTTATCCCGCTGCCAGTGGCAAGACGATGCTGGTCACTCGCTGGACCGGGGAGGGCGAGGTACCCGACCCCTATCGCAAGAGTCGGAGCGCTTTCGAACACGTTCATCGTTTGCTGACACAAGCTGCAGATGCCTGGGTAGGCAAGTTGCCGGATCGCTGAAAGGATGCAAAAACCCCACATGACCACAAGCAACACATCGACGACATCGACAGCGAGTAACCACGAAGAGATAGACATTCGTCGGCTGCTGGGGATCTTACTGGATCACAAGAAATGGGTGATGGCGAGCATTCTGGGCTTCGCGCTGATCGGCATCCTGTATGCCAGCCTGGCGACACCCATCTATCGAGCCGACGCCCTGGTGCAGATCGAGAGTGACTCGCCGGGCAACAATCCGCTCCAGGAGGTGACGAGTCTGCTGGGCGAGAAGCCGCCGACGCTCTCGGAGATCGAGATCATTCGGTCGCGGATGGTGCTGGGCCAGGCGGTCGACCTGCTCAATCTCGACATCAACGTGGCGCCGGTTACCCTGCCGATCATCGGGGCTTTCCTGGAGCGTCAAGGCATCGGGCGGCCCGGGTTCGCCAACGGGTGGGGCTATGCATTCAGCGGCGAGACCATTGCCGTCAGCGAGATGCCGATGGCCGATGCCTATCTCGGCAAGACGTTCACCCTGGAGGTCGAGGACAGTTACACCTACCGTCTGCGGGATGCCGACGGAGAATCTCTGGGGTCGGGCAAGGTCGGGCAGTTGAGTACCTTCCTGAACGGTGACGTCGCCATGCGGGTCACCTCGATCCAGGCGCCGGCTGGCGCCGAGTTCACCGTCCAACACGTGCCCAGACTGGCAGCCATCAACGGCTTGCGGGGGCGCTTCGAGGTCGGAGAGGCGGGCAGCGAGACGGGGATTCTCAGCTGGAGCCTGACCGGGCCGGATCCGGATGCCGCCAAGAAGACACTCAATACGATCGCCGACATCTACTACTCGCAGAACGTTCAACGTCAATCGGAAGAGGCGCGCAAGAGCCTCGAGTTCCTGAATACTCAGGTGCCGCAGATCCGTAGCCAGTTGAACGAGTCGGAAGAGAAGCTCAACGAGTATCGCGAGTCCAAGGATAGTGTCGACCTCTCGCTGGAGACGAAATCGGTCCTCGAGCGGATCGTGAATCTGGAGTCCCAGTTGAACGAACTGGAGATGAGCGAGGCGGAGATATCGCAGCGCTTCACCAAGAGCCACCCGACCTATCAGGCGCTGCTGGAGAAGAAGGCGCAGCTCCAGCGCGAGCGGGACAATCTCGACAAGCAGGTCAAGGGGTTGCCGGAGACGCAGCAGGAGATCCTGCGGCTGCAGCGGGACGTCGAGGTGACCAACGAGATCTACGTCCAACTGCTCAACAAGGTGCAGGAGACCAAGATCGCCGAGGCCAGCACGGTGGGTAACGTGCGGATTCTGGACGGCGCCGAGGTTTTGCCGGCCCCGGTGGCACCGAACAAGCCGCTGCTGGTCGCCGTTGCCATCATCGTCGGCCTGATCGTCGGGGTTGCCGCCGTCTTCCTCAGGGCGCTGTTCAACCGCGGTATCGAAACCCAGGAGCAGATCGAGGATCTGGGGCTGCCGGTCTACGCCACCATTCCGCTGTCGGATGAGCAGGGCAAGCTGAATCGACGCGTGAAGCGCTCCGGCAAGGAGTACGCCCGCAGCTACCCCAGCGGCCTGCTGGCCGCCCGTAATCCCGCCGATGTCTCGGTCGAGGCGCTGCGCGGGCTGCGGACCAGTCTTCACTTCGCCATGCTCGAGGCGGGCAACAATCGCCTGATGATCACCGGGCCCAGCCCAGGCGTGGGCAAGAGCTTCGTCAGCGTCAACCTGGCGACGGTGTGTGCCCAGGCGGGGCAGCGCGTGCTCGTCGTCGACGCCGACATGCGCAAGGGGCAGATCCACAGCGCCTTCGGTGCCGCTTCCGAGAACGGGCTGAGCGACGTGCTGTCCGGCAAGCAGGGGCTCGAGGAGGTGATTCGACCGGTCGACAAGGTGGACAACCTGTATTACGTCGCCCGTGGCATGGCGCCGCCGAATCCTTCCGAGCTCCTGATGACCCAGCGTTTCAGCGAATTCCTGGCCCAGGTCAGTGAACGCTTCGATCTGGTCATCGTCGACTCCCCGCCGATTCTCGCGGTGACCGACGCGGCCATCATCGGCAAGCAGATGGGCACCACGCTGATGCTCGCCCGTTTCCAGACCAACCCGGTCAAGGAGCTGGAATTGGCCATCAGCCGGCTGAGGACGGCGGGCGTCGAGCCGCGCGGAGCCATCTTCAATGCCGTGGAGCGCAAGGCCGCTACCGAGTACGGCTACGGCTACTACCACTACAGCTACAAATGATGGCCACCCGACCGTTCGAATCCAGGCGGATTGATCCGACTCAGGGACTATCCTCATGACGCTTTCTCTGCTGGGCGGCCGACACGCGCAGATCGTTTCGCGGTTGCGTGGCGAGCTGTTCGTCAACCTCTGTCGCACCTTCGCCGCCCGGGGCATCGCCGCGCTGGGGACGATCCTGCTGGGTGTCGTCCTGGGGCGCCTCTACGGTGCCCAGGGAGTCGGGGTCTTCGCGCTGGCCCAGAGCGTCATCTTCGGTGCGGGCATCATCGCCTGTTACGGCCTCAACGGGTCGCTGATGCGCTACATCAGCCAGGACAGCGCCAGCCCTTACATCACGCGCTATCTGCGCTGGGCACTGGTGCGGGCGGGCTGGCTGAGCCTGCTCCTGGGGGGCGGGATCGGCCTGCTGCACCGCCAGATCGCCGAGGCCTTCGGTTCGCCCGAGCTCTCGTCGCTGCTGATCAGCATCGCGGTGGCGACGCCGGCCTTCACGCTCTCGTTCGTGCTGGCGGGGTTCCTGAAAGGCGTCCACATGCCGGCCAGGGCGAGCCTGCAGGAGAACGGCTCGATATCGCTGCTGGCCGCGCTCTGCATCCTGGCCACGGTTGTCGTCACCGATTCCCGCTCGCTGCCGCAGGCCGGCTGGGCATTCTGCCTGTCGGCCTGGCTGGTATGCCTGCAGGGGGCTCTCCAGATGGTGCTGTGGTTGCGCCGTCATCCCGCGGTGCGGCACGCCGACGGGGAGGATGCCGAGGCGCCGCCTGGCCGCGCCGAGTTCTTCGCCACCGCGCAGAGTTTCATCGTGCTCAACCTGTCGATGTTTCTCCAGCAGGTGGTGGCGATGCTGATTGCCGGTGCGCTGCTGAGTCACGCCGATCTGGGGCTGTTCAAGTCCGCCGAGCGGGTCGGCATGGTCATCAGCTTCATTCTGCTGGTCATCAATGCGGTCTTCCCGCCGCGCTTCGCGCAACTGTTCCATCGTGGCGAGCACGAGGCGCTGGGGCGACTGGCCCGACAGAGCTCGATGGTCGCGGCGGGCATGGCAACACCGCTGGCGATCGTCTGCTTGCTCTTCCCTGAGTGGGTGCTGGGCTGGTTCGGGCCGGAGTTCCGCGAGGCGGCGAGCCTGTTGCGTATCGTCGTGGTCGGCCATCTCGTCAATGTGTCGTTCGGCTCGGTGGGTTTCCTGCTGACGATGACGGGGCGCGAGAAGGTGATGCGCAATATCTCGCTGGTCTGCAGCGCTCTGGGGCTGCTGGCGTTCGTGGTGCTGATTCCGCTGTGGGGGGCCGTCGGTGCCGCAATCTCCCTCGCCATGGTGCTGGGGATGCAGAACCTGGTCGCGGCATGTTTCGTCTGGCGTCGGATGGGCATCGTCATGCTGCCAATCCGGCGCTGAACCACCGCGGATGCCGGGGGCGGGCAGTCTCCGGCTCGGCACCCTACCTTGATCGAAATCGCAGGCCACGGATTGCCGTCGGCGGTTAATGGATAGCGAGAGACATGCTGGTAATCAACGCCAAACGGCTGTTCGTGGCGATGGCGATCGTTTTCGCCATCGCGCTACCGAAATCGGGGGTCGCCGTGGGCGGCATCCCCCTCAATACCATCTATCTGCTGATCTGCTTCTCGTTCCCGATCCTGTTCATCAAGGCGATCCTGGGGACGGGCCAGCTGGGCCGCCAGGATCGCTACTCGATCTACATCTGGTTGCTGATGCCGTTCTGGGCGTTGTTCCTGACGGTGACGCTGCTCAATGGCATTGCCAGCGTCGGGATCTACTTCGGCTACATCATGGCGCTGATCGTGGTGCCGATCTTCTTCTACGTATGGTCGAAACGGCTGTCGGCGGAGAACGTACGCTATCTGCTGGTCTGCCTGCGCAACTGCACTCGGTTCGCGGTCGCCTTCGGTCTCTTTCTTTTCGTTCTCAAGATCGGAACCGGGCAATATTTCTCCATCCCCGCACTGACCACGACCTTCGGTGCCGAGCGGACGCTCGAGGCCCGGATGAACGACCGCGGCGGAATCTACAAGCTGTTCTCGACCTACAACAACGGCAATATCTACGCGGTCTGCATGATCATGCTGCTGCCGGTCTACGCCGTCATCGAGAAGAACCGGTTGTGGCTCCTGGCGCTGATGCTGACGATCATGTTGACGCTGTCGCGCACCGCCTGGGCACTGTTGCTGATCTACTGCGCGTTCGAGTACCTGATCTTCAACAAGGCGATATCGGTCAAGAAACTGATCGTGATCTGTCTGGCAGTCTGCCTGGTGGTGCCGGGCATCATCGGGCTGCTGGGCATGATGGGCAAGGACGTCACGTTCCTCTTCGACAGCAATCTGGGCGGCCGGGCGGCTTATCTGGAGTACTTCTTCGATGCCGGCCTGATCTCCAGTACGCCGATCTACTGGTCCTACGAGATCCCCTACGTCTCCATCGCGGAGTTCGTCGGCCTGATTGGATTGATCCCCTTTCTGATGTTCTTCGCCAACATCGTGATGGCGCGGAGCCTCTTCGACGCGACCCGGCCGATCAGTCGCGCCGCTTCGATCGGATGCGTGATGTATTGGGTGGCGACGTTCTCCGATGCCGCGCTGGTGCTGGTTCCCACCTTCATCATCTATTGCCTGCTGGTGATGCTCTCTTTCAGCGAGTGAATTCATGAAAATCATGCATGTGTGCGAGACGGTGACCGGCGGCATCGCCACGTACCTCAACAACGTGGTGGCGGAGCAGGCGCGACGCCCGGAAGTCGAGGCCGTGTCGGTGTTGCTGCCGCTCACCCAGCTCGAGGAGATCAACCTGGGCGACATCGACGGGCTGCAGGGCAAGATCCATATCGTCGGGTTCGAGGGAGCGGGCCGGATCCAGCGACTGAAACATCTTGCGCTGCGTCTGCGCGGCGCGGTGTCCCAGGCGCGCCCCGATGTGGTGCATGTTCATAGTACCTTCGCCGGCTTTATCTGCCGCACGTTGCCGGTCTCTTTCCACGGCGCCAAGTTGATCTATCAGCCGCATGGGGTCGCGTTCGATCCGCATCGCATCTCCGGCCTCAAGAAACATGGCATCCAGTGGGTGGAGCGAGTGTTGTATCGACGCACCGATGGTGTCGTCGCCATCTCGGAGTATGAGCGCGCACTGCTGGAAGCGGCCGGGATGGGGGACAAGACGCTACTGATCAAGAACTGTGTGCGCGATACCCGGGAAGCGATCGGCGACGAGCGCAAGGAGGACTTCTATCTGTTCATCGGGCGCTTCGATCGTCAGAAGGGATTCGACCAGCTCCACGCATTCTGGGGCGAGGATCGCCCGCTGCTGAAGATCGTCGGCGGCAACGTCGTCGATTCCGATGCCACGTTCACCCCCCGCGACAACATGGAATTTCTCGGGTGGCAGGACAACACCGCCCTCGACGGGCTGATCGCGCGGGCCAAGGCGCTGATCGTCCCCAGCCGTTGGGAGGGGTTCGGGCTGGTAGTCCTGGAGGCATACCGCAACGCCACGCCGGTGATCTGCTCGAACCGCGGTGCTCTGCCCGAGCTGGTGAGTCATGGCGAGACCGGCTTCGTCTTCGACTTCGACGACTTCCCGGCCTCTCTCTGCGCGGCGATGACGGCCTTCGACCACTGCGACCGGCAGGCGATGGGGCGGCGCTGTCGTGAGCGCTACGAGCGGGATTTCTCGCCGGCCAGCATGAATGCCGAACTCTTGAAACTCTACCAGCCTAGTGGGCAGTGCTATGTATAGTCAGGTTCTGATCAACATCTCCAATCCCGAGGATTACCGCTTCTTCAAGCGCGTTTTCGCCGCTCCCGGCGCCAGTGGTTGTCGTGTCGAGTTCGTGGCCAACAACCTGATCATGTATGTCTACCTGACGCTGAAGCGCGAGACGGTGTTCATGCCGCGTCGGGGCCGCGGCCGTACCTGCCGCGAGAACAACTTCAGCATCCTGACCGGCCGCCTGACCCACGCGCAGGCCGACAGGGTCTACTCCGGTTTCGCGGAGTTCATCGAACGCGAGCAACCCAAGCGCCAGTGGGATCTCTATATCCTGCCGAGCGGGCGCCTCGCGTCGCAGTCGGCACTGGCCGATCATGCCCGAGTCAACGGCATCGACGTGCTCTACACCGGCTACGGCAATATCGGCAACAAGACCTTCGCGGATCCGCAGGGTACCGACATGCAGTCCTATCTCTACGAGCATGTGGAGGTGCTCGACGAGTACCCGGTCGATCTCGACGCCTTTCGCCGGTGGAAGCGCGAGTACACCGCCGCACGCATGAAGCGGCACGTAATAGGGCAGGCGCGGAAGCTCGATTTCAAGACCGCGTTCCAGAAGTTCGTTCAGGTGGTGGGGTGCCGCCTCGAGGCGATCCTGGGTTACGCCGGCGAGAACGCCTACGGCTTCGACGAGCTCAGCAAGCTCCGCAAGGCGGATGAGGTCGCCCTCGACGAAATGGATTGGGAAACGCCCTACCTGTTCTTCCCGATGCAGGTGAGTACCGATGCCCAGATCATCCTGAACTACCACAAGAACAGCGTGATCGACGGTCTCAAGGAGGCGATCGCGATGGCCAGGGAGAAGGGGCTGAGGCTGGTGGTCAAGCCACATCCGGCGGAAATCAACCAGGCCATCCCGTCGATTCTGGCCGGGCTGCGGGCGGAGCACGGTTTCCTCATCGTCAACGAGAACACCTTCCAGTTGCTGGACCGGGCGGTAGAGGTGGTGACGATCAACTCCACGGTGGGTCTCGAGGCCAAGTTGCTGGACAAGAAGGTGACGTTCCTGGGCAATACCTTCTACGCGCACTTCAGCGAGCGTCGTCTGGCGGCTTACATCGATCACTACCTGGTGAACGAGGACTACTTTCAGGAGACTCCCTTCAGCGAGGCGAATTTCGTTAAGCTAATGGACCGCGCAAGATTGCATTCAATGGATAGAAGTGAGGTGGCTTGATGAAATCCGTATCGGTCGGCGGACTGGCAGTGGCCAACGACGCGCCTTTCACGCTGTTTGGCGGCATCAACGTGCTGGAGGACCTCGACAGCACCTTGAGGGCCTGCGAAGCCTATGTCGAAGTGACCGGAAAACTGGGGATTCCCTACGTGTTCAAGGCCTCTTTCGACAAGGCCAACCGTTCCTCGATTCACTCCTTCCGCGGCGTCGGTCTCGACCAGGGGCTGAAAATCTTCGAGGCGGTCAAGCGCGAATTCGACGTGCCCGTGATCACCGACGTGCACGAGGTGGCGCAGGCCCAGCCCGTCGCCGAGGTCGCCGACGTGATCCAGCTGCCGGCATTTCTGGCTCGCCAGACGGACCTCGTCGTGGCCATGGCGAGGACCGGCAAGCCGATCAACATCAAGAAACCGCAGTTCCTGAGCCCGGGGCAGGTCAAGAATATCGTCGACAAGTGCGCCGAAGCGGGCAACGAGCAGGTGATCCTGTGTGAACGCGGCAGCTGCTTCGGCTACGACAATCTGGTCGTCGACATGCTGGGCTTTCGCGAGATGATGAACGTCAGCGGCAACGCGCCGGTGATCTTCGACGTGACCCACAGCCTGCAGCGTCGGGATCCGACCAGCGAGGCCTCGGGCGGGCGTCGTCGTCAGGCTCTCGAACTCGCCCGCGCCGGGATGGCCGTGGGGCTGGGCGGGCTGTTCCTCGAGTCGCATCCCGACCCCGACAATGCGCGCTGCGATGGCCCCAGCGCGCTGCCGCTCGACAAGCTGGAACCGTTCCTGGCCCAGATCAAGGCGGTGGACGATCTGGTCAAGAGCCTGCCCACGGTCGAGATCGACTGATGGAAAGACGAGATCGATCGATGACTCGCCCGGATCTTCGTGACCAGATCGAGCTCGTGCTGTTCGATGTCGATGGCGTGCTGACCGACGGCACGCTGTTGATCGGCCCGGAGGGTGAAGCGCTCAAGCCGTTCAACGTGCGTGACGGCGTCGCGATCGGGCTGCTGCGGCAGCACGGCATCAAGAGCGGCGTGCTGTCGGCCAAATCGAGCCGGCCACTGCTGACGCGAGCTACCCAGTTGGGCATGGACGTGGTCAAGATCGGCTTCAGTCGCAAGCTCGAAGCCATCCAGCAGATCGCCGAGGAGCAGGGCATCGCCGCCGAGCGTATCGCATTCGCCGGGGACGACATCATCGACATCCCGGTGATGCGGGAGGTCGCTGTGGCCTACGCCCCGGCCGATGCCCATCCCCTGGTTCTCGAGGCCGCCGACCATGTGATGACGACCGCGGGCGGCCGCGGTGTCGCCCGCGAGATCGCCGAGGACTTGCTCCTGGCGCGGGGCCTCGACCTGGCCGGTATGTATGCACATATGCTGGGAGATGACGACGCGCTGCGTCGCCTGGTCCAGTAGCACGCCGGCGGGAAAGCGCCCGCTTGCGCCTCCCGCCATGCCTCAAGGCGCCGGACTCCCCCTCCGGTACCCAAGTCACCGACCGCCCGGTCGGTGACCTCGTCGAAGCCAGGGTCCTCGATCCCTGAAACCCTCAGGTGTCGGAGGCACGGCCCTCGACTCTCGATCCTATCGACATCTTCTTATCGCGAAGTCGCGCGTCCGCGCGCGCTCGAATCATGGGCCCAGATGCCGTCGGTGCGGCGTCATCGGTCCGCCGTCGGCAGTCGGCCGGTTCGGTCTGACAGCTACCCGTGTCAGGGAGGAGCAGTGAATGAATCTGGAATATCTGGAAACGGCACGACAGGTCTTCGTCAAGGAAGCCGAATCGCTTCTGGAGGTTTCCCGCAAGCTCGACAACGACCTGAGTGCCGCCATCGACGCCATCCTGCAGACCCCGGGACGAGTGATCGTCTGCGGAATGGGTAAGTCCGGGATCGTCGGTCGCAAGATAGCGGCGACCCTGGCGAGTACTGGCAGCCCGAGCTTCTTCATGCATCCGGGGGAGGCGTACCACGGCGACCTGGGCATGGTGACGCCCCACGACGTCTTCCTGGCGATCTCTAATTCGGGAGAGACGGAGGAGGTCGTCAAGCTGATCCCGTATCTCAAGGATAACGGCAACTATCTGGTCGGCATGACCGGTAACCGTGGCTCGACGCTGGCGCGCGCTTCCCACAGCCATCTAGATATCGGTGTCGTCGAGGAGGCTTGTCCGCTGCAGCTGGCGCCGACATCGTCGACCACCGCCACGCTGGCGATGGGGGACGCGCTGGCGGTGACGCTGATGAAGGCGCGGGACTTCCAGCCCGAGAACTTCGCCCGATTCCACCCGGGGGGCTCGCTCGGGCGCCGCCTGCTGAGCCGGGTCGAGCACGAGATGCACAGCGACAACCTGCCGGTGGTCAAGGCGGAGGCGGAGGTGCTCGATGTGATCCAGGCGATGTCGCGCGGACAGTTGGGGATGGCGGTGGTCCAGCACAACGATAGTTGGGGCGTCATCACCGATGGTGACATTCGCCGTGCCATCGAGAAGTACGGCGAATACGTCTTCTCCAAGAAGGCCTATGACTTCATGACGCCGCAGGCGTCGCGAATTGCTCCGACGGCCCGCGTCGAGGACGCGTTGGTAATGATGGAGTCCAAGAAGATCAACGCCCTGCTGGTTTTCGACAGCGACCGGCTGGTGGGGGTTTTCCAGAAATAGCGGGCGGGTTCGGGAGACTGTCCGCCGAAACCCGAGCGTGATTTCCCCGGACGCTTTCAAGGATGGATCTCGACGACGGAGTGTGAAATGACCTTCAAGGATGAGTTCCGGCAACCGTTTTCAACAACAGCTATGTCAAGGGTCATCAGGATGGTATCGGGAGAACGAATATGAAGAGTCTGAATCCTGTCAGGCGGTTGGCACCGTTGATCGACGTCATGGCGATTCTGCTGGCGGGGATTCTCGCCAACGGGATCCGGTTCCAGACGACGCAGCTGGAGAGCGTCAATAAGCTGGTCCTGATCGTGATGGCGCTGGCTGTCGTGCTGATCAACCTGTCCGGTGGCGGTTACAGCAAGTGGCGTTCCACCCGGCTGCGCAGCCGAATCTATCGGCTGCTATGGGTATGGGCCGCGGTATTCGCGGCAGTAAGCATCCTGATGTTCCTGCTCAAGCTGTCGGACGAGGTCTCCCGCCAGTGGCTGGTGTTCACCTTCATGCTGTCGTTCTGCCTGGTCGCCGCCTCCCGGGCGCTGCTGATGATGCTGACGATGTACCACAACGGCAGCATTCGCAATCGACGCAAGGTGTTCCTGGTCGGGCCTGAGGCGAACCTCCTCGATGTGGCGCGTTCGTTGCGTCGGCATCAGGAGCAGGGGTATGCGATCGCCGGTGTCTGCCGCGGTCGTGTGCTGCGGGCGGAGAAGGCGCCACGCAACCTGGCTCGCCGGGTGGAGAAGTCGGGTGCCCATGAGGTGTGGATCTGTCTGTCGGTCTCCGAGGGCGAGCATGTCAAGGCGATCATGTACAACCTTCGCCACCTGCCGTTGGAGATTCGCTTCATCCCTCATTTTGCCGACATCCCGCTGCTCAACCATCGCGTCAGCCATATCGCCGGCACCCATGCCATCGATCTGAGCGTCAGCCCGATTGCCGGCAGTGCACTATGGGTCAAGCGGCTCGAGGATATCGTCATCGGCGGGCTGATCCTGCTGCTGATCGCGCCGGTCTGCGCGGCTTGCGCCATCGCCGTCAAGTTTTCCTCCCCCGGCCCGGTACTGTTCAAGCAGCTGCGTACCGGCGCCAATGGCCAGGACGTTCAGGTCTACAAGTTTCGCTCGATGAAACTGCATCAGGAGGAGAACGGCCAGGTCGCCCAGGCGACGCGGCGGGATCCTCGAATCACGCGGGTCGGCGCGTTTCTGCGCCGTACGTCGCTGGATGAGTTGCCGCAGTTCATCAACGTGATTCAGGGACGCATGTCGATCGTCGGCCCGCGGCCCCACGCCCTGGCGCACAACGAGTACTACAAGGATCTGGTCGAGTCGTACATGCAGCGGCACATGGTGAAACCGGGAATTACCGGCTGGGCCCAGGTTCGAGGTTTCCGTGGCGAAACCGATACGCTGGACAAGATGCAGCACCGTGTCGAGCACGACCTCTGGTACATCAATAACTGGTCCCTGCTGCTGGACCTCAAGATCATCTTCCTGACGGTCTTCAAGGGCTTCACCGGCAACAACGCTTACTGATCCCCCTGTGTCCGGCCGCCGCCGGCGGCCGCAGATCTCCTACATCAATCGCGATCCCACCGCTGCCTTCATCCGCTACGACGTCGGCGGGGCAGGTGTGGCGCGCTTCAACCCAATGCCCAAGGAAAGCTCTCGTGGAACAGACGACGGCAGCACGCTATCGATGGATCGACCTCGTCAGAGGGACGGCGGTGGTCCTCGTGATCGTGCTTCACTCCCAGTACGGGATTTCGATTCGCTATGACGGACTCTGGTCCTGGCTCCCGCTGATGTCGGAATACCTGGCGCCGTTCAGGATGCCGGTGCTGATGTTCCTGTCAGGACTGATGGTGGCGCGGTCGCTCCAGAAGGGGCCGCGCCGGTTCTTCACCGGAAAGCTGAAGAACATCGCCCACCCCTACGTGGTGTGGACCCTGGTCGCCTTCGTGCTCTATTCGCTGCGCTGGGTGCTGATGAACGAACCCATGCCGGATGAGCTGTTTCCGCTGCTGATCCTGCCCTACAACTATCTCTGGTTCCTGTACTGCCTCTTCATCTACTACATCCTCGCTTTCTTCCTGTTCAAGTTGAGTGCCAAGGGCGCGGTCGCGGTGACGTTGTTCGGCTATCTGCTCTATTTCTATCTGGCACAGCACCTGGCGCCGGACTGGCTGCTGGTGCCGGACGACGACGGCCGGATGGTGCCGACGCTACCGACCAAGATCGTCTTCTATGCGGTCTTCTTCATGCTCGGCGGCTGGCTGGGCGAAAACCTGAGCAGATTCGCCGAGGGTCTCGCGCGGCTGAATCCGATGGTGGTCTGGCTGCTGGTGGCGATCTGCCTGGCGGGCTACCTGCTGCCGCTCCATCCGTTCTCACCGGTCTATCTGCTGATCTCCCTGGCATCGCTTGTGCCGCTGGCGCGTCTCGCCATGCTCGGTTGGGTGCAGCGTTGCACAACGCTGCTGCAGTGGTGCGGACGCCAGTCGATCGTACTTTTCGTGGCCCACATGCCGATCATCCTGGTGGTCGTCACGGTCCTGTCGAAAGCGATGCCCGACTCGAATGCCAACCTGGTGTTCGCGCTGCTCTTCGCCGTGACCTTTGTCTGCTGCTGTGTCCTGGCGCGGATGTCTCAGCGCTGGGCCGCGGTCAGATTCCTGTTCGCCTACAACCTGAAGGGGCGTCAGGTCCGGGTCGAGAGCCGGGCCTGACGCTCCTTGGCCAGGGGGTGATCGAGAGGCTCTCTATCATCGGCGTGGGCTTGGATAGCGCTTCCCGCCGGACGATTGCCGTCCCGCGGGGAAGTACTTAGGGAATGGAAAGGAGCCATTCGTTGGGCAAGGAACGTAAGTATCTCTACGAGATTCAGGGGTTGCGGGCCGTCGCGGCCCTGATGGTCGCCGTCTATCACATCTGGATTCAACGCGTCTCGGGCGGCGTCGACGTCTTCTTCGTGGTTGCCGCCTTCTTCGTCGTGGGATCGCTGACACGTCGGGCGCCGCTGTCGTTGGCCGACGTGCTGGATTACTACGGCAAGACACTACGGCGGCTGCTGCCGAGCGCGGCGCTGGTGGTATGCACGACGATTCTGCTGTCGATGTGGTTGATGCCGGACTCGATGTGGCGCAACCAGATCAAGCATGCGATGGCATCGATGCTGTTTCTGGAGAACTGGTCGCTGGCGTTGACCGCCACCGACTATCTCCAGCAGGGGGCACCGCCGTCGCCGTTTCAGCAGCTGTGGGCACTGGCGGTTCAGGTGCAGTTCTATTTCGCGTTTCCGCTGCTGCTCTGGGCAGGGTTGAAGCTAGATGCACGCCGGGGGCGTCGGGACAACCACGCCTGCGTGCTGTTGCTGCTGGCGATCACCGTCCTGTCGCTCTGCTACAGCATCTACATTACCGAGAAGAATCAATCCTGGGCCTATTTCGACACCTTTGCCCGGGCCTGGGAATTCGCCCTCGGCGGGCTGCTCGCGCTCGGGGTGTCGCGGGTCTCGCTGTCACCGCCTGCTGCGAAGATCCTGGGCTGGATCTCGCTGGTCGTGCTGACGACCTTCGCCCTATTTCTCGACGTTTCGACCCTGTTCCCCGGCGTCGTTGCCCTGGTGCCGGTGCTTGCCGCGATCGGAATCGTCATCGCGGCGCGGAATCGATGCGACATGCGGTTGCTGAACAACCGATTCGTCGTCTGGTTCGGTGACATGTCGTTTTCGTTCTATCTCTGGCACTGGCCGCTGCTCTCGTTCTATCGCTATGTCACCGGAGCGTTCGATGTCGGCCTCCTCCCGGGGCTGGCAATCATCGGCGGGGCCGGCGTGCTCGCCTTCCTGACCACGTGGGGCCTCGAGACGCCGGTGCGGCGTTCGCCGCTGCTGTCTCGCCGGCGAATTCATACCTATGGCGCCTGCGTGCTGTTGATGGCGTTTCCGCTTGCCTCGTTGGCAATTTGGTATCAGGACTATCAAGGACGTAGCGCGGCAGCCAGATCGGAACTCGCGACCTTCCTGCGCGCGCCCGACGTTCCCGATCACGATCTCCAGCCGTCGACTCTGATCGCCAGCCTGGATCTGCCCGCTTCCTCGTTCGATGGTTGCCATCAGAACTATCTGCAGCCCGAGGTCCGGGAGTGTACCTATGGCGATCCGAAAGCGGACTATACGGTCGTGCTCGCGGGCGGCTCCCACGCCCAGCACTGGTTGGCGGCGCTGAAGGTCGCAGCGGAGCGTGAGGCGTTCCGGTTGATCTCGATGACCAAGGGCGCGTGCATGCTATCGACCGATCCGCATGCCCGCTATCAGGTCAACCCTTCCTGTCTGGCATGGAATCGCGAGGCACTCGAGCGCCTCGGCGAGTTGAAACCCGACCTGGTATTCACCACGGCGACTCGGGGGCAGGGGGCAAAGGAGCGCGTGCCAAAGGGATACCGGCAAGTCTGGCAGCGGTTGGCCGACGACGACATCGACGTGCTCGCGATTCGCGACAACCCTTGGTACGGCTTCGACGTGCCCAAGTGCGTCGACCTCCAGGATAATCCGAGCGTGACGTGTTCCATCCCCAGGCGCTCGGTATTGAAGGCGCAATCGCCCACCGGCGAGGTTCACCTGCCGAACGTTCAGTTCGCTGACCTGAGCGATCTCTTCTGCGACGACCAGCGCTGCTCGCCGCTGCGGGACAACGTATTGGTCTACCGCGACGATCATCACATTACCAACACGTTCTCCCATCTGGCGGCAGATCGCATCATCGCGGCGCTGCATCGGGCGGAGTCGACATTCGACGACTCTCCTCGAGGGCGCTGAAACACCTGAGCACCGGCGGGTCATCCGGTGCTGGCGAGCCGCCCTCGTGCCCGAGCTCCACAGTGCACGCCCCCTCATCGATCCCATCAGCCGCAGGAGAGTGTGTCATGCCGAGCCGACGTCAAGTGCTGGCCGCGGGACTTGGCGGCCTGGCCATCATCGCCATGCCGTCCCTGACCATGGGAGCCAGCCAGCGATCATCCAAGTCATCGTCGAGGTTACCGGCCCCGGCAGGGCGGATTCAGGAAACCCCGCCCCAGGGGGCGATCCGTCTGCGTCAGGCGGAGGGACTTATCGTGCTGGGCTAGCCCGACATCTCGAAAGGTGGCAAGTGGGCCGGGCTGAAGAGAAACCGTTCGCGAGCGTGGCGACGCTACCGAGGCCCGGCTCAGCGCGGGCGAGTCGCCTTGAGACCAACGCGTAGCCCGCGATAGCGTTCGATGCCCTCGTTCTGGTCGGTCTCGACGTCGACGGGAGAAAAGCTCAGGTCCCGGTTGTTCAGGGCTTCCCACTGGAGCGCCGCGCCACCGGATCGCTGGTTGATATTCAGTGCCACCAGCCGACTCCCGGCTGTCACCAGGTTGCCGTGGAGGCGGAAGGCGTGGCCGGGCGAGCGGCCCGAGCGGCGGGCGTCGCCGATCAGGATCGAGGTGTCGACGCCGGGCACGTCGATTCGACACTCGATGATGTCGACGATGGTCACGCCCCCGTAGGCGCGCGCCTGAGCCAACAGCGGTATCACTCCCGGCGGTTGTTCGACCGTCGATTCGATGACCCCGCCTTGCCAGCGGGCGTAACTTGCCCCGTTGGGGCCGATGGCGACGAGGGTGTCGCCGTCCGACGCCGGTTTGGTGAATGTGAAGCGGTTCTCCTGCAGGCACTGTTCCCGCGCGTTGCTGTGCGCGCGCAGATCCATCACGACGTTATGGTGATTGACGTTGCGGTAGGTGACGTTGACCCAGGAGTCGACCGCCACCAGGCCAAAGCCTTCCCCCTCGTAGACGAAAGATCCGGTATCCAGCACCACATCCTGTTCGAAATCCGGATCCTCGAATCCCGCCAGGCGCCTGAATAGCGTCTTCCCCAGCCCCGGCTTGAAACGCTTCGTCGCGTAGCGTTCGCGCAGCCGTGCCGCTTCGGCGGTCTGCCGCGCATGGAAGTTCTTGATCACATTGCCGCGGGTCGCGTAGAAGATCGAGATGCCGAAATTGCCAGCATTGACCGAATGGATGCCATCGAACAGGCAGTAGGTGCAGCCTTCGAAATCGAACGCTGTATCACTCACATCCCGGGCGCTGCAGCCGAATATCTTGACGTTGTGGGCGTTGTTGAAATAGATCGCGCCGTTGGAGCGAGTGCAATGGACGTCGCTGATGTAGCCGTCGCGCAGGCGTCGCATCCAGCGTAGTTCGCCTCCCTTGCCGGGCCTGGCCGATCCTCCCCAGCCGGAAATGTTGCAGTAGTCCATGCGCACATGGGCGATGCTGAAGTCGCTCACGAAGTTGAGCCGCACGGCCACGGCTGCCTTGCCGTCTCCAGGGGTATAGCTGTAACGATCGGCGCCCCCGGTGAGATGGCTGATGCGAATGCCCTGGTTGAGATCGTCCGGGGTGTCGGGATCGAAACCCGCGATGACGGCGTTGTCGGTGGTGGGATCGTCCTCGCGCGCCAGCGAATAGCGGCGGTTGAGCTCCAGTTCGTGGAAGAACTTGATGCCGCCGCAGCGGACGTGATGATTGTCGTGGTAGTCGACGCCGCGCACGCAGACCAGGGTGGCCGCGGCGCTGGCGAAGTCGCTGGCCTCGAAGGTCAGCCCCCGCAGCTCGATGTCGTGGCTGAAGCCGAGGTCGACATCGCCGGCGGGGCGCCCCTCGGCCCAGGCCGCCACCACATGGGGTTCGCGCAGCCAGAACAGGCCGTCGCGAAAAGAGGCGCCGACGTAGTCGCTGACGATGCGACTGTTGGCGAGCGCGCCATCGCCGATGATGCGCGTGCCGGAACAGAGCCGAATCCGCTGCTTGCCGACGTAGAGACCGCGACCTGCGGGCAGGCTGGGCAGGTACTTGGTGCGGTAGGGCGTCTTGTCGAGGGTTTCCTGAAGCCAGGCCGATTCGTCCGTGCCGGCGCGACCATCATCACCGAGGCCGTAATCGGCGCGGAATCCCACCTTGAGCAGATGGACGTCGTGACTGCAATGCTGATACGCCGCGCCATCATCCGCCCACAGCGTGAAATGGTGATGACCGGCGCGCTCGTCGCGCTCGTCGCGCTCGTCGCGCTCGGCATCGCCAGCCAGCCAGGCTCGTTGACCGGCGCGTGACGGGTCGTCCCGGGCCACGCAACGTTTCAGCTCGACATCGACCTCGTCGGCCAGGTCGTGGTGGAACCGGCGGCAGATGACCGCGCAACCGTCGGGTACG
Organism: Salinicola sp. CR57; assembly: GCF_003206585.1. Lineage (NCBI taxonomy): Bacteria > Pseudomonadati > Pseudomonadota > Gammaproteobacteria > Oceanospirillales > Halomonadaceae > Salinicola > Salinicola sp. CR57. The sequence goes on from NZ_PZJL01000006.1 coordinate 306,103, forward strand.
CGATGTGCGGGCCAGCGCCTGAGGGTGTCGACCGAGTCGATGGCCAGCAGGCGCTGATCGAGCGCCTCGGTCAGGGACTGTTGGCCAGAGGCGGAGTGAACCTCTCCCTGATCGAAGAACTGCGTGTTCAGGCGCTGGTGGCTGTCTTCACTCCGAACCTCGATTCGATAGTGTCCGTTGGGCGCCGCGAACTGGATCTGGCCGTCGTCACCCGCGGAGAAGGGGTTGTCGAGCGGGTCGCCAGCAGCGTCGCGGAGCGTCGCCAGCGGATCGCCATCCTCGAGGGAATAGACAGTAACCCGGGCGTGGGGGATGACTCGGCCGTCGGTACCTTGGGCAAAGAAGGTCTTCAATTCCATATCGTCGTGCACCTAAGCCTAATCCGTTAGTCGCATTATCCGGGCTCGACGTGGGCAACGCCTTAGCGAAGCGTTGTTCTTTTGTAAGAGGGATGAGGTATCGGGTAAGTCTCCGGAAAGGCGCTGGCCGACGAACCAGGGAAGGCCGGTTCGACGGGGTGGATCAGAGCCCGAGCAGATGGACCAGCGGAGGCAGCAGGAACGCGGTGGTCAATCCAGAGACCCCCATCGCCAGGCCGGAGAACGCGCCGGCAACCGCGCCCACCGAGGCAAAGCAGTAGGCCGTGCCGAAGCCGTGGGCCGCCAGCCCCATGGAATATCCCTGAATCGTGGGATCGGTAATGCGGGTCAGGCGAAAGATCCAGGGGCCGACGATGCAGCCGATGACGCCGGTGATGAGGACGAGCCCCGCGGTCAGTGACGGAATGCCCCCCAGTTTCTCGGCGATACCCATGGCGATCGGTGAGGTGACCGATTTCGGTGCCAGCGAGAGTACCGTTTCGGTGTTGGCACCCAGGGCCATGGCGACCCCCACGGCGGAGATCACCGCCGTGGCCACGCCGGTGATCGTGCCGATGACGATGGGCCGGAGCATTCGGCGCACTCGCTCCCGATGGTCGTAGAGCGGAATGGCCAGGGCCACGGTGGCCGGCCCCAGCAGGAAATGCAGAAACTGCGCGCCCTGGAAGTAGGTGGCGTAGTCCGTGCCGGTGAACAGCAGAAAGCCGATCAGCAGCGCGATGGTGACGATGACGGGGTGCAGCAGCGGGGTGCCGCCTGCCCAGCGGTTGATATAGGTGGCGAGAATGAAGGCCAGCAGCGTGGCGAAGAGGTGCAGCAGGGGGGAGGCGGAGAGATAGACCCATATCTGCTCGAGCCCGAGAGCGTTCATGCCTCGTTCTCCTTGGCGGGTTGGCGATGGCGGGCGGTGCGCTGGAGGATCTGGCTGGTCACGAGGATCGTCACCGAGGTCGAGGCGATCAGGGTGGCAATCAGAATCCAGATCTCCTGGCGGATCAGGCCGAAGTGCTGGATCAAGCCGACACCGGCAGGCACGAACAGCAGCGTGAGGTACTTGAGCAGGCCTTCGCCCATCACCCTCAGGCTGGCGGGAACGCTGCCGCGGATCAGCAGGCCGATCAACAGCACCAGCATGCCCAGGACCGGCCCGGGAACGGGCAGGGAGAGTGCTCGGCTGATGACTTCCCCCAGGAACTGGCAGCCGAGCAGAATGCACATACCGATGATCAACGACATGACGCCACCTTGTTAGACTTTGGTCTCGATATCGGCGAATTGTACCCATGGCTGGCCATGGAGACGAGGCCTACGCTCAGCGCCTCCATCCCGCCAGGCGCGTATCACAGCCCCCGCGATGGCCTTGCTGCCGCGCCTGGCTTGTGTCGAGAAGGTTTTCGCAACCGATTGAAAAAAAAGCCTTAAGAAGCGCTTTTCATTTGCGGGGACGCAAGGTAGTATACGCTGCGTTTCACGGGGACCGCCGCTGGTGGCCCTGTCGAAATCGGAGCGTGGCGCAGCTTGGTAGCGCGCTGCAATGGGGTTGCAGAGGTCGCAGGTTCGAATCCTGTCGCTCCGACCAGATACGACGAAAAGGCCGCCGGGGAATCTCTGGCGGCCTTTTTTGTTGCCTCGCTTTGCTGGGGGAGCCGGCACCGCAGTGGGGCCATGATGCCGGCTTCGGTGCGTCTATAGCCAGACCAGCTCGATCAATCCCAGGCAGATCAGGGTGACCACCACGGTCCCTGCGACGTTCAGGAAGAAGCCGGCACGGATCATCGATTGGATCGTCATTCGGCCCGTGGCGAACACGATGGCGTTGGGTGGGGTGGCCACCGGCATCATGAAGGCACAGCTGGCGGCGATGGCGGCCGGCACCGTAATCAGCAGGGGATCGACCCCCAGTGATATCGCCAGGGCGCCGAGCAGCGGCAGGAACGCAGCGGCCGTTGCCGTGTTCGACGTCAGTTCGGTAAGGAAGATGATCACCAGCGTGATCACCCCGATCAGAAGAAGAAGCGGCAAGTTGCCGAAGACGGTGAGTTGATTGGCAATCCAGTCCGCCAGGCCGGAACTGCTGATCGAACTGGCCAGGGCGAGGCCCCCGCCGAACAGCAGCAGAATTCCCCACGGGAGATCCCGGGCGTCCTCCCACAGCAGTAGCGGACGATGCCGCTCACTGCCGCTCGGGATCAGGAACAACCCGACACCGGCCAGCAGTGCGACCGAAGTGTCCGAGAGCCATTCGACGCCCCAGTCGTTGAGTAGCGGTCGCGTGACCCAGGCCAGCGCGGCCAGGAGAAAGACGATGCCGACGCGTTTTTCGGCCGGTTTCATCTCGCCGAGCTTGGCCAGTTCGTCGCCAATGACGTCGCCGTTGTCATCATCGAGCTTGAGTTTGAAGCCGCCCCGGGTCAGCCACCACCAGGCTACCGCCATCATTACCACGCTGACTGGAAGGCCGATCACCATCCATTGCGCGAATCCAAGCTCGATATCCTGCTCGCTGGACAGATAGCCCGCGAGTATGGCATTGGGCGGGGTGCCGATGAGCGTCGCGATGCCGCCAATGCTGGCGGAGTAGGCGATGGCCAGTAGCAGGGCGGTGGCGTATCGTTTCACGTCTTCCGATTCCGCGTTGGCGAAAAGGGAAACCACCGACATGCCGATGGGCAGCATCATGATGGCGGTCGCGGTATTGGAAACCCACATGCTGATGAACCCGGTGGCCAGCATGAAGCCGGCGATCTGCTGCCTGGGTTTCTGGCCGACGACGTCAAGAATGCGCAACGCAATTCGACGGTGCAGGTTCCATCGCTGCATGGCGATCCCCAGCAGGAAGCCGCCGAGAAACAGAAAGATGGTTGGGTTGGCATAGCTGGCGGCGGTTCCCTTGAGATCGGCGATGCCGAGCGCGGGAGCCAGCGGGATGGGGAGTAGCGAAGTCGCTGGAATCGGGATCGCCTCGGTCGCCCACCAGGTCGCCAGCAGCAGTGCCAGGCCCACGCAATGCCAGGCTGCCGGCTCCATACCGGCGGGGGCTGGCAGCAGCTGTGTCGCGAAGACCCAGAGCGGGCCGAGAACCAGGCCGATCCGGGCGGCCATCGAAGGCGCTTCGGATGATTGATCGGATGCTTCCGTCATCGTGTGAATTCCTTGTCCATAGGCGGGGTGATCTCCATTCTACTTAAGACGTAGATAACTCCGAGCCTGCCGGGTCTTAGTCTTTGGTCTAACTCGGTGACGGGGTGATAATGGTGATTCGCTTTGCAAACGACGATCGACTGGCCCGATCGCCAATCGATCTCCTTGTTAGAAGAGCTGACTGATGAACCTATCGCTGCAATCCTTGATTGACCCTCTTGTCGCCCTGGTCAGGGAGGCCGGGGCCGCTATCGAAGCGGTCGGACATGGCGCCCTCGACACGCAGCGCAAGGTGGACGATAGCCCGGTTACGGCTGCCGACCTGGCCGCTCACCAAGTGCTCGTCGAGGGGCTACCGTCGATTGGTTCTCGCGACTGGCCTATCCTGTCCGAGGAGTCGGCATCCATTCCGTGGTCGGAGCGTAGCGAATGGTCCACCTACTGGCTGGTCGATCCACTGGACGGCACCAAGGAGTTCATTCGTGGCTCGGACCAGTACTCCGTCAATGTGGCCCTGATCGACAGCAACCTTCCCGTGCTGGGGGTGGTCGGGAAACCGCGCACCGGAGAGATATGGGTCGGTGAGCCGGCTCGAGGAGCCTGGTACCAGGCGAGTGATGGCGGGGCTTGGGAGTCACTGCAGGTCCGCTCACACAACCCCTTGCGTCTCGTCGTCAGCCGTTTTCACCGAGGGGCGAGCACCCGGCGTCTGATCGAGTCACTGGGCGATGTCGAAGTCGAGGAACTGGGCAGCTCGCTCAAGTGCTGCCGGGTGGCGGAGGGCCTGGCCGATCTCTATCCTAGGTTCGGTCCAACCAGCGAGTGGGATACTGCCGCGGCGCAGGCCGTGCTGGAAGGCGCCGGCGGACATCTTGTCGATTGCCACTCCTGGAGAGCGCTGCGCTACAATGCCGGGGATAGCCTGCTGAACCCGGCCTTCGTGGCCTGCGCCTCCTTGGACGGCGTATGGCGGGACGTCTGGCCGGATTGACTGACAACCTGGGGCGCCGTCACGAAAGCGTCGTGGCGTCGGTGTCTCGGAAACCTCGATGACCACATCACCAGAAGGCGGCTTTCTCTCTCATGTCCTTGTCTCTTGCGGTAGGGCTTTCACTCCTGGCCATGCTCGTCATCGTTGCGCTGTCCGTTTATGCGTGGCGACTTTGGCGTGAGGTCGAGCGGCGCAAAGCGCGCCGGGAGGAGGAAGTCGCGCGCGCCAATCGAAATTGCATCGAGAGCCTGCAGGCGCTGTCTCAGGCCATGCTCGAACGCCAGGTGGACATGGTCGAGGGCGCGTTACGCTGTAAAGTGCTGCTCGATATCATCGATCATCGCTTGACCGAGCGGGATGGCTGGAAAGTATTCCGCGAAGTCCAGGCCGAAGCGAAGCATCTGCACACCCATCAGGCCCGGCGCGAACTGTCGCCGAAAGACCGCCACCGGGAGGACAAGGAGCGTGAGGCCATTGCGGCCAGGCATGAGCGCAGTCTTCACCATGCGGCGGCGGCGCTGCAGGCTTTCTGTCTCAAGTGGTCGGGACACGGCGCTTCCCGCGCCGCGAACTGAGATCCGGGCCTTCGGTCGCCGACAGTTGTTATTCGGTTACGGCGCGAAAGTGAAGTAGGCGCGTGATGCGCCCGTGATGCGAAAGGATAGGGATTAAAAAGCGAAGTTTTCGCTAATCCACTTTGCCAATCTTGGAAATGATGCTAAAAAAGAACAGTGTTTCCCGACACGGGTTTGCATCTCGGGCTGGAATCGATAATGCTGTTACGGAGCTGCAAAGAAAAGGGACAATGGGAACATTGACCACTGCTCAAGTCGACGCGAATGACGGTCGCCGAGAGATTTCTTTGTCGTTGGGGAAGGAACACCTTTCTCTTGACGAATTCGGCTTCTATACTCGAAGCCGCTGGGTAACGCCCGTTACGACTAGCGCTGTGTTAAGAAGGAGTCTTACATGAAAAAATCAACGACTGGCCTGCTACTGGGTTCCGCTCTGGTAGTCGGTCTCTCTGGTTGTGCCAGTTCCGGTATGGAATCCACCGGTAGCTCGTCAGACCAGGCCTGGTATCAGTCCCCGTTCGTCTGCGGCATCGCCGGCGGCCTGATCGGTGGTGGCATCGGCTACGCGACCAGCAGCGATTCCGACGAAGATACCGGTGCTGCAGTTGGTGGCGTTGCCGGTGCTACTGCCGGTGCACTGCTTTGTGCCGACTATTCCTCGAACGTCATGGATAGCGATGGCGACGGCGTGCCCGACGATCGCGACCAGTGCCCGAACACGCCGGCTGGCGTAGCGGTCGACGCCGTGGGCTGTCCGCTCGACACCGACGGTGACGGCGTGCCGGACTACATGGACCAGTGCCCGGGAACTCCGGCTGGCGTAGAAGTCAACGCTCAGGGTTGCCCGCTGGATTCTGACGGTGACGGCGTGCCGGACTACCAGGATCAGTGCCCGAACACCCCGGCTGGCGCAGAAGTCAACTCGCTGGGCTGCGAGGAAGACCTCGTGCTGCGTGACGTCAACTTCGAGTTCGATTCGGCCAAGTTGACCTCCAGCGCTGAAGCTATCCTGGACGGCATCTCCGAGAAGCTGATGTCCAACGACCAACTGCGCATCCGCCTTGAAGGCTTCACCGACTCCGTCGGTCCTGCAGCCTACAACAAGGATCTGTCGCAGCGTCGTGCGGACTCCGTCAAGGCCTACTTGGTCAACAAGGGCTTCTCTGCCAGTAACATCACCACTATCGGTTACGGTGAAGAGCAGCCGATCGCCAGCAACGATACCGCTGAAGGTCGTGCTCAGAACCGTCGCGTCGAACTGGGCGAGTGGGAATAAGTCTTTTCCCAACACGCTTCTGACGTGATTTTGAGGGCGCCTTCGGGCGCCCTCAATGTTTGTAGCAACAAAATGGTTGCCCCCAGGGGCGACTGGCCGTTCATGGATGGTCAAGCGGCGTTGCCGCTGCTAGTCTACGGTTCCCCGTAACCGCCGAAGGGCGATGCCAATCCACTTCCCTCGCGTATCGGTCGGCCTGCCCGTATGCAGGTCCTGTCGCATGGAGGGGGTGTTCTGTTGATCGATCGAGTTCATGTGGTCTTTGGTGTGGACCACCACTGAACGTAAGGATGTTTTGATGCCTATTGTGACACTGCCCGACGGCAGCCAAAGAACGTTTGAAGAACCCATTACCGTGATGCAGCTGGCCGAATCTATCGGCCCTGGGCTGGCCAAGGCGTGCATCGCGGGAAAGATAGATGGCGTTGAAGTCGATGCCGCCGACGTCATTGACCGTGACGCCGAGGTGGCGATTCTGACCGCCCGCGATGAAGAGGGGGTCGCGATCATTCGTCACTCGTGCGCCCACCTGCTGGGGCATGCGGTGAAGCAGTTGTATCCGGACGCCAAAATGGCCATCGGTCCGGTGATCGACGACGGTTTCTACTACGATATCGATTTTGCAACCTCGCTCTCTTCCGAGGACCTGGAGGCCATCGAGGCGCGGATGAAATCGCTCATCGAGCAGGAGTACGATGTCGTTCGAGAGTACGTCGATCGCGCTGAAGCCCTGTCGGTCTTCGTATCGCGAGACGAGCCTTACAAGCAGGAGATCGTCGAGGGTATTCCTGAGGACGAGACCATCCGTCTCTATCATCACCAGGAATACATTGACATGTGTCGCGGCCCCCACGTGCCGAACACTCGCCATCTCAAGGCGTTCAAGCTGACCAAACTGGCCGGTGCCTATTGGCGTGGCGATGCATCGAAGCGCATGTTGACGAGAATCTATGGCACGGCCTGGGGTGACAAGAAAGCGCTGAAGTCGTACCTGACGCGGCTGGAGGAGGCCGAAAAGCGCGATCACCGCAAGCTGGCACGGCGTTTCGACTTCTTTCACATGCAGGAAGAGGCGCCAGGCATGGTCTTCTGGCACCCTCGCGGTTGGACGCTTTGGCAAGTCGTCGAGCAGTACATGCGAGGCGTCTACAAGCGTAGCGGGTATCAGGAGATCAAGTGCCCCCAGATCATGGATGTGTCGTTGTGGAAAAAGTCCGGCCACTGGGACAACTACGCCGACAACATGTTCTTCACAGAGTCGGAAAAGCGTGAGTATGCGCTCAAGCCGATGAACTGCCCTGGGCATGTCCAGGTGTTCAATTCGGGCTTGCGCAGCTATCGTGAGTTGCCGATTCGCTATGGTGAGTTCGGTGGCTGCCATCGCAACGAGCCTTCGGGCGCCTTACACGGTATCATGCGGGTTCGAGCATTCACTCAGGACGATGGGCATGTCTTTTGTACCGAGGGGCAGATCGAGCCCGAGGTGACTGCCTTTCATCGCCAGGCGCTCGAGGTCTATGGTGACTTCGGCTTCGAGGATATCGCCGTCAAGATCGCGCTGCGTCCCGACAAGCGCCTCGGTAGTGACGAGACGTGGGATCGCGCGGAGGATGCACTTCGCGCAGCGCTTAGCAACTGCGATGTCGAGTGGCAGGAGCTGCCTGGCGAGGGCGCGTTTTATGGTCCGAAGATCGAATACCACATGAAGGACTGCCTGGGACGTGAGTGGCAGGTTGGAACCATGCAGGTCGACTTCATGATGCCGAGTCGCCTGGGAGCGCAGTACGTCGCCGAAGATGGCTCGCGTCAGGTGCCGGTCATGCTGCATCGTGCCATCGTGGGCTCGATGGAGCGTTTTGTCGGTATTTTGATCGAGCATTACGCCGGGGCCTTGCCCTTGTGGCTCTCTCCGGTCCAGGCTGTGGTGCTCAACATCACGGATGCTCAGCGTGATTATGCCGAAAAACTCGCCAAACGCTTGCGTGAAGCGGGTTTCCGAGTCGAGTCGGACTTGAGGAATGAGAAGATCGGCTTTAAAATCCGCGAGCATACGCTGCAGAAGATTCCTTATCTGCTGGTTGTCGGCGATAAGGAAGTCGAATCGGGTGCCGTTGCAGTGCGTACTCGGTCCGGTGAGGATCTTGGGTCGCTATCGTTGGAGGCGCTGCTGGCGCAGCTCCAGCGAGATGGCCAGCCGGACAGGCACTGAGCAGCAACGTTAATCGCCAAACGGAGATCTAACGATCAAGCGTAATAATCAGCGCGGGCGCCCTCAGGAAAAGCGCGCGCCCATCAATGACCGTATTCGTGCAGACGAAGTTCGCCTTATCGATGCCGAGGGCGAACAGGTGGGAGTCGTTCCCATGCAAGAGGCGCTGGAACGCGCCGAGGAAGCCGGAATGGATCTCGTTCAGATTTCCAATGCCGATCCCATCGTCTGTAAAATCATGGACTACGGCAAGTTCCTCTTCGAGCAGAAGAAGCAAAAATCTGCTCAGAAGAAGAAGACCAAACAGATCCAGGTCAAGGAAGTCAAATTCCGGCCTGGCACGGACGAGGGCGACTATCAGGTGAAGTTGAAAAACCTGATACGTTTCCTCGAAGGTGGCGACAAGGGTAAGGTCACGCTGCGTTTCCGGGGTCGTGAAATGGCACACCAGGACATCGGTCGTCGACTGATGGAACGGATTGCCGCCGATCTCGAAGAGCTGGCCGCTGTCGAGTCCTTCCCCAAGATGGAAGGTCGGCAGATGATCATGATCCTTGCGCCCAAGAAGAAGTGATCCGCTGGCAAGTCGAACGGGGCGTGGCGAGTGCGAACTCGTCACGTCCGGCCTCGGGTTTTCTCAATAAAACGGAGTGGAGTTTTTCCCATGCCGAAAATCAAGAGCAACAGTGGCGCTGCCAAGCGCTTCAAGAAGACTGGTAACGGCTTCAAGCACAAGCAGTCTTTTCGTAGTCACATCCTGACCAAGAAGTCCACCAAGCGTAAGCGTCAGTTGCGTGGCATGAAGCAGGTACACGCTGCCGACAAGCAGCTCGTCACCCGCATGCTGCCCAACCTGTAACACTTGGTCGTCAGTCTTTAACGTCAGGAGAGTACTATGTCTCGCGTCAAGCGTGGTGTCGTCGCACGTCGTCGTCACAAGAAGATCATGAAGCAGGCCAAGGGCTACTACGGTGCGCGCTCGCGCGTCTTCCGCGTAGCCAAGCAGGCCGTTATCAAAGCCGGGCAGTATGCGTATCGCGACCGCCGCCAGCGCAAGCGTCAATTCCGCGCTCTGTGGATTACGCGTATCAACGCGGCGGCTCGCGTCAACGGCATGTCCTACAGTCGTTTCGTGGCGGGTCTGAAGAAGGCCGGCATCGAGATCGACCGCAAGGTGCTGGCTGATCTGGCAGTTCACGAAAAAGCGACCTTTACGGCGCTCGTCGAAAAAGCCAAAGCTGCATAAGCGGGTCATGCCTTGCCTTTGACGGGCAATGCGTTGTACGACCGATCCAGGGGAAGAGCAGCTGCTCTTCCCCTGTTTTTTTATACCGTTTTGCTGCGTGGCCCATGAGAGGCGGCGCGGCATGCCGAACGACAAGCGGAGCTCGACGGATGGATCATCTCCCTGCCCTGGTGAACGAGGCGAGAGCGGCGATCGCCGCTGCCGAAGACGCCCAAGCCCTGGACCAAGTGCGCGTGCGTTTTCTGGGCAAGAAAGGCGAGATCACGGCTTTGCTGAAGGGGCTGGGTCGGCTTTCCGCCGAAGAGCGCCCGGCGGCCGGTGAGCGCATCAATGAAGCCAAGCAGGCCTTGCAGGCGGACCTCGATCAGCGCAAGCAGGTGATCGATGAGGCTGCGTTGGCGGCCCAGCTCGAAGCCGAACGCGTCGATGTCACGCTCCCGGGGCGGGGCGAGGTCAACGGCGGGCTGCACCCCGTGACCAGAACGCTGGAGCGCATCGAGTCGCTGTTTCAGCATATCGGTTTCGAGGTCGCCGTCGGTCCGGAGATCGAGGACGATTTCCATAACTTCGAAGCGCTCAACATCCCGGCCCACCATCCCGCTCGCGGCATGGCGGACACGTTCTATTTCGACGCGACACGTCTTCTTCGAACCCACACCTCGCCGGTTCAGGTTCGCACCATGCAGTCCCAGGAGCCGCCGATCCGAATCGTCTGTCCCGGTCGTGTCTATCGTAGCGACTCCGATCTGACGCACACGCCGATGTTTCACCAGGTGGAGGGGTTGCTGGTCGACGAGGGTGTCAGCTTCGCCGACCTCAAGGGCACGATTGCCGACTTCCTGCACGCGTTCTTCGAGCGTGATGACCTGGAAGTGCGGTTTCGACCCTCCTATTTCCCCTTTACCGAGCCGTCGGCCGAGGTCGATATCCAGTGCGTGATGTGCCGGGGCGAGGGTTGTCGAGTCTGTTCCCAGAGTGGCTGGCTGGAGGTGATGGGGTGCGGCATGGTGCATCCGGCAGTATTCCGTCACTCAGGCATCGATCCTGAGCGCTATACAGGCTTCGCTTTCGGGATGGGAGCCGAGCGCTTGGCGATGCTGCGCTATGGCGTGAACGACCTCCGGTTGTTCTTCGATAACGACCTGCGTTTTCTGAGTCAGTTCAACTGAGTCCACCGCCCAGTCAAGGAGTGTCAAGATGAAGTTTTCCGAAGCATGGCTGCGCGAGTGGGTGTCACCGGCGCTGGAGACGCAGGCCTTGGCCGATGCGATCACCATGGCGGGACTCGAGGTCGATGCCGTCGAGCCTGTCGCCGCGAGCTTCCATGGTGTGGTGGTGGCAACGGTGACCGACAAGTCGCCGCACCCCGACGCGGACAAGCTCAACGTCTGTCAGGTCGATGACGGCTCGGGTGAGCCGGTGCAGGTGGTGTGTGGCGCCCCCAACGTGGATATAGGGCAGCGGGTCCCGTTCGCGCGAGTGGGGGCGGTGCTGCCCGGTGATTTCAAGATCAAGAAAGCCAAGCTGCGTGGGGTGGAGTCCCGCGGCATGATCTGCTCGGCCTCCGAGCTCGGCTTGGAAGAGGGGCATTCGGATGGGATTTACGTGCTGCCACCGGATGCGCTCACCGGGCAGGATTTTCGAACCTGGCTGGGCCTCGACGACCACACCATCGACGTCGACCTGACGCCCAACCGCGGTGACTGTCTCAGCCTTCGTGGAGTCGCACGCGAGGTGGGGAGTGTCACCGGCACCAAGGTCAGCGAGCCGACCGTCTCTACCGTCGTGGCCCGAAACAACGCCCAGTTCCCGGTCAGCGTGCACGATGGCGAAGGGTGTCCCCGCTATCTCGGGCGTGTCATTCGCGACGTCGATGTGACGGCGAAGACTCCGCTGTGGATGCGCGAACGCCTCCGTCGCAGTGGCATCCGCAGCATCGATCCTGCGGTCGATGTGACCAATTACGTCATGCTCGAGCTCGGCCAGCCCATGCACGCCTTTGACCTCGACTCGCTGGAGGGCGGCATCGAAGTCCGCCGTGCGGCTGTTGGCGAGCGCCTGACCTTGTTGGATGGACAGGAGGTGGCGCTGGACGACTCCACGCTGGTGATCGCCGATCGTAGCGGCCCGCTGGCGATCGCGGGAGTGATGGGCGGCGAGTCTACCGGTGTCACGTCTCGGACACGCCACCTGTTTCTGGAGGCTGCCTTCTTTTCGCCCCTGGCCATCGCTGGCAAGGCGCGGGATTTCGGGCTGCACACCGATGCCTCGCACCGTTTCGAGAGAGGAGTGGACCCGGATATCACCCGCACCGCGATGGAGCGGGCGACCGAGTTGCTGCTTTCGATCGTCGGCGGCGCGCCCGGGCCCATCACCGAAGTAAGAAATCCCGCGACCCTTCCGCACCGGGGTAGCGTCGAGCTGCGCCGTGATCGTCTGGCTTCCTGCCTGGGCGTGCGTCTGGCGGACGAGGAGATTCAGCGCATCTTCCGCTCGCTCGGTATGACCAGTTCGGTGTCGGGGCAGACCTGGCATGTGCAGGTGCCGAGCTGGCGCTTCGACGTGTCGATCGAGGAAGACCTGATCGAGGAGTTGGCGCGCATCCATGGTTACAACCGGCTGCCCGCCACGCGACCCGAGGCCCGTCTGTGGCTGAAGGCCGACGACGAGGCCACCCAGCCGTTGAAGCGTCTCCGTCGTCACATGGTGTCCAGGGGCTATCAGGAAGCCGTGACATACAGCTTCGTATCGCCCGAGTTGCAGTCCCTGATCGTGCCGGAGGGCGTTTCTCCCGCGTTGGCGAATCCGATTTCCAGCGACATGTCGGTCATGCGTCACAGTCTGTTCCCGGGATTGATCAAGGCGCTCACCCACAACCTCAATCGTCAGCAGCATCGCGTCAGGCTGTTCGAGACCGGGCTGGTGTTTCAGGGGGCGCTGGACGACCTGACCCAGACATCGATGTTCGGGGGCTTGATCTGTGGGCCGCGCAGTGCGGAAGGGTGGTCCGCCAGTCGCGAGGGAGTCGACTTCTTCGATCTGAAAGGCGACCTCGAGAGCCTGATGGCCATGAGTGGATGCGGGGAGGAATGGACGTTCGTCTCGGCGTCGCATCCCGCTTTGCATCCGGGGCGCTCTGCCCGCCTCGAGCGCAACGGAGTGGCGGTCGGATGGCTGGGCGCGCTGCATCCGGATGTTCGCTCGCAGCTCGATATCAAGCCTGACGTTTATGTGTTCGAGGTCGAGCAGGAAGCCCTGACGCGCGGTGTCATACCAAAGTTCAAGCCGCTGTCGCGATATCCGGAAGTCCGCCGCGATCTGGCCTTCCTGGTGGATGAGAGCGTCGGCGTCACACCGCTGGTCGAAGCGATTCGGGCCCAGGCCGGCGAATGGTTGACTCGCTGGCAGCTGTTCGACGTTTACCAGGGTGCCGGTGTCGAGTCGGGAGCCAAGAGCGTTGCCCTGGGCTTGACCTGGCAGCATCCTTCGCGCACTCTCAATGACGAGGAAATCAATCAGTTAATCGCAGACGTGGTGCAGGCGGCTCAAGCTCGCTTCGGTGCCAGGCTGCGGAGTTGATCTGTCATCCTGCGCGAAGGGAGCGATCATGGGAGCGCTGACGAAAGCTGAGCTTGCGGAACATCTTCACACCGAACTTGGTTTCTCCAAACGAGAGGCCAAGTACATGGTGGAGACGTTCTTCGAGGAAATTCGCGGATGTCTGCGCGAGAACGAACAGGTCAAGCTCTCCGGGTTCGGCAACTTCGACCTGAGAGACAAGCGGGAGCGGCCTGGACGCAATCCCAAGACCGGCGAGGAGATCCCCATTTCCGCCCGGCGGGTCGTGACTTTCCGTCCCGGCCAGAAGCTCAAGGCCCGAGTCGAAAGCTTCGACGGTGAGTTGCAGGAAGAGTAAGCCGCCGGACTGGCCTCTTGGTCCCACGGATTTCGCGATCGCCTGCCAGCATCACGCTGGCAGGCGATCGCGTTTTCGTTTCCGGCGCGTGAGCCCCGCTGCCGGTGTGTGCTAAGCTCCCGCGCAAATCAACTGTCGACTGAGTGTTATGTCCAAGCTGAAGATTTTTGTCGGTACCGTCTACGGCGGTGCGCTCGATGTCGCCGAGCAGGTTTCTCCCTTGTTCGAACAGTCCGGTTATGAAGTCACTATCGTCGAGCAGCCATCGCTGGAAGCGTTGACCGATGATATGCCCGACCTGGCACTGTTCTGTGTCTCGACCACGGGGAGCGGTGACTTCCCTGGCGATTTCGTGCCATTCGTCCGTGAGCTGAAGACCCGGTCGCCGAGTCTCGCGGCTCTGCGTTATGGTCTGATCGCTCTGGGCGACAGCTCTTATGGCGACACGTTCTGCGGCTCCGGCCGGGCGCTCGACGAGATGCTCGCCGATCTGGGTGGGACGCGGCTGGGAGAGCGTCTCGAGATCGATGCCATGGAAACGTTCATGGCGGATGATGCCGCGCTGCCCTGGGTGGAGGAGTGGCTGGCATCGCAGGAGTTGAAGGGGTGACGGTACAGCAGGGGCCGGCAGCGTCGCGGGCACTGACCGCCACGCGCTGGAGCACGCTGCTCGGACTGTGGGTGGTGATGTTGGTCTCGCTGCCACGCTACTGGCTACTGCATGACCCGACGCGGCTATGGCTGCTGGCCATCCTGGCTGCGGCGGTCACCGTCGCGTTGATAGGGTTGTGGTGTCTGATGGCCGTCGCCGAGCGTCAACGCTGCCGCGGCGCCGTAGGGCACCTGGTCGTCTGCCTCGCAATCGGTGGGCTGCTGATCTCCGCCTGGCACTGGGTCGACGTGGCGGTCGATCATTGGGCGGTAGTGCTCTCGCAGGGAGCAGCCCTGGGGCTGCTGATACACGTCGTGCTGCGTCTCTGGCGACGACGGCGCTAGATCCGGTCGGGTCCTGCCTGTTTTCCCGTCCTTCAGGACTGAAACTCGCCACCGTGTCCGGTACGCCATTCGGCGATCGTCGTTGCCTTGAGAGCCGGAAAGGGGGCCGTCAAAGGCTTCTCTTTCCCACTCTTTCCTATTCGATACCGTTTCCACTCGATTCAGAACCCTGGATCACGATCAGGCAGGCCTGATCGTGATCCGGGGCGGGCCGCCGGCAGTCGACGTTAGCCCAGGGTGTAGCAGGGCACGTATTCGCTGCCGGGCAGTTTCATGCGGCCCTGGGCGACGAACGATGTCAATAGCGCATCCAGGCGGGCCATCAGCTCGGGCTCGGCGTGCAGGCGGAAGGGGCCGCGCGCGGCGATGGCGCGAACACCTGGCTCCTTGACGTTGCCGGCGACGATGCCCGAGAACGCCCGGCGCAGGTTGGCGGCGAGTTCGTGGTTCGGCTGATCGTGATGCAGGGCCAGCGCCGCCATGGCTTCGTGAGTCGGCTCGAAGGGCTGCTGGAACCCGCGTTCGATATTGAGCCGCCAGTTGAAGTAGAAGGCATCGTTCTGCTCGCGTCGGAACTCTGCCACCTTTTGGATGCCGTCGCGCATCAGGCGGGAGACGGTGATCGGGTCGTCCACGACGATGCGATAGTGACGACGGACCGACTCGCCGAGGGTATAGCACAGGAACTCGTCGATACGCTGGAAATAGTCCCGGGCACTCTCCGGACCGGTGAAAATGACCGGGAAGGGAATGTCGCGGTTGTCGGGGTGCATGAGGATTCCGAGCAGATACAGAATCTCTTCCGCCGTCCCCACGCCACCGGGGAAGACCACGATGCCATGCCCGATACGCACGAACGCTTCCAGACGTTTCTCGATGTCCGGCATGATCACCAGTTCGTTGACGATCGGATTGGGAGACTCGGCGGCAATGATGCCGGGCTCGGAAATCCCCAGATACCGACTGCCATGGCGTCGCTGTTTGGCGTGGGCAAGATTGGCACCCTTCATGGGGCCTTTCATGGCGCCGGGACCGCAGCCGGTGCAGATGTCCAACCCGCGCAGCCCCATGTGATACCCGACCCCCTTGGTGTAGTCGTACTCTTCGCGGGTGATCGAATGCCCGCCCCAGCAGACCACCATGCTTGGCTCGTGGGCCGTGCGTAGGGTGCTGGCGTTACGCAGGATGTGGAAAACCGCGTTGGTGGCTCCCTCGTTGGTCTCCAGATCGAACTTGGGGTTGTTCTGTATCTCGTTGTAGACGTAGACGATGTCACGCAGTACGGCGGACAACTGCTCGCGTACACCACGAATCATGCGACCGTCGACGAAAGCGCAGGCAGGGGCATTGGAGAGTTTGAGTCGGATGCCGCGATCCTGCTGCAGGACTTCGATGTCAAAGTCCTTGTAGGTCTCCATCACCGCCAGACCATCGTCGGTAGGGGTGTCGCAATTCAATATTGCCAGTGCACAACGGCGCACCAGGTCGTGAAGGCCACTGGTCGAGGTGTCCCTGAGTCGATTGACTTCGGATTGAGAGAGCACCTCGAGGCTGCCCTCGGGGGAGACGATGGTCGATAGCGTCTCAGGCATGGACGACATCCTCGTGCAAATAGGT
Source organism: Salinicola sp. CR57 (assembly GCF_003206585.1). NCBI lineage: Bacteria > Pseudomonadati > Pseudomonadota > Gammaproteobacteria > Oceanospirillales > Halomonadaceae > Salinicola > Salinicola sp. CR57. Next base: position 322,450 of record NZ_PZJL01000006.1, read on the forward strand.
TCGATAATTCAGTGCTCGGCCCGCGCAGCGGCGGTTTGCCAGAGTCCCGCGATCTGTTCGCGATCGGCTTCGCTCATGTTGTCCTGAGCGAATGTGCTCTCCAGCCATTGCCAGTAGGTGGCGTCGAAGTCTTCCGCTTCGACATCGGCGGGATCGTATTCGGCCATTTCCTGCACCAGGCCGATCTGGGGAATCATGTAGCCGAGCGCGAACAGCTCGCTGTCATCGGCGCGCTGCTCCATCGCGAGAAGCGTTTGCTGCACGGCCTTGGCGCGCTGCGCAAAGGGATCAGACATAGCGTTTTTCAATCCTGAGTGAAAGCCCGTCAATGCTAACATAGGCACCGGTCCCTATCGCAGTGGCGCGGGAGGGCGGATCAGGCCGTCGTGGCGCCGCTCGGGTTCGGTGGGGGCGGGACCGGGAAATCGTGGGGAAAGGCCAGGACCCGGCCGGGCTTTTCTCGGAGGCGACGGTGCGAGTTCGGGCATAAATTGTTATGATTGGAAAGTCCACAGGCGACAACGAGGCGTTATCGACTTTCGGCAGCAGCAGGCCATCGAATCGAAGCGCTTTAATTGCTTACAGCGTGAGTGATCCGCGTTTCCATGTTCAACGCCCAGTATTTCCGCACCTACATGATGCTCGTCGAGACAGGTAGCTTTACCCAGACCGCGGGCAAGCTGGACATGACGCAGCCGGGCGTCAGCCAGCACGTGCGCAAGCTCGAGGAGTATCTCGGCCGCTCGCTGCTCAATCGACATGGCCGCCGCTTCTCGTTGACCGACGCGGGACGTCGGGCCTACGACTATGCGGTGAAGCTTTTCGCCGAACACGAGCATTTTCGCCATTCACTGGATGATGATTCACCGGATAGCGGTGAATGTCGTATTGCCTCGCCCGGTAGTGTCGGCCTAATGTTCTACCCCTTCCTGCTGGGATATCAGCAGATGCATCCGGGGCTGACGGTCAACTACAGCTTCGCTTTCAACCACGAGATTGCTCAGGATGTGGTGGCCGGTCGTTATGACGTCGGTATCGTGACCGAAGTCAGCAAGCATCCCGACTTGAGTTACGAGGCTTGGCACCAGGAGCCACTGTGTCTGGTGGTACCGGCTGATTTCGCCGGCACTAGTCTCGGTGAATTGCTCGCGCTCGGGTTCGTCAACTACAACGACGGCAACACCAATGCGAGCCTGCTGTTGAAGAGCAACTTCGGCAGCGAGTTTCGCAGCATGAGTCATTTTCCGCGGCAGGGCTTCACCAATGAAGTGGGGCAGGTTCTGGATGCGGTGGCCAGGGGGTTGGGATTCACGGTCGTGTCGCGCCCGGTGCTGGAAACCTCGCCATGGCAGCGCCAGGTCAAGGAGGTCTCGCTGTCGAAACCGGTCTATGAGACGTTGCATCTGGTATCGCGAACCGACGTCGAACTGCCCAAGCGTTACCGCCAGTTGCTCGAGTCCTTTCGCCAGCAGCGACTCAACTCGCTGTATGGTTATAGCGAACTGCCCGCCATGGAACCCAACTAGGGGCCGTCTGAAAACTGCCCGTGCTTGTCCATACGGCGTTAAAAATCAGTCTCACTGAACCCTATCCGTCCCTGGCTTAATGACAACGGCCGCTCGATGAGCGGCCGTTGTCGTTGGATCCTTGCTATGCGCTTCAGAGAGCCTCCCGATAGGCCTCGATCGGCGGGCAGCTGCAGATCAGGTTGCGATCGCCGAAGACGTTGTCGACCCGATTGACCGCCGGCCAATACTTGGCTTCGCGCACGGCGTCGGTCGGGAATGCCGCCGTCTCCCGGGAGTAGGGGCGATTCCACGCTTCCTCGGTCACGTCCGTCATGGTGTGCGGTGCCAGTACCAGGGGGTTGGTGTCCCTCGGCCACTCCCCGGATTCGACCCTGGCGATCTCTTCACGAATCGCGATCATGGCATCGCAGAAGCGGTCGATCTCGTAGCGAGACTCGGATTCGGTGGGTTCCACCATCAGCGTGCCCGCTACCGGGAACGACATCGTCGGGGCATGGAAACCATAGTCCATCAGACGCTTGGCGATATCCTCTTCGCTGATACCGGACGCCGCCTTGAGCGGGCGCACATCGAGAATGCACTCATGGGCCACGGTGCCGTTGGCACCCTGATACAGCACCGGATAATGCGTCTCGAGCCGCCTGGCGATGTAATTGGCGTTGAGGATGGCCAGCTCGGTGGCTTCACGTAGCCCGCGGGCGCCCATCATCTTGATGTAGGCCCAAGAGATCGGCAGGATCGAGGCGCTGCCAAAGGCGGCCGCCGAAACCGCGCCGGAATTCTTCTCGATGCCTTCCTGTGGAGTCACCACGTGATTGGGCAGGTGTGGCGCCAGGTGTGCCTTGACGCCGATGGGGCCCATACCCGGGCCGCCGCCGCCGTGCGGAATGCAGAAGGTCTTGTGCAGGTTGAGATGGGAGACGTCGCCGCCGTAGTCACCGGGGCGACAGAGCCCGACCTGGGCGTTCATGTTGGCGCCGTCGATATAGACCTGGCCGCCATTGTCATGAACGATCCGACAAGCATCACGAATGTTCTCCTCGAACACGCCGTGGGTCGATGGGTAGGTCAGCATGATGGCCGACAGATTGGCGCTGTGCTTCGCGGCCTTGGCTTCGAGGTCCGTCATGTCGATATTGCCATCGCGGTCGCACTCGACGACGACGACCTTCATCTGGGCCATGGCCGCGGAGGCCGGGTTGGTGCCATGGGCGGAGCTGGGAATCAGGCAGATATCGCGATGGCCTTCATCCACCGCGGCCTGATACCGCCGAATCGCGACCAGGCCGGCGTACTCGCCCTGAGCGCCCGAGTTCGGCTGCATCGAGATGCTGTCGTAACCGGTGATCTCGATCAGGAAATCGCTCAGCTCGGTGATCATCTGGCGATAACCGGTGGTCTGCGCCGCAGGGGCGAAAGGATGGATGTTGGCAAACTCGGGCCAGGTGATCGGTATCATTTCGCTGGTGGCGTTCAACTTCATGGTGCAGGAACCCAGCGGAATCATCGCATGGGTCAGCGAGAGATCGCGATTTTCCAGGCGCTTGAGATAGCGCAGCATCTCGGTTTCGCTGCGGAAACGCTGGAAGTTGGGATGCTGCAGGAAGTCGCTCTGACGGCGGTAGGCAGCGGGGATCCCGCAGGCGTCGCCCTCGATGGCCTGATGGTCGAGCTCGCTGACGGAAAGGCCGTGTTCCTCGCCGATCAGCACATCGAACAGCTCCGCCAGGTCGGCCGCGGTGGTAGTCTCGTTGAGGCTGACCCCGACTTCTCCGTCGGCGGGATAGCGCAGGTTGATCTCGCGCGTCAATGCGCGGCCCTGAATCCGGTGGCTGTCGACACCGGACAACGTCAGCGTGTCGAACCAGCTGTCGTGCTTGAGCGCGATCCCATGCTGCCTCAGACCCTGTGCGAGCAGGGTCGTGAGGCGATGAATACGGTCGGCGATGGTTCGCAGTCCGTCGGCACCATGATAGGTCGCGTAGAACCCGGCGATGTTTGCCAGCAGCGCCTGCGCGGTGCAGATATTGGAGGTCGCCTTCTCGCGGCGGATGTGCTGCTCGCGGGTCTGCATCGCCATGCGCAGCGCCGGGCGTCCACGGCTGTCCTTGGAAACGCCGATCACCCGGCCGGGCAGGGAGCGCTTGAGCCCTTCGCTGGCGGCGAAGAAGGCGGCATGCGGGCCGCCATAACCCATCGGCACACCGAAACGCTGGGAGTTGCCCAGCACGATGTCCACGCCCATGGCGCCGGGCTCCTTCAGCCTGACCAGGCTCATCAGGTCCGCCGCGACGCAGGTCATGATCTGGCGCGAGCGGGCCTCGGCAACGAGGCTTTCGATATCGACGATGTCGCCGTCGACACCGGGGTACTGCAGCAGCGCGCCGAAAACGTCTTCCTGCGCCAGCTGGCTCGCGGGTGCCACGACCAGCTCGAATCCGAGGTAGGCCGCCCGGGTGCGGAGCACGTCCAGGGTCTGGGGCAGCACGCTGTCGGCGACGAAGAAGCGCTGGCTCTTCTGCTTCTTGTTGGCGCGCCGGCAGAGCGCCATGGCTTCCGCCGCCGCCGTGGCCTCATCGAGCAGCGAGGCGTTGGCGATCGCCATACCGGTCAGATCCATCACCATCTGCTGGAAGTTGAGCAGCCCCTCCAGGCGTCCCTGGGCTATCTCGGGTTGGTACGGCGTATAGGCCGTGTACCAACCGGGATTCTCCAGCACGTTGCGCTGAATGACGCCAGGCAGGTGCGTCGGATAGTAGCCCTGACCGATGTAGCTCTTGAAGACCTTGTTCTGGCGAGCCAGACCCCGTAGATAATCCAGTGCCTCCGATTCGCCACGCGGGCCATCCAGATCCAGTTCCCGGCCGAGTCGGATTCCCTTGGGAATGGTACGATCGATCAGCGTCTCCAGCGATGACATGTCGAGCGCTTTGAGCATCTCGGTGACGTCGAGAGAATTCGGGCCATTGTGACGCTGAATGAAGTCGGCGTGATTGGCCAGGTCAGTCAGAGGGCGAGTCTCGGTGGGCATGATCTATCCGGCGAGGTTGGCGGGGAAAGGGGCGGCCGTTCGACGACGATGGCAGCGAACGGCCGAGCGGGTAAGGGCGAGGCGGCGATCAGTCGTCCTGATCTTCCTCGGCGGCAACCAGTTCGCGGTAGGCGTCCGCCGACATCAGCGACTCCAGATCGCCTTGATCGGTCAATTGCAGCTTGAGAATCCAGCCGTCACCATAGGGTGAATCGTTGACGGTCTCCGGCGCGTCCTCCAGCGACTCGTTGACCTCGACGATCTCTCCCGCCAGGGGGGAGTATAGGTCGGAGGCGGCCTTCACCGACTCGATGACGCCAAACTCGTCGCCGGCGTCCAGCTCCCGCCCGGGATCCGGAAGTTCGACGAAGACCACGTCTCCGAGGGCTTCCTGGGCATGATCGGTGATACCGACGGTCACGGTACCGTCGCCGTTGTCCAGCACCCATTCGTGGCTATCGGTGTACAGCAGGTTATTGGGGATATCGCTCATGGGAGTTTCCTATACGAAACAGTTTTCGATATGGGGAATTTTGGTGAGCATTATGCACGAATGCGGGATCGATTGGCATAGTCTCGAGCGTCTCCAGCGCACCTTTGCGTGGAGTGCGCTCCTAGGTTGAGCCCAGATCCACGAAACGTCCAGTGTCGGGAGGCGATCTCCGCAGAGCCCCGGCATATACGCCACCGACATCGGTCGCTCCGTCGCCGACCGCCGCCACTGGACATCGCTACGCCAGGTCCGGACACCCGGAATGGCGATGAGGAAAAAGTTTCTTATTGGAAACACCAGGCGCTTTTCGCTAAGGTGTATCGTCCCGTCATATGAGGCATGGCGGCGGCTGCTGGATGAATGCTTTGGAATAATTGTGAACGCGTAGTTGAATCCTCTATTGTTGCCACGCTTTGACTTATTAATGATCGATCGTGGCGACGGTTGGCCGTTCTGGCCCGTTCGACAGCAACAACAACGTGAGAATGGAGGTCGACGTGGAGCAACTCAATGCGGTTTTCAGTGCCATCAATGGTGTCGTTTGGGGGCCATTGATGCTGATCTTGCTGTTTGGGGTCGGTATCTATCTGCAGCTAGGGCTCAAGTTGATGCCCATTCGCAAGCTTGGCCTCGGTTTCAGTCTGCTGTGGCAGGGACGACGCAGTGAAGCCGATAGTCGCGACGAGGGCGAGATTTCTCCCTTCAACGCGTTGATGACAGCGCTCTCCGCGACCATCGGGACCGGCAACATCGCCGGCGTCGCTACCGCCATTGCGCTCGGAGGTCCGGGCGCGGTGTTCTGGATGTGGCTGACAGCCCTGGTGGGGATGGCGACCAAGTTCGCCGAAGCCGTGTTGGCTGTCCGTTACCGCGAGACCGATTCGACCGGCAATCATGTCGGCGGCCCGATGTACTATATCCGTAACGGGCTCGGCAAGCGCTGGGCATGGTTGGGCGGGCTATTCGCGTTCTTCGGTGCGGTGGCGGCCTTCGGCATTGGCAATACCGTTCAATCCAACTCCGTCGCGGATGCGTTGACGACCTCATTCGGGGTGCCGGCCTGGTTGACCGGTCTGATCATCATGGTGCTGGCCGGCGCGGTGATCCTGGGCGGAATCAAGCGCATCTCCCGCGTCGCCGGCAAGCTCGTGCCGTTGATGGCCGTTGCCTATTTCGCGGCCGGCGTGGTCGTGCTGGTGCTGAACGCCGACCAGATCGGTGGCGCTCTGGGCACGATCTTCTCACACGCCTTCCAGCCGATTGCGGCCAGTGGTGGCTTCGCCGGCGCGGCAGTAGCGGCGGCGATCCGTTTTGGTGTCGCCCGCGGGATCTTCTCCAACGAAGCCGGCCTGGGCAGCGCGCCCATCGCACATGCCGCAGCGCAGACCCGCAATCCGGTCCGTCAGGGACTGATCGCCATGCTGGGGACATTCATCGATACGCTGGTGGTCTGCACCATGACTGCGCTGGTGATTCTGACCTCGACCCACTGGCTCGACGGCGAAAGCGGCGCGGGGTTGACCTCGCTCTCCTTCGACAGCGCCTTGCCCGGCTTGGGGCAGCACATCGTGGCGATAGCGCTGTCGATATTCGCCTTCACCACCATTCTCGGCTGGTCGTTCTACGGCGAGAAGTGCTTCCAGTATCTGTTCGGCGACCGCGCGATTCTGCTGTATCGCATACTGTTCGTGCTGGCAGTGCCGGTCGGGGCCATGGCGAAGCTGGACTTCATCTGGCTGGTGGCGGATACCTTCAACGCGATGATGGCCATTCCCAACCTGATCGCATTGGCGCTGCTGTCGCCGGTGGTGTTCAAGCTGACCCGGGATCACTTCGCCGGCAAGACGGTTCTGCCGGGAGAGGAGCTGGAAGGTCGCGGCCCTAAAGCGTAACGTTTTTCTATTTGCCCTGATCTGGAGACATCCATGTCCGACATGAAACAGACCCCGCTGTTCACGCTGCATCAAGAGCTCGGTGGCAAGATGGTGCCATTCGCCGGATACAGCATGCCCGTGCAGTATCCGCTGGGCGTCAAGAAGGAGCATGAGCATACGCGCCGGGCCTGTGGGCTGTTCGACGTTTCCCACATGGGGCAGCTGATGGTGACCGGACCCGCGCCAGCGAAGGCGATGGAGACTCTGGTCACCGCCGATGTCGTCGGACTGGCGGAAGGAGGGCAGCGCTACGCGCTGTTCACCAACAGCGAAGGTGGCATCCTGGACGACCTGATGATCGTCAACCAGGGCGACTCGCTGTACGTGGTGGTGAATGCCGCATGCAAGGACCAGGACCTCGCGCTGCTGCGCACCGGGCTCGGGGCGAATCACGATGTCGAGGTCCTCGACCGCGGGCTGCTGGCGCTGCAGGGCCCCGATGCCGCGACCGTCATGCAGCGGCTCTGTCCTGCGGCTTGCGATCTGGTCTTCATGGAGCATGACCGGTTCGAGGTCATGGGCAACGAGATCTGGATAAGCAGAAGCGGGTACACCGGCGAAGACGGTTTCGAGATCTCGGTACCGTCCGAGGCGACCGAAACGCTGGCACGCTGGTTCGTCGATCAGCCGGAGGTCGAGCCCATCGGCCTGGGAGCGCGAGACTCCTTGCGCCTCGAGGCTGGACTCTGCCTCTACGGGCACGATATCGACACGACCACCACGCCTGTCGAAGCCAGCCTCTCCTGGGCGGTGGGCAAGCCTCGTCGCGTTGGCGGAGAGCGGGAAGCCGGCTTCCCAGGCGCGGACAGGGTTCTGCACCAGCTACAGGCCAAGGATCATCGCCGCCGCCGTGTCGGTCTGCTTGGCGAAGGCCGAGCGCCGGTCCGAGAGGGGGCCAAGCTGTTCGACGCGGATGATCAGATGGTCGGGCAGGTCACCTCGGGTAGTTTTGGACCGAGTGTAGGTGCGCCTGTCGCCATGGCCTACGTCGTGGTCGAGGCCGCTGAGAAAGGCGCAACGCTCTATGCCGACGTTCGCGGCAAGCGATTGCCGATGGTGATCACGCCGATGCCTTTCGTACCCGCCAACTACCATCGCGGCTGATTCCCCAACATCTCCAGGTTTATACCGTTATCTTGAAAGCCTCCTCAATCGAGAGGCTTTTTTCTGTCCGTTATAGCAGGAGCGAGGCTGGCTATCGGATTCGGCGGAAGGTCAGGTTGATCCGGGCGCCGTCGATCGCGCGTGGCGCCAGCGCGTGTTGCCATCGAGATTGCGCGCCGGGGCCCATCAGCAGCAGGCTGCCGTGAGGTAGCCAGACGTTGAAGGCGCGACGGGCGTCGGCGCTCTTTTCCCGAAAGCGAAGCGGGCGTTCGCTGCCGAGCGAGACCGACGCGACGATGGGATCTGCTCCCAGCTCGGGCTCGTCGTCGCTGTGCCATCCCATTCTCTGGTCGCCGCTCTCGTAGCGGTTCAGCAGTACACTGTTGAAGTCCTGGCAGGGTAGATCTGACGTCTCGAGCGCATGGATCACCCGGTTTCGCAGATCCGCCACCAGCGGGTGCCAGGGCCAGGGCTGCAGGGCGCGACCGGAGTAGCGATAGCTAGCGCCGTCATCGCCCATCCAGCACTGGGAGCGAGGAATCACATGTCGTTTGCCGTAGAGCGACAGGGTCGGCGACGACCATGTGATCTCCCGCTCGAGCCGGTGCTGAATGGCGGAGGCCTCGGCGGCGGCGATGAAATCGGGGAGCAGCATCAACGGCGGAGCGGCGGCGACGCATTGCCAGCGGTCAGGGTGGGACATACAGACGCTTCAGTTCCAGATCATCAATGCCAGCAGGCCGCTGCACCAGGCGAGGCCCGCCCCGATCAGCGCCCCCACGATCACGTCACTGACGTAATGGAGTCCCAGTATCACGCGGGAAATAGCGATCAGGCCGGCAAGCGGCAGGACCACGGGCAGCAGCTGCGGGCTGCTGGCGGCGGTCAGGCTGGTGAACATGACCGCGTGCAAGGTATGGCCGCTGGGAAAGCTGTAGCGATCCACGGGCGGCATGGTGCAGCGGATCGTGGTGAAGGTGATATAGGGTCGCTCACGACACAGGCGAGTCTTCAGCAGCCGGTAGAGCAGGGCGGCGACGCTGGCCGTCAGGCCCCACTGAACCGCGAGCCACCAGCCCTGGCGGCCGTGAAGCAGCGGCTGCAACAGGGCCAGGAACACCCAGGCAGGCCAGTCTCCCAATCGGCTGACGCAGCGGAAGAGCCAGAGTGTCGGGGCATGGCGAGACAGCTCCGCCAGACGGTGGCTGAGCCGGCTCTCGAAGCGATCCAGTCGCTCAAACGTGAGACGTTGAGTGCGTGGCGGCATGTTGGGTCCCCTGAACTTGAATCAACTGCGCAAGAAAGCGATCACCAATGTGGCTCCAGCTAAGGCTCGAGACGCGCTGGTGAGCCTGACGGCCCAATCGAGCGTAGATTGCAGGCTGTCGGCATAGCTCGCTGGCGGCCTGGATGAAGCCTTGGGCATCTTCGGGCGGCACCAGGCGACCATCGATGTTGTCGGTGATCAACTCTCCCGCTGCCGCATGATCGAAGGCCACCACGGCTAGCCCGGAGGCCATGGCCTCCGGAACGACGTTGCCGAATGTCTCCGACAGCGAGGGAAAGATGAACATGTCCGCACTGGCATAGTGCCGTGCCAGCGTTTCGCCTGTCTTGAAGCCCGTGAATACGGCTTCCGGCAGGCGTCTGGCGATCGTCTTGCGTGCCGGCCCGTCTCCGACCAGGACCTGTACCAGCGCTGGATTGACACGCTGCATCGCCGCCATCGTGTCGGCCAGCAGGTCGATATTCTTCTCGCTGGCGAGCCGTCCGACATAGAGTGCCACCGGTTGGTGCGGACCGGCTCCCCATTCGCGCCTGAGCTCGACGTCCCGGCGCGAGGGGCGATAGCGTTGGGCATCGACGCCCCGGGCGAGTACCGAGACCCGCCGATATCCGCTGCTCTCGAGCATTTGCTGCTGTGCCGCGGTGGGGACCAGGGTCGCCTCGCAGCGATTGTGGAAATACCGCAGACCCCGGCGAGCGATGGGGATGCTCCAGCCGAGATGATAGTTGCTGGCATACTGATCGAAGTTGGTATGAAAGCCACTGACCACCGGGATCCGCAGGTGTCGAGCGGCATTCAACGCCGACCAGCCGAGTGGACCTTCGGTCGCAATGTAGATGGCGTCCGGACGCTCCTGTCGCCAGAGCCGGATCAGCCGGCGGCGGCACGGCAAGCCGATGTGCACGTCGGCATAGATGGGAAGGGCGATTCCCCTGACGTGAATGTCTCGTTCAGCCAGGGCGTCACGTTCGCCATTCACCGGGCTGGGACGAATCAGCTGAAGCAGGACCCCCTTGGATGCCAGATGGCTGGCGAGCTGGCTCAAGGTATGAGCCACGCCGTTGACCTCCGGCGCCCAGGTTTCACTGACCAGGGCTACACGCATCTTTACCACTCCTTCCACGCCAGCGAGGCTCTCCAGCAGTCCAGCCCGATCGCCAACCGTGTTCGAACCGGTCTCCGATACTGGGGGCTGCCGATGACGTCAATGCGTCACGGTAATGACGAATTCATGACACCGTTGATTAGCGTAGCACGCGTGCGGGGTCCACGGGCTTGCCGCCATGGCGGAGATCGAAAAGCAGATGATATCGGCTGCTGGCGCTCTCCTTTCCGATCTCGCACAGCGGGGTGCCGGCGGATACCGCTTGTCCCTCCGACACCATCAACTTGTCGCAGAACGCATAGACACTCTGCATGTTGTCGGCGTGGTGGAGGATGACGACCTGCCCCAACTGACGCATGCCACTGGCGAATCTGACCTTGCCCGAGGTGGTTGCCCTGGCCGTGGCAGGCGAGGGTGTCGTCAGCATCATTGGCTGCAGTGTGCCGTGGGCATCTCGTCCGAAGCGGCGCTCGATGGTGTAGTTCTCCAAGGGCCAGCGCCAGCCCCCTGCCGACGAAGGGAGCGGGCCGGGATCGGGCAGCGATCGAGATGCCGCCGGTGTTGGCGCTGATGAACGACGACCCGCCGAGCCGCCTGCCAGCGGTACCTGGATCAACTGGCCGACGGCCAACTGGGAGGGATCGATGCCCGTGTTTGCGGCCTGGACACGCTGCGGATTGGCGCCGAAGTATCGCGCGATCGAGTAGAGGGAGTCTCCTCGTCTCACTTGGTAACGGTAGGGGCCGCCGCCGGGTGCGCGCTCCTGTTGCGAAGGCAGCAGCAGGCGCTGGCCGACCGCAAGGCGGCGCGAATCCACGCCGGGGTTGAAGCGCTGGAGCCGGAGCAGCGGTATGCCCGCCTGGTCCGCGATCTTGCCCAGCGTGTCGCCACGCTGCACCGTCACCCAGCCACCGCCGTCGGCGATGCGGGCCTGGCTACCACCCCCGCTCGCGCAGCCCGCGAGCAAGAGCATCAATCCCAGGAGTAGGAGGAGAGCGCCGCGTCTTTTTCCTGCCACAGTGCATTCAACCATGTGTAGAAACGTTCCTTGTATTGGGCATCGTCGTAGCCCCCGTCCAGCATCCACTGCGGCCTGTCGAGACATCTCGCGACGATCGCGACGTCGGCCTCGCGCCCGCACAGGAAGTCCCAGAAGTTGGGTGTGCCCCGACGGTAGTGAAGGGTGACGTCGATGATACCGTCCAGGCGCGGCCCCAGCAGCCCGATCACCTGGGCGACGCCGCCGGCCTTGGGCCGCAGGAGATGACGGTAGGGGCTCTTCTGAAGGCGCTGCTTCTCAGGCGTGCAGCGAGTCCCTTCGACGAAGTTGTAGATCGTCATCGGCATCTCGCGGGCATGATCGCACATGCGCCGGGTCGCCTGGCGGTCCCGCTCGGCGAGCTTGGGATTCCGAGCCAGCTTCTCGCGGGTGTAGCGACGCATGAACGGGAACTCCAGGGCCCACCAGGCCAATCCGACGATCGGCACCAGAATGAGCTCTCGCTTGAGAAAGAATTTTGGCATCGAGAGGCGACCCGTCAGCACGTAGAGCAGGGCGATGATATCGGTCCAGCTCTGGTGATTGGCCATGACCAGCCACCACCGGCGTGGAGAGAGCGAGTCGGGGAGGTCGGCGTGGATCGTGGGACGAATCCAGCGGCGAATCCAGACGTTGTTGGTTTTCACCCAGGCGAGGGCGATCCAGTGGAGCCCGCCGAGCACCCCAAGGCGCCAGCGCCGGGTGGGGGTGACCAGTTTCAATATCGTCAGCGCCACCAGAGGCATACCCCAGAAGAGCGTATTGAGAACCAGCAGCAGGACGCTGACACACCCTTTCAGGGTCGACATGCCATTCTCCATCAATGACTTGGCCCGATGTTACTGGAATGTCGCCAGACTGCACAGCGCTTCGGCTGGGATCCCGATGCCGCGTGGTGGTCTACGCGAATCCCGTGGCGGAATCCCGGAAAGGTTGAGATCCATCATTGCCGAAAAACTAACCAATCTAAGACCGGTGTCGGTAGGGTCGGCGGCCATCGCCATCGGCCACCGGAAATGCACAGTGTTATCCACAGAAGATGTGAATAATTCGTGTCGGTCCCCGGAATGCGGGCTTGGCGAGTGGTCTCGGCAAGAGCTGCTTCGAGTTGATAGACTGCCGCCGCCGTTGCCTTCTGATTTCGACATTCGGCGCTCTTCGACGCGATTCGATGTGCTTGCGCCGGATTTCACCTATTGACGCCTAATGGAGAACCTCGTTGCGTTCACTACCCGCGACCCTGCCGATCCTGTTCCTGTGTGAAATCAGCTTCCTGCTGGGGCACGGACTGATCATGACGCTGCTCGGCGTGCGCATGTCGCTGGAAGCGTTTCCTTCCCAGATGGCGGGTCTGCTCATGTCCTGCTTCTCGCTGGGCTTCGTCGCGGGCAGCTACTGGCTGGAAAAGCGCATACGTAGCGTCGGTCACATCCGCGTGTTCGCGGCCTGTGGGGCGTTGCTGGCAGCGACGGCGATACTCCATGGGCTCTGGGTCAATCCCTGGGCATGGCTGGTCTGGCGGCTGTTTGGCGGTGCGGCGACCGCGGGGCTGTTGATGGTGATGGAATCCTGGGTCTCTGGAGAGTCCACCAACGAGAATCGTGGTCGGGTACTGGGTTGGTATCTGGTGATCTCGACGCTCTCCCTGGCGGGCGGCCAGTGGATGCTCAACATGGCGGATCCGGCCACTTTCGTGCTGTTTTCGGTGGCTGGTGTCCTGTTCGCACTGTCGCTGGTGCCGCTTTCGATCCACCGTATCCAGGGGCCGTTGCGCAGCAGTCACGACGTGTCCGCCAAGATTTCGCTGCGAACCTTGATGACTCGGGCGCCGGTCGGGCTGGTAGGGGCATTCGTGGCGGGGCTCATGGTCCAGGCCTTCTTTGCAATGACCCCTTACTATGGCCAGGAGATCGGCCTCACGACCGCTCAGACCGCGAAATTCATGTCGATCACCACGCTGGTGGCACTTATCGCGCAGTGGACGCTAGGAAGGGTCTCTGATCGCTTCGACCGCCGCAAGGTCATCCTATGCATGGCGCTGGTGATGACGATATCCGGCGTGCTGATCGTGTTCGCCGCAAGATCGAGTTACTGGCTGCTGGTTTTCGTCGCGAGCTTCCATACTGCGATGCTGCACACCCTTTACTCGCTGAGCCTGGCCCACACCCATGACTGGCTCGAACCGGAAGAGACCATCCAGGCCAATGCGAAGATCCTGATGTGCTATGGCGTGGGCTCCATCGTCGGGCCGTTCAGTGCCTCGCTACTGATGCACAGCGTGGGGCCAGATGGCCTCTGGCTGTTCCTCGGCGCGGCTGCGCTGGGTCTGGCGCTGTTCATCGCCTATCGGTTGTGGCGCCGTGAGCCGGTCAAGGCACCGGAAGAGCAGGAGCCGTATACGCCGCTGGTACCGATGGTGGAGTCGACCCACTACATCAATGAGCTGGACCCGCGGTATGGCCCCTACCAGTACGAATTGAATCTGGAAGGGGAGCTGGAAGAGGCACAGGAAGAGCCCGAGCTGCAGCCGGCATGAGCTTGCACGACCGCCGCAGGCGCATTCCGGCGGCGGGCAGAAACGGCAAAAGCCGGCAAAAGCCGGAAAAAGCCGGCAAAAGCCGGCAAAAGCCGGCGAATGCCGGCTTCTGAAGGTTCTGTCTTGGCGTCGGGCGCCATTTCCCGTCAGGCGTTTTCGGGTATCAGCGCCTTGTCCCGCACGTACTGGTCGAATTCGGTGAAGCCGCCGATGTGAGTCTGGTCGACGAAGATCTGCGGCACGGTCTCTACCGGCTTGCCGATGGTCTTCTCCATGTCGGCTTTGGTGATGCCTTCCGCGTGGATGTCGATGTAGCGGAAATCGAAATCGTCTCGCGCTTCCTTCAGTTTTTCCGACAGCTCCTTGGCGCGAACACAGAAAGGGCAGCCGGGACGGCCGAAAATGACAGTCAGCATCGTGTGTCTCCTGTTGCTGTGAAAAGCAATTGGATGGGTGTAAAGCCTGAGAAAAGATGGGGGTTATTCTTTCGTATTAAACCCGCTCGGCCCAATAGAGTCTCTCTACGTCCATCATTGCAAGCCGCTATGGTTCGAGACGTCGCCCAGCGTCGGCATCCCGCAGCAGGTCACCCAGTGCCCGATGGATGCCGGGTGCCGTGACCAACAGGTTTTCGCCGTAGAGTTCCGCCGGTAGATTCCGGGGGCATTCGTAGAGGTGGCTGGTCTTCGCGCCGGCTTCACGGGCGATCAGCAGCCCGGCGGCGAAATCCCAGGGCGAGACGCTTTCATAGTAGGCATCGAGCTGGCCGCAGCCGACATGGCATAGGTCCAGCGCCGCGGAGCCGTTGCGGCGCACGTCGCGGCAGGCGTGCAGGACATGGTTCAAGCGCTTGACCAGCGGACCCCGTTTGTCGCGCGCGTAGGGAAAGCCCGTCCCGACCAGGCTTCTCTCGAGGGTATCCGACTGGCTGCAGGCCATCGGTTCGCCATTGAGGTGGGCACCCTCATCGCGCACGGCGGTGAAGGTCTCGCCGAGAAACGGGGCGTGAACCACGCCGAGTTGGACCTCGCCGTTGAATGCCAGGGCGATCGACACGGCGACATGGGCGTGGCCATAGGCGAAGTTGACCGTACCGTCGATGGGATCCACGACCCACAGCGGGCCGTCCTGCTCGAGTTGGCTGCGGTCCGGAGTCAGCTCCTCGGTCAGTCTTGCCTCTCCCGGAAACAGGGCCTCCAGCTCGCTGGCGATCATGCGATCGACAGCGACGTCGATTTCGGTCACCAACTCGTCACCACCCTTGTACTGGCGGGAGAAGTTTTGCTTCCGGCGAGCCTGGACGATCATGTCGCCGGCCTGTCGGGCGATACGGATCACCGAGTCGAGGCGTTGGGGGTGGTCCACGTTGAACTCCTGTCGGGGAAATGGCGTGGTCCCGGCGATCGGCGGAATCGTCGGGACGAACGGGGAACTTGTCTGCATGACGGCGTCGACCGGCCCCATACGGCGAGCCCGATCGACGCAGCGCGATGCCGAGGTGGCGCCGGGCGGTGATCTAGTGCCGCACCGGGCGCTTCTGGAGTTTACGCTGCAGGGTCCGCCGATGCATGCCCAGGGCCCGGGCCGTTGCCGAGATATTGCCGTCGTGTTCATGCAGCACTTTCTGGATGTGCTCCCAGGTGACCCGGTTCACCGAGGGGGGATTGTCGGCGATTTCCACGTCGACATCGCCGCTTTCGCGCTCGAGCGACTGCAGGATCTCATCGGCGTCGGCTGGCTTGCACAGGTAATTGACGGCACCGAGTTTCATCGCTTCCACGGCGGTGGCGATGCTCGAGTAGCCCGTCAGCACCACGATGCGACACGCGGGCGCCACTTCCAGCAGAGCCGGTAGCAGCTTGAGGCCGGAGTCCGACTCCAGCTTCAGGTCGAGCGTCGCCAGGGCGGGCGGTGCTTCCCTCGCTGCCGCCAGGGCCTGGTCATGAGTATGGGCGACGACCACGTCGTAGCCCCGGCGCCGCATGGCGCGCTCCATGACGAAACAGAGTTGTTCGTCGTCGTCGACGATCAGCAGACGTTCCGGATCGCTCATAGGTGGTTCTCCTTGGCGAATGATTGACGATCGACAGCAGCGCTACACGCTCTCGCCGACCTTGATGCGGGGGAGCTTGACCTCCGTCAGGGTGCCGCCTTCCTCGTGGTTGTAGAGGCTCACGCCGCCACCGAACCGGTTGACGGTGGCGTGGGTGAGGAACAGCCCGATTCCCATGCCCTTGCTCTTGGTCGAGATGAAAGTGTCGCCCAACTGATCCGCGATCGACATCGGTACGCCCGGGCCGTGGTCGCGGATGTCGATGACCACTTCGTCGGCATTCCAGTCGAGGCTGGTGACGACGGCATCGGGGCTGGCATCGGCGGCGTTGTTGAGCAGGTTGATCATCGCCTGCTCCAGGGTGGCGTCGACGGCGATGGTCGGCTGGCCGCGCTTGCCGAGCACTTCCAGGCGATGGTTGACATCGGGGCGCAGTACCAGCCAGCGCTGGATCAGGTTCTGGAGCCAGGGGGTGGCGCGAAGCGTCTCGGGCTTCTCCAGGCGCCGCCGGTCCGCATTGGCGACGAGGGTCTGCAGGCGCTGCTTGCAGGTGTCGACCTGATGACGCAGCAGGTCGATATCCTCCACCAGCGATGGCTGATGGATGGCCTCGTGGCGCATCTCCTTGAGCAGCACCGCCATCGTCGATAGCGGCGTGCCGAGTTCATGCGCCGTGCCGGCAGCCTGGGTTGCCACGGCCAGAATCTGCTCGTTGCGCAGCGCCGCCTCGCGAGTGCGCGACAGGGTCAGGTCACGTCGCCGCAAGGTGTGCGCCATCTTGAAGATGAAGAAGGTCAACAGGCTGCCGGAAAGAATGAAGTTCAGCCACATGCCCAGGGTATGCAACTGGACGCCAAAGACGACCGTGCTGTTGGTCAACTGCGGGACCGGCTCATAGAACAGCATCATGGTGGTGTAACTGGCGGTGGCCGCTATCGCGATGACCCAGGCGTGGAACCACGGCAGGGTGGCGGCGGCGATCCCCAGCGGTACCAGCAGGTAGGTGATGAAGGGGTTGCTCGAGCCGCCGGTGTAGTAGAACAGCAGGCTCAATCCGGCGATGTCGACCAGCCAGTGCAGCAGGTATTCGGTATCGGTGACCGCGCGGGGCCGGCCCAGTCGCCACCAGGTCGCCACGTTGAACAGGCCCATGGCAACGATGACGCTGATGACCGGAAGAACGTGCAACTGGAACCCCAGCACCTCGATGCCGAAGATGATCGCGGCGAGGAAACCGGTCCAGGTGATACCGCGGACGATCGTCAGGCGAACCAGGTTGCGGTTCGGCGTCGAGAGCGGAAGCGGTTGCAGCATGGTCTCTCCGGGATCGAGTCGGGTGACGGCGTCGAGGTTGCCAGCAGCGACGATGGGGCCGGTTCGGCAGCGTCGTCAGCCTCGTCGACATGTTAACGCAATGCCGGGAAGCGGCGTGAGCCCGGACGTCGCTGTCGGGATGGCGAGGGCAGTGTCCATTTGTCGCAGGTGCGGGCGGCGGTATCCGGCAGGCCTGGCGGCTACAACTCTGCGGGATCAGCGCGTACAATCGCCGCCATCTTCGATCCCCCGCGACCTCCCGGCCACGCCGCGTGAGCGTCGCCCCAGTCAGTGAAGCCTTTCATGTCAGATGCTCAGCTCGCCCAGGAAGCGGCCCTACGCCGCACCTTCGCCATCATCAGTCACCCCGACGCGGGGAAGACGACGATTACCGAGAAAATGTTGCTGTTCGGCAACGCCATTCAGTTGGCCGGCTCGGTCAAGAGCAAGCGGGCAGAGCGCCACGCCACCTCCGACTGGATGAAAATGGAGCAGGAGCGCGGCATCTCCGTCACCACCTCGGTGATGCAGTTCCCCTATAACGGGCGCGTCGTCAATCTGCTCGACACCCCTGGGCACGAGGATTTCTCCGAGGACACCTATCGCACCCTGACCGCCGTGGACTCGGCGCTGATGGTCATCGACGCGGCCAAGGGGGTCGAGGACCGTACCATCAAGCTGATGGAGGTCTGTCGGCTGCGCACCACGCCGATCCTGACCTTCATCAACAAGATGGATCGCGAGACCCGGGATCCCATCGAGGTGATGGACGAGATCGAGACGGTTCTCAATATTGCCTGCGCGCCGATGACCTGGCCGATCGGCATGGGCCGTGCGTTCAAGGGGGTCTATCATCTCTACGACGACGTTATCCATCTCTACACCCAGGGCCAAGGCAATCGGATTCCGGAAGACAAGCGCATCGAAGGGCTGGACAGTGCCGAGGTCGACCGAGTACTGGGCGAGAGTGCGGCGGAAGAGCTGCGGATGGAGGTCGAACTGGTGCGAGGCGCGTCCCATCCGTTCGATCTGGAAGCCTACCGTCGCGGCGAGCTGTCGCCGGTCTACTTTGGCACGGCGATGGGTAATTTCGGTGTCCGGGAAATGCTCAACGGATTCGTCGAGTTCGCACCGACGCCCCAGGTGCGGGAGACCGATACGCGGGAAGTGGTCGCCGAAGATGGCCGCTTCTCCGGCTTCGTGTTCAAGATTCAGGCCAACATGGATCCCAAGCACCGGGACCGGGTGGCGTTTCTGCGAATCTGTTCCGGCAAGTACGAACGCAACATGAAAATGCGTCACGTCCGGATCGGCAAGGAGGTCAAGATCGCCGATGCGCTGACCTTCATGGCCTCCGACCGTGCCCATGTCGAGGAGGCGTGGCCCGGCGACATCATCGGTCTGCACAATCACGGCACGATCCAGATCGGCGACACCTTCACCGCCGGCGAGGACATGCGCTTCCTCGGCATTCCGCACTTCGCGCCGGAGCTGTTCCGCCGGGTGCGGTTGCGCGACCCCCTGAAGATGAAGGCGCTGCAGAAGGGGCTTCAGCAGCTCTCGGAGGAGGGCGCGACCCAGGTCTTTCTGCCACTGGACAACAACGATCTGATCGTCGGCGCGGTCGGTACGCTGCAGTTCGATGTCGTCGCGCATCGGCTCAAGGAGGAGTACAAGGTCGACTGCCTCTACGAACCCGTCAACGTCAACACGGCACGCTGGGTCTACTGTCCGGACGCGAAGAAGCTCGACGAGTTCAAGCGCAAGGGCAGCGCCAATCTGGCGCTGGATGGCGGCGACTACCTGACCTACCTGGCGCCGACCCGGGTCAATCTCCAGATGACCCAGGAGCGCTGGCCCGAGATCGAGTTCCGGGCCACCCGCGAGCACTGAGATGCGGCCGTTCTAGCACTGCCTGGGCGAGGCGATTTGATCTTGCCGCTCCCGGGCGGTTGGGCCATGCTGACTAGCGTCGCGGCCCGGTGGACAGCGGCTCCCCTAACCAGCGTCGTGCGATCGACCAAAAAAGGAGAATGTCGATGGCTTCCAAATTCCTGAAGGAGTTCCGAGAGTTTGCCGTCAAGGGCAATGTCGTCGATATGGCGGTGGGCATCATCATTGGCGGTGCGTTCACGCTAATCGTGCAGAGCCTGGTCAAGAACGTGATGAACCCGATCCTGGGGCTGCTGATCGGTGGCGTCGACTTTTCCAACTTCTTCGTCGTGCTCAAGGAAGGCGCCACGGCGGGACCCTACGCCTCGCTCGCCGCTGCCCAGCAAGCTGGCGCCGTCACCTTGGACTACGGCCTGTTTCTCAACGCCGTGATCAGCTTCGTCATCGTGGCCTTTGTGGTATTCCTGCTGGTGCGCAGCATCAATCGCATGAAGCGCGAGGAGGCCGTTGCCCCCAAGGCGCCGACGGACAAGGCCTGCCCCTACTGCTTCATGACGATTCCGGTCAAGGCAACCAAGTGCGGCCACTGCACTGCCGACCTACCGGTGTCGGACCCCGAGCCGCAAGGGACAGCCGCGACCTGAGTCATGCTGTTCGACGCCCACTGTCACCTCGATTTCGACAGTTTCGACGCCGATCGCCAAGCCGTCTTCGAACGTGCCCATGCGGTTGGCGTTTCGCGTTTCATGGTGCCGGGAACGACGCGTGAGCGCTGGAAGGCGGTGTTGAGCCTAGTGGAGAAGCGCGCTGACGTGGTCGCCGCGCTCGGCCTGCACCCCTGTTTCATCGCCCAGCATGCCGCTGCTGATCTCGAGGCGCTGGAGGAGGCCGTGGCGCATGGCCACCGACTCGTCGGCATTGGCGAGTGCGGGATCGACGCCAGATTCGAGGCGACGCTGGAGCGTCAATGGGAGCTGTTCGAAGCGCAGCTGCAGCTGGCGAAGCGGTATCGACTCCCGGTCATCATCCACTGCGTCCACGCCGATGACCAGGTGGCCAAGCGGCTGAAGCAGCTCGATCTTCCGGCGCGCGGATTGATTCACGCCTTCGGCGGCAGCCCGGAACAGGCCAGACGTTTCGTGGATCTCGGCTACTGGCTCGGGCTTGGCGGTGCTGTCACCTACGATCGCGCCAAGCGCTTGCATCGGGCGGTAAGGGCGATACCCGACGACGGCTTCGTGCTCGAGACCGATAGCCCCGACATGCCGTTGGCCGGGCGTCAGGGGCAGCGCAACGAGCCCGCCCATCTCGAAGAGACCCTGGCCCGTGTTGCGCTGTTACGGGGCCAGGATGCCGACTGGGTCGCCGCCAAGGCCTGGGACAATACCCACCGGCTCTTCCGACTGGAGGCGGCGTCGCCCTGAGTGGGGGCCGTGGTCGTCAGGCGGTCGCGGTCCCGTCGACGACGGATTCGGGATCGAGACGTTCGAGCGGATAGGGCAGCTCGCGCAACACCAGGTGACGTTCGCCGACGAACAGAGGCGATTCCTCGTCCTGGCTGGTGTTGAGAACGGCCAGGACGGCGCATGAATCGGAATCGTCGTCGTTGACTGCCTGGAATATCTCGCCCACGCGCTTGGCCTCGCCATTGCGGATCTCCTCGCCGATGGCGGGCAGCGAGCTGCCTTCCAGCGAGGCGATCCGCAGGCGTCTTTTGACCTGCCCCCGGAAATGCGCCCTTGCCACCACTTCCTGACCGGTGTAGCAGCCCTTGCGAAAGCTGATGCCGCCCAAGGCTTCCCAGTTGATCATCTGCGGCAGAAAGGCGTCGCTGTGATCGGCGGTAAGCCAGGCGACGCCGGCATCGATATCCGCACGCCGCCACAGGATCGTATTCGCGGCGCTGGCGGACCGGCTCAACGACTCCCATGGTGCCGCGGCCTCGGCGGCAGGCAGGATCAGCATCGCGCGGGACCGACCGGCGGGCTGGCGCAAGGCGACGATGCCATCCTGTTGGGTCATGTGCCAGTCGAGACGGGGCAGGTCGGGCAGGCCGGCAACGGACTTCTCCGACTCGGGGTATCCGATCATGCCGATCAGGGCCAGGTCCTGGCGGTGGCTCAGCTTCACCTTGTAGAAAGGGGCGTATTTCCCGAGATGCGTCGCCAGGGAAGCGGCCAGCGAGGTATGCAGCAGCAGCCAGTAGCGTTCGGCGGATACCTTGAGCACTTCGGCATTGGCGATCATGCGCCCCTTCGGCGTACAGAAGGCGGTCAAGGGCGCGAAGTCGCCATCCGCATGGTCGACGTTGGCGCTGGTCTGTCCCTGCAGAAAGCGGGCCGCATCCGGGCCGTCGCATTCGAGAACGCTCAGGTGGGTGAGCGGTACCAGATGTGTGCCGGCACTGGCGGAGCCGTGATCGTTGTTCGGAAACACCCAGTCGTGCTCATTCGACTGGCGTCCGCCCTGGGCCGTGAGATATGCCAGCCAATCGTCCATCCGATGCCTCCTGTGAAACGGTCGTCGGTACCGGCGTCGGCGGTACCAGAGTGTGGTGTCTGGCCTCAAGATGGCGGCGATATCCGGCTATTGCAACGCCAGGTCGCGCAAACGACATGCTAGTCTATGCTGTCTGCCTGAAATCATCGTGGAAGACCGTTGTGGAGAGCCTCGCATGTCACATATCAATCTCACGCTGAGCGGCGTATCGACGCCGGAAGACCTCAATCGTGTCACGACCGCCCTGATGATGGTGGATGGTGTCGAAAGCGTCGATATCGGCCGGGAGTGGGCCGAGGTGGAAGGGCGTGTCAATCGCGACGCGCTGATCGCGGCGGTGGAGGCGCTGAAATCGGGATTTACCGCACGGTGATCGTGGCTCGCCCCCGAGCGATGGCACTCTAAGTTGCACCTCGCCCTTGAATGACGGTCGTTTGGACCCTAATTAGTCACCATGAACAAACCTTTCAAGATTCAATCCAAGTATCGTCCGGCCGGTGATCAGCCGGCCGCCATCGAGGGGCTGGTCCGCGGCCTGGGTGCCGGTCTGTCTCATCAGACGCTGCTCGGCGTCACCGGGTCGGGCAAGACCTTCACCATGGCCAATGTCGTCGAGACGCTGCAGCGTCCGACCATCGTGCTGGCGCCGAACAAGACCCTGGCCGCCCAGCTCTACGGCGAGTTCAAGAGCTTCTTCCCGGACAACGCGGTCGAATATTTCGTCTCTTACTACGACTACTACCAGCCGGAAGCCTATGTTCCGTCTTCCGACACCTTCATCGAGAAGGACGCCTCGATCAATGACCATATCGAGCAGATGCGGCTGTCCGCAACCAAGGCACTGCTGGAGCGTCGCGATGCGCTGATCGTGGTCTCGGTCTCCGCGATCTACGGTCTGGGCGACCCCGAGCAGTACATGAAGATGCGGCTGCATTTCAATCGAGGCGAACAGATCGACCAGCGCAGCTTCCTGCGTCGGCTGGCGGAACTTCAGTACACCCGCAACGATGCCGACTTCCGCCGCGGTACGTACCGGGTCCGCGGCGACGTCATCGATGTCTTCCCCGCGGACGCCGAGGACGAAGGCGTGCGAGTCGAGTTGTTCGACGACGAGATCGATTCGATCCGACTGTTCGACCCGCTCACTGGCGAGGTGCGCGGGCAGGTGCCGCGGATGACCATCTATCCCAAGAGCCACTATGTCACACCACGGGATACCATCCTTGGTGCGATCGAATCGATCAAGCAGGAGCTGGCGGATCGACTCGAGTACCTGCGCAAGCACGAGCGCCTGGTCGAGGCTCAGCGTCTCGAGCAGCGCACGCTCTACGATATCGAGATGATGCTCGAACTGGGCTACTGCAACGGTATCGAGAACTACTCCCGCTATCTCTCCGGACGCCCGCCCGGCCATGCGCCGCCGACGTTCTTCGACTATCTGCCGGACGACGCGCTGCTGTTCATCGACGAATCACACGTCAGCGTGCCGCAGGTCGGCGGCATGTACCGCGGTGACCGGTCCCGCAAGGAGACGCTGGTCGAGTACGGCTTCCGCCTGCCGTCGGCGCTAGACAACCGACCGATGACGTTCGAGGAGTGGGAGGGCATCGTGCCGCAGACGGTGTTCGTTTCGGCCACGCCCGGCCCCTACGAGGCGGAGCACGCGGGGCAGGTCGTCGAGCAAGTCGTGCGCCCGACCGGTCTGGTCGACCCGCAGATCGAGGTGCGCCCGGCCACGACCCAGGTCGATGACCTGCTCTCCGAGATCCGGCTGCGCGTCGACGTCGGCGAGCGGGTGCTGGTCACCACGCTGACCAAGCGCATGGCGGAAGACCTGACCGAGTATTTCGACGAACACGACATCCGCGTTCGCTATCTCCACTCGGACATCGACACGGTGGAGCGGGTCGAGATCATCCGCGACCTGCGCCTGGGCAAATTCGATGTCTTGATCGGCATCAACCTGCTGCGCGAGGGGCTGGATATTCCCGAAGTGTCGCTGGTCGCCATTCTCGATGCCGACAAGGAGGGCTTCCTGCGCGCCGAACGCTCGTTGATCCAGACCATCGGCCGGGCGGCACGCAACGCCCACGGCAAGGCGATTCTCTACGGGGATCGAGTCACCGATTCGATGCGGAGGGCGATGGATGAGACTGAGCGCCGCCGCAACAAGCAGATCGCGCACAATGAGCGCCACGGCATCACCCCGATGACCGTGACCAAGTCGGTGGCCGATATCATGGAAGGGGCGCAGGCGCCTGGCAGCCGCAAGGGGGGCCGCAAGCGCACCGAACAGTTGGTGGCGGAGGCGCCGGGCGAATACACCCGCGAGGCCCTGGGTCAGATGAGTGCGCCGCAGTTGACCAAGGAGATCAGCAAGCTGGAGGATCGCATGCACGAGGCGGCCCAGAATCTCGAGTTCGAGCAGGCCGCGAAACTGCGTGATCAGTTACAGACGCTCAAGTCCAGGTTGCTGGAGCTAGGATAGGCGAGGTCAGGAAGCGCGAGGATGCCGGAAGGACCGGAAATACGCCGCGTCGCGGATCGGTTGGGGAAGGTCCTGGTCGGCAGACCGCTGGTCCAGACCTGGTTCGCCTTTGCCGAGATCGCGCCGATGGCCGGGCGCCTGGGCCGAAGTCGGGTAACGGCGGTCGACTGCTGGGGCAAGGCGCTGTTGATCACCTTTAGCGATGGGCACGTGCTCTACTCCCACAACCAGCTCTATGGCGTCTGGCGTATTCACCGTCGCGGCCACGCGCCGACCTCGGGGCGGACGCTACGTGCCCGGCTGACGACCGCGACCCACGCCGCTAGTCTCTACAGCGCCTCGGACATCTCGCTCTGGACCACCGAGACCATTCGGCAGCAGCCATTTCTGGCCCGCCTGGGACCGGATCTGCTGACTCACGACGTCTCGGTGAGGGATATCGAGGCGCGGTTGACGGAGTCCCGCTTCGCGGGCCGGGGACTTGGGGGGCTGCTGCTGGATCAGGGGTTCTACGCCGGTATCGGCAACTACCTGCGTTCGGAGATCCTGTTCTACGCCGGGTTGTCGCCGAGACAACGCCCCAAGGATCTGACGGCCGAACAGCGCCAGCGACTAGCGCGCGTCATCCTGGCCACGATCCAGCAGGCCTATCGACAAGCCGGGGTCACCAACCGTCCCGTGTGGCGCACGCGCTTGCAGCGGGCCGGGATGCACCGCAACCAGTGGCGGTTCGCCGTTTTCGACCGCGAAGGCCTGCCATGTCACGCCTGTGATTCGATCATCGTTCGCGAAGCCGTTGCTTCTCGGCGCCTCTATCGTTGCCCCGTCTGCCAGCCGAAGTGACGAAACTCCGTTGCCTGGGTCAGCAATACATTCAGGTTTATACCGTTATCTTTAATGGCTAACAAAAGTTGCAAACTGCCAATCTTCGTTCGCTAGGGTATGATTGGCGCCCTCGAAGCTACCGACCCGCGGACGATCGAACCGTCGGGCAGTTACCGTGACCAGCAGGAGACCGATGATGACCGTGATCCGCCAGGAGGATCTCATCCAGAGCGTGGCCGATGCGCTGCAGTACATCTCCTATTATCACCCCAAGGATTTCATCGATGCCATGCACGCGGCCTACCAGCGGGAAGAGAACCCCGCGGCGCGCGATGCCATCGCTCAGATCCTGATCAACTCCAGGATGTGTGCCACCGGCCACCGGCCGATCTGTCAGGACACCGGCATTGTCACGGTCTTCGTTCACGTCGGCATGAACGTGCGCTGGGAAGCCGACATGAGTCTCGACGACATGGTCAACGAAGGAGTGCGCCGCGCCTATCTGCTGCCCGATAACGTGCTGCGCGCGTCGGTGCTGGCCGACCCCGATGGCAAGCGCAAGAATACCGGTGACAACACGCCTGCGGTGATTCATCACAAGCTGGTGCCGGGCGACACGGTCGAGATCCACGTCGCGGCCAAGGGTGGTGGCAGCGAGGCCAAATCCAAGTTCGCGATGCTCAATCCCTCCGACAACGTGGTCGACTGGGTGCTGGAACAGCTACCCAAGATGGGCGCTGGCTGGTGTCCGCCGGGAATGCTCGGCATCGGCATCGGCGGGACCGCGGAGAAGGCGATGGAGCTGGCGAAGGAAGCGCTACTCGACCCGATCGACATTCAGGCGCTGCAGGCACGCGGCGCCGGCAACCGGGCCGAGGAGCTGCGCCTGGAGCTGTTCGACAAGGTCAACCGCAGCGGCATCGGCGCTCAGGGGCTGGGCGGTCTGACCACGGTGCTCGATATCAAGGTCAAGGATTACCCAACTCACGCCGCCAACAAGCCGGTAGCGATCATCCCCAACTGCGCAGCGACCCGTCACGTGCACTTCACGCTGGATGGCAGCGGCGCGGCTGTGCTGCCGGCACCGAAACTCGACGATTGGCCCGAGATCACCTGGGAGGTGGGCGAGGGTGTGCGGCGGGTCAATCTCGACGAGATTACCCCGGAAGCCGTGCGCGAATGGCAGCCCGGCGATACCGTGCTGCTGTCGGGCAAGCTGCTGACCGGACGGGATGCCGCGCACAAGCGAATGATCGATATGCTGGCCAAGGGCGAGTCGCTGCCGGTAGACCTGAAGAACCGCTTCATCTACTACGTCGGCCCTGTGGATCCGGTGGGTGACGAGGTGGTCGGACCGGCGGGGCCCACCACGGCGACGCGGATGGACAAGTTCACACGGACGTTGCTCGAGCAGACCGGCCTGCTGGGCATGGTCGGCAAGGCCGAACGCGGCCCGCTGGCGATCGAGGCGATTCGCGACAATCAGGCAGTCTATCTGATGGCTGTCGGCGGCGCCGCCTATCTGGTCGCTCAGGCGATCAAGAAGGCCGAGGTGATCGCGTTCGACGACCTGGGCATGGAAGCGATCTACGAGTTCGAGGTCGAGGACATGCCGGTCACGGTGGCTGTGGACCACCTGGGAACATCGGTTCACCAGACGGGGCCCGCCAAGTGGAAGGAAATCATTGCCGAGCGGGTCTGAGAGCCAGGTGACGGAACCCCGTCGGCGAGCGTAGTCGGCTGCTATTGCATCAACAGAACGCGTAAAGAAGAGAGCCCCTGTGGGGCTCTCTTCTTTTTTCGGTATGATGTTGGTTAGGCTGACGATTTCTGGCGGAGAAGATGACAATGCAGCGTTGCGGAAGATGTCGGACATGACCTTGCTGATCGGCTGGCTGTTGTTCGTTTCTCACGTGGCCGGAATCGCCACGGCGGTTATGGCGCTGATGTCCAGCCGCACCTCGCAGGGTGCCGTTGCCTGGATCGTGACGCTGATCAGTTTTCCCTATATTGCCGTGCCGATTTTCTGGACGTTCGGCCGCCCGAGGTTCTACGGTTACGTCTCGGCGCGGGGCGAGCGGGACACCGTGCTGCGCCAGGTTCTTCAACGTTATCGGCCAAACATGGAGTCGTTCATTTCGCGTCCGGAAGCCGTCAGCGGACGTATTCGTGCGGTCGAGGAGCTGGCGCGTATGCCGATGACTCGAGGCAATCGCGCGGAGTTGCTCATCGACGGCGATGCCACTTTCGACAGCCTTTTCGAGGGGATCGATCGTGCCGAGGAGTATATCCTGGTCCAGTTCTTTATCGTGCGCGCCGACGAGATCGGCCTGGCCTTCAAGCGTAAGCTGATCTTTCAGGCAGAGCATGGCGTCAACGTCTATTTCCTCTACGACGAGATCGGTAGTCGAGGGCTGCCCGGCGGTTATCTCAGGGACCTGGAAGAGGCCGGAGTCAGGGTCTCTGCCTTCAACTCCTCGCGCGGCTGGCGCCATCGATTCCAGATCAACTTCCGCAATCATCGCAAGATCGTGGTCGTCGATGGCCGAGTGGGCTGGACCGGCGGGCTCAATGTCGCCGATGAATACCTGGGCCGGGTCGAGCGTTATGGGCCCTGGCGCGATACTCACTTGAAGCTTCAGGGCCCGAGCGTGCTGGCGCTGCAGGAAGCGTTCTGGGAGGACTGGTACTGGGCAACCGGCGACATTCTGGCGCTCGGTTGGAAGCCCAGACAGATTCCCGATGCGTCCCAGCACGTGGCGATCGTGCCCTCCGGTCCGGCAGACGGGCGCGAAACGGCCAGCCTCCTGGTTCAGCACGCCATTCATGGCGCACGTCATCGGCTCTGGGTGACCAGCCCCTATTTCGTTCCTGATCACGGTGTCCAGGACGCGCTGACCCTGGCGGCGCTCAGGGGCGTCGACGTCCGGGTGCTGATTCCCGAACGTCCGGATCATCTGTTGGTCTTCCTCTCCGCCTTTGCTTTTCTGCCGGAAATGATCCGCAACGGCGTCAAGATATACCGTTATCAGCCCGGTTTTCTGCATCAAAAAGTCCTATTGGTGGACGATCACACCTCGATGGTGGGCACAGTCAATCTGGACAATCGGTCTTTTCGGCTCAATTTCGAAGTCACCGCCTATGTCCCCGACAAGGTCTTTGCGGCTTCGGTTTTCGAGATGCTCGAACAGGACTTTGCCAGCAGCCGGCAGGTCAGCCAGCGCGAACTCGAGGAGCGGCCGCTGTGGCGCAAGCTGGTATCGCGCGCCACTTATCTGCTGTCGCCCGTGCAGTAGCGCTGCCACTGGCATGGCGGCCGACGTCACCAACGCTTGAAGGGTTGCCGGGAGGCACCATTGAATCTAGAAACCAAATGGCTCGAGGATTTCGTGGCCCTGTCCAACACGAGGAGTTTCTCGGCGTCGGCGCGTCAACGGCATGTCACTCAACCCGCGTTCAGTCGGCGCATCCGTTCCCTGGAACAGGCCGTCGGCGCCACTCTGGTGGACCGCTCGACGACACCGGTCAGTTTGACGCCGGAAGGGCAGCTCTTTCTGGTGACGGCGAGAAACATGGTCGAGCAGCTCAACGACAGCCTGGCGCACCTACGCGGTCTGGCCATGGACAACGAAGCCTTGGATATCGTTGCCGCCCATTCGCTGGCACTGGCCTTCTATCCGCCCTGGATATCGCGCCTGCAGAAAGGTGTCGGGGAGCTACCGACGCGATTGGTCGCCATGAACGTGGGCGATGCCATTCACGTCCTGCGGGAGGGCAACTGCGACCTGATGCTGGCCTACCACGATCCCTATGCCACCATGCAGCTGGACGCCGAGATATTCCCCTCGTTCTCCATCGGCCAGGTCAAGATGATCCCCGTCAGCGTCCCGGATACGAGCGGCGAGCCAAGGTTCTCGTTCGATGGCGACGGGCCGATTCCGTTCCTCTCCTACACCCAAGGCGCCTTTCTCGGCCGCAGTGTCCGCATGCTGCTCAAGAACGAGCCTGGGCGTATGCGTCTCAAGACCGTCTACGAGACGGCCATGGCGGAAGGGCTCAAGGGCATGGCGTTGCAGGGCGTCGGGCTGGCCTGGATTCCGGATTTCTGTATTCGTGACGAACTGGCGAACGGAAAGTTGGTGCGCGCTGCGGAGACCGACTGGGATATCCCGCTGGAAATTCGCCTGTATCGATGCTCGCTGGTCCACAAGCCCGGTGTCGAGAAGCTGTGGCGGCGCATGATGAAGCTTCCCAGCGATTTCCTGCGGGCATGAGGCGAACCGGTAGCGGTGGCGTGTCGTCGACCAGCACGGGAAATCCGGAAATCTCGTCTAGACTGCTGGTGTATCGTCCACAGGCCTCGCTCCGTCGAGGCGTTGGCGTTCATCTTTGCCGCTCTCGGTGACAGCAGACAACAGGGAACTCCACTTGATAGCCCTTTACTCCAAAGCCGTCTCTTTCTGCCAGTACTGGTTCGCCGTCGTTCGCGATTCCATCAAGTTGTGGCTCGACCGCAACGCCTTCAGCTACGCCGGCTCGCTGGCGTTCTACACGCTCTTCTCGCTGGCACCGACGGTGATTATCGCGGTGACCGTGGTGGGACTGTGGCTGGGCGAGGATGCCGCCCGGGGCGAGATCGTGAACCGCCTGCAGGATACGCTCGGCCCCTCGGCGGCCAGCGCCATCGAGAGTGCCGTCGCGCAATCGAGCATCCAGGCCTCGGGCATCCTGCCGACGGTGGCAGGCTTCGTCACGCTGCTCATCGGTGCGACGACGGTGTTCGGTCAGATGCAGTTTTCACTCAATACCATCTGGGGTGTCGCGCCCAACCCGGACCGCAACAGTATCTTTCTATTTGCCAAGAAGCGTCTGCTGTCGATGGCCGTCGTGCTGGCGATCGGGTTCGTGCTGCTGGTGTCGCTGATATTGGGCATCATCGTGCAGGCGACGTTCAGCTACGCCGGGGATTGGGTTCCCGGCAGCGTGTTCCTGCTCGAGATCGCTCAGTACGCCTTGTCCATCGTGGTCATCACGCTGTTCTTTGCCGCCATCTTCAAGGTGCTGCCGGATGTCGTGCTCTCCTATCGCGACGTGTTGCTGGGCGCCCTGGTGACAGCGGTGCTGTTCATCATCGGGCGCAACGCGATCGCGGCCTATCTGGCGCACACGGCAACGGCTTCGACGTACGGGGCGGCGGGTTCGGTCGTGCTGGTCCTGCTCTGGGTGTACTACTCGTCGCTGATCCTGCTGTTCGGCGCGGCGTTCACCCGAACCCATGTCCTGGCCAAGGGCGGCAGCATCATTCCTCGCAATACGGCCGTGGCAGTGCGCCATGAAGTGATCAGAAAGGAGGAGGCATCTCATGACTCATCGGACGATCAAGGCCTGGGTGAGCGGGAGAGTCCAGGGCGTCAGCTATCGTGAACATATACGTCGTCACGCGGAGCGCTGGGGCATCACCGGTCATGCGATCAATCTCGAGGATGGGCGCGTCGAGGTAACCGCCCATGGCGAGGCCATCGCCATCGCCGAGCTGATCGATCAACTGTGGGAGGGCTCCCCGGCCGCTGACGTCACCGATGTCACGGTCGAAGAGGCGACGATCGCGGCACCCGCGAGCTTTACCACAGGCTGAGACTCCGGGAGCCAACGCCGGCCGAGAATCGACCAGCGATAGCCGAACAAAATCGGCGATGACGGGCCAGGTTGGTGCGTCAGTCGATTGCTAACGTTGTACGGGTGGGCAACAGGCGTTTACCGGCCAGCGCGCAGGCCGTGCCCGGCGGTATCGGATCGCGGTGGAATCTCGCCCGCTCGCCTGGCCGGCGATCGGGCGAGCCGGTTTCAGTGCGAGGGCGGAGTGGCCAGCGTGTCGACGATCCAGTCGATGACGCCTGGGCCATCGGCGTTCATGCAGACCTCCGCCACGTTGCCTTGGGACCAGCGGGGATCGACGAACTCGCGTCGTTCCGGGGCCATCAGGGTCTGGCCCTCGGCCAGGCCGTCGGTGACCACGCTCAAGTAGCCGCGCTCGACGCGGAACAGGTCCGGACGCATCAGCCACACCAGCGCACAGCTATCGTGGGGGCAGCAGCCATCGATGCCCAGCGCCTGCTGGTAGAAGGCGCGGTAGAAGTCATAGCTCTCGCCCAGTACCTTCCCCAGGCGCCCCTGGGCTTCGACGATCCGCGCCATGCTCTGCGGATCCAGCACGCAGCGGTGTGTCGCATCCAACCCCACCAGCGTCAGCGGCCAGTCGGCCTGCAATACCCGGGCTGCGGCATGGGGGTCGTTGAAGATATTGGCTTCCGCGACGGGCGTCACGTTACCGCCTTCACGGATCGATCCGCCCATCACGACCACGCGCTTGACCTTGTCGACCAGCGTGGGGTCGAGCTGCAACGCAGCGGCCAGGTTGCCCAGCGGGCCGACGGCGACCAGCACGACTTCGCCCGGCCGGGCGTTGACCTGCTCGACGATGAATTGGGCGGCACTCTGCTTCAGCGCCTGGGTGGAGACCTGTGGCAATTCGATGTTGCCCAGGCCGTTGTCGCCGTGGATGTGCCCCGGCGGTGGGTTCTTGGGTTTGACCAGCGGCCCGGCGGCCCCCTGGGCAACGGGAATCGACTGACCGGCGAGCTCCGCAAGCAGCAGCGCATTCTGGGTGGCCACCTCGATCGTGACATTGCCGAAGGTGGTAGTCAGGCCCAGTAGCTCGATATCCGGGTGGGCCAGCGCGATGGCGATGGCCTGGGCGTCGTCGACTCCGGGGTCGGTGTCGAAAATGATGGGCGTCGGCATGAGAATTCCTAGAGTCGGTTCAGTTGACGCGCCGCCACCCGCCGGAATGGCGGCGCGGCGGCGATGAAGAGGTTCAGAGGGTCGAACGCTCGACCGGGAGTGCGGGCAGGGTGGCCACGGCCTTCTCGACGGCATCCGCATCGGGAATGCTGGGTTCGGCACCAGCCTTCTGGACACAGAGCGCCGAGGCGGTCGTCGCCAGGCGCAGCGCCTGTTCGATATCGTCGCCGCGCTGCCGTGCCGCCATGAAGTAACCGATGAAGGTATCGCCGGCGGCCGTGGTGTCGATCGCCTCCACCTTGTGGGCGGCCAGCATGACGCGCTCACCGCGATGCTGATGACAGGCCCCCTGACCGCCCAGGGTCAGGACGATCTCCACGTCCGGCAGACGCGTGGCCAGCGCCTCGAGCAGGGTGTCGGAATCGACGGACTCTCCCTCCCCGACCAGCGCCGCCGCTTCGCCGCGATTGAGGAACAGGAGCTGGCACAGATCCAGTGGCAAGCCGACGATCTCCGCGGAAAGCGGGGCCGGGTTGAACGCGATCGAGAGGCCCTTGCCGGCCGCCAGGCGCAGCATCTTGCCGGCATCGTTGCACTCGTTCTGGAGCAGGATCCAACTGCCGGGGGCGGCCGAGCCGACCAGTGCCTCGAGGCGGTCGTCGTCGAAGCCGTGATTGGCGCCAGGGTAGAGGATGATCGCGTTCTCGGCGTCGTCGTCGACCTGGATCAATGCGTGGCCGCTGGCGCCATCGATCAGCTCGATATCCGCGGTATCGACGCCGGCGCGGGTCAACGGTTCCAGCGCCCACCGGTCGCCCTCGTGCAGGCGTCCCCAGTGAACAACGCGCCCGCCGGCACGCGCCAGGGCCAGCGACTGGTTGGCACCTTTGCCACCCAGTACCTGATGCAGGCTGGTGCTGGAGAGCGTCTCGCCCGGGCGCACCA
Organism: Salinicola sp. CR57; assembly: GCF_003206585.1. NCBI lineage: Bacteria > Pseudomonadati > Pseudomonadota > Gammaproteobacteria > Oceanospirillales > Halomonadaceae > Salinicola > Salinicola sp. CR57. The sequence continues at coordinate 355,327 of NZ_PZJL01000006.1, forward strand.
GGTGTGGAACCCGATAGACGTGGTCGATGTTGATCGAGCCGTAGTTGTAGATCCCCGGAATTTCGGTCGCCATCATCCGCGCTCCTCGGTCAGCCAGGCGCGCAGGTTGTCGGCGGTCAGGTCGACGACGCGTTGACGCGCTTCCGGCGTGATCCAGGCATTGTGCGGCGTCACGATCAGATTGAGCGGCTCGTGCAGGGCATCGAGCAGGGGGTGCCCCTCTCGTGGCGGTTCGACAGGCAGGCTGTCGACGGCCAGCCCGCCCAGGCGCCGCTCGCGGAGGGCGGCCAGCGCCGCCTCCTCGTCGATGATCCCGCCGCGAGCACAGTTGATCAGCAGCGCATCTCTCTTCATCGTCGCCAGCGCCTCGCGGCCGATCAGGCCCCGGGTCGCTTCCGTCAACGGGCAGTGCAGGCTCAGCACGTCGGCATCACCCAGCAGCGAGGTCAGACTGGGGCGAGCATCATTTGCCTCGTTGCCGGGGCGGGCGGCAAAACTGACACGCATGCCGAAGGCTTCCCCCAGCCTGGCCACCGCCGAGCCCAGCTCCCCGCGGCCGACGATCACCAGGTGCTTGCCGGCCAGTTGCAGGGTGCGATGGTCGAGCAGGCAGAAGAAGTCGCTTCGCTGCCAGGCGCCATCACGCACGTCGGCCTGGTACAGCGGCAGTCGCGCGGCCAGCGCCAGCACCAGCATCAGGGTGTGCTGGGCGACGCTCGCGGTGCCGTAGGCCGAGACGTTACGTACGATGATGCCACGCCGTTCCGCTGCGGCCATGTCGACGTTGTTGGTGCCGGTGGCCAGCACGCAGATCAGCTTCAGATCGGGCAGGGCGTCGATCAGCTCGGCGTCGATGACGACCTTGTTGGTCAACGCGATGGTGGCGCCCTCAAGCCGGTCGAGCCTTTCGTCCATGGCAGTGAGCTGATGAATCACGAGATCGTCGACGAACGTGCGAATCGGTGCGAGGTCGACGTCGTCGCCGAGGGAAGCGGCATCCAGAAGTACGGCTTTCATGCGTCTTTTCCTTGTCTCTTTTCCGTGCCGGCTGTCATCGCCTGGCAGTCGCTGGCGTGCGGACGACGACATCGGCATTGTCAGCCGGTAATATTGCCTGCGACCGGCCGCTACGCGCTATACTATGCGGCTTTCGAGCTTGGCTTGGGAAGGTCCGCGTGGCCACCGGCCATGACGAACGACGAACGAAAAACCGACTAAAGGATGCCGCGACGCCCGTCGGGGGAAGCGCGCCTGGATATCGTCAGCGAGCCGCCCGATCACCGGCCGGCGACCCTGGCACTCATAGAGAGTGACGACATCATGCCCATCTATGAATACGAGTGTAAGGCTTGCGGTCATCGGCTGGAAAAGCTCCAGAAGATCGGTGCGGCACCGTTGACCGATTGCCCGGCCTGCGAGCGCGCCGAACTGTCTCGCCTGGTCTCCGCGGCCGGCTTTCGGCTAGCCGGTGGCGGCTGGTACGAGACCGATTTCAAATCGGGCAGCAAGAAGAACCTCGTTGGCGATAGCGCCAAACCGGCGACTTCCGGCGATAGCGGCGGCAAGTCGGACGGCGCCAGCAAGGCGAGCGGCGAGAGCAAAGCGTCGGCCTGAATACCGTCTTCACCCTTTTTAGCTTCACAATCTTAGGATCCAGCATGCGCAGTCATTATTGCGGCCAATTGAACGAGTCATTGATCGATCACGAAGTCACGCTTTGCGGGTGGGTGCATCGCCGCCGCGACCATGGCGGTGTCATTTTCCTCGACATGCGCGATCGAGACGGTGTCGCTCAAGTGGTAGTGGATCCCGATACCGCAGAAGCGTTCGCCAACGCCGATCGCTCACGCAGCGAATATGTGCTGCGTATCGTCGGCCGCATTCGACTCCGTCCGGAAGGCACCCAGAACCCCAACATGCCCACCGGCATGATCGAGGTACTGGCCAAGCAGGTCGAAGTGCTGAATACCGCCGCCACGCCGCCTTTCCAGCTCGACGAGCATGGCAAGGTCGGCGAGGAGGTGCGACTGAAGTACCGCTACATCGACCTGCGCCGCCCGGAGATGATCGAAAAGCTGCGTCTGCGCTCGCGCATCACCCATAGCGTGCGTGCCTATCTGGAGGAGCAGGGCTTTCTCGATATCGAGACGCCGATCCTGACCCGTGCGACGCCTGAGGGGGCGCGGGACTATTTGGTGCCCAGCCGGACCCACGATGGTCACTTCTTCGCGCTGCCACAGTCTCCGCAACTATTCAAGCAGTTGCTGATGGTGTCCGGTTTCGATCGCTACTATCAGATTGCCAAGTGTTTCCGCGACGAGGATCTGCGCGCGGACCGTCAGCCGGAATTCACCCAGATCGACATCGAAGCCTCGTTCATCGATGAGCAGGCGATCATGGGTACCACCGAGCAGATGGTGCGCCAGCTGTTCCAGGAAGTGCTCGACGTGGCGCTGCCGGAATTCCCGCGCATGCCTTACAGCGAAGCCATGCAGCGCTACGGCTCCGACAAGCCGGACCTGCGAATCCCGCTGGAACTGGTGGATGTCGACGACCTGATGCAAACGGTCGACTTCAAGGTCTTTTCCGGTCCGGCCAAGGCCGACGATGGCCGGGTCGCCGCGCTGAAGGTCAGCGGTGGCGCCAAGCTGTCGCGCAAGGAGATCGACGAGTACACCAAGTTCGTTGGCATCTACGGCGCGAAAGGGCTGGCCTGGATCAAGGTCAACGAACGCGCCAAGGGGCTCGAAGGCCTGCAGTCGCCGATCGTCAAGTTCATGGAAGGGATCGTCGAGCAGTTGCTGGATCGTGTGGGTGCCGAGGATGGCGATATCATCTTCTTCGGCGCTGACAAGGCTCGCATCGTCAACGAGGCGATCGGCGCGCTGCGCGTCAAGCTGGGCGAAGACCTCGATCTTTATACCGCCAAGTGGGCGCCATTGTGGGTGGTCGATTTTCCGATGTTCGAAGCCGACGACAATGGCCGGCTATCGGCGCTGCATCACCCGTTCACCGCACCATCCTGCTCGCCGGAAGCGCTTCAGTCGTCGCCGTCGACGGCGCTGTCCCGCGCCTACGACATGGTGCTCAACGGTACCGAACTGGGTGGTGGCTCCATCCGTATTCACGACCAGGCCATGCAGCGAGCCGTGTTCGAAGTGCTCGGCATCGGCAAGGACGAGGCGGAAGAGAAGTTCGGCTTCCTGCTCGATGCCCTGCAGTACGGCGCGCCGCCCCATGGCGGCCTGGCTTTCGGTCTCGATCGACTGGTGATGCTGATGACCGGTTCGCGCACCATTCGCGACGTCATTGCCTTCCCCAAGACCCAGAGCGCCGCGGACCTGATGACCGATGCCCCGGGCGAGGTCACCAACCAGCAGCTGCGTGATCTGCATATTCGCCTGCGCCAGAAGGCGCAGCCGGAAAACGCCGGCGAGTAGGCGGTCTGGAGACGACGATGCCGGCGCCCCAGGTGGGCGCCGGTTTGCCTTCGGGGGTTCTGCGAGGCCCGTGGACGCATGTTGTTCGCCGAGCTCCATCGCCACAGTGGGTCCGTCATCCGGAAGATTGGTGGGAAAGGCGGCCAAGTAGGGAGGCCAGCGCTTGATTCTGTTGGGCATTGACCCCGGTTCGCGCATCACCGGCTACGGCGTCGTCGACGTTACCGCCAAGCCCCGCTATGTCGCCAGTGGCTGTATCCGTATCCAGGGAGACGATCTGGCCCAGAAGCTGGCGCGAATATACGCCGGCATCAGCGAGCTGATAGGCAAGTATCGACCCGCGGAGTTCGCCATCGAGCGGGTGTTCATGGACAAGAACGCCGACTCGGCGCTCAAGCTCGGCCAGGCGCGTGGCAGTGCGATCGTCTGTGCGGCCAATCATGGCCTGCCGGTGCACGAGTATGCCGCCCGCCAGGTCAAGCAGGCGATTACCGGGAACGGTGGCGCCGACAAGGCGCAGATCCAGCATATGGTGACGGCGCTGCTCTCTCTGGATGCGCCGCCACCGACCGATGCCGCCGATGCGCTGGCCATCGCACTGACCCACGCATACGCCCGACAGGGGTTGCTGGCCGTTGCGCCCAAGCGTCGTGGCAAACCGTCTCGAGGCGGGCGGTGGCGCGACTTCGAGCCGGATCGCTAGCCGCGTGGTGGCAGCTAGTCAGTTGAATCGGCGATGCGTATAGTGGACGCGGTCAGAGTAAGGACACGGATGGCATGATTGGACGTTTGCACGGCACGCTGCTGGAGAAACACCCCCCCTGGATCGTCATTGATGTCAACGGCGTGGGCTACGAGCTCGAGACCTCGATGACCACGCTGGTTGCGATGCCTGGCGCCGGGGAAGAGGTGCGCGTCTACACGCACCTCAGCGTGCGGGAGGACGCCCATCTGCTCTACGGGTTTGCTCGCGACGAAGAGCGTCAGCTGTTTCGAGCCCTGATCAAGGTCAATGGCATCGGCCCCAAGCTGGCGTTGGCCATTCTCTCGGGCATGGATACCGACGCTTTCATTCGCTGCGTCATGGACGGTGACAGCAAGGCCCTGACCAAGTTGCCCGGCGTCGGCAAGAAGACGGCGGATCGTCTGATCGTCGAGATGCGCGACCGTTTCCCGCACTGGCAGGAGGGGCAGGGGTCGCTGCTCGACACGCCCCGTGCCGCCGCGCAGCCCGCTTCCGATCCGCAGGCGGATGCCGAGGCGGCGCTGGTGACGTTGGGCTACAAGCCTGTCGAGGCTTCCCGCATGCTGTCCGGCCTGGACAAGAATCTGCCGACCGAGGCGCTGATCAAAGCAGCGCTGTCACGCCAGTTGGCTGGATAACGCGCCCATGATCGAACCCGACCGCCTGGTGGCAGCGCCACCGCAGCAGGGCGAGCAGCAGGTCGACCACGCCATCCGTCCCCGTCGGCTCGATGATTACATCGGCCAGCCGCGGGTGCGCGAGCAGTTGGACATCTTCATCTCCGCGGCACGCAAACGCGGGGATAGTCTCGATCACACCCTGGTCTTCGGCCCGCCCGGGCTGGGGAAGACGACCCTGGCCAATATCATCGCCGCGGAGATGGAGGTCGATATCAAGTCGACTTCCGGCCCGGTGCTGGAACGGGCTGGAGATCTGGCCGCGATGCTGACCAATCTGCAGCCGGGTGACGTACTGTTCATCGACGAGATTCACCGCCTGCCGGCTGCGGTGGAGGAAGTCCTCTATCCGGCGATGGAGGATTTCCAGCTCGATATCATGATCGGCGACGGCCCGGCGGCGCGCTCGATCAAGCTCGACCTGCCCCGGTTCACCCTCGTGGGTGCCACCACGCGAGCCGGTCTTTTGACCTCGCCGCTGCGTGACCGGTTCGGCATTGTCCAGCGACTCGAGTTCTATGCCATCGACGAACTGACCGAGATCGTCGCTCGTTCGGCGCGTCTGCTCGAGGTGCCTGCCGATGTCGCCGGGGCTCGGGAAATCGCGCGGCGGGCCAGGGGCACGCCACGCATCGCCAATCGCCTGTTGCGGCGGGTACGCGACTTCGCCGAGGTCAAGGGCGACGGTAGTGTCGACGCCGCGATCGCCGACCAGGCGCTCAACATGCTCAACGTCGATAGCCATGGTCTCGACCATATGGATCGACGGCTACTGCTGGCGATGATCGAAAAGTTCGATGGTGGTCCGGTGGGGGTCGATAGCCTCGCAGCGGCCATCAGCGAGGAGCGCGACACGATCGAGGACGTCATCGAGCCTTATCTGATCCAGCAGGGATTCATGATGCGAACCGCCCGTGGCCGTGTCGTCACTCGCTCCGCTTATCACCATTTCGGCATCGTGCCCAGCGATCAGGCGCCCCGAAGCGCGCCCCCCAACCACGATGAGCCCGGCCATGAATGAATTCATCCTGCCGGTGAAGGTCTATATCGAGGACACCGACGTCGGCGGCATCGTGTACTACGTTAACTACCTGAAATTCATGGAGCGCGCACGAAGCGAGTGGTTGAACGCATTGGGTTTCGGTCAACGTGGACTGATCGAGCAGGGCGTACAACTGGTGGTACATTCGCTTCAGTGTCGCTACGCACGCCCGGCACGGCTCGATGACCGGCTGGAGGTGACCGCCAGCATCGAGCGCCTGGCCGCCTGCTCGTTGCGATTCGCGCAGGCAGTGCGGTACGACGGGGATACATTATGCGAAGCGTCGGTCGATATTGCGTGTGTCGACGCGCAACGCCTGAAACCAAGACGTTGGCCCAGCAATCTACACGCGGCGCTGACTTCCGCCATTCCTAGCCAGTGATTCGAGGATTTTCGTGAACGACTCCATGTCCATCCCCCATCTGATCATGAACGCCAGTCTGGTGGTCCAGCTGGTCATGCTCCTGCTGTTGGCCGCTTCAGTCGCTTCCTGGGTCGTCATCTTTCAACGCAGTTTCGCGTTGAGCCGAGCCCGGAAGGCGCAGAAGGCCTTCGACGAGCGTTTCTGGTCAGGTGTCGATCTCAACGAACTCTATCGTGACGTACCGGAGAACTACGAAGCGCAGGGCTCGGAGCATGTGTTCCGAGCGGGCTTCCGGGAGTTCAACCGGCTGATGCCCAAGACACGCAGCAGTGAAGCGGTGCTGGACGGAGTGCAACGCTCCCAGCGAGTCGCGCTGTCACGCGAGGAAGACAACCTCAATGACAAGCTCACCCTGCTGGCCACGGTGGCGTCGGCCAGCCCCTACATCGGCCTGTTCGGCACGGTCTGGGGGATCATGGGTTCCTTCCAGAGCCTGTCGATGGCGCAGCAGGCGACGCTCTCTACCGTGGCTCCCTGGATTGCGGAAGCCCTGGTGGCAACGGCCATGGGCCTGTTCGCGGCGATCCCGGCGGTGATCTTCTACAACCGGCTGTCATCCATCGCCAGCCGTCTGCTCGGCGAGTACGAAGACTTCGCCGAAGAGTTCCATTCGATTCTGCACCGTAACCTGCAAGGTCGCGGTGGCAACCCGGCGGCCTGAGGCGGAGGTTCAACATGGGTGGACCCTATAGCCGCCATCATCGGCGCAAGCCGATGGGCGAAATCAACGTCGTCCCGTTCATCGACGTCATGCTGGTACTGCTGGTGATCTTCATGATCACCGCCCCGATGCTGACCCAAGGCGTGCAGGTCGATCTGCCGCAGGTCACGTCGGAGCCGATCGATACCGACGAGCAGGAGCCGATCATCGTCTCCGTGGACAGTCAGGGCGAATACTTCATCTCGCTGGGCGAACAGGACAAGGCGGTCACGCTGCAGACCGTTGGCGACCAGGTCGTGGCGATTCTCGAGCGCAAGCCCAACACCCCGGTCATGGTACGTGGTGACAGGAACGCCTCTTACGGTCAGGTCGTAACATTGATGAGCACGCTACAGATGGCAGGTGTGGCGAACGTCGGATTGATTTCCGAGCCGCCGCAAGGCAACGACGGGTAAGGAGTCAGCATGGCGAAGCGAAACCGCCGTGTCGGTTACGGCCTGCCCGTCGTTCTGGCGATCGCCGTTCACGTGGTGGCACTGTTGTTGACGATGCTGCGTCTGCCGGATAGCGAGCCCACGCCCAGCTCATCCTCGGTGGTCCAGGCCACGCTTGTCAGCGACGTGACTGCCACGGATCAGGCACAGTACGCCCAGGAAGCGCGGGCACGTGCTGCGCAGCGGCAGGCGGAAGAGGCCGCCCAGCAGGCGGCCGAACAGCAAGCCCAGGAGCAGGCCCAGCAGCAAGCCGCCCAACGCGAGGCCGCCGCGGAACAGGCTCAGGCTGAGTCCGAGCGGCGCCAGCAGGCTGCGGAGCAGGCGGCGGCCGAACGTGCCGAGGCAGAAGAGCAGCAGAAGGCGGCCGAAGCCGCACGCCAGGCCGAGCGCGAGAAACAACAGGCCGAAGCCGAGGCAGAAAAGCAGCGTCAGGTCGAACAAGCCAAGAAGCAAGCCGAAGCCGAGGCGGAGAAGAAGCGCCAGGCCGAAGAAGCCAAGAAGCAGGCCGAAGCCGAGGCAGAGAAGAAGCGCCAGGCTGAAGAAGCCAAGAAACAGGCCGAAGCCGAGGCGGAGAAGAAGCGCCAGGCTGAAGAGGCCAAGAAGAAAGCCGAAGCGGAGGCGGAGAAGAAGCGTCAGGCCGAAGAAGCCAAGAAAAAAGCCGCGGCCGAGGCGGAGAAGAAGCGCCAGGCTGAAGAGGCCAAGAAGAAAGCCGCCGCCGAGGCGGCGGCAAAAGAGGCGGCAGCCAAGGCGTTGAGCGACTCCATTGCCAACGAAAAGGAACGTATCGCCAATGCCCAGCAGTCCGATCAGGCCTCGAACAGCTTCATCAACCTGGTCAAACGGGCCGTCGAGGACCGGTGGCACTTGCCGGCCAACGCGGACAATGGTTTGGTGGCACAAGTGAGAGTGCGGCTAGGGCCTTCGGGTGAATTGCTGGCAGCCAGCATCACTCGCAGCAGCGGTAATCCCAGCTTCGATCGCTCGGCCACGCAGGCCGTGGAAGCCGCAGCGCCGTTCCGTGAGCTGCAGCAACTGGACGCCGGTCTGCAGCGGCGGTTTCGCGATTTCAATCTCAAATTCACCCCCGGGGATATACAGTGATGAAACGATGGATGTCTCAAGGATGGAAAGCCCTGGCCGCTGGCTGGCTGGTGTCGCTGGCGTGTCTCGCGACCACGGCCCAAGCGCAGAACCTGACCATCGAAATCACCCGCGGCAGCGATCAGGCAACGCCCATCGCCATCGTGCCGTTCGAATTCAGTGGACAAGGCGGGCTGCCACAGGACGTGGCGCAGATCGTCAGCGATGACCTGGAACATAGCGGCCAGTTCTCGCCACTGAGCCGTAGTTCTCTCGTGTCACTGCCCAGCAGCAGCGAAGACGTGTTCTACGACGACTGGAAGCGGGTCGACGCCCGCTATCTCGTGGTTGGAAAAATCGAGCCCCAGGGAGATCAGTATCGTATCCAGTACGAGCTGATGGATATCCTGGGGGGCAAGCGCATGCTGGGAGAAACGCTGACTTCGTCAGACGGCAACCTGCGTGCCAGTGCCCACTACATAAGCGACCAGATTTTCGAGGCCATCACTGGTATCCGAGGGGCTTTCTCCACTCGCATTGCCTACGTCGCGGCCAGCGGTACCGGTGATAACGCACGCTACGCCCTCTATGTGGCCGATGCCGATGGACACAACGGGCAGCAGGTCTTGTCGTCAGACGATCCGATCCTGTCGCCAGCGTGGTCGCCGGATGGCCAGAAGATCGCCTACGTTTCGTTCGAATCCGGTAACTCGGCCATCTACGTGCAGAATGCCTCCACCGGCGAACGGGTCCGCCTGACCTCTTTCCGTGGCATCAATGGGGCGCCGGCCTGGTCGCCTGATGGCCGCAAGCTGGCGATGTCGCTTTCCAAGGATGGACAGCCCGAGATCTACGTGATGAATCTGGCAACTCGTCAGTTGACCCGGCTGACCACCAACCCGGCCATCGAGACCGAGCCCGATTGGTCCCCGGACGGCCAGTCCCTGATTTTCACCTCCGATCGCAGCGGGGCGCCGCAGCTCTATCGCATGTCGGCCACAGGAGGACAGGCCGAGCGGGTAACCTTCACCGGCAACTACAATTCCGATGGACGCTTCTCACCGGATGGAAAAACATTGTTCATGGTGACCCGTGATGGCAGCGGCTATCACGTGGCGAAGCAGGAGCTCGACACGGGTCGGGTGACGGTTCTGACAGATTCACGTTGGGACGAATCGCCCAGTGTCGCGCCGAATGGCACCATGGTAATCTTCGCTACCCAGCAAGGGGCGCAAGGTGTGTTGGGGGCAGTTTCTTCGGATGGACGAGCGTCTTTCCGACTGCCTTCGGCGCAGGGTGACGTACGCGAACCCGCGTGGTCGCCGTTTTTGAACTAAACGACTACAGTCATTGTGTCATTCGACATCCGAGCAAGGAGATGACAATGCAAATTAAGACCTACGCCAAGACGTTAGCAGTCGCGCTGTCGCTAGCCGTAGTGGCTGGTTGTTCCAGCAGTGGCGGTACCCAGGAAGGGGACATGAATGGCACTTCCGGTGGCATGTCCGGACAGGGCATGACTTCCGGACAGGGCACCTCGGGCTCGCAGATGGGCGCCAACGATCAGCGTCCTAGCGTCGACACCATCTATTTCGCGTTCGACAGCGAAGAAATTCGCCCTGAATTCGAATCGGTACTGCGCGGCCACGCCCAGTATCTGATGGCCAACTCGAACGTCAACGTGACCCTTCAGGGTTATGCCGACGAGCGCGGTACTCGCGAATACAACCTGGGCCTCGGCGAGCGCCGTGCGCAGGCGGTCGAGCAGTACCTGACCGTTCAGGGCGTATCCCCGTCGCAGATCCAGATCGTCAGCTACGGTGAAGAGCGTCCGGCAGTTCAGGGCCATACCGAAGAAGCGTACGCCAAGAACCGTCGTGTCGTGTTCGCGTACTAAGCTGCGACGGAGAAAAGCATGAAACACGGTCTGAAAAGACTGTGCGGCGCGGGAGCCTTGGTGCTCCCGCTGTCCGTATGGGCTCAGCAACCTGTCGTCGATGATCTCACCGGTCAGTCGAACGGCTTCTACAGTCAGACGGAAGCCCGCCAAAGCGGCGGCGGCACTCTGACGATCCTCAATCAACTGCAGGACAACAAGCAGCAGATCCAGCAGCTTCGCGGCCAGGTCGAGGAGCTGCGTTATCAGCTGGATCAGCTCAAGCAACAGACCCAACAGCAGTACCTGGATCTCGATGACCGTATTTCCGGCGGCGGAATGGATTCAGGTAGCGCCGCGGGAGATGCCAGCGGCGATCTGAGCGGATCCGATGTCGACAGCGGCACGGCAAGTGAGGTCTCCGGCGCTTCCGCTTCAGCCAATGGTGGCGCTGCCAGTGAAGCCGACACCGGCACCAGCCGTTCGAACGCCTCCAGCACCACGGGCGGTGAAGGGCGAGAAGCCTATCAGGCGGCATTTCAGCAAGTGCAGTCGCGGCAGTTCGGTGCTGCCATCGACGCCTTTCAGCGTTTCATTTCCGACTACCCGCAGTCCAGCCTGCTACCCAACGCACACTACTGGCTGGGTGAACTCTACTCGGCGCAGTCACAGCTCGATCAGGCCGCCGATGCGTTCGATACGGTCATCAGCGACTATCCGCAAAGCAACAAGGTGCCGGATGCGCTCTACAAGCTGGGCCTGCTGAAGGCGCGTCAGGGCGATGCGGAAGGCAGTCGGCAATTGCTGCAGCGGGTACGCAGCGACTATCCCGATAGCAACGCCGCGCAGATGGCGGGCGATTTTCTCAATCAGATGGGCTGATCGGATCGTTCAGCGATCCGCCGGCGCCGCGACTCAGGATCTCTCCCTATGACCTGCCATATCGATTACCAGGCGCCCGCTGACCTGCTCGCCGGAAAGATCGTGCTGGTGTCTGGCGCCAGCGCCGGCATCGGCAGGTCCGCGGCCATGACTTACGCCCGCCACGGCGCCACGGTCATCCTGCTCGGGCGTAGCGTCAGCCGTCTCGAGGTGGTCTACGACGCCATCGAGGCAATGGGTGCCCCGCAGCCGGCGATCTTCCCGCTCAATCTGGAAAGCGCGACCGCCCAGGACCATCTGGCGGTGGCCACCAAGCTCGAGAAGGAGTTCGGGCGCTTGGACGGGTTGCTGCACAATGCGAGCATTCTGGGAGATCGGGTGTCGGTGGCGTCCTATGACCTTGAGCTCTGGGCCAAGGTGATGCAGGTCAACTTCACCGCGACACTGGGATTGACCCAGGCTCTGCTGCCGCTACTGGGTCAATCCGCCAGTTCATCGGTGGTGTTCACTTCCTCCAGCGTCGGACGACGAGGGCGGGCGAAGTGGGGCGCCTATTCGACTTCGAAATTCGCCACCGAGGGACTGATGGAGATTCTGGCCGATGAGCACCACGGGTCGACCATTCGTTTCAATTCTCTCAATCCCGGTGCCACGCGCACGGCCATGCGCCAGGCGGCCTATCCCGACGAGGATCCTCAGCGTCTTCGCACGCCGGAAGAGATCATGCCGACCTATCTGTGGCTGATGGGCCGGGATAGCGAAGGAATCAGTGGCGAGGCCTTCGACGCCCAGCCGCCGAAGCGCTGAGCCCGGGCCCGGCTAGCGGGACGTCAGTAACGCCAGCAGCTCGTCGGCAAGGGACTCCGAGGTGTCGAACCAGCGCTCCGCCGGCCATTCGTCGAGAGGCTCTTCGGCCGGAATATAACCGTAACGCACGGCGATCGCCGTCATCCCGGCCCGCTCCGCGGCTTCCATGTCCCGCCGATGGTCCCCGACGTACCAGCACTCTCCCGGCTCCACCTCCAGTTGACGAGCGGCAAACCACAGCGGTTCCGGTTCGGGTTTCCTGACAGGTAGATCATCGGCACAGACCAGCACCCCGGGCCGCAAGGAGAGCGCCTCGATCAGCGGTTCCGCATAGGCCCTGGGCTTGTTGGTCACGATCCCCCAGCCCCGCGCCTCCGCCTCCCACCGCGCGATGAGATCTGACAATCCAGGATAGACGCGACTGTTGTCGGCCACGACTTCCGCATAACGATCCAGCAGATATTGACGGGCGTCGGCATGTTGCGGGTGATCACTGGCGAGATCCAGCGCCAGGGTCACCAGGGCACTCCCGCCGTTGGAGACCTGGGCCCGGATGACGGGGTAGGGAAGTCGATCCATCCCATGATGCTCCCTCAACCGGTTGGTGGCCTCGGCCAGGTCGGGAGCGGTGTCGACCAGGGTGCCATCGAGATCGAACAGCAGCGCTTTCGGGAGGGCATACGGAGTCATTTGTCGTTGCCGCTACCGGTCCACTCGGGGCGCACATGCACCATGTAGTTGACCGAGACATCGTTGGGTGTCAGCCGGTAGCGTCGGGACAGCGGGTTGTAGGTCAGCCCGGTCTGGTCTTGCAGTCGCAGGCCGGACTGTCGACACCAGCCGGAAAGCTCGGAGGGGCGGATCAGCTTGCGGTAGTCGTGAGTGCCCTTCGGCAGAAGGCCCAGCACGTATTCGGCACCGACAATCGCGAAGGCGTAGGATTTCGGGTTGCGATTGATCGTCGAGAAGAACAGATGGCCGCCGGGTTTGACCAGCTTGGCACAGGCCGCGATCACCGAAGCCGGATCCGGCACATGTTCGAGCATCTCGAGGCAGGTCACCACGTCGAACTCGCCACTTTGCGCCGCCGCCATCGCTTCCACGCTGATGCAGCGATAATCGACCTCCACGCCGCTCTCCTGCTGGTGCAGCCGTGCCACCGCCAGGGGAGCCTCTCCCAGATCGATCCCAGTGACTTCGGCGCCGCGCATCGCCATGGCTTCACTCAGGATCCCGCCCCCGCAGCCGACATCGATGACCCGCTTGCCGGCCAGGGAGACATGGGCGTCGATGAAGCCCAGACGCAGCGGATTGATATCGTGCAGCGGCTTGAAATCGCCTTCCCGATCCCACCAGCGGCTGGCAAGCGCATCGAACTTGGCGATTTCGGCATGGTCGACGTTGTGATGCACGGAGGTGTCGTCGTGAGGTGATGATGTCATGAACGGATTTCCTTTCCGGGAATGTCGGTACACCGTCAAGCGGGGACGGCCGGCCAAGCGCATGGCGGTGCATCGCTTTGCGATATTCTACTATGGACGGTAGCTTGTCTGGAGGCCATGTCGGCGAAAAGCGAGTCGGTGGGGCAGCGCCTCGAGTTGTCGCTTTTCTGCGACTGTGCTTTCGGCTTCTCGCCCGCTAAGCTAGCAGAAGGATACGCTGTCGGGACACCGGCAATCGTTGATTTCATACCCAGGAAGGGAAGGACCTAAAAGATGATTCGCAAGGCCGTACTGCCCGTCGCCGGATTCGGCACCCGCTGCTTACCCGCTTCCAAGGCGATTCCCAAAGAGATGATCACCATCGTCGACAAACCGGTGATTCAGTACGTGGTCACCGAGGCGGTCAAGGCGGGCATCAAGGAGATCGTCCTGGTCACTCACTCCTCGAAGAGCGCCATCGAGAACCATTTCGACAAGCACTTCGAACTCGAGACCCAGCTCGAGGCCAAGGGCAAGAACGAACTGCTCGAAGAACTTCGCAACATCATCCCGGACGACGTCAATATCATCAGCGTGCGTCAGCCGGAGGCGCTGGGACTGGGACACGCCATCCTGTGTGCCCGCCCGGTCATCGGCAATGACCCGTTCGCCGTGCTGCTGCCCGATGTGGTCATCGACGACGACGGCATGACCAGTAACGATCTCACCGGCATGATCAAGGCGTTCGACGAGACCGGCAAAGCCCAGATCATGGTCGAAACCGTTCCCAAGGAACTGACGTACAAGTACGGCATCGTGGCTCTCGAGGGTGACGAGCCCGCCGCCGGTAATAGCGCACCGCTGACCGGCATGGTCGAAAAGCCGAAGGTCGAGGAGGCACCGTCCACGCTGGCCGTGATTGGTCGTTACCTGCTGCCGGGCGAGATCTTTCCGATCCTGGCCGAGACGCCGCCGGGGGCGGGCAACGAGATTCAGCTAACCGATGCCATCGAGACCCTGCGCAAGAACAGCGGTGCGGCGGCCTATCGCATGCAGGGCCAGACTTACGACTGCGGCAGCCAGCTTGGCTACCTCGAAGCGACCCTGGCCCTGGGGCGGAAACATCCCACCCTCGGTGAGGGCTTCCGTCAATTGATCCAGCAATACGCGGCCGAGGGCTAAGTCGATGCGCGTGGTCGTACATGGTAGCGAACTGGCCGCGGCAACCGCCGCCGCCGCATTGTGCTCGGTTGGGCATCAGGTTACCTGGATGCCACATGCCGAATTTCGCTGGGACAGCCTGGCGCGTGCCGACTGGCTGATCAGCGAGCCCGGACTGAAGGATCAGATTCTGGCGGGCGAGGAGTCCGGCCAGTTGGCGATCGTGGACGAGGTGCCGGCCGACGCCGATGCCGACGTCCATTGGCTGGCACTTTCCCCGGATCAACGCGAGTCGGCGGAGAGCTACGTCCGGCAGGTGCCGGGGCGCCAGAGCACGCCTCTGATCATCGTCAACAACTCCACCTTCCCGGTAGGCCAGACGGAGAAACTCGAAGCGCTGCTGGGTCACGCCGGCCAGGTGGCCGTGGCGCTGCCCGACCGCATCGAGGAAGGGCGTGCCTGGGAAACGTTCACCCGCCCCGCGCATTGGCTGCTGGGGAGCGAGGACGAATGGGGAACCCAGCAGATACGCGAGCTGTTGCGGGCCTTCAATCGGCGCCACGAGGTGTTCCAGTTGATGCCCAGGCGTGCCGCCGAACTGACCAAGCTGGCCATCAACGGCATGCTGGCGACACGGATCAGCTTCATGAACGAGCTGGCAGGCCTCGCCGACTCGCTCGCCGTGGACGTGGAGTATGTGCGCCAGGGGATGGGGGCCGATACCCGTATTGGCTTCGAGTATCTCTATCCCGGCTGTGGCTTCGGCGGTCCCAACTTTTCGCGGGACCTGATGCGTCTGGCCGACGTCCAGCACTCGACCGGGCGGGAATCCCATCTGCTGGAGCACGTCCTCGACATCAACGAAAGCAAGAAAGAGACGCTGTTCCGCAAGCTCTGGAACCACTTCAAGGGAGAACTGGAAGGCCGCACCGTAGCCATCTGGGGCGCCGCCTTCAAACCCGGAACGGCGCGGATCGATCATGCCCCGGTCCTGACGCTGCTGGAAGCGCTGTGGGCCCAGGGGGTCACGGTCAGGGTTCATGATCCGGCGGCACTGCATGCGCTGGGTGAACTCTATCCCGACCACCCGCAACTGATTTTGTGCGAGGGCGATTTCTATAGTGCTTGCGAAGGCGCCGATGCCCTGATGCTGGTGACGGAGTGGAAGTGTTACTGGAATCCGGATTGGCGCAGGCTACTGCAATCGCTGAAGACGCCGCTGATCCTGGACGGGCGCAACATCTACGATCCCTCTTACGTGGCTTCACGCGGACTGGTCTACCGCGGGATCGGCCGCCGCGCCTAGTCCCGTCCCCGGCGAGCGCCTGAATTCTGGCCCTTGGCCGGGGCTCAGGCGCTCGCCTCGATGTTGAGCTGCGCGTATTCCCAGTTCAAGTGGGGCCATAACGCATCGAAATAGTCGCCTCGGCGTTGAGGGTAATCGATCCGGTAGGCGTCCTCGTTCAGGACAATGGCCAGCAGGGGGGCCACTCCGGTGGGGCGCGCTCCAGTTGGCGAATGCCGCAGTTCCAGCTTGCCGTCGGCGTCGACCGCCAGCCAGGACCACCCCTCCGAAACATCCTGGATGCTGGCTCGCCATCGATACTGCAGTGCCCCGATACCGCCGAAGGCCTGGTCGATTCTCCGCGCCAGATCGTCGGGCACCGCGATGCTTCCGGCGCTGAGTCCATGCCAGAAGAACACCAGATTCCAGGCCTCCTGCGCGGATCGGCGGATCTCCTCCTCGTGGTGTTCGGCAAGGCTCGCCAAAGAGTGTTCGGGTAGCCTTGGCTCTCGAGCGTTGAGCGCATCGATATGGCGGCGATGGTAATGACTATAGAGCAGGTCGACCTGAGCCCGGGATACCTCGGGCTCCAGCGAATGGCGCTCGAATGGCAAGGCGGGCAGCTCGAATCGGTTAGCGAATTCAGGCATCTGGCTCATCGACGAGTAAAGGTGGAGAGGGCTACATTACGGCCTAGCGGGAGCGGACATGCTACCGCGATCGCACCCGCCATCGCCAACGACGCGCCCGCAGCCGCCAGTATCTTGCGAGCCGACCGCGGCCAAGTCTGGGCTTTGCAACGGCTTTCACGTAACGTGATCTCGTCAGCCGCCAGAGACCCGCATTTCGTGGCATAGTGGCGTCCATGGCTGACGCGTCGAAACCGGCTTCCAGGCTCCGGGACCTGGATGTCGAGCGTTGTTTCTGTTTTACGTACTATCCGCATCACTATTGGCAAGGTATACGACGGCAATGCCATCACAATCGGACGAGCATCGCACATCCCCATCCATCGTCCCAGATCGAGACGACATGACGACACGCCGCTCGGGAGCGGTGCATTATCAAGGTTCTTCCGGGCGCGGCCGACCCAGGGTGTGGCCGTTGTGGTTCCTCATCCTGCTGCTCATTGCCGGCGCGGCTGCGGGGGGGTGGCTGCTCTGGCAGCGGCTGGAGGCGCAGCACGCCCAGATCGACCGGCTCAACCAGCGTGTGGATGCGACCGGGTCGACCCTGGACGCTTCAGGGGAGAGTCTGCGGGCCGAATTCGATCGCCTGCGTGACCAGTTGGAGGCCACGCGAGCAGCAGTGGGAAGCCTGGAGACGAGGGTGGCGGATTCCCGGTCTAACGACCAGACGGCTCAGCAGATCGAGAAACTGCAGGATGCCGATCAAAACCTTCAGGGATTGATCGACGCGTTGCAATCCTCGCTCAGCGCCCTCGAAAGCACCGGCAAGGACGAGCGCGGCGCGATGGCTGCCAGGCTGGCCTCGCTCGAGAGTGACCAGAATCAGCAGGGCGATCGCCTCGATTCGATGGCCGACTCGCTCGATCAGCACCAGCAGGAGAACCAGGCACTTTCGAAGCAGCTCACGGCCTCGCTCGAGGAGTTGCGTCAGTCCCAGCAGGCGCTCTCTCGCCAGGTGGAGGGAGACGACTCGACCGATCTGGGTGCCGCTATCGCGGATCTGGAGTCTCGTGTCGAGACCCTGGCCCAGCAGGATGTGCCATCGACCGATGCCCTGAATCAGCTTCGTGGCTCGGTGACGGAACTTCGCCAGGGCCAGACGGCTCTTAATGCTGGTCTCGAATCGCTACGGTCACGGGTCGATGCACTGCCAACGGGGGCGAGTGCCGGCCAGATTCGCGAGCTCAAGGAGCGGCTGGGATCCCTCGAGGCCAGCCGTTCGCAATTGACGAGCCGCGTGGCCTCGTTGATCACGGACGTTTCCAACCTACAGCGCGGCGGAGGCTGATCTCATGCGGCAAGTCAAGGTCCTACGGATGGGACTCTTTTGCCTGGCGTTGCCCGCCGCGGGGCATGCCTGGGCACTCGGTGTGACGGTCAAGGGATTGAGCGGACCTCCGGCGGAGAACGTGGTCAACATCTTGTCCGAACTCGAACCCGACAGCCAGGCGACCCGGGAACGCTTGGACGGGGTGGTGAGGAACCGTGCCCAGCAGGCGCTACAGGCCTTTGGCTACTACAACGCCAAACTGGCCACCCATTATCCCGATGCGGACAATCGGCGGGTCGTGATCGATGTCGAGCCGGGCGAGCGCACCAAGATCACCCAGGTAGACGTCAAGCTGGAGGGCGACGCCAGGCAGGATGAAGCGTTCGAGGAGGTGATGCGCTCGAATCCGCTCAAGGTCGGCGACCCGCTGCTGCACTCTCGCTACGATGGTTTCAAGGGCAAGTTGTCGACCCTGGCGCTGGAGCGAGGCTACTTCAACTCTCGTTTCCGTCAACAACGAATCGAGGTGCGACCCTGGGAAGAGAGCGCCCGCATTTTTCTCGATCTCGATAGTGGTCCACGCTATCGTTTCGGGCACGTGCACTTCCGAGGGAGCCAGATCGAACCGCATCGGCTGCAAAACATGGTTCCCTTCGAACCTGGCGACCCGTATCTCGCGGGTGATCTCGCCACGCTCAACCAGAATCTCGGCCAGACCGACTGGTTTGCCGGCGTAGCGGTGCGCCCGCGCGTGAACGAGGAGGCCGCATCCACGGTCCCCAGCCAGTGGTGGAGTGAGTCGACCGGGCGCGATACCACCGCCGACCCGTCCAGTGTGCTCGGCGGGCCGGGGCTGAGCATGGCCCGCGAGTTGACCGACAGCCAGCCCACGGTGGTTCCGGTCGATGTCGAACTGACACCGGCCGACCGCCATCAGTTCGAGGTCGGTGTCGGCTACGCCACCGACGTGGGCCCGCGAACTCAGTTCTCCTGGACCATGCCCTGGCTAAATCGCTATGGTCACAGCCTGACCAACTCGCTCTATCTCTCTGCCCCCGAACAGCGCTTTTCGGGGGAGTACAGGATCCCGCTGGAGAACCCGCTGAGAGACAGCTACCGGGTTCGTTACGGGCTAAAGAATATCGACAACGAGGATACCAAGAGCTTCGAGAGCTCGGTGCAGTTGGCCCGCCACTGGGAGTTTTCCAACGGCTGGATCCAGGATCTCTACTGGCAGACCACCTACGAGGATTTCACCCAGGCCGATCAGAACGACGCGGTGCTGCTGCTCTATCCCGGCATCAGCTGGTCGCGAACGCGCAAACGCAACCCGATCTTCCCGAGCTGGGGCGACAAGCAGGAACTCACCCTGGAATGGTCCGACCCTTCGTGGGGGTCGGACGCCCGCTTCGTGCGCACCACCTTCAACTCCCAGTGGGTGCGGATGCTCGGCAGCGAGAACCGCTTCGTCGGGCGTATCGGTGGTGGTGCCATGGCGACCAACACCTTCGACAAGATCCCCCCCTCGCTGCGCTTCTTCGCCGGTGGCGATCAGAGCATACGCGGCTACTCCTACGAGAGCCTGTCACCGGAAAACGACGATGGCGAGCTGCTAGGCGGGCAGCACATGTTGACCAGCAGCATCGAGTATCAACGCCATCTGACCGGCAATTTCTGGAGCGCGACCTTCGTCGATACCGGCAACGCCTTCGACGAGTGGTGGCCCGATGAGCTCAAGACCGGCGCCGGCGTCGGCGTGCGCTGGATTTCACCCGTTGGGCCGATCCGTTTCGATATCGCCCACCCGTTTGACGACGAGGAGGACTCTTGGCGTCTTCATTTCTCCATCGGACCGGAGTTCTGATTCGGCTACTGCTGTTCCTGATCCTGTGGCTGCTGGGTCTGGTTCTAACGCTGGCCGGGTTGGGATTGTCCCCCTGGGGTAGCCAATGGCTGTTCGAGCAGGCCCAGTCAAGAGGCTGGGTCGAGGCGCAACGTTTCGAAGGCGCGCCGCTCGACGAGTTGACCGTCGACGGTCTGCGCCTGTCTGCCGGTGCATTGGACCTGTCCGTGGATCATCTCCACTTGGCTTGGGCGGACGACTGCCTGCTCAAGGGACGGGTTTGCCTGGACGATCTGACGATCACGGGGGCGCGAATTCGACTGGGTGAGAGCGAATCGCAACCGACCCCCGAGCCGGGTGCGGCCCAAGGGGGTGGCATCCCGTCGATCTCCGTGCCGCTGCCCATCGAGATTCGCCAAGTGCGCCTGGACGACATCGGCATTCAGCTCGCCGACGGTACCAACGTGCACTGGGATCATTTCCAGACCGGTGCCGAGATGGCCGGCAACCACCTGAAACTGCTCCCAACGACCTTGGAGCGGACTCGCATTGCACTTCTCGAGAGCCCAGGCCTGACGCTGGCAACGCCCGACCTGGGCAGCGGCGTCTTGAGCCCGGATGCCATCGATGTGTCGGTCGCCATCAACACGGTCGATGGCGACAGCGCCAATGACGGCGGAGCCAAGGTCTCCACGCCGTTGACGGATGCCGCGGCGCTGGCCGCCGTTCCCGATGCCCCGGTCGCCATCGCGCTGACACCATTGACCCTGGCGGCGGCTGCCAACGTTGCCGACGGTAGTGCCGAGCAGACCGATGCGCGGGTTCAGCGCATCGAGCAGAGCCTGCGGGAGATCCGGGATCGGCTGCCCGATATCCAGCTGCCGCTGGAGGTCGAGATACCGGACCTGACGGTCAGCGACCTGCAACTCGAGGGACCGAGCCCGCAGCATCTCAACCGGTTGGCGCTGTCGGCCTCCGCGGTCGACCGCCGGGTCGAGATTCACCGGTTGATGGTGGATGCGCCCGATGGCCACGCCGAACTTACCGCCAGTGCCGAGCTGCAAGGGGATGTTCCGCTCTCGCTGTCGCTGCAGGGGCGCATTACCCGAGCGCCGATCTATGGCCAGACACTATCGCTCGACGCCAACGGCACCCTGGCCGACCTGGACATCCGGCTACGCACGGCCGGCAATGCCGAGGCCGCAATCGATGCGCGACTCCAGGCGTTCGCGCCAGGATTGCCGTTTTCGGTGAACGTCAATGCCAAGCGAGTGCGCTGGCCGCTGGCCGCGCGGCCCTTTGCGCCGCTCACCGATCTGGAAGGCGGACTCGATGAGGTCGCGATCCTGAGTGCCCGCGAGCTTCGCGGCATCAAGCCGGTCGAGCAGACCCCAGCGCAGTACCAGCTTGACCACCTGACGCTGGCTGTCGAGGGTCGACTCGACGACTATCGTGCCAGCGTCGACCTTGCCGGTCAGGGCGAGGGCCTGCCCCCGGTGACACTAAGTGTCGCCGGCGAAGGGGACCTCGATCATTTCCGCTGGCAACCGATGCGGCTGGCAGCCGAGGGCGGCCAGCTCAACAGCCAGGGGACGGTACGCTGGACCCCGGCTCTCTCGGCCAGCGTGAACCTGGATTTCGAGCAGCTTCCGCTGGAGGCGTTCACCCAGGCCGTGACAGGGCAATTGAACGGCCAGGCCCGTGCGGCCTTCGCCATGCGCGACGACGGCGGCTGGCAGCTGTCGGTGCCGCAACTGGCGATCGATGGCCGGCTGCAGCAGCGCGCACTCAAGCTGAATGCGCGTCTCGACGGCAACAGCGATAACCAGTGGGACATCCGCGCACTCGATTTTCGTCAGGGTGACAATCGCGTGACCGCCAGCGGCCGCGTCGACGACCATCTCGCTATCGATGGCCGGATCGATGCTCCGGCGTTGGGCACGATCTTGCCAGACCTGTCGGGGGCGCTGCGCGGCCAGTTCCAAGGGCGCGGCACGCTGGCGAGGCCGCAGATCACGGTCGACCTGCAAGGCAGCAATGTTGGATACGCGGAGAACCGTCTCGAGCAGTTGGTGCTGAAGGCCAACTCCACCGGTACGCAGGACCCGCAGTTCGACGTCAACTTGAACGCCAGCGGCGTCCAGGCCGGCGGACAGCAGCTTCGGAGCGTCGATCTGGACCTCCAGGGGCGACTGTCGCGACATCAACTGGCACTCGACGTCAGTGGCGGTGAGGGCCTACCGGTCTCGCAGGCCTCGGTGAGGTTGCAGGGTGGCCTGGACAGCGCGTTCCAGAACTATCGGGGAGCATTCTCCCGGCTCTCGGCATCGACCGACTACGGCGACATCGCCCTGCGCGACTCGCTGGACTTCAGCGCCAACCTGACCAACGCCAGTGCGACGATCTCGCCGTTCTGTCTCGATCGCCAGCAGGGCGGCGCGCTCTGCCTGACCGAGCGCATGAACGCGTCGGCCGCGCAGGGGCGCGCTGCGCTCTCGATCGATGACGTCCCGATGGCGCTGCTCAACGATTTCATGCCGAGCGGGTGGCAAGTCGATGGCCAGACCGGCGGCAACGTGGTTGCCAGCTGGTCACGCGGCGGCCAGGCCTGGGCCGCCACGGCCGATATCGATAGTCGCATCGATGTCAGCGGTGTCGACGCGAGGGGGGCTCCCTGGCAAGTGCCGGCGGCGACGATCTCTCTGTCGCTGGACGCCGACCAGCAGCGAGCCCAGACGCAACTCGACCTCCAGTTGGAAGATGCCGGGCAGGTGCAGTTGCAGGCTCGGATCGACGATCCGGCGGGGCAAGGCAACCTGCAGGGGCGTCTGCAGATGAGCGACCTTCGCTTCAGTCCCTATCGGCCACTGATATCCGGGATCGACCAGTTGGAGGGCGCCATCAATGGCGACGTGTCGCTGGGTGGCACGGTGGCGATGCCGGCCCTGAATGGCAACGTTACGATCGACGGCGTCAGGGTCAAGGGCGGCGTATCTCCGGTGGCGGTGACCGATGGACAACTGACGCTGGCACTGCGGGGCCAGTCATCGACACTGCAAGGCTTCGTTCAGAGTGAGGATGGCCGGCTCGACCTGACCGGCGACGCCAATTGGCAGCAGCCCGAAGAGTGGAGGGCCAATGTCGATATCGATGGTACCCAGTCTCCGCTCATGGTCGCGATGCCGGCCTATGGGCGTCTGCGGATAGCGCCGGACCTGCAGATTCGGGCGATGCCACAGCGCTTGCAGGTTCGGGGCGACGTGAGCGTACCGTGGGCACGCCTGGAGATCGGCCAGATTCCCTCGTCCGCCCAGGCGCCCAGCAGCGACACCGTCGTGATTACCGAGGAGGAGGACCGGCAGCAGCAGGCCGCTGCCGCCGCCCGCCAGAACGACGAGGGTGCCGGCACTGCCCAGGCTCTGGCCGATGCGGGGATGCAGCTCGACGTTCGGGTCAATCTGCACCTGGGGCCCGACATGAAGTTGGAGGCCTATGGGCTGGAAGCCGGCCTGCGGGGCGAACTTCAGGTCCGCCAGGGCACCGGCCCGGTTCAGTTGTATGGCGATGTAAACCTGGTCGATGGTACCTACACCTCCTTCGGCCAGGATCTCATCATTCGGCAGGGCCAGGTGCTGTTCAGCGGGCCAGCGTCGCAGCCAAGCCTGCAGTTCGAAGCCATCCGCAACCCGGATACCACCGAAGACGATGTGATCGCGGGCTTGCGGGTGACGGGCTCCGCTTCCGCGCCGCGCCTGACGATCTTCTCCGAGCCGGCGATGACCGAGAGCCGGGCGCTCTCCTACATCCTGAGAGGCCGGGCACCCGAGGACTCGGGTAGTGGAGACGACGCCCTGACCTCGGCGCTGATCGGACTCTCGCTTTCGCAGACCGGCAGCGCCGTGGGTCAGGTAGGCCAGGCGTTCGGCGTTCAGGACCTGAGCCTCGATGCCTCGGGATCGGGCGACGACAGCCAGGTCGTGGTCAGCGGCTACGTCTTCGACGACTTGAAGGTAAGCTATGGCGTCGGCATATTCTCTCCCATCGCCGAGCTGACCCTGCGTTACCGCCTGATCCAGAATCTGTACCTGCAGGCCGTTTCCGGGGCGGCGCAGGCCGTCGATCTGATCTACACCTTTAGCCTGGGTCGCGCCAACAGCCGTTGACCCGCTCAATCGACACGTCCGGCGTGCGCCCTCAGCGCACGCCGGCCTCGATCATTCGGAGGCAAGCCATGTTTCAACGACGTTCCGATTCACTGCCGACCGCGGAGACAGCGCTGCCGGGCCGCGACACCCCCCTCGAAATCCGCGGAGAACATCTGCTCACTGGCGTCTCGATGCTGCCGCCTTTCCCGGCCGGCACCGAGCAGATCGTGCTGGGGCTCGGGTGCTTCTGGGGCGCCGAGCGGCTGTTCTGGGAGTTGGATGGCGTGACCGTCACGGCGGTGGGTTATGCCGGCGGGATCACGCCCAATCCGACCTACGAAGAGACCTGTACCGGGAAGACCGGGCATGCCGAAGTCGTGATGGTCGTCTACGACCCGTCGCGGATCACCCTCGAGTCGCTGCTGGGCACGTTCTGGGAAGCCCATGATCCGACCCAGGGTATGCGTCAGGGCAACGATCTCGGTACCCAGTACCGTTCGGCGATCTACACCACCAACGAGTCGCAGCGAGCGACGGCGGAGCAGAGCCGAGACGAATACCAGGCAGCGCTGCGGTCGCAGGGGCTCGGAACGATCACCACCGAGATCCGCCCGCTGGAGACGTTCTATTATGCCGAGGAGTATCATCAGCAGTATCTGGCCAAGAATCCCAACGGCTATTGTGGCTTGAAGGGAACTGGCGTGACCTGCCCGATCCCGGCTTGACCGGGAGCCGGGCGCCATCCTCCGACAGCCGCCCTCCGGCGCCGCTGTCCACCGGTTCTACGGATAGGGCAGGTGAGAGGGCGTCGCTCGCTCGAGTTGGCGTGGCGCCCACTGTCGCAACTGTTGCTCGATGCGGCGCGTCAGCCAGGAGCGAAGGCGTCCACCGCGTCGCTCCACGTAACCGACATGTCCGCCATGACGGGCGATCTCGACCCGGACCGATGGCGAGGGTGGCGGTAGCCGCGAGAACAGGTCTCCCGGCATGAATGGGTCGTCTGCCGCATGCAGGATCAATGTCGGCAGCTCGATCTCGCCCAGCAGCGGGCCAGCCGATGCCCGGCGATAGTAGTCGCTCGCGGAACGGAATCCATGCAGCGGGGCGGTAACGTCATTGTCGTAGGCCCAGAAACTGTTCAGCCGACGAATCTGGCCCGCGTTGATCTTGAGCGGCAGCGGCGTCGTCTGTAGCCGGGTCAGCACCTTGTGCTTGAGCTGGCGCAGCAGATAGCGTTGATAGAGGCGGGAGATGCCGCGGTTGAGGGTGTCCGCGCTCGCCGCCAGATCCAGCGGCGCATTGATCGCGATGGCCCCCGCCAGCGGCAGGCCGTCGCCCCCCTGTTCGGCAACCAGTTTCAGCAGCATGTTGGCACCCAGCGAAACGCCGGCGGCCACCATCAGCGCCTGGGGATAGCGCTGTGCCAGTTGCCCCACGATCCAGTACGCATCGGCGGTATCACCGGAATGGTAGGCCCGCGGCAGTCGATTGGGTGTCTGCCCGCAGCCGCGAAAATGCATCAGCACGGCGCGCCATCCCATTGCCGCCGCCGCGTGGAGCAGCTCGCGGGCATAGGGGGAGTCGAAGGATCCCTCCAGGCCGTGAAACAGCAGGAATATCGGCGCATCGTCTCGCGATGGGGCCGGCCGAGCCCAGGCCAGCTCCACGAAATCGCCATCCGGCAGATCGACGATTTCGGTCTCTCGCGCCAGCTTTCGCCCGGGCAGGATCCGGGGCAGCAGCGTCTGAACGTGGGCGTTGCGCAATCCCGCCGGCGCCCGGAAGTCGGCCGCTACGATCGTGCTTGCCATGGCGAGCTCAGCCCTCGACGACGGATGTGCCCTGGGTCAGGTTGTCGTGACCATCGGTAGTGATGATCACGTTATCCTCGATACGGATGCCGCCATGATCCTGCAGGCGATCGATGGCTGCCCAGTCGACCGCGTCGCGCTGGGCACCGTCCCGGAACGGCTCCAGCAGCATCGGGATCACGTAGAGTCCGGGCTCGATGGTAACGACCATGCCGGCATCGAGCGTTCGTGTCAGGCGCAGGGCTGGGTCCTCCGCCGGCGGTGGCAGCGGCGTTCCCCGGTCATCGCGCTGGCGCCCAGCCACGTCGTGAACCTGAATTCCCAGGCTGTGCCCCAGCCCATGGGGGCAGAACGCCCGGGTCAGGCCGCACGCTACCGCGGCCTCGGCGCTGAGCGTGACCAGGCGAGTCTCCACCAGCAGCTCGGCCAGATGGCAGTGCATTTCCCGATGCAGATCGACGAACGACAGGCCCGGGGAGAGGCGGGCAATGAGTCGCTGTTGATAGTCGATGACGCCCTCGAGGAGGCGCTCGAATAGTGGGTCGGCGTGGGTGGATGCCCAGGTACGGGTGATGTCCGCCGCGTAACCGGCATGGGCATGTCCTGCGTCGACCAGCAGCGAACGCGGCATCTCGGGCGCTTCCAGGTCGTAGTGCTGATAGTGAAGGGTACCGGCATGGTGATTGATGCCGATGATGTTCTGGTAGGGAACCTGGGATTCGCGCTGACGGGTCGCGGCAAGGTAGGCGAGCTGGATGTCGAGTTCGCCGGCACCATCGGCGAAGGCGGCACGGGCCGCCTCGTGGCCCGCCAGGGCCCACTGGTTGGCGACGAACAGGCAATGACGTTCGTGATCGTCCTTGCGCATGCGGAGTTCGTCCAGTGCCGCCAGCAGTGCCGGTGGGTTGAGTTCGGCGCCCAGTGGCATCGCCGAGGCATCCACGTTGCCGATCACCGCCAGTCGCCGTGCGGAGATCTGGCGCGGCGGCGGCCAGCCGATGTCACGTAACGGCTCCAGCGTCATCATCTGTGCCAGCACGCCCGTCGGCGCCGGCGTCGAGAGATGCCAGAAGTCCGCCGGGGCGTAGTAATACCAGCGGGGCATGCTGCCTGGCTGGATCAACAACCAGTCATGCTGGTGGTGGCTCGCACCGGTCCAGTGGACGAAGTGTCCATAGCTCCTGAAAGAGGCCTCCTGATCGTCGGCAAAATGAACGCCGGCATGGCCGCTGTAGATGAGCACGGCGTCGAACCCCTGAGTGGCCAGGATGTTGGCGTAGGCAGCCTCCAGGCGTTCCAGATGGTTGCGTTGGCGTGTCTCGGCGCTAGCGGTTTGAGAGCTCATGGCGCGTGTCCTGTCGTTGACGTTGTCATCGAGCCGGTGGTGAGCTGCTGCAGCAGCCCCGGCAGTGAGGGGTGACGGCTATCGTGACGAAAATAGAGGCGCAGCGACAGCGGCACGTCCCAGCGCTGATCGCCGGCCCGGGTCAGCTCGCCGGCCTCGAGTAGGTGGCGAACGGTGCGCCAGGGTAGCCATCCGAGCCCGTAGCCCTGCTGCACCAGTTCGCGAATGTTGGACGTCTGGATGTTTTCGTTGAGCGTGGCCAGGTGGACTTCCTGTCGCGAACGACCCCAATGCGCCTGCAGCGCCGCCGCGATCAGGCCGCTGGGGTGATAGGCGATGTGCGGTACCGGCTCACGCTTGCTGCCCGGCAGCATGAAGCGCGGTTGGCCGTCGAGATTGGCCAGGCTGACGGGCACCAGTCGCTCTTCACCGATCTCGAGATAGCGTACGCCCCCGAGGTCGAGGTCCAGCGCCGTGCGGCTCTCCGGCCAGTAGCACAGCGCCAGATCCACCTCGCCGCGTTCGAGCGCCTGGAAATATTCCCCGATCAGCCAGCTCGTGGCTCGCAGGTAAGGCTCCACCTGGGCATGAAGGGCGTGGGCCTCCAGCCAACCCGGGACGAAATGCGTGATCAGACTCTGCGGCGCAGCGAGCTTGATGCGGCGGGCGTCTTCATGGCCGAGGTTCTTCAGTCGCTCCCGTGTCACCCGCACCCGCTCGGTGATCTGCTGACACAGGATCAGGAACTCCTCGCCGGCCGGAGTCAGGCTGAGCGGCAGCGTCTGGCGGTTGATCAGCGTCGTCCCCATCGACTCTTCGAGCAGTTTGATGCGTCGCGAGAAGGTCGGCTGGGTGACGTTCTGCTGATCGGCAGCGCGTGAGAAATGACGCGTTTCGGCCAGGACGATGAAATCCTCTAGCCAACGTAGTTCCATGGCTTTCTCTATCGTGGATCCTGCTGTTGCGAGGCACCGGGCGGCGTGTTGGCATAGCGTGGCGTCGATCCGGGACAGCCTACCCGATGGGCCCGGGGCCGCCTATTGGGGACCATCATCAGATTCGGCCCTCCTCGACGGCATGGCAGGCGATCCGATGGCCCTCGGAGAGTGTCTGTGGCGATGGACGCTCGCGCTGACAGCGGCTATTGGCGTGCGGACAGCGGGCGCGAAACACACAACCGCTCGGCGGCTCGATCGGCATCGAGGTCTCACCGTTCAGGCGCAATGGCGGGGCGTGCCCATCCTGCAGCCTGGGGCTCGCCGCCAATAGCGCTCGGGAGTAGGGATGCCGGGGATTGGCGAACAGCGTATCGGCGTCTGCCAGCTCGCAGATCGTGCCCAGGTACATCACCGCGACTCGGGTGGCGAAATGCTCGACGACCGCCAGATCGTGGGTGATCAACAGATAGGTCAGGCGACGTTCCGCCTGGGCGTCCATGAGCAGGTTCAGGATCTGGGCCTGCACGGAGACGTCCAGGGCGGAGACGGGCTCGTCGGCAATGATGAACTCCGGGTTCACGCTGAGGGCCCGGGCGATGGCGATACGCTGTCGTTGGCCGCCGGAGAACTCGTGCGCAAATCGCTCGCTCCAGCCAAGGTCGATCCCCACGTCGGCCATCAGCGCATCGGCGCTGGCGCGCACCCGGGCGCGAGACCAGTCGGCGTGGTGAAGGCGAATGGGCTCCTCGAGCGCCTGGCGTACCGTCAAGCGAGGATTGAGCGAGGCAAAGGGGTTCTGAAAGATCATCTGCAAGCGCCGACGATAGGGTCGCCACTGACTCGCCGTCAGATGATCGACACGCTGGCCGTCGTAATGCACTTCGCCGCTGCAGGGGGCCAGCAGCCCCGTGATCAGACGCGCCAGGGTCGACTTGCCACATCCCGATTCGCCCACCACGCAGAGCGCATCGCCACGCTGAATCTCCAGATCGACACCGTTGACCGCATGAATTCGTTGACGTCGCCAGGCGCGGGAGCGCTTGTCGAATCGCCAAGGCAACAGGCGTTCCGGATGCAGCGCGAAGCGCTTGCTGAGCCCTTGGACCCTGAGCAGCGGCGTCGGCGCGTCGGCGGCACGACCCAGCGTCTGCAGCGAATCGGCCGGTGTCATGTTGCCTCCTCCTCGATGGGCAGGGTGGCTATCAGTTCCCGCACCCAGTGGCAGGCGACCTGGCTCTCGCCGGAGACGACGGCCTCGGGAACCCGTTCGCTGCAATCCCGGCGAGGCTGGCCCTGGGGCGTGAGGCGGTAGCGACAGCGTGGATGGAAGGCGCATCCAGCCGGCACCTGGGAAAGACTCGGCATGTTGCCGGGAATCTGGGCCAGTGGCTGCCGGGGTAGTGCCATCTGGGGCAGGGCGTTGATCAAGCCCTGGGTGTAGGGGTGCTGGGCGTCGTTGATGATCTCTCGCGTCGGCCCCTGCTCGACGATGCGGCCCGCGTACATCACCAGCAGCCGCTGCGTCAGCCGACCGATGACCCCCAGGTCATGGGAGATCACGATCAGGCCGACATTGTGTTTCTCGCACAGGTGCTTGAGCAGGGCGATGATCTCCGCCTGGATGGTGACATCGAGCGCGGTGGTGGGTTCGTCGGCGATGATGATGTCGGGGTCGAGCAGCAGGGCGATGGCGATGACGACCCGCTGACAGAGACCACCGGACAACTGGTGCGGATACTGCGCCAGGCGTTGCTCGGGAGACGACACCTGGACCTGGCGCAGCTTGTGCAGGGCCACGCTCCTGGCGCGACGGGAGGAGATCCGACGGTGCGCCTTCAGGCTCTCGATCATCTGCTGGCCGATGGTCAGCACCGGATTGAGCGTCGTCAGCGGATCCTGGAAGATCATCGCCACCCGGTTACCCCGGATCCGGCGCAGCTGGCGATCGGACAGCTGGGTCAGTTCCTGCCCCTCGAAGCGAACCTGGCCCCGGGCGATACGTCCCGGGCGGGAGAGCAGTCTCAGCAGGCTGAAGGCGAGCACCGACTTGCCGGCGCCGGATTCGCCCACGATTCCCAGCCGCTCGCCGCGATCCAGCGCGAAGCTCACGTCGCGCACCGCGCGGATCTCGCCGTGCCTCAACGGAAAACGCACATCGAGATGCTCCACTTCCAGCAGCGCCATGCCCTTAACCCTTGTAGAGACGGGGATTCATCGTATCGCGCAACCAGTCCCCCAGCAGGTTGACGACCAGCACCAGCAGCACCAGAAACAGGCCGGGCAGCAGCGTGATCCACCAGGAGCCGGACTGCAGGTAGTCGAACCCGGACTTGATCAGCGACCCCAGCGACGGCTCGGTCTCGGGCATGCCCAGGCCCAGAAACGACAGCGCCGCTTCGGCCATGATGGCGTTGGCGATCTGGACCGTGGAGAGCACCAGGATCGGCGAGAGGGTATTGGGCAGAATGTGCCGCCACATGATGCGGTAGCTGGAGAAACCCAGCACTCGGGCCGCCTCGACGTACTCCTTGCTTTTCTCCGCCAGCACGCTGGCCCTCACCGTGCGGGCATACTGCGGCCACTCGCTCAGCCCGATGATCGTGATCAGGATCGCGATGCCATAATCGCCGTAGAACGCGCCGCCAAAGGCCGCCTTGACCACGGCACCGACGACGATGGCCATCATCAGGGTCGAGAACGATAGCTGGATATCGGCCATCCGCATCAGCAGCGCGTCGACGACACCCCCTCGATAGCCCGCAAGCAGGCCCAGCGCCGTCCCCAACAGGGATTGAACGAGCACCGCTCCGAAGCCGATCGCCAGCGAGACGCGAGCGCCGTACAGCATGGTCGACAGCAGATCCCGCCCCTGGGCATCGGTACCCAGCGGGTGGCCAGGCTCACTGCCGACGATCCAGAACGGGGGCAGCTCGGAATCGAGCAGGTTGATCTGGGCCAGGTTGTAGGGATTGCTCGGGGCGATCCACGGGGCCAGCAGCAATCCGATCATCAGCAACCCGAACAGCAGCAGACAGATCTGGGCGCGCCGGTCTCGCTGCAGCCGGTAGAGAAAATAGGAGTCGCGGAAGCGGCGCCATGTCGTGGATAGGGAGCCGTTCTCGAAACTCATGCGGGCCTCCCGCCCAGCGTTACCCGTGGATTCAGGGCCCGGTAGAGCAGGTCGACGAGGGTATTGGTCACCACGAACATCAGCCCGACCACCATCAGGTAGGCAACGATCAGCGGCATGTCGGCTCGCTCGATGGCATCGAGGAACATCAGACCGGCGCCGGGCCACTGGAACACGGTCTCCGTCAGCAGGGTATAGGCCACCAGCGTACCGATCTGGACCCCGCCGAGGGTCACCACGGTCAGCAAGGTGTTCTTGAGCGCATGCAGGAAGTAGATCCGTGACGGTCGCAAGCCCCTGGCCCTGGCGTACTTCACGTAGTCCGACTCCAGCACTTCCAGCATTTCGGCATGAATGAGACGGACGAACAGCGGCAGCATGACGAACGCCAGGGAGAGGGCGGGAAGCAGCAGATAGAGAAGCCCCTGCCACGAGGCGAAGTTGGTGTACCAGACACCCCAGACGTGGACGGGGTTGCCTCGGCCGTAGGCCGGCATCCCGCCCTGGATGGAGAGCAACTGGTTGAGCCACTGCCCCCAGCCGGTATCCGTGGGAAACAGCGCCACCTGGACGCCGATCGAGAAGAGCTGGATCAGCACCATGGCGCTCAGGAAGACCGGTACCGAGATACCGATCAGCGATAGCCCCATCAGTCCCCGCGACAGCCAGCTGCGAGGCCGGATCGCGCAGAAGATGCCCATCGGTATCGACAGCAGCAGGGTGATCACCGCACTGGCGGCAACCAGCTCCAGGGTGGCCGGAAGGTAGCGCGCGATGACATGGAGTGCGGGCTCATGGAAGAAATAGGAGTTGCCGAAGTTCAACTTCACGGCGTCGCCGGCGAAATCCAGGTACTGCAGCCACAGCGGCCGATCCAGACCGAGCGAGTGTCGCAGTGCCGCCGACTCGGCGTCGGTCGCCGTCGGCCCCAGTAGCTGCCTAACGGGATCTCCCAATCCGTCCTGAATGGCGAATCCGATCAGGCTGATGACGAACATCACCGCCACGGCCTGCAACAGCCGGCGCATCAAGAAGAATATCATCGGGGCTGGACCACCACGTCACCCAGGTAGGGCATGTTCATCACGTTGAGCACCGGTGCAACATCGACGCGATCGGCCGCCGCCCAGGCGAGATTCTGCCAGTACAGAGGGATGAACGGGGCTTCGTCGTGAATCTCCTGCTCGGCCTGCTGTAGTAGCCGGGCTCGCGCCGCCGGCTGCATGGTGAGGTTTGCCCGCTTCACCAGCGCATCGATCCGTGGATTGCAGTACTCGCTGGCATTGTACTGACCGGCGCCGGTCTCGGCGTCGGGACAGAAGGTCAGGTACTCGAAGAAGTTGGCGGAGTCGCCGGTATCCGAATACCACCCCATCATCATCATGTCGGCCGCGCGGTTGTCGTACTCGGCCCAGTACTGGTTCTTGGGCAGGGTCTCGAACTCGACGGTGACGTTGATCTTGGCCAGCATCGCGGCGATCGCCAGCGCCACCTGGGCGGTCTGGGCATCGTTGACGTAGCGGTTGTTGGGCGCCATCAGGGTGACTGAGAATCCATCGCTATAACCAGCTTCGCGCATCAGCTCGCGAGCCTTGGCGAGATCGTGGCGCGGGATCAGCGTCGGGACATGGCCCTCGTATCCCTCGGGTGACATCTGGGCCGCGGGAGTCGCAAACCCCTTCAGCAGGCGCTCGGCGATGGCGGTCTGGTTGACCGCGTAGGCGAAGGCGAGGCGCACGCGCCGGTCGCGAAAGGCCGCTACCCGCTGCTCGTTGAGCTGCAGCATGGTGATGCGGGTGCCGGGCATGGTGACCAGCTTGACCCCTTCGGCGTGACGAAGTCGCTGGACTGCATTGAACGGGACCGGGGAGATGAAATCGACGTCGCCGGAGAGCAAGGCGGCGACGCGGGTGGCGTTCTCGGCGATGGGTGTCATCACCAGACGCTCGACATTGCCGGGGGAGTCGGTGTCCCAGTAGTCCGGGAACCGCTCGAACTCTATCCTGGCGCCGGGCTGGCGTTTCAAGACCTCGAAGGGACCGGTACCCGACAGGTGACTCGAGGCAAATGAATTGCCGTTCTTGACGATATCGCTCTTGTCGAGCCCCTCGGCCGAGGTGCCGGAGTAGAACTGACTGTCCATCGGGAAGATATAGGTCGCAAGGTTGAGCAATAGCGGGTAAGGCTGACGCGTTTCCAGGTCCACGGTGAACGCGTCCACGGCTTCTACCCGGCTTATCGGCGCGAAGATGGCCCGGAAGTCCGGGCTCCGCTGCAGCCGGTGCAGCGTCCAGACGACATCCTTGGCGGTGAACGCATTGCCGCTGTGGAAGGTGACGCCGTGGCGTAGATGGAAGCGCATGGTCGTATCGTCGAGCTGCTCCCAGCGGGTGGCGAGGCGAGGCTCGAAATCGAGCTCGCGATTCCAGCGAACCAGCGGATCGAAGGCCAGGTGCGACAGTTGAAGCATGCCAATGGAGAGCTGTTCGTGGATGTCCAGCGATACCGGGTCGGTATCGTAGGCGACCCTGAGCGTGATGGGGCTGTCGTCGGCCAGCGCGGCCCCCGTCGAGAGAGGCATCAGCAGCCCCCCGACCACCAGGCCGAGCAGGAACGTTGTGAGACGCATTGCGGGTTCCGCTATTGTTATTGAACGTCATTACCGGATCGATCGGGCTGAAACCGAGCCTGTCGATCACCACCTTACTGATGGATGGTCGGCCAGCCCAATCGAAATGTTGTTACGCGCCATTCAGTTGATGAATAGCGGCGGTGAACGCCGCGCCGCGACGGCCCAGGCCCGACGGAGAGCGATCAGCCCTGGGCGGGAATGGTCGGCTGGATACGGATGGTCCCGGTCTCATCGGCACGGGAGACGGTGCAACCCAGGTCGTTGACGCGGCCATCCTTGAGCCCGTAGACCCAGCCATGTACCGACAACGGCTGCTCTCGCTCCCACGCCCGCTGGATGATCTTGGTGCGACACAAGTTGGCGACCTGAAGCCGCACGTTGTGCTCACACAGACGGTCGACCCGCTCGTCCAGTGAGAGCGGCTCCATCTCCGGCCCGAGCTGCTGGTAGAGTTCGCTGACGCTGTTGAGCCAGTAATCGACGATGCCATGCTCGCCACCGGTGATCGCCGCCTTGACGCCGCCACAGCCGTAATGTCCCACGACCATGATGTGCTTGACCTTGAGCACGTCGACGGCGAACTGGATGACCGACAGCGCATTCATGTCATTGTGATAGATCAGGTTGGCGACATTGCGGTGAACGAACACCTCGCCGGGTGGCAGATCCACGATCTGATTGGCGGGCACTCGGCTGTCGGAGCAACCGATCCAGAGATAGTCGGGATTCTGCTGTTGAGAGAGTCGAGCGAAAAAGTTTGGATCGCGCAGCTGAATCCCGTCGGCCCAGTGCCGGTTCTGCTCGAGAAGAGTCTGGATATCGTTCATGACGGTAACCTGATAGTGGGGGGTGGACGAACCACTGGTTCGCGATCGAACCAGCGATTCTAGGCCATCCGTCGCCATTTTCGAAGTCGCCCGGTCGACCACGCGAGCGCCAGCCCCATAGCACCAAAGCATTTTCTATATCACACCGATAGCCTTGGCCTTTTCCGACGTCGACGCCGGGCTGGTATGATCGCCCCAACATTTTCTCGAGGAGTCTCACAGTGGCGAGTTACGATTACGACCTTTTCGTGATAGGAGCCGGGTCGGGGGGCGTCCGCGCTGCGCGTACGGCTGCAGCGACCGGCGCCAGGGTTGCCGTTGCCGAGGACCGCTATCTCGGTGGCACCTGCGTCAACGTGGGTTGCGTGCCGAAGAAGCTCTACTCCTACGCCGCGCATTTTCACGATGCTTTCGAGGATAGCCGCGGTTTCGGCTGGACGATTCCCGCATCACCGCAGTTCGACTGGGCCACGCTGCGCGACAACAAGATCGAAGAAATCAAGCGTCTCAACGGCATCTACGGCCGCTTGCTGGACGGCGCCGGTGTCAAGCTCATCAACGGTCGCGCCAAGGTCGTCGATGCCAACGCCGTCGAGGTCAACGGCGAGCGTATCACCGCCGAGAAGATACTGGTCGCTGTCGGCGGCTGGCCGTGGACACCGGAGTTCGAGGGAAGCGAACTCACCGTCAACTCCAACCAGGTGTTCGATCTCGACAGCTTCCCTCGACGCTTCCTGGTATTGGGCGGTGGCTATATCGCCGTCGAGTTCGCCAGTATCTTCAACGGGCTGGGGGCGGACACCCACCTGATCTATCGCGGCGAGCTGTTCCTGCGGGGATTCGACCAGGAGGTGCGCGAATTCACCCGTGACGAGATGGCGAAAAAAGGCGTCAACCTGCACTTCGAGACCAACATCGAACGCATTCGCCAGGTCGAGGGCGGACTCGAAGTGACATTGACCAACGGCGACCGGCTCGAGGTGGATGCGGTGCTGGCCGCCACGGGTCGCCGTCCGCATCTCGAGGGTCTGGGACTGGAAGCGCTCGGTGTCCAGCTCGACACCGACGGCACGCTCAAGGTCAACGAGCGTTTCGAGTCCTCCGTACCCTCGATCCTCGCGCTGGGAGACGTCACCGGAGGTCCCGAGTTGACGCCCGTCGCGCTGGCAGAAGCGATGCACCTGGTTCAACACCATTTCGGTAACAAGACGCCGCCGCCGCTCGACTAC
The DNA here is from genome assembly GCF_003206585.1 of Salinicola sp. CR57. Lineage (NCBI taxonomy): Bacteria > Pseudomonadati > Pseudomonadota > Gammaproteobacteria > Oceanospirillales > Halomonadaceae > Salinicola > Salinicola sp. CR57. The sequence continues at coordinate 391,181 of NZ_PZJL01000006.1, forward strand.
GAGAATATCGCGACAGCGGTGTTCTGCCATCCCAACATCGGTACTGTCGGTCTCTCGGAAGAGGAGGCTCGGGCCCGGTTCGATGCGATTCGCGTCTACAGCGCCGATTTTCGCCCGATGAAGCATACGCTTTCCGGCAGTGACGAGCGTTGCCTGATGAAGCTGGTGGTCGATGACGCCAGCGATCGCGTCGTCGGGGCCCATATGGTTGGCGACGAGGCAGGGGAGACCATTCAAGGTATCGCGATTGCCGTGCGCGCCCGCCTGACCAAGGCAGACTTCGATGTCACGGTGGGTATTCACCCGACCGCGGCGGAGGAGTTCGTCACCATGCGAAGCGTCACGCGACGCTGATCGCCTCGAATCGGCTGCCTTTCAATGACCGCCGCTGAGGCGGTCATTGTCGTTTCACGCCAGGACCGTCTGCCGGTCGCTCCCCCAGTGGTGGCACCGGAACCCGCTTTTCCGCACCCCTTGCATCGCTCGCGCTCGTACCGTTCTCAGCGAAGGGCCGTCTTTCGGTCGCTCTTCCAGGGTTTCCCGCTTTGCCACACCTTTTTCCGCTTCTCGTCTAGACTCAATAGCCAGAAGGCTAGAGCTACCCGTATAAATAATATTTATTGATTCAGCGCTGGAAAATAACCTGCCGTTTGAAGCATCTCCGGCACGCTGTTATCCTTGTTCCCACTTTCGCCATAATGATGATGACGATGACCAATCCCAACCCGGCGTTCACCCCTTCGGCAGATCTGGCACGACCGACGGTTGCCGATGCCGTCGTGGGCAAGCCAGACATGCCCTTGTTCATTCGCAAACCCACGACGGAAGACGGATGGGGAATCTATGAACTGGTGAAGGCTTGCCCGCCACTGGATGTCAATTCCGGATACGCCTATCTGCTGCTCGCGACCCAGTTCCGTGACAGCTGTGCCGTCGCCACGACGGAAGAGGGCGAAATCGTTGGGTTCGTTTCCGGCTACGTCAAGGCCGCCGCACCCGACATCTACTTCCTGTGGCAGGTCGCGGTGGGCGAGAAGGCACGCGGAACCGGCCTGGCGCGGCGCCTCGTCGAAGCCGTGCTGACCCGCCCGGAACTCGCCAGCCTGAATCATCTGGAGACCACGATCACCCCCGACAACCAGGCCTCGTGGGGATTGTTCAGGCGTCTTGCGGACCGCTGGCAGGCGCCGCTCATCAGCCGCGAATATTTTTCGACCGATCAACTGGGCGGCGAGCACGATCCGGAGAATCTCGTCCGAATCGGCCCGTTCGACCCGCAACGCATCTAGGGCGGATCTCGATCCGCACCTCATCACGCATCGCCAACCAGGGAGGTTGTATGCAGACCCAGATTCTCGAACGCATGGAATCCGAAGTCCGGACCTATTCTCGCTCCTTTCCCATCGTCTTCACCAAGGCGCAGGGCGCACGGTTGACCGCGGAAGATGGCCGCGAGTACATCGATTTTCTCGCCGGCGCCGGCACGCTGAACTACGGTCACAACCATCCGAAACTCCAGCAAGCGCTGGTCGAGTACATCACGTCGAATGGCATCGTCCACGGCCTCGACATGTGGACCGCGGCCAAACGCGACTATCTGGAAACCCTGGAAGAGGTGATCTTCAAGCCGCGCGGCCTGGACTACAAGGTCCACCTGCCTGGCCCCACGGGCACCAATGCGGTCGAGGCGGCCATCCGACTGGCTCGTGTCGCCAAGGGGCGCCACAACATCGTCACCTTCACCAACGGCTTCCATGGCGTCACCATGGGAGCGTTGGCGACCACGGGAAATCGCAAGTTCCGCGAAGCGACCGGCGGCATCCCGACTCAGGGCGCCAGCTTCATGCCGTTCGACGGCTATCTCGGCGAAGGCACCGACACGCTCGACTATTTCGAGAAACTGCTGGGCGACAAGTCGGGCGGGCTGGACGTGCCCGCTGGCGTGATCATCGAGACGGTCCAGGGCGAGGGCGGCATCAACCCGGCCGGCCTGGACTGGCTGAAACGCCTCGAGAGCATCTGCCGGGCCCACGATATCCTGCTGATCGTCGATGATATCCAGGCGGGATGCGGCCGTACCGGCAAGTTCTTCAGCTTCGAGCATGCCGGCATCGTGCCCGACATCATCACCAACTCGAAATCGCTGTCCGCCTACGGCCTGCCGTTCGCGCACGTGTTGATGCGCCCGGAACTGGACAAGTGGAAGCCAGGTCAATACAACGGCACCTTCCGTGGCTTCAACATGGCGTTCGTGACCGCTGCCGCGGCGCTGCGCCACTTCTGGAGCGACGACAAGTTCGAGCGTGACGTCCAGCGCAAAGGCCGCATCGTCGAGGAGCGGTTTGCCCGAATCGCCGCCTCATTGACCGAGATGGGCTACCCCGCGAGCGAGCGTGGCCGCGGCCTGATGCGCGGTATCGATGTGGGCGATGGCGACATCGCCGACAAGATCACGGCGAAAGCCTTCGAAAATGGTCTGGTCATCGAGACCGCTGGCCAGGACGGGCAGGTCATCAAGTGCCTCTGCCCGCTGGTCATCACCGACGAGGATCTGTTGGAAGGGCTGGACATCCTGGAGCGCAGTGCCAGAGAAGCTTTCGCCTGAGTCTCGATTATCGACGGTCTCGAGCGGCCTCTGGGCCGCTCTCCCATTTTTTCAGCAGCAGTCACTCACCAAGGAGTTGTTATCGATGATCGTACGTAATCTCGAGGAATGCCGGAAAACCGATCGTTTCGTCAAGGCGGAAAACGGTAACTGGGACAGCACTCGGCTGATGCTGGCCGATGACAATTGCGGTTTCTCGTTCAATATCACTCGTATTCATCCGGGTACGGAAACCCACATCCACTACAAGAATCACATCGAGGCGGTATTCTGCTACGAAGGTGAGGGTGAGGTGGAAACCATTGCCGATGGCAAGATCCACAAGATCAAGGCCGGCGACATGTACCTGCTGGATCAGCACGACGAGCATTGGCTGCGTGGCAAGGAGAAGGGCATGACCGTGGCTTGCGTCTTCAGCCCGGCACTCACCGGCCGCGAAGTCCATCGCGAAGACGGTTCCTACGCGCCGGCCGACGACTGACATCGACAGCAGGTCGGTGCGCCTGCGCACCCGCAGAAGAAAAAAGACCGCCGAGGCGGTCTTTTTTTGGCTCTAGACTGCCTCGTCAACGCAAGGCGAACGAAACCAGCGACTCGGTCATCGGCACGCGGCTGTCCACGGACATCATCACGCTAAGGGCCGTCACCACGAGGATCGAGATACCGAACACCTTGCGAGCCCAGGCTCCATCATTGGTGGCGCGATATCCCTTGAGAGTGATGCCGAACCAGTACGCCCCGACGGCGACGGCGACGATGGCGTATGCCCAGCCAGTGTAGCCGGATACCGAAAGCATCACCGACGCGACCACGAACAGTGCCGTATAGATCACGATATGTCGCTTGGCCACGGCGATGCCGCATTTCACCGGCAGAACCGGAATCGACGCCGACGCGTAGTCGTCGAAGCGGAAAATGGCGATCGCATAGGAGTGCGGCATCTGCCACATGCTGAAGATGATCAGCAGCAGCAGGGCGCCCAGATCGAACTGCCCCGTCACTGCGCAATAGCCGATCACCGGCGGCGAGGCGCCGGAGAGACTTCCGATCAGGGTGCTGTAGACCGAGTGTCGTTTGAGATAGAGGCTATACGCACCGACGTAGATGGCGAACCCGAAGGCGGCGAATCCGGTCGCCAAAGGGGTCGTCATCCATGCCAGCAAGCCGAAGCCGGCGAAACCCAGCAAGCCGCCGAGCAGCAGGGCAATCGGGATCGATATCTCGCCGGTCACCATGGCGCGGGACTGCGTCCTGGCCATATGCCCGTCGATATCGCGATCGATCACGTTGTTGAAGACGCAACCCGAAGCGACCACGAGCGATGTGCCAAGCACTGCCGCCAGAAACAGCCACGGTTCGAAACGGCCACCGGCGGCCAGAAAGTAGCCGCCGATGACTGTGACGAGATTGCCGAAGATGATGCCGGGCTTGGTAAGCAGCAAATAAGGCTTCAAGGCCATTTGCAGGCTAGCCCAGCATCATGTTGACGTGGATGTTGTGCATGATCCAAAGCGAACCACCAACGATCAGCGTCAAGATGCCGATGGTGAACACGAAGGAAATCACGTTCCAGCCACCTTCGGCCTTGGTGTTCAGGTGCATGAAGAGAATCAGCTGCACTAGCACCTGGATCACGGCGGTGACCACCACCGTCACCATCATGACCGGAAGGCTGAAGCTGCCGGTCATGACGACACCGAACGCAATCAGCGTCAGCACGATCGAGAGAACCAGCCCAATGGTATAGGACTTGTAGCTGCCGTGACTGGCGCCGTCGTGCGAGGTATGAATGTCGCTCATATCACATGGCTCCCATCAGGTAGACGAACGAGAAGACACAGATCCAGACGATGTCCAGAAAGTGCCAGAACAGGCTGAGGCACAGCATGCGTGGCTTGGTCACGCTGTCCAGACCCTGCTTGGAGATCTGGAAGAACATGATCGCGATCCAGATCAGACCGAACGTCACGTGCAGGCCGTGGGTGCCGACCAGCGTGAAGAAGGCCGACAGGAAGGCGCTGCGATCCGGACCGTGGCCCTGGGCGATGAGGTGATGGAACTCGTACACCTCCATCGCGACGAAGCCGAAGCCGAGCAGGAAAGTGACGGCGAGCCACTTGAGTACGGCACCGCGATCGCCGGCGTTCTGAGCCAGGACTGCCAGACCGAAGGTGAAACTACTGATCAACAGCAGGAAGGTTTCGACCAGCACGAAGGGCAGTTCGAAGATTTCCTGAGACGTGGGGCCGCCGGCGGTGGCCGTGGCCAGCACGCCGAAGGTCGCGAACAGGGTGCCGAAGATCACCAGGTCGCTCATCAGGTAGATCCAGAACCCGAAGACCTTCATTGCACCGGCGTCGTGGTGCTCATGCCCGTCGTGGGCATGAGCGTCGTGCTGCTTGAGTGTGTCGGTTGCCATGATTAAGCCTGCATCTCCAACCGTTTGTGGTATTCACGCTCGGTCTTTTCGACCTCGGCAGCGCTGACGTGGTAGTCGGTATCCTTGTTGAAGATACGGAACATGAACGTCACGAACATGCCGATCGCGCCCAGGCCGACCAGCCACCAGATGTGCCAGATCAGCGCGAAGCCGAAGAATAGGCTGAACAGTGACAGGATCGGACCTTCCGCGGTGTTCTTGGGCATGTGAACGTCCTCGAACTTGGTCGCGAGCTCCCGTTTGAAGCCACCCGGCTGCTGCTTCATCTCCCAGTAGCTGTCGATGGAATCGACCTTGGGCAGATAGGCGAAGTTGTAGTTCGGGGGCGGGGAGGAGGTCGACCACTCCAGCGTGCGACCATCCCACGGGTCACCGGTCAGATCGCGATTTTTCTCACGGTCGCGGATACTGACGATCAGCTGGATCACGATGCAGGCGATACCGGCGGCGATGACCACGGCGCCGAACCAGGCGACGATCATCAGCGGCTGCCACTCGGTCTGCTCGTAGGACTGCATGCGACGCATGGCACCGAAGAAGCTCAGCGCGTAGAGCGGCATGAAGGCCAGATAGAAGCCGACCAGCCAGCACCAGAAGGAGCGCTTGCCCCATTTCTCGCTCAGCGTGAAGCCGAACGCTTTCGGGAACCAGTAGGTGAAGCCGGCCATCATGCCGAAGACCACGCCGCCGATGATGACGTTATGGAAGTGGGCGATGACGAACAGGCTGTTGTGCAGCACGAAGTTGGCACCCGGTACCGCCAGCATGACGCCGGTCATGCCACCCAGGGTAAAGGTGATGATGAAGCCGATCGTCCACAGCACCGGTGTAGTGAACTGGATACGACCACGATACATCGTGAACAGCCAGTTGAAGATCTTCACCCCGGTCGGGATGGCGATGATCATCGTCATGATGCCGAAGAAGGCATTGACGTTGGCGCCAGCGCCCATGGTGAAGAAGTGGTGCAGCCAGACGATGAAAGAGAGCACGGTGATCGCGGCGGTCGCCCAGACCATGGTCTTGTAGCCGAACAGGCGCTTCTTGGTGAAGGTCGCGATGACCTCGGAGAAGACGCCGAAAGCCGGCAGGATCAGGATATAGACTTCCGGATGTCCCCAGGCCCAGATGAGGTTGACGTACATCATCTGGCTACCGCCCATGTCATTGGTAAAGAAGTGCATGCCCAGATAGCGATCCAGGGTCAGCATGGCGATGGTGGCGGTCAGAATAGGGAACGACAGGATGATCAGGACGTTGGTGCAAAGCGCCGTCCAGGTAAAGATCGGCATGCGAAACAGCGTCATGCCCTGGGTGCGCATCTTGAGAATGGTGACGAAGAAGTTGATACCCGTCAGCGTCGTCCCGATCCCCGATAGCTGTAACGCCCATATCCAGTAATCGACGCCGACGTCCGGACTGTATTGCAGCTCCGATAGTGGGGCATACGCCAGCCACCCGGTCTTGGCGAATTCGCCGACGACCAGCGACACGTTGACCAGGATCATGCCCGCCGCGAACAGCCAGAAGCTCAGGTTGTTCATGAACGGGAAGGCGACGTCGCGGGCACCGATCTGCAGCGGCACGACCAGGTTCATCAGGCCGATGACCATGGGCATGGCGACGAAGAAGATCATGATCACGCCGTGAGCGGTGAAGATCTGATCATAGTGGTGGGGCGGCAGAAACCCTTCGGCCCCGCCAGCCGCGAGGGCTTGCTGGGATCGCATCATGATAGCGTCGGCGAAACCGCGAATCAGCATCACCAGCGCGACCAGAAAGTACATCACACCGATCTTCTTGTGATCGATGGACGTGACCCACTCGGTCCAGAGATAGCCCCACTTGCGATAGTAGGTAATCAGACCGACGACCAGGGCACCAACGATACCAATGACCGCTGCGGTGACCATGATGATCGGCTCATGGTATGGAATCGAATCTAAACTGAGTTTTCCGAACATGACGTTACTCCGCTGCCTGCGCACTCATGGGCATTGAAGACTCCCGTGCTTCGTTGTGCTCGCCATGGCTATCGGGACCGCCGTGACCAGCTTTATAACTTTTGATCAGATCGCCGTAGAAGTCGGGCGAGACCTGCGAGAAGTACTCCACCGGGTTGGCAATGGAGGGTTTGGCAACCTGCTCGTAGTCTTCCGGAAACATCATGGTGTCAGGAGACTGCTTGACCTTGTCGACCCACGCCTGAAAATCCGCATCCGACGTCACGTGGGCGTCGAAGAGCATCTCCGAGAAACCTTCGCCGCTGTAGTGTGTCGAACGACCACGGAAGGTGCCCACTTCGTTGCCTTCCAGATAGACGTCGTTGTCCATGCCGGCCATGGCGTAGATCTGGCTTCCGAGGTTCGGAATCATGAAAGAGTTCATGACCGTACCCGAGGTGACCCGGAAGTGGATCGGAGTGTCCACCGGAATGGCCAGCTCGTTGATCGTGGCGATACCTTCATCGGGATAGATGAACAGCCATTTCCAGTCGAGCGAGATCGCGTCGACGGTCATGGTTTCATCTTCGCTGGCGATGGGCTTGTGTGGGTCGAAGGAGTGCGACGTCTGCCATGTCAGGATGGCGAGGAAGAAGATGATGACGCACGGAATTGCCCAGACAAATACCTCGATGATATTCGAGTGTTCCCAGTTCGGCGTGTATTTGGCCGCGAGATTGGTCCCGCGATACTTCCACGCAAACAGGATGGTCATCACGATGACCGGGATTACCACGATCAACATCAAGCCAAAGGCCGTGATGATCAACGACTTCAGACCCTGGCCGATCTGGCCGGATGGATCCATGAGTGCTGATCCACAACCACTCAACAGCAGTGGCGTGGTTAGCCACGTCATCACGCTCAAATACTTGAGGGAGTTCCTTTTTCTCATCTCACGACCCCAGTGGAGGAAAGCTTTTCGGCGCTGCAACAATCGGTTAGCGGCATGCATCATACGCCGCTAGCCAGGGCTGACAACTCTGACACGACGCGCAATGGCGCACTGAGCATCCGACGTCGCCAACGAAGTAGGGATTTCGCGGTCGGCATTGTACCGAAAATTTGGCTTCTGATCAGAGGAAGGCGGGAAACTCTCCGCCTGTGTGGCGATTTGTCGCAGAGCGTCGCGGTCCGTTTTTGACCATCTCGATCAGCGTAGCCCAACTCGATGGCGATCTCAGGGTTTTCGTCGTGCACGTGCGCGTCATGGCACATCATGCCTATTCGCATAATATATATTATGTTAAATATACTATCACTGAACGAGGGTGACGAATATCCAGACCCTGCCAGCCGGCCTCCCCGGTGGCTCCCCGCCACGCGAGCGCGTAGAATGTGCTGCTGTCGATGATAACGGGAAATTCGATGCTCGATTCGGATGTGCTGCTGAGACAGGCAGATCAACAGTGTCAGGAACGCGGCGTCCGCTTCACGCCGATTCGCCGCCGCGTACTGGAGATGATATCCAGCACGCCGGGAGGCCTGAAAGCCTACGATCTGCTCGACCGGCTATCGGACGAGCACGCTTCCGCGCGTCCACCGACCGTCTATCGGGCGCTGGATTTCCTGATCGAGCAAGGCCTGGTTCATCGCATCGAATCGCTCAACGCCTATATCGCCTGCCCGTGTCCCGAACACGTGCATCGCTTCCAGCTGTTGATCTGCCGGCACTGCGGCCGTGTCGAAGAACTCCATCAGGAAGTCGTCGGCGAGATGCTGTCGCGGACCGCACGGGAGCGCGGATTCACAATCCAGCGCCAGACCATCGAGCTGCTCGGCGCTTGCGACGCCTGCCTCGAGAAAGACGCATCCTCGCCTGACTGATCTCAACCTACGGTGACACCCATGTCCGGCCTTTTTCACGATCTCGAGCGCTCCCCATCTGGCGCTCGCGTCGCTATCGGCGAGCTACTCACGGCAGCCAGGTGGAACGCCGACGGACTGATTCCCGCCATCGCCCAGCAGCACGATAGTGGCGAGGTCCTGATGATGGCGTGGATGAATCGCGCTGCACTGGAAGAGACGCTGACCACCGGACGTGTCTGCTACTGGTCTCGGTCCCGACAGGCGTTCTGGCGTAAAGGCGAGACATCGGGCCAGCAACAGCATCTTGTCGAGGCCCGCCTCGACTGCGATGGCGACACCTTACTGCTGAAGGTGGACCAGTCGGGCCCCGCCTGTCATACCGGTCGACGTCACTGCTTCTATCTGCGTCTGACCCCGGAGTTCGGTGAAGTCGACAGCAACCCCCTGATCTCACCGGAAACGCTCTACGGCCAGAAGCGCTGAGGCCCATCGTGATCGCCAAGATAGCCACCTGGCTTGTTATCGGGCTGATTCAACTCTACCGCTATGGCATCAGCCCGCTGATCGGACCACGCTGTCGATTCTGGCCGACCTGCTCGAACTACGCGCTGGAGGCCATCAACCTGCATGGACCCTGGCGCGGGACGTGGCTGGCCATTCGCCGCCTGCTCAAATGCCACCCTTTTCATCCCGGCGGGGTCGACCCGGTGCCCGACCCCCATCACCGGAAATGCCCATGTCACCAGGCAGATCGACAGAAGTAGGAGCCGGGCCGCCCGGTCAGTGAACCGAGCGGCTGCCCCGAGTCTCGCGGGCAATGGCGTAGATGCTTTCGATCATGGCATGCAGACCATTGCTGCGTGTCGGAGACAGGTGCTTGTCCAGCCCCAGTTCTGCCAGAAATCTTGGTTCCTCGTTCAGAATTTCATCGGGTTCGCGATCGTCGTAAATCCGCATCAGGATCGCGATCAGCCCGCTGACGATGGCGGCATCCGACGTCGCGCGGAATCGCAACCGCCCCGCTTCTTCCGTGGCGCGCAACCAGACGTTGGACTGACAGCCTTCGATCTTGTAATTCGCCACCTTGTCTTCTTCCGGATATTCCGGCAGCTGGCGTCCCATATCGATGATGTACTGATAGCGATCCATCCAGTTGTCGAAGATCGAGAACTCATCCAGCAGCTCGGCCTGGGCCTGCTCAATACTCATTAGCGTCTCCTAGTCTCTGGGTCACATTATAGGGGTTGCACGATTCGATCCCCAGCGTCTGATTCCTCTCATTACATACAGATTTTTACGTATACAGCTTACGTAAATCGCCTATGCTGGATAACAGGAGCCACAAGAAGCTCCGGAATCATTGGCAACGCAAGGGAACCAGACATGGCACGTAATGGCATCCGCTACGATGACGTCTGCCGCGCAATCGATACACTCCAGCAGCGTGGAGAAGCGATCAGCGTCCAGAAGGTCCGGGAATTTCTCGGTACCGGCAGCTACACCACCATCAGCGACCATCTGCGCGAATGGAGACTGCGCCAGAGCGGAGACTCGGTACAGGCCATTCCGCGCAATTTCGAGCGCCCCGAGGGCCTCGATGCCTGGGTCGCCGATATCTGGGACAAGGCGCAGCAGGCCGCCTACGAGAAATTGGCCGTCTACCGCCAGGAAGCCGACGAGCAGATCCGCGAGGCCGACGACGCCAGCCATCAGGCAAGGCGTCAGTGCGAGGATGCCGAACAGCGACTGCAGGCGCTCAACGAGCACATGCTCCGCGTCCAGGAGCGTCTCGAGAACAAGACCACCGAAGCCGCGCATCTCCAGGCGGAACTGCAGTCGCTGCAATCTGCCCAGAGTCAGCAACAGAAGCGTATCGTCCAGCTCGAGCAGACCTGCCAGCGCCATCAGTCCAGTCTGGAGCAAGCGGAACAGCAGCATCGTGACGCCATGGCCAAGCAGCACCAGGCCAACCAGACCAAACTCGCCCAGGAAGAGAAACGCCACGAGTCCGCCGAATCGCGGTTGATGGGACTGCTGGAGGATGCTCGTCAGGAGCGCTTGAAGCAGGAAAAGCAGTATGAGCAGCGCCTGGCGTCGCTGGATCAACGCTGCGAACGCCTGCAGCAGGATCTTTCCGAGCAGCGCCGTCAGTACGGCCAGCTCCAGGAGTCCCTGCGCGCCGACAAGGTCCACATGGAGCAGGCCGAAAGCGAGAAACGCGTCAGCGACGACCGAGTCAAGTCCATGCAGCAGGAGCGCCAGCGCCTGGAAAGCGAACTCAAGAATCTCCGTGCCGCCAACCGTGAGCTGCACGACAGGCTGTCTCGCGCCGCCCTGCCCCCCACTGCCAGTTGATGTCGCCCGCCGGTCAGTGCTCGGCCGGCAACAGCCCCACCTCTTCGTAGTAACGCCGCGCTCCGGGATGCAGGGGCGCGGTCACTCCCTCGCTGACCATTCTGGCCGGTGCCAACCGTGCCAGTGACGGATGCGACCGACGGAGCGTCTCCAGATGCTCGAACACGGCCTTGACCAGTCGATAGACATCGTCGTCATCGGCGTCCGAACGTGTCATCAAAGTCGCCCTGACGCCAAAGGTCGTCGTGTCATCGGGTGTGTTGGCATAGGTGCCGCCCGGGATGACGGTGACACTGTAATAAGGCGCGGCTTCGATCAGATGGGCGACATCGGGTCCGGAGACGTCGACCAGATGAGCACCGCAACGTCGGGTCGCCTCGTCAATGGCCTGCGAGGGATGGCCGACGACGTAGAAAAACGCGTCCAGCTTGCCACTGCACATGACTCGGGTCATGTCCTCGGGTTTCAGTTCACTGGCCAGGGCGAAGGCCCCTTCCGTCTTGCCCTTGATCGCCAGCAAGGCGTTCAGCGTGGCACGGTGGCCGGATCCAGGGTTACCCACGTTGACACGCTTTCCCAGCAGGTCGTCGAACTCGTGGATGTCGGCTGACTCGGCAACGACCGTGAACGCCTCGGCATGCAACGAGAACAGGGTTCTCAAATCGGGGCTCGGGCCGTTGTCGTAGAACTGGGCGATACCTTCGAAGGCCGCGTACTGAATGTCCGACTGGACGATGCCGAAATCCAGATCGCCATTGCGAACGCTATTGGTGTTGTAGAACGAACCCCCGGTCGGCAGGGCCTGGCAGGTAGCGCCGGTCGCTTGCTGGTAGAGCTGGCAGATGACGCGCCCGGTCGGGAGATAGACACCGGATGCGCCCCCCGTGCCGATGACGATGGACGAGTTCGCCCATGTCGGAACAGACCAGAGCAGCGAGGCCAAGGCCAGACAACCGAACTGAAACCGCTTTGTGGACATGGGCGCCTCCGCTCTCGTCACTGCCAAACCTGGCCAGCACGGACAGGCTGCTGTCATCCAGGTTATCGGCTGCAGCGACAGAAGCTGAAACCCGGGCGTGACCGACGGCTTGCCGGGCGCTCGCCAGAACGCGAAGAGCGCTCGTGACGAGCGCTCGTGACGAGCGCTCTTCGCGGGAGACCGTGGATCGCAAGCGTGCCGCCTTGCGAGCTCCGGTCGGCCTCAATAGTAGGCGTTGGTGGTATCGGTGTGGTCGGTGACGTCGCGAATGCCGGCCAGCTCCGGGATTCGCTCCATCAGCGTCTTCTCGACGCCATCCTTGAGGGTGAGGTCGACCGCCGCGCAGCCCTGGCAGCCGCCGCCGAACTGCAGCACCGCGACCTGCTCTTCGGTGAGCTGGATCAGGCGGATCTCGCCGCCATGGGACGCCAGACCAGGATTGATCTCGCTATAGAGAATGTAGTTGACACGATCCTCGAGCGGACTGTCGGCGTTGACCTTTGGCATCTTGGCGTTGGGCGCCTTGATGGTGAGCTGGCCGCCCATGCGGTCCGCATTGAAATCGACCACGGCCTCTTCCAGGAACGGCACACTGTTCTTGTCGAGATAGACGCTGAACTTCTCCAGCTCCACCCGCTCGTCGCTGGGCTCCTCCTCGCCAGGACGACAGTAGGCAAGACAGGTCTCCGCGTACGGGGTACCAGGCTGGGTGATGAAGACGCGCACGGCGATGTCGTCGACGTTCTGCTTGGCCAGCAACTCGGCCAGGTACTCCTGGCCGCTTTCGGTGATCTGAATCGGTTGGCTCATGAGACTGGGAACTCTGCTTGAGATGTACCGTTATGGTAGGAAAAAGCACGCGCCAAGACAATCCCGAGTGATTTAGTCAGGCTTGTCGTCCAAGTCCCGCCATCCGTGCCTTTCTGATACCATGCGGCCCCTTGGTGTCTCGCGAGGGACGCGACCTGTTTACCTGCTGTTGGAGAGTCACCGCCATGACTGCCATTACCGCCTCTGCCTCGCTCGCCACGCTGAAGAAGACACTGGGCGAGCGTATCGTGATCCTCGACGGCGGCATGGGGACGATGCTCCAGGATTATGGCCTGGGGGAAGCGGACTTCCGTGGTCAGCGTTTTGCCGATTGGCCTAGCGAACTCAAGGGCAACAACGATCTGCTGACGCTGACGCGAGCGGACATCGTCGAATCGATCCACCGCGCCTACCTGGAGGCCGGGGCCGACATCGTCGAGACCAACACCTTCAACAGTACCCGGCTGTCCCAGTCCGATTACGGCATGGAGTCGCTGACCGTCGAGCTCAATCGCGAGGCGGCCCGCCTGGCCCGCGAGGTCTGCGATGCCGTCGCCGAGGAGACCGGCGTTCCACGCTATGTCGCTGGCGTGCTGGGTCCGACATCGCGCACCGCCTCGCTGTCACCGGACGTCAACGATCCGGCCAGACGCAACGTCACCTTCGACCAGTTGCGTGACAACTACATCGAGGCCGCCACCGCGCTGATCGATGGCGGTGCCGATATCATCCTGATCGAGACGATCTTCGACACGCTCAATGCCAAGGCCGCCATCTACGCCCTGGAGGCCCTGTTCGAATCCCGCGGCGAGCGTCTGCCGGTGATGATCTCCGGCACCATCACCGACGCTTCCGGCCGCACCCTCTCCGGTCAGACGACGGAAGCGTTCTGGAACGCGGTACGTCACGCCCGGCCACTCTCCGTCGGCTTGAACTGCGCGCTCGGCGCCCAGGAGCTTCGGCCCTATCTCGAGGAGCTTTCGAACAAGGCCGACACCTTCGTCTCCGCCCATCCCAACGCGGGGCTGCCCAACGAATTCGGCGAGTACGACCAGACCGCCGAAGAGATGGCGGCCATTGTCCGTGAGTTCGCCGACAGCGGATTGATCAACGTCATCGGTGGCTGCTGTGGCACGACGCCGGAGCACATCGCCGCGGTCAAGCGCGCCGTCGACGGCGTTGCGCCCCGCGCCGTTCCCGAGCGCCCCGCTGCCTGCCGGCTCTCCGGCCTCGAACCCTTCAACATCGAAGCGGATTCACTGTTCGTCAACGTTGGCGAGCGCACCAACGTCACCGGTTCTGCTCGTTTCAAGCGCCTGATCCAGGAAGAGGATTACACCACCGCGCTGGAAGTCGCCCTGGAGCAGGTCGAGAACGGCGCCCAGGTGATCGACATCAACATGGACGAGGGCATGCTGGAGTCCGAGGAGGCGATGGTGCGCTTCCTCAACCTGATCGCCGGCGAACCCGATATCGCCCGGGTGCCGATCATGGTCGATTCCTCCAAGTGGGAGATCATCGAAGCCGGTCTCAAGTGCATTCAGGGCAAGGCGATCGTCAATTCGATTTCGCTGAAGGAAGGCGAAGCGTCGTTTCGCCATCAGGCCAACGAGTGTCGGCGCCACGGCGCCGCCATCGTGGTCATGGCGTTCGACGAGCAGGGCCAGGCCGATACCTTCGCCCGCAAGACCGAAATCTGCCAGCGCGCCTACCGTCTGCTGGTCGATGAGATCGGCTTCCCCGCCGAAGACATCATCTTCGATCCCAATATCTTCGCCATCGCCACCGGGATCGAGGAGCACAACAACTACGCTGTCGATTTCATCGAGGCCACCCAGTGGATCCACCGGAACCTGCCTCACGCGATGATCTCGGGCGGCGTCTCCAACGTCTCGTTCTCGTTTCGCGGCAACAATCCGGTGCGCGAGGCGATTCACTCGGTGTTTCTCTATCACGCGATCAAGGCCGGCATGTCGATGGGCATCGTCAACGCCGGCCAGTTGGCGGTCTACGACGACCTGCCGAGCGAACTGCGCGAGGCGGTCGAGGACGTGGTGCTCAATCGCCGCGACGACGGCACCGAACGGCTGCTGGAGATCGCCGAGCGCTACCGTCAAGACGGAGGTGGGGACGGCAGCGGCGCGGCGAAGAAAGAGGACCTCGAATGGCGAGGGTGGGAAGTCAACAAGCGGATCGAGCACGCCCTGGTCAAGGGGATCACCGCCTATATCGAAGCTGACACCGAGGAGGCCCGGGCGGCCGCCGAGCGCCCCATCGAGGTGATCGAGGGCCCCCTGATGGACGGCATGAACGTGGTCGGCGATCTGTTCGGCGCCGGTAAGATGTTTCTGCCGCAGGTGGTCAAGTCCGCGCGAGTGATGAAGCAGGCCGTCGCCTATCTGATCCCCTACATCGAGGCCGAGAAGTCCGGCGAAGTGCAGTCCAAGGGCAAGATCGTGATGGCCACGGTCAAGGGAGATGTCCACGATATCGGCAAGAACATCGTCGGCGTGGTGCTCCAGTGCAACAACTACGAGGTGATCGACCTCGGCGTGATGGTGCCGACGGAGAAGATCCTCAAGACCGCGCGAGACGAGAATGCCGATATCATCGGTCTCTCCGGCCTGATCACGCCGTCGCTGGACGAGATGGTCCACGTCGCCAAGGAGATGAAGCGCCAGGGCTTTCAGCTTCCGCTGCTGATCGGTGGCGCCACCACCTCGAAGGCGCATACGGCGGTAAAGATCGCGCCCCAGTACGACGAACCGGTGATCTACGTCAGCGATGCCTCCCGTGCCGTCGGCGTCGCCAGCCGCCTGCTCTCGCCGACCCAGAAGCCCACCTACTTCGCCGAGATCCGGCAGGAGTACGAACAGGTCCGCGAGCGCAACGCCAAGCGCCGTCCCAAGGCTTCCGATCTACCTTACAGCTCGGCTCGAGAGCGGCGCTTCAAGGTGGACTGGAACCACTTTCAACCGGCCAGGCCGATCCAGCCGGGGATCACCGTTTTCGACGACTACGATCTCGACGAGCTGGTCGAATTCATCGACTGGACGCCCTTCTTCATGACCTGGCAGCTCTCGGGCAAGTATCCGCGGATACTCGAGGACGAGGTCGTCGGCGAAGCGGCACGCAATTTGTTTCGCGATGCCCAGGCCATGCTGCGCAAGCTGATCGACGAGCGCCACATCCACGCCCGCGGCGTGATCGGGCTGTGGCCGGCCAACAGCGTCGACGACGACGTGATCGAGGTCTATGCCGACGACAGTCGCGAAACGGTGATCGAACGGCTCCACCATATTCGCCAGCAGAGCACCAAGGGCCGAGACGGCGTGTGCCACAGCCTGGCCGACTTCATCGCCCCGAGGGCGAGTGGAAAGCTCGACTGGATCGGCGGTTTCGCCGTAACGTCCGGACATGGTGCCGACGAGCTGGCCAAGCGCTACGAGGCCGCCGGCGACGATTACAACGCTATCCTGGTTCAGGCGCTGTCCGATCGTCTGGCGGAAGCCTTTGCCGAGCGCCTCCACGAACGCGTACGCAAGGAGTTCTGGGGCTACGTGCCGGAGGAGGCGCTGGACAACGACGCCCTGATCGCCGAAAAATATCAGGGCATCCGCCCGGCTCCCGGCTATCCGGCCTGCCCCGATCACACCGAGAAAGCCACGCTGTTCCGCCTGCTGGAGGCCACCGAACGCACCGGCATTTCGCTGACAGACAGCTTTGCCATGTGGCCGGCGGCGGCGGTCTCCGGCTGGTATTTCGCCCACCCGTCAGCGAAATATTTCTCCACCGGCAAGATCGGTCGGGACCAGGTCGAGGCGCTGGCCCGGCACAAGGCGATGCCGCTGGCGGACCTGGAGCGCTGGCTGTCGCCCGTGCTCTCCTATGATCCGGAGCTGCCGGCAGCCGCTGACGGCGGGCGCGACGCCGACTCCGCGCTGGCCTCATGACGGCGTGACCGTAATAACGATAAAGCAAGAAATTATGAGTATTTATTCTTTTGTAGAATAAAGCGCACGCGGTAAGGTGCTCTCATTGGCAATCCATGACTAGCAGGATCAGGCCCGATGTATCGCTACGACTCTTATGACCAGACGCTCGTCGACGAGCGCGTTGCGCAGTTTCGCGACCAGATGGATCGCTATCTCGCCGGCAAGCTCGGTGAAGAAGAGTTTCGTCCGGTCAGACTCCAGAATGGCCTCTATATCCAGCGCCATGCACCGATGCTGCGCATCGCCATTCCCTACGGCATGTTGAGCAGTGACCAGCTGCGCGCGCTGGCAACCATCACCCGGCGCTACGACCGCGGCTACGGCCACTTCACCACCCGCCAGAACCTCCAGCTCAACTGGCCGGCGCAGGAGGACGTGCCCGATATCCTGGCCGACCTGGCCAAGGTCCAGATGCACGCTATCCAGACCAGCGGCAACTGCATTCGCAACACCACCAGCGATCAGTTCGCAGGCATCGCCAAGGATGAAGTGGTCGACCCGCGCCCCTGGTGCGAGCTGATTCGCCAGTGGTCCACCCTGCATCCGGAATTCGCCTACCTGCCGCGCAAGTTCAAGATCGCTGTCACCGGTGCCACCGAGGATCGCGCCGCGATCCACGTCCATGACATCGGCCTGCGGCTGTTCTTGAACGACGCCGGCGAACTGCGCTTCCGCGTCCTCGCGGGCGGCGGCATGGGGCGTACGCCGATGATCGGCGAGGTGGTGCGCGCGGATCTGCCCTGGCAGCATCTGCTGACCTATCTCGAAGCCATCGTCCGGGTCTACAACCAGTTCGGTCGCCGCGACAACAAGTTCAAGGCCCGGATCAAGATCCTGGTCAAGGCGCTGGGCGTCGATGAGTTCGCCCGTCGCGTCGAGGCCGAGTGGGCCCATCTCAAGGATGGCCCGCAGACCTTGAACGAAGGGGCGGTGGACGAAGCCAAGACGCACTTCCCGGAGCCGGCGCGTCGCCCGGTCGCCGAATCCGCGATCGTCGCCTACGAGACACTTCGTCAGGAAAATCGCGCCTTTGCCCGCTTCGTGACCAACAATGTCATGGATCACAAGGTGCCTGGCTACAAGGCGGTCACGCTGTCGTTGAAACGTCGCGAGGCGGCCCCGGGCGACATCACCGCCGATCAGATGGACGCGGTGGCGGATCTCGCGGAGACCTTCGGCTTCGGCGAGCTACGCGTTACCCACGAGCAGAACCTGGTGCTGTCGGACGTGCCCGTCGACGAGATCGAGGCGCTGTGGCAGCAGCTCGATGCGCTGGGCATGGCCAACCCCACGGTGGGTACCTTGAACGACATCATCTGCTGCCCGGGCGGTGATTTCTGCTCGCTGGCCAACGCGGTCTCGATCCCGATCGCCCAGGCGATTCAGGAGCGCTTCGAGGATCTCGATTTCCTGTATGACCTGGGTCCGATCGATCTCAATATTTCCGGCTGCATGAACGCCTGCGGGCATCACCATGTCGGCAATATCGGCATCCTCGGCGTCGACAAGAAAGGCGAGGAGTACTATCAGATCTCGCTGGGCGGCAACGCCGACGACGACGTGTCGTTGGGCAAGATCCTGGGCCCCTCCTTCTATCGCGAGGATGTCCCGGACGTCATCGACAAGGTTCTGCAGGTCTACGTCGAAAAGCGCCTCGACGATGAGCGCTTCCTCGACACCTATCGTCGTGTCGGTCACCAGGCTTTCAAGGAGCGGGTCTATGCAGCCTGAACAGGAGTTTCAAGAAGCGCCGGAAGCCGTGGCCGCCACGAGCACGCTGATCAAGCTCGGCAAACCGGTCACCGATACCTGGGGGCTCTCCCGCGACGAGGAGAGCCTGCCCGTGAGCCGTCCTGCCATCGTGCCGCTCGCCTTGTGGCAACGGCACGCGGATCAGGATGATCTGGCGCCCTGGCTACCCAGCGACACCGAGTTGACTCCGGAACTGGCGGCGACACTGGAGAAGGCCGCGTTGGTGGCGATCGACTTCCCTGCCTTCACCGATGGCCGCGGCTACACGCTGGCGCGACTGCTGCGGGAACGTTTCGGTTATGCCGGCGAAGTGCGGGCGATCGGCGACGTCCTGATCGATCAGCTCTACTACATGACGCGCTGCGGCTTCGACGCCCTGGCACTACGCGAGGATCAGGAGCTCGAGCCGGCCCTCAAGGCGCTCGCCGCCTTCAGCGTCAGCTACCAGCCCGCCGTGGACCTGAACGAACCGCTGTTCGCCCGCCGCCTGCGGGAGCGCTGATATCGGTTCGGAGCCGGTTTTCCAAGCAATGACCCCAGCCAAGGCTGGGGTCATTGCGTTGGGCCAACGATCTCCAAGGTTTGTGTATCCGGCACCAAACGGTCACTTAGCCGCGCCGCTTCTGCTGCCGCTCCCGATTGTGCGATCTGGCGCGCTCCGACTTGCGCAACATCACGAAAGTCGCCCCGATTCCCCCTTGCTGGGCCGGCGCCGAACTGAAGGCCTGGACCTGCTCGAACTGCCGAAGCCAGTGGCCGAGATAGGAGCGCACGACGTTGGGGTGGCCGTCGTCCTCGCGCGAGCGGCCGTGGACGACGAGCACACTGCGCAGGTCGTGTTCATAAGCGTCGCGGAGAAAGCCGAACAGGGCGCGGCGACATTCGATGACCGGCATGCGCATGATGTGCAGCCGCGCGTCGGCGGGATAGCCGCCATGGCGCAACCGCTCGAGCACGCCTACCTGAATGCCGTCGCGACGAAATTCGATCGGATCGTGGGCACCGACCAGGTCGACGAATTGGTCGGACAGGAAGTCCCGTTCGTCGTCGCGGGCCTGCTGGGCACTCTCGCGACGGGCGAGCTGGGCATCGGAGGGGGATCTCTGGGGCCGGGTGACCGCGGCCTTGTCCCGGCCCTTGCCGATCGGCCGTACATCGGGACCCAAGGCTTCGCGGAATGCCTGGAAGTCGTTGGCGGCGTGACTCATGATGGCGCTCCTCCGTCGCTGACATCGTTGACGCTTCGACTTCGAATGCTAGCACGGGGTTCAGGAGACGCCTCAATGGCCTCTGCGGAACCGTGTCTGCATGCGACGTCCGCGCCTGAGGTAAGCTGACAGGCATGTTCCTCGAAATCCATTACGCAGAGCAAGGTTGTCAATGATGCGACGATTCGCCAAGTGGCTGTCGATTCTGCTGGTCGCCGCGGCGATCCTCGCCGGCGGCGGCTTCTGGTACATCTTCATGAGCCCTTATGGTTATCATCCCGCCGAGCCCGCCATCATCGATGAGCGAATTGCCGAGCAGGACGTGTTCGTCTACGGGACACTGCGTCACGACGGCTTGCGCTGGATCATCATGGGGACTCCGGTCGCGACGCGGGAAGCGACGCTGAAGGGCTATCGGAAACAGGATCTCGACATTCACCCGCAGCCGGATGGTGAGGTGCACGGCGAGGTGCTGACCGTCGGCCCTGCCGCACTCAGGGCGCTGGATCGCTACGAGCGCCTCGGCGTTCGCTACACGCGGGAGAGCGTCAAGCTGGAAGACGGCACGACGGCCTGGGTCTACAAGCGGCTGCCGGAATAGAGTCGACGGCGCTTGCCGTCGGCGGCGACGATTGAGGCCTCCGCTGATCAGCCGCTACAATATCGCTTCCGCCCCGTTGCGCTGTCCCGCGTCGATCGACGGCCAGCAAGACCCCGCGCCGCACTGTCATAAAAGGTTCCGCCGCACCGATGTCAACGCTCACGCTCTACCACAATCCGCGCTGCTCCAAGTCACGGGAGGCCCTGGCGCTGCTGGCGTCTCGAGGCATCGAGTTCATCGAACGCCGCTATCTCGATGATCCGCTGTCTCGCGAGCAGCTGGAAGGCCTCGCCAGGCGACTGGGCGACGATGCCGACCAGATGCTGCGCCGCGACGAGCAGGAATGGCGGGCGCGCGGCATCGATGACCCGACCCCGGCGCAGATCATCGACGCCATCGTCGAGCATCCCCGCCTGATGCAGAGACCGATCGCCGACGACGGCGAGTACGCGGTCATTGGGCGACCGCCGCAGGCCGTCCTGCAACTGATCTGAGCCTTGTACGAAAACCGCCTGCGCGAGGCCATACGGTGTTGAACCCGCTCAATGTACTCCTTTACACCCCGTGAACTGGTGCGCCAGTCCGGCCCGGTTGCGCTGGCTTTTGCCTTGTCTGGTCATCGCTCGCCCACTTTTTCGTACAACCCCTGACGAGCGCGCTTGATGCAAGCCGTCCCCTCGAGGAGAAGTCATGACCGATCATACGGCCTCCAGCGGCCCGACCCTGCCCTATGTCCTGGTGCTCTACTACTCGCGCCAGGGGGCAACGAAAACACTGGCTGAACAGCTGGCCAGCGGCGTCGAGAGCGTCTCCGGCGTCGAGGCGCGACTGCGTACCGTGCCGGCGGTCTCGCCGGTATCCGAGGCAACCGCCCCCGAGATCCCCGACCAAGGGGCGATCTATGTCGAGGAAGCGGACCTGCGCCACTGTTCGGGCCTGGCGCTGGGCAGCCCGACCCGGTTCGGCAACATGGCCGCGCCGCTCAAGTATTTTCTCGATACCACCAGCGGGCTCTGGATGAACGGCGCGCTCGTCGACCGGCCGGCTACCGCGTTTACCTCCACGGCCAGCCTGCACGGCGGCCAGGAGAGCACCCTGCTGACCATGCTGATTCCGTTGCTGCATCACGGCATGGTCTATGCGGGCGTGCCCTACAGCGAGACGACGCTGCTGAGCACCCAGAGCGGTGGAACGCCCTATGGCACCAGCCATCTGGCCGGCCCCAATGCCGACCGCGAAGTCGACGCCGACGAGCGCAGACTGGCGGTCGCCCAGGGGCGCCGCCTGGCCGAGCTCGCCCTGGCACTCGCCGCGATGCGGAGCGGGCGGCCATGAACGAACGTCCTTCGCCACGGCAGAACCCGGAAGCGCTCGACACTGCCCGGCGCGGCGTGTGGATCGCCTATTCGGCGCTGCTGGCGCTGCTGGTGGTGAGCGGTATCTGGCATTACCTCCAGCAGCACGCGCAGGTCGCTGCGCTACTGGTTAGGATCCTGCCGCTGGTGCTGTTCCTGCCGACACTACTGATGCGACGCCGACGCGGCCACATCTGGCTGACGGCGCTGGGCGTGCTCTACGTCGTCCAGGGCATCATGATCGTGACCAAGGGTGGCGGTTCGGTGCTGGTCGGCGCCGAGATCCTGGCAGCCGGTGCTCTGGCCTTCACGGCCTATCGCTACGTTCGCCTGCGCGGTCGACTCGACTCACCGGCGGCATGAGACCTTCCAGCGTCCTGATTCTGGCCATGCTGGCTCTCAGTGTGGCCTGCAACCTGTTTGGCTGGCCGATCTGGCCCGCCGCGATACTGGCCTGGCTGGCGACGTTGCGGCTGTTCCGCACCCTGCCCCGGACCTCCCGCCGCCAGGCAGGAACGCTGTTCGCGGCCGGTTCGTTGCTGTGGGCGGCAGCGCTGGTGCGCGGCACGCCCTATTCGCCGTTGAACGCGCTGACCATCAACCAGTCGTTGCTGATGATGTTTGCCGGCGTCAGCTTCCTGACCATGGCCACGCCGCAGGCCAGAGCGGACCATCAGCAGTCGGGCAGTATGCTCGGGACCATGCTGGGGGCGCATCTGTTCGGCGCCGCCATCAATCTCTCCGTGGTCTTCCTGTTCGGCGAGCGAATGCAGCACGAGGGGAGACTCACCCGCTCCCAGGCACTCATCGTCGGCCGGGGATTCACCGCCGCCGCGGCCTGGTCGCCATTCTTCGTCGCGATGGGTGTGGCCCTGACCTACGCGCCGGGCCTCGACTATCTCGGCCTGCTGCCCTGGGGTCTGCTGGCGGCCGCGGCGCTGCTGGCGCTCAACTGGCTCGACATCCGACGGCTGAACGCGCCCTTCGTCGGTTACCCCATCGAAAAGAGTGCGCTGCTGATGCCCTGCACGCTGGCGATCGTGGTGATCGGGCTGCACCTGCTCTATCCCGCTCTCTCGATCCCGCTGATCATCGCCATCGTCGCGCCCCTCTTCTCCTTTCTGCTGATGCCTCGCGACAACCGGCGCGAGCGCATGCACCATCAGTTCACCCAGGGCCTGCAGCGCCTGGCTCCCCAGTTCGCCCTGTTTCTGGGGGCTGGCGTCATCTCGACGGGATTGGCGGCGCTACTGGCCAGCCTGCCGGACGGGCTCGACCTGCCCATCGATCACTTCGGTCACTGGCAGGCGTGGTTCGCCCTAGGCATCATCGTGGTCGTCTCCTTCACCGGCATTCACCCCCTGATCGGTATCGCCACGTTGGCACCGTTGATCGCGCCGCTCCACCCCGACCCGACCCTGCTCGGCATGCTGTTTCTCATGAGCTGGGCGCTGGGGACCGGCAGCAGCCCGCTCTCCGGCAGCAACCTGGCGATCTGCGTTCGCTACCAGATTGCCGTGCGCGACATGCTGCGCTGGAATCTCCCCTATGCCATTCTCGGCTGGGGCTGCTGCGGCCTGGTGCTGGCGCTTCACGCGGGTTCGATCTGACCCGATTCCACGCCGGGCGCGGGCGAACGTTCAGCGCGCCCCGGCGAGAGGTGAACGCCCATAGGCTAATGACTGAGAGAGGGTTGGCCACCACACCGGCTTGGCGCGCTACAATGATGGCCATTCATCGCATTCGCATGGAGAACAACTGATGAGCGATCTCGCCGGTATGCGACGGGACTACGAAGGTGACGCCCTGGCGCCCGAGAACACGCCCGACTCGCCACTTCCACTGTTCGAGGGCTGGCTGGAAAAGGCGATCGAGACCGAGGGACTGGATGCCAACGCCATGACGCTGGCGACGGTCGACAGCGCGGGCCACCCCCACGCCCGCATCGTCCTGCTGAAAGGGTTCGATCAGAGTGGCTTCCGCTTCTATACCAACTACCAGAGCCAGAAAGGCAATGAGCTCGCCCACGTTCCCAACGCCGCCGTGGTGTTCTGGTGGCCGGCGCTGCAGCGCCAGATCCGAGTCGAGGGGAGCGTCTCGAAGGTGGACTCCCGACAGTCCGACGACTACTTTGCCAGCCGGCCACGCCAGAGCCAGCTAGCGGCCTGGGTCTCCCAGCAGAGCGTCGAGATTCCCAATCGTGACTGGATGAAAGAGCGACTGTCGCGCTTCGAGCAGGTCTATTCGGATCAGGATGTCGAACGGCCGCCGCACTGGGGCGGCTATCTTCTGGCGCCGCTGGCGGTGGAGTTCTGGCAGGGACAACGCAGCCGATTGCACGATCGCGTCCGCTACACCCGCCGCGACGAACACGCCCAGGAGTGGCATCGCACCCGGCTGGCGCCTTGAGCAGTCGCATCGGCTGATTCGCCAGCGGGGTTTTCTCCCATCCTATGCAAAGCGCCCGGTCATTTGACCGGGCGCTTCGCCATGAACCCCAATGAATGTCGTTACTGGGCCGTGCCGTCGGTCCATTCGGCGACGACATCAGGATTCTCCTCGACCCACTTCTTGGCGTTCTCGTACGGATCCGAACCCTCTTCCTGGTTCATGAGCATGACCTCACCCATCTGGTCCGGCGTCCAGTGGAAGTTGTCCAGGATAGCGTACGCCTGCGGCATCTTCTCTTTCAGACCCTTGTGCACGACGGTGTCGATGTGCTCGGCATCTCCGTAGGCTTTCTTCGGATCGTCGAGGTACTTGAGATCCCAACGTGCGAACATCCAGTGCGGCGTCCAGCCGGTGACCACGATGTCCGCCTTGTCATCAATGGCACTCGCCAGTGCCGACGTCATGGCGGGACCGCTGCTCGACTGCAGCTGCATGTTGTCGAGGCCGTACTCGTCGATGGCATCTTCGGTCTGCGCCATCAGGCCGGCGCCGGGGTCGATACCCACGATCTTGTCGTCGAACAGGTCGGCGTTGGCGTTGAGATCGGCGATCGATGAGACCTTCTCATAGGTATAGGCGGGGACGACCAGCCCCAGCTTGGTGCCGTTGAGATTGGGCCCGAGGTCCTCGACCTGATCCTTCACCTTGGCCATGTAGTCGCCATGTGTAGTCGGCAGCCAGGCGGCGACCATGGCATCGGCATCACCGGTACCCACCGCCTGCCACATCACCGCGGCGCTCAGCGAGTCCATTTCGACATCGTAACCCTGCTGCTCGAGCACGGCGCGCACCACGTTGGTGGAGGCGACTTCCGAGGCCCACTCGACATAGGCCAGCTTGACGGTGCCCTTGCTGTCCTGCGCCTGAGCCACACCGGCGGTCATGCTGAGGCCGGCGACCATCATCAAGGCACCATAGCGAACGGCTTGCGACATTACGTTGCGTGTCATCGACTTTCCCCTTCTTGTGGTTTACGTACCGCGAGTCCGGCTGTCGGCGAGAAATTCGACGACAGCAGGCTCCACCCTGCTTCACTTCGTCTTCTTGCTTCCGCTGAGGGACTGCGTCAGTCGGTCGAGCAGCATCGCCATGATGACCACCGCGATGCCGGCCTCGAAGCCCTCGCCGGGACGCAGGCGTTGGATGGCCCGCCAGACCTCGCTGCCCAGGCCATTGGCACCGATCATCGCCGCGATGACGACCATCGACAGCGCCAGCATGATGGTCTGGTTGATCCCGCCCATCAGGGTGGGTAGCGACAGTGGCAACTGGACCTTGATCAGCTTCTGACTGCGGGTCGAGCCGTAGGCATCCGCCGCCTCGATCAGGTCCTTCGGTACCTGCCGGATGCCCAGCGTGGTGAAGCGGATGGCCGGCGGCATCGAGAAGATCACGGTGGCGAAAATGCCGGAGACCGAGCCGATGCCGAAAAACGGGATCGCCGGGATCAGGTAGACGAATGCCGGCATCGTCTGCATGAAGTCGAGTATTGGCATGATCACCCGATAGAACCGGTCGGATACCGCTGCCAGAATGCCCAGTGGCAACGCGATCACGATCGCTACCAGTGTGGCGATGACTACCAGCGTCAGGGTCTGGATCATCGGATTCCACAGGCCCAGATTCCAGATCAGCGCCAGGCCGGCCAAGCCACCGATGGCCAGACGCCGGCCGCTGAGCTTCCAGCACAGCAGCACGACCAGCGCAATCAGCGCCCATTCAGGCAACCACATCAACCCGTCGTTGAGCAAATTGATGCCGCTTTGCGTCCCTCGCGAGATCGCCCGGGTGACACCGGAAAACTCGGTGGTCAGGAAATCGAGCCCACTCTCGATCCAGTCGCCCAGCGGAATTCTCGGAATATCGAAATCCATTATTGTTCTCCCGTCTGAGCCAGTTGTTCGAGTACGGCACCCTTGACGATCACGCCCAGCAGGCGCTGCTGGTCATCGATGACCGCCACCGGATAACTCTTGCCCTGAAACATGGGATAGAGCGTCGCCAACGGCTCATCGGGTCCGATGTGGGGAAAGTCCGTGATCAGCAGCTCTTGTATCGAATCCTTGCCGGCCTTCGCCGCTTCATCGACGTCATCGACCTCGACGATGCCCAGCAGCTTGCGTTCGCGGTCGACAACGTAGATGGAGTCCAGCGCATTCTCGCTCATCTTGCGCAGTGCGGTTCGCGGGCCGTCGTCGTAATGGGCGGTGGCCCGCACCGGCCGCATCACCCGGCGGGAGGTGACGACCCGGGAGCGGTCCACCCCCTCGGTGAAACGGGCGACGTAGTCATCCGCGGGCTGCGTCAATACCTCTTCAGGGGTGCCGATCTGCACGATCTCGCCGTCACGGAGCAGAATGATGCGGTCGCCGATGTGGAGGGCTTCATCGAGATCGTGGGTGATGAAGATTGTGGTCTTCTTCATCCGGTGCTGCAGTTCGATCAACTCCTGCTGCATGTCCCGCCGGATCAGCGGATCGAGGGCGGAGAACGCCTCGTCCATCAGCAGCACGCTGGCGTCGTTGGCCAGCGCGCGAGCCAGCCCGACCCGCTGCTGCATACCCCCGGAAAGCTGGTTGGGATAGGCGTGCTCCCACCCCTCCAGCCCGACCTGCTTGAGCGAGTTCTTGGCTTTCTCGGCTCGCTCGGCTTTGTCGACGCCGCGAATCTCGAGACCGTACTCGGCATTCATCTGCACGGTCCGGTGCGGAAACAGCGCGAAGTTCTGGAACACCATCGAGAAGTGCCGGCGCCGGCACTGCAACAACGCCTTGTCACTGAGCTGGGGGATGTTCTCGCCGCCGATGATGATGTCGCCTTCGGTGGGCTCGATCAGGCGGTTGAGGCAGCGGATCAGCGTCGACTTGCCCGAGCCGGAGAGCCCCATGATGACGAGAAGCTCGCCCTCCCGGACATCGAAATTGATGTTGGAGAGACCGAGCGTCTGTCCGGTCTTTTCGAGGATCTGGGCGCGATTGAGACCCTCGTCGCGTAGTTTGAGTGCTTTCTTGGCGTCGTCGCCGAACACCTTGCTCAAGTTCCGCACTTGAATCTTGGTTTGCTGTGTGTCGGTCATGTCAGGCCTAGGTTGGCAAAGCAGAAAATGTCCTTCACGTCGTTGTCAGGATACGTGTCGAACGGTATCTGTTGGTGTTGTTAGGTTTCGTATCATACGGTTTTATCGATATCCCTTCAAACGACAATATCTTATAATTGAATGAGCGTTCAAACGGCTCTACCCCCCCCCTCTTTCGTTGGTCAATCCATCGCCGCATCGAGACGATGACGTTGCCAGTCGCTCTGCGGCTCGTTCAGTTTCAGCGTGGCTTCCACGGCGCCCTCCTCGACGTTGGTGCGCAGCTCGAACCCGAGCGAGGCCAGTAGCCGGCGCATCGGCAGGTTGTCGCTGAGGATCGTGCCCTCCATGACCAGCGTCCCCACCTGCCGGCTGTAGTCGATCATCTTCCGCATCAATCGGCGCCCCAGGCCGCTGCCGTGGAGATCGTCCCGAACGATGATCGAGAATTCGGTGCGGATGTTGTCGGAATCGTTCCATACCCTGACCACGCCAAGCATCTCTTCCGAAGGTGAAGCGGTGCCGGCTGCACCGCTCTGCTGCCCGCCAGCCTGCTCGACGCGCCGGACCGCAATGAATGCCATCTGGCGGTCGTAGTTGATCTGACTTAGTTGTGACAGCTCCCGGGGTGACAGCACGGCCTTGTGGTGGAAGTAGCGGTAACGGATGCTCTGCTCGGACAGGAAGGTATGGAAATGGGTGATCAATGGGGCATCCTCACCACGGATCGGCCGGATCTCGATCTCCATGCCGTTCAATGTCACGGTTTCCCGCAACTGCTCCGGGTAGGGCATGATCGCCTGGGTCGACGCAGGCCCAAGGTCGAGCGCGAAGTCGACCGCCATCATCCCCTCGTGATTGAGCAGCAGCGGGTTGATCTCGAGCCCCTTGAGGCGCGGCAGATCCGAAGCCATCTGGGACAGCTTGACCAGCAGCCGGGCGACCCAGCCGACGGCGCTGTCCGGGTCCTCGCTGTGCTCCCGAATCAGGCGGCCCGCCCGGGTACGGTCCATCAGCTCCTCCGCCAGGCGCATGTTGAGTGGCGGCAGTGCCGTCTGACGGTCGGCCATGACGTCGACCTTGTAGCCGCCCATGCCGAACACGATGACCGGGCCGAACTCCGCATCCCGCGTGATGCCAGCACACAGCTGCAGCGACCCCTTGCCACGCTGCATGGTCTGGAGGCAGTAGCTGTAGATGGGGCTGTCGGGAAGCGCCTCACCAATACGCGCCTCCAACCGTACGACGGCGTCCACGACGCTGCCCGGCTGCTCCAGATCCTGGACCAGCGAGGTGGCCTGCCGCCGCGACTCGCCCCAGTAGCGAAACGGCTCGCAGTTGTCGCGGTGGACGATCTTGACGGCCCAGGGGCCCTGCAGTCGCTCGGTGGCCCGCTCCGCCTGCTCGAGATCGAACACGTACTCGCTGGGCGCACATTCGATGCCGTAGGCGGCCAGTACCTCACCGGTCTCCTGGTGCGTCAGCCGGTCTCGCTGGCGATTCAGGGCGTCGTCGATAAGCGCATGGCAGCGCTGCCGGCGGCCAGTACTGGAGTCGAACGGCAGCGAGGGGGGCGTCTCCTGCAGTAGATGCTGGACCTGGCGATAGCGCACCAGGTGGAGGAAGGCCCTGACGGCCTTTTCCGGCGACACGTAGCTGGGAATGCCGGCACGATTGCAGGCCGCGCGGGCCTCTAGCGCCTCCTTCAGCCCCATCCAGCTCACCAGCAGGCGGTGGCGGAAGCGCTGGCGCGCCTCGATCAGCATGTTGGCCGTGGCCGGCGATGGCGCCAGCCGCGTCGGCGCGTGAAGCACCAGAACCGCGTCGACGTTGGGGTCGCGAGTCACGATCTCCAGTGCGCTCAAATAATCTTCCGGGGTCGCCCTGCCGCCCAGGTCAACCGGGTTGCGTCCCGGTCTGCTGACATCCAGCCGGCGCTCCTTCAAGGCGTCGGCGGCCGTCTCACCGAGCTCTGCCAGCCGGCCCCCGCCATCGATCAACCTGTCGATCGCCAGCAGCGCCGGACCCACGCCGTTCGAAACGATCGCCAGACGGTCGCCTTTCGGCGGCTTGAGCCGCGACAGCGTCTCCAGGGCATCGAACAGTTCGTCGGAATCACCGACCCGCACCACCCCGGCCCGGGCCAGTGCGGCATCGACGATGATGTCTCGGCGATCGACACCCGCGGTCGGCGGCACCGGCCTGAGCGTCGCCTCGGCGGTACGCCCGCTCTTGATCGCCAGCACCAGGCGATTGCGCGACGACTCCCGTAGCGCCGTCATGAAGTGACGAGCATTGCCGAAGGCTTCCAGGTGCAGCAGTAGCGCCCGGCAGCGACCGGACTGGTTCAGATAGTCGATGAGGTCGGGCAACTGCACGTCGAGGCTGTCGCCCAGCGTGACAAGATGGGAAAACCCCACCTCGCGACCGGCGGCCCAGTCGATCATCGCGTTCCCCAGCATCCCCGACTGGCCAAGGTAGGCGACGCTGCCATCGCCTATCGGCTGGCTGGCATAGGTGGCATTGAGCTTCATGGAGGGGACCGCGATGCCCAGGCACTCCGGTCCGAGCACGCGCATGCCGGAGCGCAATGTCGCCCGTTCCAGTCGCGCGCGCAACGCCTTGCCGTCGCTGGAATCGTCTTCCAGCGACGCGCCACCCGAGACGATCAGCGCTGCTCTGACCTGTCGGCGCCCCAGCCGCTCCAGCACCGCCGGGACTCCGCTCAGCGGAGAGCAGACGATGGCGAGATCAGGGATCTCGGGAAGATCGGCGATGCGCCGGAAGCAAGTCACGCCATGAACCTCCTGGTATCCCCGGGGATTGATCGCCCATACCGGCCCCGCAAAGCCGGCCTGCAGTAGATTCTGCAGGACGATCCCCCCCATCGATTCCGGTTTGGGGGAGGCGCCGATCACCACCAGTGATCTCGGCGCGAAAAAACGGCGCAGGAATTGCGTGGCCACCGTGAACCTCACGACGTCGACAAGGATGCGTTCAACCCTACACGGTCACGTCATCGAGGTTCAGACCCTAGACCAAAGTCGAAGCGAGACAATGTGACTTGTTGCGCCGGCCTCGCCCAGAATGGAGCTACCTCGAACCGGCCGGCGAGTCTCAATGATCACCTCCTATCTCACCCACCCCGATATCGCGCTGCACGACATGGGCTCTCATCACCCGGAGTCTCCCATGCGGCTCGAGGCCATTCGCGCCAGGCTCATGCTCAGCGGAGTGCTGCAGCAGACGATGCAGTCGGAACCCGGCCCGGTATCGACGCTCCAGCTCGAGAGAGTGCACGCCCCAGATTACCTCAGCGCGCTCGATGTCCAGCAACCGCAAAGCGGCCTCCAGCAACTCGATAGCGACACCCGCATGGGGCCTTACTCGCTGGCTGCGGCATCGCTCGCGGCGGGCGCAGCGGTCCGCGGTGTCGATCTGGTCTGTGGCAACCGCGCCGACAACGTGTTCTGTGCCGTTCGGCCACCTGGCCATCACGCCGAGCGCGCGCTGGCGATGGGGTTCTGCTTCTACAACAACGTCGCCGTGGCGGCCGCCCAAGCCAGGGCCGCCCATGGCATCGAGCGAATCGCCATCCTCGATTTCGATGTCCATCAGGGCAACGGTACGCTGGATATCTTTCACGACGATCCCGCGGTACTGGTCTGCAGCAGTTACCAGGAAGCGTTCTACCCGTGGCGCTATCTGGACGGAGCGTGGCCCAACATCGTCAATACCCCCTTGCCTGCCGGTACCGGCAGCCTGGGGTTCAGGACCGCCGTCGAGCGGAACTGGCTGCCGGCGCTGGAGCGTCACCGGCCTCAACTGGTACTTCTCTCCAGCGGCTTCGATGCTCACCGTGACGACCCGCTGGGCCAGTTGGCCCTCGATCACGAGGATTTTCACTGGGTGACCACGCTCGCCATGGATGTCGCTCGCCGTCACGCCGGCGGCAAGCTGGTCTCGGTGCTGGAGGGTGGCTATCACCTCAAGACCTTGCCACTGAGCGTCGAGGCGCACCTGATCGCGCTGCTGGGTCACGCCTATTCGGTCTGAGGTAGCGGAGAGGTCGTTCTCGGCGCAGAGCCGCCGCCTCACGCTGTGATACTCTTGCACTCCGACACGAGACAACGACTCGACACTCCACGCTCCCGACAGAGAGTTTCATGGCCGCCAGTAACGATCAGGATGCCGCACTGCGAATCGCCGCCGGTCGCAAAGCCTTCGTCGAGCCCCTGCGTCTGGGCGAACGGCTCAAGGAGATACGGCTCTCGAACCAGTGGACATTGGGCGACGTCAGCACGCGTACCGGCCTGGCCCGATCGACGCTGTCCAAGATCGAGAACGATCAGATCTCGCCCACGTTCACCGCGGTCCAGAAGCTGATTACCGGCTTGGGCATCGACCTCCCCCAACTGCTCAAGCCGACCAAACCCAGGCGCCAGTCCAGCGGCCGGCGCGATCTCACCCCGCGTGGCGACGGCAAGCGCCACCCCACTCCGACTTATGAGCACGAGCTGCTCTCATGTCAGTTGGCGCAAAAGCGCATGATTCCGTTCAAGACCATCGTGCGAGCGCGCCGCTTCGAGGAGTTCCAGGAGTGGGTCCGCCACGACGGCGAAGAGTTTCTGATGATTCTCGAAGGGGAAATTCTGATCTATTCGGAACTCTACGAACCCTTGGCGATGGCGGCCGGCGATTCGCTCTATTTCGACAGCGACATGGGCCACGCCCTGGTCTCCACCAGTCCGAACGATGCCGTGGTGCTCTCGGTCTGCACCCCCGGCGAGACCGACTGACCGAGACGGCACTGTCATTCGATCCTGACTGCCACTCATCCTCCACGACAGGAGCTCCTGCTATGCACCACCTCGATGAGCAGACCCGCACCGAACTGGAAGCGGCCGCCTTTCGTCGGCTGCTTCGCCATCTGGACGCGAACAAGGACGTCCAGAACATCGATCTGATGATCCTGGCGGATTTCTGCCGTAACTGTCTCTCCAAGTGGCTGGTCAGCGCGGCCGAGACGCGGGGCGCCGAGCTGGATTATGAAACGGCGCGCGAGTACGTCTACGGCATGCCCTACGCCGAATGGAAGGCTCATCATCAGGCACCGGCGACCGACGAGCAGCTCGCCGCGCTGGAAGCACGTCAGGCACGCAAGGCCGGCGCCGACGGCAGTCGGGAGGAAGCATGAGCGACTCGGCCATGATTCCGCTGTCGATCGCGGTACTGACGATCTCGGACACCCGGGACGAGGCCAGCGATCGCTCCGGGCAGACCCTCGTCGGCCGCCTCGAAGCGGCAGGCCATCGTCTCGCCGAGAAACGCATCGTACCTGACGACGTCTATCGGATTCGGGCCGTGGTCGCGGGCTGGATCGCCGATGATGGCGTGCAGGTCGTGCTGACGACCGGCGGCACCGGCTTCACCGGCCGGGACTCCACGCCCGAGGCCGTCGCCCCGCTGCTCGACAAGCATATCGAAGGGTTCGGTGAGCTGTTCCGGCAGCTCTCGTTCGAGGAGATCGGCAGCTCGACCGTACAGAGCCGCTGCCTGGGCGGGCTATCCAACGCGACCGTGATCTTCTGCCTGCCGGGGTCGACCGGTGCCTGCCGCACCGGCTGGGATCGGATTCTCCAGGAGCAGTTGGATAGCCGTCACCGACCCTGCAACTTCGCCAATCTGGTGATCCCGGGACGAGGCACGCAGGATCATGGCTGACAGAAATCAGGCTGAACTCCAGAGCGTCGAACGTGCCCTGGAAGCGCTGCTCGAGGGCGTCTCGCGGCTCGAGGGCGAGCGCATCGCCTGCCCGGACGCCGACGGCCGGGTGCTGGTGGACGATGTGCGGGCCGCCATCGATGTACCGCCGGCAGACAACAGTGCCATGGATGGATTCGCGCTGGCCAGCGCGGACAGTGGCAGGCAACTGCCGATCTCCCAACGCATTACCGCCGGCCAGCCAGCGCAGCCGCTGGCGCCCGGCACCTGCGCGCGGATCTTCACCGGCAGCGAGATACCGACCGGGGCCGACTGCGTGGCGATCCAGGAAAATGTCGAAGTGGTCGGGGATACCGCGATCGTTCCGGTGACCCAGGCTGGACAAAACGTGAGACGTCGTGGGCTGGACGTGACCATGGGGCAGCCGCTGCTCGGCGCCGGCACGCGCCTGGGCGCGGCCGCGCTGGGGCTGCTCGCTGGCCAGGGTTGCACGACGGTCGACGTGGTCAGGCGGCCGAGAGTGGCACTGCTGCTCACCGGCGACGAGATCGTCGAGCCCGGCCAGCCCCTGTCACGCGGACAGATCTACAATAGCAACGGCCCGATGCTGGCCACGCTGATCCGACGCTTCGGTGGCGAGCTGGTCAGCCAGGTCCGGGTTGCCGACGATTTCGGCACCACCCTGGCACGCCTGGAGGAAGCCGCGGCCGTTGCCGATGTCATCGTGACCACGGGCGGTGTCAGCGTCGGCGAGGAAGATCACGTCAAGCCGGCGCTGGAACGGCTCGGAACGCTCTCGCTGTGGCGACTGGCGATGCGACCGGGCAAACCGCTGGCGCTGGGGACGATCGGCTCCACGCGCCTGGTGGGGCTGCCCGGTAACCCGGTATCGAGCTATGTCGGCGCCTGGCTCTACCTGCGGCCACTGTTGGGCAGACTCCAGGGTTGTTCCGACCAGGAGTCGCTTCCGGTGATCAGCGCCGAGGCCCAGTTCGAGACCCGCACCCAGGGTCGACGTCACTACATGCGCGCCAATCTCGAGTTTCACGGTGAGCGCATCCTTGCCACGCCCTACCCCGAACAGAGCTCGGCGGTCCTGACCTCCTGCGCCGAGACGAATGCCTTTGCCGTCATCCCGGCCGACAGCCATATTCGTCCCGGTGACCGGGTCGACTGTCTGTGGCTGCAGGGCTAAGCCGGTTTACTCGCGGAAGCGCTGCTGCATGTCGGGCCAGAGCGCGACGAAAGCGGCCTCGAGACTGGCGTATTCGTCGCGCAACCAGGGCGTCAACGCAGCGAGTTGATTAGGGCCGCGCAGCCGCTGGCCGATGCCGGCGATGGCACGGCAGGTGAAGTCGAAGTCGGCGTAGCGCTGCAGCCAGTTGCCATCGATCATCGCCGGCACCAGGCCCTCGAGCCGCGAGGGCGCCGGCCGCGCTCCAAGCACCCGATAGCAGCGCTCGACCAGTCTGGCGTCAGGGTGCCGGCTGGCCAGGAAGTGGTCCCAGACCAGATCCAGCGCAATTCCGGCAAAACGCCGCTGGGCCTGCGGCGCCATTCGCAGCAGGTGCAGTACCTCCGCATGACGATCGATGGCGGCATCCACCTGGCGATGGTGACGGATGCCCGCGGCCACGGCTGGCGGCCATGACGCCAGATGCGCGCCCTTGATCCCGTCGGCAACCAGGTTGCCGTAGAGGAAGTCGTCGCTGCCTTGACGTGAGAGCCAGGCATGGGCAAGAAAGTTCATGGCGGGAATCGTTGGCGATCCTAGAGGCAGTTGGTCGGCTTGGGCAGCCCGGCCAGGCGGGCACCGACCTTGGCCGGGCTGTCGGGAAACAGCCGCATTAGATAGATCGAGTTGCCCTTCTCTTCACCCAGGGCCTGTTTCACCGCCTTGACCAGCGGGCGCATGGCTGGCGCCGCCTCGAAGCGCTGGTAGAAATCACGCAGCACTCCGATGATCTCCCAATGGGCGGGTGTCAGCTCGCGTCCCTCGTCCGCGGCCAACGCTTCGGCGACGCGTTCCGACCAGTCGTCGAGCGAGACCAGGTAGCCCTCGGGATCGAGAGCGACGGGATGCCCCTCCACCATCAAGGTTCTTGCCGTCCTGGTTGCCATCAGAACCAGCTCACGCAGCGTTCGTGGGTCTCCGTCAGCGCCAGGAAGCCGTTCATGTCGACGACTTCGACGGACGGGTCGACCCGATCGGCCAGCCCTCGGGCGACCAGATCCTCCTGGAGCACGGATACCCGCCCGCCAAAGGGTTCGAGCGCTGCGCCGGCCGAAGGCTGCGCCGCATAGCACGCGTCTTCGATCAGCAGAAGGTGATCGTCCGAGCCGAAAGCTTCGCTCAAATCCTGGTAGGTGGCGGTCGATCGAGGGGAGCGGTTGAGCAGATGCAGCATCATGAGCGTCGTTCCGAGCCTAGAAGATCAAGGTGTGGGGGTGGCACTGAAGGAGTTCCACCATGGCGCTGGCTTCCAAGGGTATCACCGGCAACATCAGGTCGTCCGTCGAGAGACCGCGCTCGCGCAGCCCCCTGGCGCTAACCCACAGGGTGTCGATGTCGTACATCTCCAGCATGGCGAGCTGCGGATGGGTGCCCTTCTGGCCCAGGGCGCCGGCCTGTTGCCCCTTCAACAGCGCGTAGATGCCATCTCCCTGGAACAGCAGACCGACGCGCTGGCCGAACGCCGCCGCAACCAGCGCCACGTCCAGACCTTCGCGCAGCCACTGGGTACCGTGGGGTGGATGGCGCAGCACCACCAGCAGATCCTGCGGTACGGGGCGGGAGCCAGAAACGTCGATCATGGCGCGAACGTGATCATTCGATCACTGGTCAGCATGGCATCGACCAGTTGGCCGACCCCCGTCAACTCGAAGGGCGCTTCGAGGCTATGCGACATCGCACCATGGCGGCTGGCTTCGCCGACGTCCAGCAGCCCGCGGCGCAACCCGGCTGCCACGCAGACCAACAGTTCCGTGCCATGTTCGCGGTGAAGCCGCCTCCAGCCATCGGCCAGGTGGACCTCGTCCTGCGGCGGCGCCATCAGGGCCGAAGCGTTGTGGACGCCGTCGTGATAGAAAAAGACCGTTTTCATTCGGTGACCATTCGCCACGACGGTATCGGCAAAGCGTAACGCCGACAACGCCGCCTGATGACTGTAGGGCGCGGCATGTAGCAGTAATGCGTAATTGAGCATGACGACCGATGATTCCGTGCAAGCTGCCGGGAGAAGTCTGACATGCTCATGGTACCAAACGGCGAGGCCCCACCGTAGTGGGGCCCCGTTTCCGTCGATATCAAGCCGTTAAGGTCAGTCGCGAGACATGACACCCAGGATCGACAGCAGGCTGATGAACAGATTGTAGATCGAGACGTAGAGCGTGACGGTTGCCAGGATATAGTTGGTCTCCCCGGCGCGATTCACGATCTCGCTGGTCTGGTACAGAATCGCCGCCGACGAGAACAGCACGAAACCGGCGGAGACTGCCAGCGCCAGGCCCGGGATGTTGAAGATCAGCGCAGCGACCATGGCCAGTACCAGCACGATGGCGCCCGCCATCATGAAGTTACCCAGGAAGCTGAAGTCCTTGCGCGTGAACAGCGCCACGGCCGACAGCCCCAGGAAGGTGGCCGCGGTCATGCCCAGCGCCGTCATCACCAGCTGCGCGCCGTTGGGAATCGACAGGTAGAGGTCGATGATCGGCCCCAGCGTGAAACCCATGAAACCGGTGAAGGCGAAGATTGCCGCGATGCCGGCACCGGAGTTGGCAGTCTTGTGGACCAGGAACATTAGGCCATAGGCACCGATGAAGAACACGAAGATATTGAGCTGCGTCACGCCCATCGCCATGGCGGCGCCAGCGGTCACGGCGGAGAATAGCAGTGTCATGGCCAGCAACATGTAGGTGTTGCGCAACACCTTATTGGTGCTGACCGCACTCGATCGGCGATCGGTGATGTCGTGCGACGTTCGATAATCCATTTGTCGTCCCCTCAGTTCTGTTGAAACTCACCCGTAGACCAGAATGCCCTTGCAAAGTTCCCCTGACAAGCGTTATACGCTCGCCGCAAAGCGAAATAACTCCTTGAAAGCTAAAGAACCTATTGACGCGCTCCAATAAGCTGGTAGTATTCCCCGCCGTAAGCCGGAGGGATGGCAGAGCGGTTGAATGCACCGGTCTTGAAAACCGGCGTAGGTTAATAGCCTACCCAGGGTTCGAATCCCTGTCCCTCCGCCACCTTGCATTCGAAAGCCCCGTTAGCTTCATCGCTGCGGGGCTTTTTCGTTTCTGGCCCCGTCAAACCGCTTCAAGCCAATCATCTTTGAAGGGCTGGATCACGTGCGCGCTCCCCCGCTTGAACCCCATACCGTATAACGGCGCAGGGTCAGCCCCGCTTCTCCGAGCCGAGGCAGAGGCATCGGCGCCTATTCACCTCGACCGTTAGCCGCTACTCTCGTGACTCACGGGATCGCATCGGCAGGGAAGGAGTGGATGAAACCCGTGTTGGCTGCGCTTGCGCTCGTCGCCCTGGCCGGGTGTTCGAGCCAGAACCGGGACGCATCGATCGCCTCGACGGACGCCTATGACGAGATGGCACGTTACGATATGCCGGCGCAGCGATTTGACGAGACAGTCCAGCAGCTGGCGCATGCTACCGGCTGCTTCGTGAAAACCGACTTGACCAGGACGGCTGGCATTCGGGTCAATGGCACTCAGGGGACGATGTCCATCCGTGAAGCGCTTGAAACGGCTATCCGAGGCACCAACTTGGAAATCGCCGACAGCGAACCGGACACTATCCATGTCGTGATAATGCCTTAGTTTCTGGGAGCGCCCCTCGCCCGCCCCAATCCCGGGAACTCGGGGGGACCGCGAGCCAACTAGATCAGCGAAGAGACACATCACCTGATGAGGAATACCGCCTTGGGTCAAACTGTAAAATTCGCCTTTGCCGGGCTACTGGTCGTGGCCACCATGCCAATGCATGCGATGGCCTCATCTCTGGAGTGTTCGTCGGATAGCTTGATGAAGCATGTCAGCGAGCAGACCCGGGAAATCGATGCCTATATATCGAACAGCGACAATCCGCAGCAAACGCAACAGGCGCTGACGAGCATGGCTAGAGGGCTGCGCGAGAGCGGCCAGGTCTCCAACCATGACGATGAAATGAAGCAGCTGGCGAGCGGCGCGGAGTTCCAGCCCTCTCAGTCATTCTGCGACGACATGCAGACCACCATGGCTGCCATTCGGTCGTACATGGAAAGTCATCCGCAATAACCCGGGAGACGCTCACGGGATTCTCCTCGCGGCCCGATAGCGGTTGTATTGACGCTGCATGTCGCGGAAACTGTATATACGAACAGTCATTGCGGAGCGATCGATGATCATCCCCTTCCCGACGCCCGAGAGAAGGCTCGTCCAGCGTGTCGAGCGGCTGATTTCGCAAGCGCATGCCAACCGCTTCCATCAGGTCACGATCAGCCGAGACGTGCATGAGCCCATCCGTGAATGGGAGCGTCTCGTCGAACGGTTGGACGACGGTGACCAGGTTCGGGTCATCCACATCACGCATCACGATATTCTGCTGAGCTGGCGCCTTCCCACGACCGGACTGGCTTCGTGATCCAAGTTGGACAGCCTTGATCGAGGCGCCCGGCGAAATTTTCATCAGAGGGACGGATGAGTTCGCAAACAGTGCTACTCTGCATCTAGCTTTCAGTGATGTCGATAATGCACCGAGCGTTAATCTCTTTCGTCGTTCCCCTTGTCCTGGCTGGCTGTGTATCGGCGACGCCGCGACTGACGGCGACGAACTTTCTGCGTGACAGCAATACCTGCGAACGCCAGACGCACCAGATCGCCGGCGAGCCGGAGTATCAATTGTGCATGGCGCGCCTGGGATGGCCGGATCCACAGACGCAAACGTCACTGGAACAGGCCGACGTTGGCCGCGACGGTCAGAATGCAGGCTTCATTGACGAAGCGATCAATGGCCTTCAGTTCGGTCTGCAGTGGGACCTGGATCCAGACTGATCTTTTTTGCGATGAACAACCCCATCCACTGCCGTACCATGTCGGTACCGCAGCCAACCCGACAGCCGATGCATCTTCAGGAGGATTCGATCATGGCAGAGCCATTCGTCGAGATAAGAAAGACGCACAAGCCCGGCAAGCCCGAGCAGGTATGCTACGAGGTCTATGATGGCGATACGGGGGGCAGCCTGGGCCATTTTGCGGAAGCTGCCGAGGCGAAAAAGCGAGCCGACAGCATGAACAGGATGACTTCCCGCGAAACCGGCAAACGGCTGGACAATCCCACCGATGATGCCGACGTCGAGTGACGCCGGCCGTCGGCCTCAGTGGTAGAGGCGCAGCCCCACCCGCGTCACGCGATTTCCCTCCATTTCACTGACTACCCAGTGAAAACCATGCCAGTCGACGTCATCTCCGACGACGGGATGACCGCCGACACGCAGCGCCACGAACTCACCTAGCGTCATCTCCTGCTCTCCCGGGCTCAGGGTCAAACCGTAGGCACTGGCGACTTCCTGCATGAGCGCTTCGCCGTCCAGGGTAAAGGTACCGAAGAAGGCGCGCTCGCGCTTGAGCTTCGCTTCCCCATTGAACAGCCGGTTGAGAGATGGCAGGTCACCGGTGCGTCCGATCAGGCAGATAACGTCTCTCAACCGCAAGCGGGTACTGCCCTTGGGATGCAGCATGGCATGCTGGCGGAAAATCGCTGAGATCAGGGTCCCCGAGGGCAGACGCAGCAGGCGGATCGGCACGTCATCCAGTGATTCGTTCTCGACCTTGTAGACGAACATCTCGTAGTCGTTCTCCGGAAGCACGCCCAGTTGCCCCCGACGATCGGGCGTCGTGGTCTCTGGAAGCACCACGCGCATCCAGCGAGCGACTCGAGCCAGGGTGGAGCCTTGCAGCACCAGGGAGATCAAGACCACGAAGAACGCCACGTTGAAATAGAGCGCCGCGTTCTCGACACCGCTTATCACGGGGAAGATGGCCAATACGATGGGAACCGCGCCACGCAGCCCGACCCAGGAGATGAAGCAGACCTCTCGCCAGCGAAAGCTGAAGAACGGGACCAGCGAAACGATGACGGCGACCGGACGCGCCAGCACGATCAGGGCGATGCCCAGGATCGCGCTGGGTACTGCGTAATCGATCATTTCCGATGGCGTGACCAGCATGCCGAGCACCAGGAACAGCCCTATCTGGCTCAACCACGCCAATCCATCGTGCACGGGGAGAATATGGTTGAGGTGGCGTCCCGGCTGGTTGCCGATCATCAGGCCGGTGAGATAGATGGCCAGGAAGCCGCTGCCGCCCGCGGCACTGGTCGCCCCGAAGATAAAGAAGCCCAGCGCCAGCGCCAGCAGCGAGTAGAGCCCGGGAGCCAGATCCAGCCAGCGCAGCAGTTTGGCGGAAACCCAGCCGCCCCCCAGTCCGACGGCAAGCCCCAGCCCGAACTGCAGGGCGAATCGCATCAACGTCTCCCCGATGCCACCCACCGCGCCTGTCAGTAGCTCGGCGAGCGTGATGGTAAGAAAGATCGCCATCGGATCGTTGGTACCGGATTCGATCTCGAGCGTCGCGCCCACTCGCTCGTTGAGATTGACGCCCTGCCCCTTCAGCATCGAGAACACCGCCGCGGCATCGGTAGAGCCGACGATTGCACCGACCAGAAGGCCCTCCGTGAGCGACAGGTCGAGCAACCACATGGCCAGCAATCCCATGATGCCGCTGGTCAGAAACACTCCGACGGTCGCCAGCGATAGCGCCGGCTTCAGGCCAACGCGGAACGTTCGCAACCGCGTCCGAAGCCCGCCATCGAGCAGAATCATCGCCAACGCCAGGTGGCCGATCAGGAAAGCCTGGGAGTAGTCGTCGAACTTCAGGCCCAGCACGCCCTCCTCGCCGGCGAGCATGCCAAGGCCCAGGAACAGCACGAGCAGAGGCACGCCAATTCGCGATGATACGCGACTGGCCAGAATACTCAGGGCTATCAGCGCCCCGCAGACAATGAAAAGGCTATTGATCGAATCCAAGAATCAACCATCGGTTATCAAATGGGGATACCTTAGTATGCCATGCACGGATACCGTTGCGTGGCGAAAAAGGACTGCAAATTTAATCTTTTAGCCAGCATGGATGATGGAGGGTCCGGGCCGTTGCCCGCTCGCCATGGAGTGCCAGCAACAGCGCCAGGGAACGCATGCCAGGACGATAACCGGAAAGATCCGGTATGGCATGATGACGCCGGTAGGCCGCCACGAACGCATCGCGCTGGGTGCGATTCTCCAGCACCAGTTCGAGCAGGCAAAGGTCCCACTCCAGTGGTGCCCAGACCAGCGCCTCCCAGTCGCTCCAGCGCCACTCCTGTGCCCCGGCGAGAAACTGGTCGCTGCGCAGATCCGGCAGTGACCAGACGACCTTTGACGGCAATGGCCACGACGGCAGGTCGTCCAGCCAGTCGCGATTGGGGTGCGTCTCCACGAAATGCTGTGCCCGCCGGGGCCAGCTCGTCAGGGGGAAGACATCGCCCGCGGGATGACCGAAGCCGGGCAGCGCTCGCCGATGCAGTCGTGCCAGTTGCGTCCCGAGCCGTGCGGCCAACGCCTCGCCCATCGGCGGCGGCGTGGCACAGCACCAGGGCAGGCTCCAGAGCGGAGCGCTCCCCAGTCGACCGACGAAGATCATCGGCAATGGCGACAGTGGCAGGCCGGCCGGCAGCATCGATGGTATCCGGGTCAATGCCTCGGGCGATCTCCAGCGATCGAGACCGAAAAGTTGCTGGATCCCCCACCAGAAGCCGTCGCTAGCCGGCGATCTCCTGGCCAATTTGAACAACTGTGGTGACACCTCTTCGCTCCGCCAGAGCCAGTTGGCGCTATCCTGCCAGCGCAACGGCAAGGGCATCAGCGCCCTTCCGCTCAACTGAGAGACCCGGTGAGTCAACTCGGAATCCGCCTGAAGCGGGGCGTCGTCGGTCCGCAATGAACGTTATCCTCTTGTCGGTGAGCCCCGCGCCTGTGGGCAGGCGGGGCTGGTCGGCGTACAATCCATTGCACTGGATAGGGGTGCCCGGTCAACGGGCTGAGAGTGCCATGCACAACCCTGGAACCTGAACCGGCTAATACCGGCGGAGGAAATGCCAGCAGTTCTCGCATGACTCCGCCCGCGCCCACTGGGAGCTGTCATGCCACCGCCCGGACTCATCGTCCGCGATGCCTCGCTGACTTTCGGCGACCGCCCGCTGTTTCAAGCCCTCCAGGCACGATTCGACGCTGGCAGTTGGACCTGCCTGCTGGGTCGCAGTGGCAGCGGCAAGAGTTCGCTGCTGCGAATGATCGCCAGCCTGAGACTGCCAGACAACCACCATCTCGTTCTCGATACCAGCGATGGTGCCCCGCTGAGGGGTCGGCTAGCCTGGATGGCTCAGCAGGATCTTCTCGTTCCCTGGCACCGGGTGATCGGCAACGTCATGCTCAGCGCCCACTGGCGCGGCCGCCCCACCCTTCGGGATCGACAGCGTGCCGAGCGACTGCTGGCCCAGGTCGGATTGGTCGACAAGGCCAGCCGTTGGCCTGATGAACTCTCCGGCGGCCAGCGCCAGCGGGTCGCCCTCGCCCGAACCCTGTTCGAGGATGCCAGCGTGGTGCTGATGGACGAGCCGTTCTCCGCCGTCGACGCCATCACCCGACTGGAACTTCATGACCTTGCCAGCAGGCTTCTGGACGGGCGCACCGTGATCATGGTGACGCACGACCCGCTCGAAGCGCTCCGCCTGGCTGACCGAATCCTGATCCTGCAGGGAGAACCCGCGCGACTGGTATCGATGCCGGTGCCGGAAGGCCCCCGTCCCCGCCCGCTCGACAACAGCGAACTGCCGCAGCGCCAGGCCCAACTGGTGGCCGAACTGCGGGAGGAGACGCATGCCTGATCGAGCGCTCTGGAGACGGATGGGACGTCCGCTGCTGGCACTCGCCACGCTCGCGGCGATCTGGCAACTGGTACTGATCCTGTCCGGGGTACCCCGTTACATCCTGCCCTCGCCGGCGGCTGTCGCCAACGCGCTGTTCGAACACCGCGGGCTGCTGGCTCATCATGCCGCCATCACCGCCATCGAGATCGTGGCAGGGCTGATCGGCGGCATCCTGCT
Organism: Salinicola sp. CR57; assembly: GCF_003206585.1. NCBI lineage: Bacteria > Pseudomonadati > Pseudomonadota > Gammaproteobacteria > Oceanospirillales > Halomonadaceae > Salinicola > Salinicola sp. CR57. Next base: position 434,536 of record NZ_PZJL01000006.1, read on the forward strand.
GGGTCTGACGACGGCACTGGCACTGGCCAGGTTCCGTGCACTTCGTCGAACGCTGCTACCGCTGCTGCTGATCAGTCAGGCCATTCCGCTGTTCGCGCTGGCTCCGATTCTGATGCTGTGGCTGGGTTATGGCCTGGGCCCGAAGATACTGATGGCGATGGTGATCATCTATTTCCCGGTCGCCTCCACCGGTTACGACGGCCTGCGCCAGACGCCCCAGGGCTGGCTCGACCTGGCCCGGACCTTCGGCTTGAGCCGGCGGCAACAGCTACTGAAGGTCCAACTGCCGGCCGCCCTGCCGGCACTGGCTTCCGGCCTGCGCATGGCGGCAAGCGCGGCGCCGATCGGCGCGGTGATCGGCGAGTGGGTAGGCGCCAGCCAGGGGCTGGGCTACCTGATGCTCAACGCCAACGCGCGACTGCAGATCGACCTGATGTTCGCGGCGCTGGTGGTACTCGTCACCTTCGCCGTACTGCTCTATTTCGGTGTCGACGCGGCCTTGAGAGCGGCGATGCCCTGGCAGCGGGACCGCACGGCCCCCGACCAGTGAGAGATGCGCACACCGCCGACCGCCACGCGCCGAAACGGCTGAATAAACAGCAATGGATAAAAGGAACAGGCAATGACAAAGACGTTTTCCCACCTATGGCGCCGCAGTCTGGCGACGGGCCTGGCCCTGCTCGCCCTGGCCTCCGCCCTGCCCGCACTGGCGCAGGAGACCGGCGACGATCTTGCACCACCACAGATGATCCCGCTGAGCGTGATGCTCGACTGGTACGTCAATCCCGTCCATGCGCCGATCATCATCGCCCAGCAGCGCGGGTTATTCGAGAAACGCGGCCTGGATGTGGACATTCAGGCGCCGGCCGACCCCAGCGTTCCGCCCAAGTTGGTCGCCGCCGGACGGATCGATCTCGCCGTCAGCTATCAGCCCCAACTGCATCTCCAGGTCGACCAAGGGCTCCCCGTCGTCCGTGTCGGCACCTTGATCGCGACGCCGCTGAACGCGTTGCTGGTGCGTGCGGACAGCGGTATCGACGATATCTCCCAGCTCAAGGGAAAAAAGATCGGATACTCGGTCGGTGGCGTCGAGGAGGTACTGCTCGCGGCCATGCTGGAGCACAACGGCCTGAGCCTGGATGACGTCGAGATGGTCAACGTCAATTTTTCGCTGACGCCGGCGCTGATCAGCGAAAAGGTCGATGCCGTGACCGGGGCGTTCCGCAACTTCGAACCGGCCCAGATGAAACAGGAGGGTGTCGAGAGCAAGGCGTTCTATATCGAGGAGCAGGGTGTCCCCGACTACGACGAACTGATCTTCGTGGCCAACCGTGAAACCCTCGACCAGCACCGCGATGCGGACCGGCGATTCATGGATGCCATTGGCGAGGCGACATCATGGATCATCAATCATCCGGATCAGGCCTGGCAAAGCTTCATCGGCTACGATCCGGCGCTGGACACCCCCTTGAATGCCGCTGCCTGGAAGGCGACCCTGCCCCGTTTCGCGCTGCGCCCTGCCGCGCTGGACGCCAAGCGCTATCGCGATTTCGAGGCGTTTCTGCTGGAGCGGGCCCAGATCAAGGCGCAGAGCCCAGTCTCTCGCCTGGCGGTGGATCTCAACGCGCCGTAGCGAAAAATCGGCTAGATTGTTGATATGACTTCAAGATCATCAGCTTACGAGCCGCTACTCTACGATCCGCGGCAGGATCCGAGCCGTACCCTGCCCAGCACGACCCTTCAGGACCTGGGCGCGTTACCCGCGCGCCCGGGAGTCTACGTCTTCTTCGGCAGCAATGAGCTGCCGCTCTACGTCGGCAAGAGCGTCGACATCCGCAGCCGCGTCCGTAGCCATGTCCAGCAGCCAGTATCCAGAAGACACGCTCAGATGGTAGCGCAGACTCAGCGTGTGGCCTGGCTACGCACCAGCGGCGACCTCGGGGCCCAACTCCTGGAAGCTGACCTGATCAAGCGCTGGATACCGCTCTACAATCGGCAACTTCGCAAGCGGACACGCATGGTGAGCTGGAACTGGCCCCAAGGCGAGGCGCAGCCGACGCTGACCGACGGCCAGTGGGTGGTCACGGCTCGCTCCCGGTTCCATGGCCTGTTTCGTAATCGTCGCGACGCCCAGATGACGTTGCGGGATATTGCCAACCAGGAGTCGCTCTGCCTCCAGGTGCTGGGGCTGGAGAAAGGAGCGGGTCGCTGTTTTGGCTATCAGATCGGCCGCTGTCTGGGCGCATGCTGCGGCGCGGAACCTCAGGAGGCCCACACCCGGAGAGCACGAGACGCGATGGAACGGCTGCGTATCGAGAACTGGCCGTGGCCCGGTCGCGTCGCCTTCCGGGAGAGCGGGCCCGACGGCGACGTCGGGCTGCATGTCGTCGACCACTGGCACTATCAGGGCAGCGTCGGGCGGCTCGAAAACCTGCAGGCCCTACCCGACGCCCGCGGCTTCGACATCGACACCTACCGCATTCTCAATCGCTTCCTGTCGGCGCCCGACGGCAGGATCGAGCCGATCCCGATCGATGGCGAGATCGACATGACATGATGCCAGCGCGGCCGAAAAGCCGCGCTGTCACGAGTTGGCGATGAAACGATTGATGGCGTCCCGAAACGCGTCGGGCTGTTCGGCGTGAAGCCAGTGCCCCGCGCCTTCCAGTGTCTGCCACTCGACGTTGGGCATCACCGCCTCGATCGTATCGCGATGACGATCCTGAACGTAGGGCGAGGCACCGCCGCGAATCAATAGTGCCGGGCCCTCGAAAGGCCGGTCGCCGTCTGGTGGGGCGATGATGTCTTCGTACCCGGCACTGATTTCGTCGAGGCCGACGCGCCAGTGCATGACGCCATCGTCGCCGCGAAGCAGATTGGTCGCCAGGAACTGGCAGGTGGCGGCATCGTCGATCTCTTCCTGCATCAGCGCCATGGCATCGCGCCGCGAGGTCGGCCTGCCCGCCTCGACCCGTCGCATCGCGGCGAAGACGTCATCGTGGCCATGATCGTAGGCGACAGGCGCAATATCGGCGACGATCAAATGCGCCACCCGCGCTGGGTTCGACCGGGCCAGCGTCATGGCGACCTTACCGCCCATCGAGTGGCCCAGCAGGTCGAATCGCTCGATGCCGAGATCGTCCAGCAGCGCGATGACGTCGGCCGCCATCGCCGCATACCGCACTCCCTCGACGTGGGGCGAGCGTCCATGATTGCGCAGGTCAACCGCAACCACGCGACGATCGTCCTGCCACTGCTTGATATGGGAGCGCCAGTTGTCCGCGCTACCGAACAGGCCATGCAGCACGACCAGCGGTAACGCCGGGCTCACCCCGTCCGGTGCGCCGGTATCGATACAGTGAAGTTGCAACGTCATCCCTCCCGAGATCCGATTCGGCAGCCGGAACGGCCACCGCTTCCCTCCCTAGAATAACAAAGACAGCCGGTCATCCCCGCCCGCGTGACATGCCCGGCAGATTGACCTGATCGCCCCGCGTCAGCAGGCGACGGCCAAGATAGGCCAGCAGTGCGCCGTAGAGTGGCAGGAAGAAGATCAGGCTGATCGATAGTTTCACCGCGTAATCGAACCAGGCGATTTCCACCCAGTGCTCACGCATGAAGGGGTCCGGGCCTTGCCAGAAGGCGATGGCGAAGAAGGCGAAGGTGTCCGCCAGATTGCCGGCGATCGTGGAGAACGTCGGCGCGACCCACCAGGCGCGAAGCCTGCGCAGCCGGTCGAACACGTGGATATCGAGCAACTGACCCAGGACGTAAGCCATGAAGCTCGCCAGCGCGATGCGTCCAACGAAGAGATTCCACGCCATCAGTGCCTCGAGGCCCTGAAAACGCCCCTGCTGGAACAGCACGGATACCGCGTAGGAGACCAGCAGCGCAGGCACCATGACCCCGGCGACGATTCTTCTTGCCGCTGGCTTGCCGAACAGCCGCACCGTCAGGTCGGTTGCCAGGAAGATGAACGGAAAGCTGAAAGCGCCCCAGGTGGTATGCAAGCCCCACAGAGTGAAAGGGAGTTGAACCAGATAGTTGCTGGCCGTGATCACCAGCACATGGAAGCTCACCAGGCAGAGCAAGGCGAATCGAAGTTGACGGTTGTCGAGTGCAAGCATGAGAAACCTTTTTCGTCTGCCGAGGCGCTGCGGAAGGCGATCTACCGGCGCCAGGCCGAGGGGTTAGGGAACCCTCTGGGTGATAAAGGAGCGATTCAGACGATCTGAAGCGGGCGCGAATTATAGGGATCCCGACGCGCAAGCACCAGCCCTGCCACGAGAGACACATCAAAAACTATTGTAACTTTAAGTTACATTAGGCTAATATCAGAAACGCCTGAACATGAGGTTCAGCGGCGGCGATCCGCCCAGCGTGCTTGGGAATTTTGACTATGACGACAATGGCTGCCCCACTGGGAGACCACCAGATTGGCCCAGCGACCGCCACGCTAAAGGCCGTCGCCAACGAGAGCCGGCTACGCATACTCTGTCTTCTGATGAACGGAGAGCGCTCCGTTACACAGATCAATCAGGAGATGACGCTCAGCCAGTCGGCGCTCTCCCAACATCTTGCCGTGCTACGCCAGGAACGCCTGGTGACGACGCGACGCAGCTCTCAAGTGATCTATTACTCGCTGCGTGGCAACGTGGCCGAGCGTCTGATTCGGACACTCGGTGAACTGGATATCGCGTAGCTGGCGAGTGCTAGCGACGTTCCCAGCGCAGGTCATCGACCCGCTGCAGCACGCGATCGATGCAGTTTTCCATGCCGCCTTCCACTCCCTTGCCCAGCCTCCCCAGCAGGCCGGGACGAGATGCCAGCGACACTTTCAGAATTCGCGCTCGATCTCCCTGCCGTCTCAGTAGATAGGCATCGCTGGTGCCCACCGCATCGACCAGTCCCGCTTCCAGGGCTTCACTCCCATACCAGATCTCCCCGGTCGCGACTCGCTCGATATCCAGCGAGGGGCGACGGGCGGCCACGTAACGCTTGAACAGGTCGTGGGTGGACTCGAGGTCCTCGATGAACTTGGTCCGGCCTTCCTCGCTGTTTTCGCCCAGCACGGTCAGGGTCCGCTTGTAGCGCCCCGCCGTCAGAAGCTCGACATCCACGTCGTGCCGTTTCAGCAGACGGTGAACGTTGGGTATCTGCGCCACGACGCCGATCGAACCGATCACGGCAAAAGGTGCCGCGATGAGATGGTTGGCGCAGCAGGCCATCATGTAACCGCCGCTGGCGGCGACCTTGTCGACGCACACCGTCAACCGTGCTCCCGCATCACGCAGGCGATCCAGCTGCGCCGCTGCCAACCCGTAGCTGTGCACCAGCCCGCCGCCGGACTGCAGGCGCAACACGATCTCGTCTCCATCGCGAAGCTCTTCCAGCAGCAGGGATACCAGCTCGGCCAGCGCCGGTGTGCCCGAGGCCTTGAGATCGCCATCGAAATCGAGGACCCACACTCGCTCCGAGTCCTGCGAGGCCCCCTGCTTGTCTGCCTGCTTGGCAGCTTTACGCAGCCGCTTGGCCAGCTGTCGGCGACGCGCTTTGGGCTCGGCGGCCAGGCGCAATCGTCGAGATCGGCGCTGAAACCGCTCATCGAGCTCCGTGACCGTCAACTTGGCTTCATTGTCGCCCCGACCTCGACGCCGCCCGTGAGCCATCAGCGCCAGAATGATCCCGATGGCGACGACCAGCGTTACCGTTTTCGCCAGAAAGAGGCCGTATTCGGCCAGCCATTCGATCACGTCACACTCCTTGGTTCGGAAACTTCTTCGGTTTGAGCAACTCGCCACAGGCGATTAAGCTGCTCCGGCGCTTGCGTGCCGATACCGGCAATGATCTGCTTAGCGCTTCTGTCACGGGAGATGTCATCATGAACGACGATCCATTGATCGCCAAACTCAGGGCCCGATTCGACGCCGAGGCGGCCGAGGGCGTTTCGGCCATCTACCAGTTCGATCTCGACGATGTCGACGATTACCACATGACCATCGAAGACGGTTCGCTCGACATCCAGCCCGGCCGCCATCCGACTCCCGGCGTCACCATCACCAGCGACACGGCAACGCTGATGGCACTGGTCAGGAAGGAACTCAACTCGATGCAGGCGTTGCTCACGGGCAAGGTCAAGGTCAAGGGCGACATCGGACTCGCGAGCCGCCTGCCCAAGCTCTTCGCCAAGTCCAGTCGCTAAGCCGCGGGTCAACGCACCGCAACCGCGCCCCGGTGGGTCTCGATCAATTGACGGGAGATCGAGTACGCCGGCGGCAGTTGCGGCAACGTCGTCGGGCTGAACCAGGCCGCATCCACGATCTCCTGGCCATCGATACGAATATCCCGGCTGGCCGCTTCGGCGAAGAAGCCCATCATCAAAGAGTGTGGGAATGGCCAGGACTGGCTCTTGAAAAAGCTGACCCGGCCGACGTTCACGCCCACCTCCTCCATGACCTCGCGCCGAACGGCGGCCTCCACGGCTTCTCCGGGTTCGATGAAACCCGCCAGGGTCGAATACCGCTGGGGCGGAAAGCGAGGGCTTCGCGCCAACAGCATATCCGTGCCATGGGTCACCAGCGTGATGATGCAGGGCGATATCCGCGGATAACCGCGCAAGCCGCAGTGGTCGCACTGCATCGCGAACTCATGGGTCAAGCGTCGGGTGGCGTTGCCGCACCGTCCGCAGAAACGATGGTCGCGTTCCCAGCGAGTGACCTGCAGTGCGGTCGCCAACAACTCGCTCTGCGCGACGCTCACCTGGGCCAACCAGTCACGGAAGCCCGGCCAGTCGTCGCCGTCCGCCTCGACCACGACAGCGACCGGCTCGCCCTCCCAGTATCCCAGCCGCAGCGCCTGGTCCGGCCACCGCCGGCAATAACCGAGCATGCTGCCCGATTCGGCGGGCGCCACCCCAGTGGCGTTCATTCGCAGCAACCAGCCGCCGACGACGTCCATCGGCGGTATTTCCCGCCGTAGCATCAGTGCTGGGTCTCCGTTGCCGTCAGCGCATCCCAGCGGCACTCGCCGGCCGCCTGACGAATCTGCTCGAGACGCTGATGGTGAGCCTGCCACTCGGCTTCGCTGGGTCGGGTGACCGCCAGCGTCAAGCCGTCACGGTCAATACGCCGCAGCCCGCTGGCGCCGCCCGCCTCGCGATCGCCCCCCTCGTCGTTGCCTGCCAGCGACAGTGCGGTCTGGCCCCCGGTCATGGCGAGATAGACGTCGGCGAGGATCTCGGAGTCCAGCAGTGCGCCGTGAAGCACGCGTTGACCGTTGTCGATGTCGTAACGCTTGCATAGCGCATCGAGGCTGTTGCGCTGTCCCGGATGCATCTCGCGCGCCATCTTCAACGTATCCAGCACGCTGCAGTGCTCCGCCACCGGCCCCAGAACGGGTTCGCCACGCGCGGCTTTCAGCAGTCTGAATTCATGATCGAAGAACCCGACATCGAAGGGCGCGTTGTGGATGACCAACTGCGCACCCCGCATGAATTCCCAGAGTCCGTCGGCGATCTGCGCGAACACTGGCTCGTTGGCGACCCGCTCGTTGGTGATGCCGTGAATCCCGATGGCTTCCGCCTCGATGTCCCGCTCGGGATTGACGTACTGGTGATAGGTCCGTCCAGTAAACCGGCGGTTGATCAGTTCGATACCACCGATCTCGATGATGCGATGGCCTTCACGCGGATCGATACCGGTGGTTTCCGTATCCATGACGATCTGGCGCATGGTTATCCTCGCTGTAGTCTGGCGGTATTCCTGTCATTGCGGATGGTAACTCGCTACCTGGCCGCGCGGCGCCCGGCGACCACTTCATCGATCGCCTCGTTGACCAGCCGGTCGGCCGCTTCATTGCCCTGGTGTCCGCTGTGGCCCTTGACCCAGTGCCACTCGATACGGTGACGGCGGGTCTCGGCAAGCAGCTCCCGCCAGAGTTCCGCGTTCTTCACCGGCTGTTTCGCCGCGGTCACCCAGCCCCGCTTCTGCCAGCCGTGGATCCATTCGGTGATGCCCTTGCGGACATATTGGGAGTCGGTCCAGAGGGAGACCTGGCACGGCCGATCCAGTGCACGCAACGCTTGTATGGCGGCCATCAATTCCATGCGGTTATTGGTGGTCTCGGCCTCGCCGCCCTTTATCGGCTTCTCGTGTCGGCCGGAGACCAGCAAGGCCCCCCAGCCACCGGGGCCCGGGTTGCCGCGGCACCCACCGTCGGTGTAGATCGTCACGGCAGGCATCGTAGGGGATTCAGAGGTCGGGGCGGACAAGACGTACTCTCTCAGTGTCAGGCGATCTTGGTTATCTATCGGTGTCGAGGTGAGCGGGGCTGTATCCCGCTCAGGCGATCGTGCGGAAAGATCCGTTGCGCAAGGCGCCACGCGGTTCGGGTCGCTCTTGCTTCGCTGCGGTTTCCAGACCCTCTTGGTCGTTGCCCGGCGGCAGTGGCGAGGGCGCCCGGCGCCGGGCACTGACCGGGGTCGAATTCGACGCCTCGCGATCGCGCGACCGACTGGGGCCGGTCTCCTTCGCCAGTCCGAGCCATGCGCCCGAACGGCGACCCTGGAGCACCGGCTCACGCAGCTTGATGGGCTGAACGGGTATGTTGCGCCGACGAGCCACAAGCAAGTAGGCAGCAGCCAACGGCACATTGTAGCGCCGACCGAGCGTTTCCAGGCGATCGCTTCCGATCGCCCGGCCAGGCAGTCGAAAGCCGCAGTAGTCTACCCGCTCGATCTCGAAGTCGACAAACGCCAGCCAGTCCCGCAGCCGTCCCGGCGTCCGCCACTGACGCTGCCACGGCGCCGGACGCTTGCCACGGCGAGCTGCGGCGGGCCCGAACGGATGCCAGCCGAACACCAGCAAGCGGCCGTCTGCGCGGGTGACGCGAGCCGCTTCCTGCAGCACGTGATGCGGCCGGTCCACCGCTTCCAAAAGATGATGCAACAGTGTCAGATCGACGCTGTCGTCGGCCAATGGCAGGCTGTCGGGCAGGCATATCAAGCTGTTTCGGGTGCGAACGAGATCAGGGGAAGGCGCCCAATCCAGAGCGTGTCGGATGGGGCACATATCGCTCATCAAGGGCGCCATCCCCAACTGCAGACTCACGATGCCCCGGTGCTGTTCACAGTGCGGACCAAGGCAGGCGCGCTCGGCTCGCCAAAGCGAGAGACCTGATGCCGATTCCCAGAACCGGCGGCCCTCCCGGACGGCGGACTGCAAGCTCTGAACGGGCGACGAGATTGACACGGGCGACTTTACTCCCCAAGGTTAGCGCTTTTTGACGATGGTTCGAAGCAGCTCTCCACGTCACGTTCGCGCCCAGACGATGATCGTCTCGGTGAACCTGCGGCCGACGTGGGGGTCACAACGACGTTCGAACCCCGACATCCGAATCTCGAGACCAACCTGCCGGAGAAGCATGCCACATGTTGACCGTGATGCCGATTCCCGCGTTCCAGGACAACTATATATGGGTGCTGCGTCAAGATACCCAGGATCGTGTCGCCGTTGTCGATCCTGGTGACGCCGATCCCGTGATCGCCTGGTTGGAGCAGGAAAACCTGACCCTCGACACCATCCTCGTCACCCATCATCACAAGGATCACACAGGTGGGCTTAGAGCCCTGACCGAGCGCTACGCGCCGCAGGTCTACGGTCCCGCCAACGACGCCATCCCCGGTATTCACCACCGCGTCGGCGAGGGTGATGAATGTCGTGTCCTGGGTCGACGCTTCGAGGTCTACGCCGTTCCCGGCCACACCCTGGATCATATCGCCTTCCATGCCCCCGGCACACCAGGATTGCTGTTCGCCGGTGACACCCTCTTCTCCGGCGGCTGTGGGCGACTGTTCGAGGGCACCCCTCTGCAAATGCAGGAATCGCTCGCCAAGCTCGACGCCCTGCCCGAGGACACACTGGTGTTCGCCGCCCACGAGTACACGCTGGCCAACCTTGCCTTTGCCGCTGCTGCCGAGCCCGACAACGCTACCCGGGACCGCTATCGGAGCGAGTGCCAGAAGGCCCGCGATCTGGATCGTCCGACCCTGCCAACCACCATGGGCCGGGAGCGCCAGATCAATCCTTTCCTGCGCATCGGCAACCCAGGCCTTCGCGAAACGCTCAGCCAGCAGGGACCGGTCGATGACGACGCTGCCGCGTTTGCCACGCTGCGAGCCTGGAAGGACCGCTTCTGATCGCCACCGTCGAAGACGGGGGGCACCCACCGTCGGCCGCGCCGATTGGCCGCCGGTGTCATCAAGGATTTTGAACACATGAATTTTCGAACCCGACGCTGTCGGATTGTCGTCGGTCTCACGGGGGGGTTGCTGTTGTCGACGCTACCCTTCACGGCAGTGGCCAAGGAGGCTTCGGCCACCGCCAACAGTGCCTCCCGGCACTCGTTCTGGTCTGCTCTCGCCTTGCAGAGTCGTCGCGCACCCGATGCCTGGAGCCGACTACGCAACGGCTTTCGGCTGTCTCACGAGAATGCCAACCCCCGGGTCGCCGCATGGCTCGACTGGTATCGTGCTCATCCGCGCCACGTCGAAAAGGTCGCGGCGCAGGCCAAGCCCTGGCTGCGCTGGGTGACGCAGCAGCTGGAGTCCCATCGGTTGCCCAGCGAAATCGCGTTATTGCCGTTTATCGAAAGCGGCTACGACCCGACAGCCACCAACCCCGGTGGGGCCGCCGGATTGTGGCAGTTCATGCCGGCGACCGGCGATGCGATGGGCCTGTCGCGCACCGCCTGGTACGACGGGCGCCACGACGTCGTCGCCGCCACCGATGCGGCGATGAACTACATCCAGCAGCAGGCCGATCGCTGGTACGACGGCGATATCCTGCTGGCACTGGCCGCGTACAACGCCGGCGCGGGCACGGTCAACGCCGCCAGAGAGGCGGCCGCCAATCGCGGAGATCCGATCGACTACTGGCACCTGCGACTGCCCGCAGAGACCATGGATTATATTCCCCGCTTGCTGGCACTCTCCGAAGTCATTGCCGAACCGGAGCAATACGGCGTGGCCTTGCCGTCAATCCCGGACAAGGTCCAGTTCGCCCAGGTCGATACCCAGGGGCCTTTGACACTCTCGATGGCAGCCGATCTCGCGGGCGTCGATCCGCAGATCCTGCGAGCACTGAACCCGGGGTTCAAACGAGCGTCGACACGACCGCGCGACGATGCCAGTATCCTGGTGCCGGCGGCGGCCAAGCAGCGGTTCCTGGCCAATCTCGCCACGCTACCTGACTCGGAGCGCACGGTGCTGAACCGCTATGTGGTTCGCCGCGGCGACACGCTCTCCGCCATTGCCAAGCACTTCGGGGTCAGTGTCGGCGAGATTCAGCGGGAAAACGGCCTCGATGGCAGCACCATTCGCATCGGACAGGCATTGACCGTCCCTTCCATGGCGCTGGCTCAGAATAGCGGCGCCCGACGCTAGCCCCCGGAGCGAACGCCGTGGCGTCACGATCGTTGCCGACGAGACGCGCTGAACGCCAGGTACCCGTGCAGACCGCCGCACCGACAGGAGGATGTCGACAATGGCTGGATTTCGATGGCTGCTGATGGCCATCACGCTGGCCGCGCCGCTGGCGGTAGCCGCCGACGGCCAGCTTGACGCCCCCGAGCAAGTGCATCGCGATGTACCGACCGTGCACGCCATCGCGCTCTATGACGATCCGGCACTGCCCACGGGCTTCCAGCATCTGCCCTACGCCAACCCCGAGGCTCCCAAAGGCGGCACGTTGCGCCGCGCGGCCAACGGCAGTTTCGACTCGACCAATCCCTTCATCATCCAGGGCACGCCAGCGGATGGGCTCAATCAGATCTACGACACGCTGATGGAGTCCAGCGCCGACGAGCCATTCACCATGTATGGACTGCTGGCTGGAGGGATACGACTCGATCCGGATCGACACTGGATGGAAATCGATCTACGACCCGAGGCGCATTTCCACGACGGCCATCCTGTCACCGCCGAGGACGTGGTGTTCAGCTTCCAGCTGCTGCGCGACAAGGGCTCGCCCTTCTATCGCGCCTACTACGCCAGCGTGGAGTCGGTCTCGGCGGTGAGCGAGCGGACGGTGCGATTCGAGTTCTCGAACAACCAGTCGCGAGAGCTGCCGCTGATCCTGGGTCAACTGCCGGTATTGCCAAAGCACTACTGGCAGGATCGCGATTTCACGCGGCCCACGCTCGACAAGCTCCTGGGCTCCGGTCCCTACGAGATTGCCACGATCGACCCCGGCCGTCGCATCGTCTATCGCCGGGTCGACGACTACTGGGGCCGCGACCTGCCGCTGAACCGGGGCCGCTACAATATCGACCGCCTCGTCTACGACTATTTTCGTGATCAGTCGGTCGCCCTGGAAGCCTTCATGGCCGGGGCGCTGGACATGCGTATCGAAAGCAGCGCCAAGAACTGGGCGACGGCCTATGACACGCCAGCGGTCGAGGATGGCGCCATCCAGCGAGTGATCGTACCGGATGGACAACCCGCCGGCATGCAGGGCTACGTGATCAACACCCGACGAGCACAGCTCAGCGACCCGCGGGTCCGGCGCGCGCTTGGCCTGGCGTTCGATTTCGACTGGGTCAATCAACATCTGTTCTACGGCGCCTATCAACGCACCGAGAGCTACTTCCAGAACTCGGAAATGGCAGCCAGAGGGCTGCCCGGAGACGAGGAATTGGCGTTGCTCGCCCCCTATCGCGACCAACTGCCCGCCGCGGTGTTCGATCAGCCACTGCCCGTAGCGCAACCGGAAGCGCTCCGCCTGCGCCTGCGGGAAGCGTTGGGGCTGTTGCGTCAAGCCGGCTATGACGTGCGCGACGGCACCCTGGTGAATATCGAGACCGGTCGACCTTTCACCCTGGAGTTCCTGCTCTACGATAGCCAGTGGGAACGTATCACCCAGCCTTTCGCTCGCAACCTGGAACGGCTCGGTATCCGCAGCAAGATCCGGGTGGTCGACGTCAATCAATACCTCGACCGCCTGAGAGGCTTCCAGTTCGACATGATCGTCGGCAGCTTTCCGCAGTCGGCCAATCCGGGTAACGAGCAGCGGGATTTCTGGACCAGCGAATACGCCAATGTCCCCCAGAGCCGAAACCTGGCCGGCGTGCGAGATCCGGTCGTCGACGCCCTGGTCGATGATCTGATCCGTGCGGACAGCCGCGAAAAACTGGATACTGCCTCGCGAGCGCTGGATCGCGTGCTGCGATGGGGGTTCTACGTCGTGCCGCAATGGAACTTCGACGGTACTCGCGTCGCGGTGTGGAACAAATTCGCTTACCCCCGACCTTTCCCGCGCTATACACCCGATTTCTCGGTCTGGTGGGTCGACCCCGAACGGGCCGGCGCCATTGCCGCCCGTCAGCGCGGACAGGAGTGATTGCCGATCATGGCCAGCTATGTCGTTCGCCGTCTGCTGTTGATGATCCCGACGCTATTGGGAATCCTGCTGCTCAACTTCATCATCGTCCAGGCGGCGCCGGGCGGCCCCATCGATCAGATGATGGCCCGCTTCGAGGGCTTGAGCAGCACCGCGAGCACCGGCCTCGAGGGCGGAGGTGGGGATAGCGTCGGCGGCAACGACTCTCGGCGCCTTCAGGGCGTCAACGACCAGTTGCGCCAGACGCTGACCGAGGAGTTCGGGTTCGACAAACCCGCCTGGGAGCGCTTCGCCCTCATGCTGCGGGACTACGCCACGTTCGATCTCGGTGACAGCCTGTTTCGGGGCCAGTCAGTCACCACCCTGATTCTGGATCGACTGCCCGTATCGATCTCGCTGGGCCTCTGGACCACCCTGCTCGTCTACTTGATCTCGATCCCGCTGGGCATTCGCAAGGCGCTACGCCACGGCAGCGCCTTCGATATCTGGTCGTCGGGGGTGGTGATCGTCGGCTACGCCATTCCCGGCTTCCTGTTCGCCATCCTGTTGATCGTGGTATTCGCGGGGGGCAGCTACCTCAACTGGTTCCCCCTGCGCGGGCTGACCTCGGTCGATTTCGACGAGCTATCCCCGCTGGGCAAGATTCAGGACTACTTCTGGCACATCACGTTGCCCGTGGCTGCCTCGGCGATCGGCAGCTTCGCCACGCTGACGATGCTGACCAAGAACAGCTTTCTGGACGAGATCCACAAGCAGTACGTGCTGACCGCGCGCGCCAAGGGCGCCTCCGACCGGCGCGTGCTCTACGGCCATGTCTTTCGCAATGCCATGCTGATCATCATCGCCGGCATGCCGGCGGCACTGATCGGCATCTTCTTCACCGGCTCGCTGCTGATCGAGGTGATCTTCTCGCTCAACGGCCTGGGGCTGCTCGGTTTCGAGGCCGTGATGCAGCGTGATTACCCGCTGATCTTCGGCACGCTCTATCTCTATACCCTGATCGGCCTGTTGCTGAAGCTGGTCTCCGACCTGACCTATGTCTGGGTCGACCCACGAATCGACTTTGCCACCCGGGAGTCGTGATGACACCGAATCGACGTCAGCGACTCTCGCCGATCACCCGGCGCCGGCTTCAGGTCTTCCGGCGCCACAGGCGCGCTTACTGGTCGCTGTGGCTCTTCGGGCTACTGTTCGCGTTCAGTCTCGCCGCGGAACTGATCGCCAACGACAAGCCGATCGTGATGCAGTATCAGGGCGAGTGGTACGTCCCCATGCTGGTGGATTACCCGGAGACCGAGTTTGGCGGGTTTCTACCCACCACGGCCGATTACCGCGACCCTTTCGTGCATGAGCAGATCGAGCGCCACGGCTGGATGCTCTGGCCCCCGGTCCCCTTCTCCTACCAGACTCTCGATCGCGACGTTGAAGGCCCGGTTCCCTCCCCGCCGGGGGCACGCCACTGGCTGGGAACCGACGACCAGGGTCGCGACGTGTTCGCGCGGGTGCTCTACGGCTTCCGCCTGTCGGTGACATTCGCCCTGGCCCTGACCGTGGGTTCGATTCTGCTCGGTGTCTTCATCGGCGGCGCGCAGGGGTACTACGGCGGCAAGATCGACCTGTTCGGCCAGCGCCTGATCGAGATATGGTCGGGACTGCCTGTGCTGTTCCTGCTGATCATCCTGGCCAGCCTGGTCGAACCCAACATCTGGTGGCTGCTGGGCATCATGCTGCTGTTCTCCTGGCTGGGCCTAGTGGACATCGTGCGTGCCGAATTCCTGCGTGCCAGGAACCTCGAGTACGTCAAGGCGGCCCGAGCCATGGGCCTGCCCTCCCGATTGATCATGCGGCGCCATGTGCTACCCAACGCCATGGTCGCCACCCTCACCTTCATCCCGTTCCTGTTCACCGGCGCCATCACCACCCTGACCGCGCTGGACTTTCTCGGTTTCGGTTTGCCGCCGGGCTCGCCATCGCTGGGCGAGCTGGTGGCCCAGGGCAAGAACAACCTGCAGGCGCCGTGGCTCGGCATCACCGCCTTTCTCTCTCTCAGCGTGATGCTGTCGCTGCTGGTGTTCATCGGCGAAGGCCTTCGCGACGCCTTCGACCCGCGCCATATCATGACGTCGACGACTGCAGCGCGACCTCCGCTAGCGGCAACGACCCACGCACAGGACAGCCAGCCATGAGTCAAACGCCCCTGTTCGAACTGCGTCGGTTCTCGGTCCACTTCGGCGAGACGCAAGCGGTGTCCGAGCTTGACCTGCATGTGGAACAAGGCGAGACCGTGGCCATCGTGGGCGAGTCCGGCTCTGGCAAGTCGGTCAGCGTCCTCGGCGCGCTGGGGTTGCTTCCGCCTGGCAGCCGGGTGACGGGGACGCGCACCTTCGGGGGCCGCGACCTGGGCCGGTTGAGTCGGCGGGAATGGAACGAGCTTCGCGGCGGCGGCATCGGTTTCATTTTTCAGGAGCCGATGACCTCGCTCAATCCACTGCACACCATCGGCAAGCAGCTGCGGGAAACGCTGCGCCTGCATCAGGGTTTGCGTGGCAACGCCGCGACGCGGCGTGCCCGGGAGCTGCTGACGCAGGTCGAGCTCCCCAGAGTCGACGAGCTCATGGCTGCCTGGCCTCACCAGCTCTCCGGGGGCCAGCGTCAACGGGTCATGATCGCCATGGCGATCGCCAACGAGCCACAGCTGCTGATCGCCGACGAACCCACCACGGCGCTGGACGTCACGGTGCAGCGGCAGGTCCTGGCGTTGCTGGACGAGCTCCGCCAGCGCCTCGGCATGGGCCTGCTGTTGATCAGCCACGATCTCAATCTGGTCCGGCGCCACGCCGACCGGGTGGTCGTCATGCAGCAGGGCAAGCAGGTAGAGGCCGGCCCGGCTCGAACCCTCTTCGAGACACCGCAGGCCGCCTATACGCGACAGTTGATCGACGCCGTACCGTCCGGCCGCCCCAGGCCGCTGCCACCGCAGAGCGAGCTGCTGCTGAGCGCCAGCAACTTCAGCGTGACATTCAAGCGGCCCAAGCCGTTGCTGCGCCCCAGCCCGCCGGCTTTCGTCGCCGTCGAACCGCTGTCACTGGAACTCCGCCGCGGTGAGACTCTCGGCGTGGTCGGCGAGTCCGGATCGGGCAAGTCGACCCTGGCCTCGGCACTCATTCGACTGCTGCCCTCCCACGGTGAAATCCACTTCGCCGACCAGCGTCTGGACCAGTTGGGCGGAGAAGCGCTTCGACGCCAGCGGCGAGCGCTCCAGATCGTGTTCCAGGATCCCTACGGCTCGCTCTCGCCCCGCCTGTCGGTTGCCGACATCATCAGCGAAGGGCTACGTTTTCATCACCCCGAGCTGACGCCGCCGGTGGTGGCTGAACGTGTCGCCGAAGCCCTTCACGACGTCGACCTGCCGGCGGATTGCGGTCACCGTTATCCCCACGAGTTCTCCGGCGGTCAACGCCAGCGTATCGCCATTGCCCGTGCGCTGATCCTGAAACCCAGACTGCTGATCCTCGATGAGCCGACTTCGGCACTGGATCGCACGGTACAGAAGCAGTTGATCGAGCTGTTGCGTGACGTTCAGGCGAAACATGACCTCACCTACCTGTTCATCAGCCATGATCTCGCCGTGGTACGCGCGATGGCTCACCGGATTCTGGTGCTCAAGGATGGCAAGGTCATGGAACAGGGCGACTGCGAAACGCTGCTGCACTCGCCCCGAACCGCCTACACGCGAGCCCTTATCGAAGCCTCGTCATTGACCTGATGACGCTCGGCCTTTTGTTTTGGCGGAAAAAAAAGATAACGGTATAAAGTTTATTGACCGCTGGCTCGATCATTCGAAGGCTGCAACTTCTTCCGGACGCAGATGGCGACACTCCCCCGGTGCCAGCTCCGGATCGAGGGACAAGGGGCCGATGGATTCACGATGCAAGGTCTCCACCGTGTAGCCGACCGCCGTCAACATCCGGCGAATCTGGTGGTAGCGCCCCTCGGTCACGCCGACGATCACCTCGGACTCGCCCACGGCCTCGAAAATCGCGGGTTTCGTCGGTTTCTCATCGCCGTTCAGCATGATTCCCTCCGCGAACTGCTTCGCTACGCGCACCGCATCGTCAGCGGACAGGGTTTCGCCCAGTGTCGCTCTGTAACGCTTCTCGCAAGCGTGGTTGGGCGAGGTCACGCGATGGGTCCACTTGCCGTCATCGCTGATCAACAGCAGTCCCGAGGTGTCGACATCCAGCCGTCCTACCGGATGCAGGCGCTCGATCTGCTCGATCTCGATCAAGCTCATCACCGAGGGGTAGTGAGCCGGGCGCAGCGAGCACTCCACTCCGACCGGCTTGTGCATCATCAGATAGCGCCAGCCGATCCGCGCCAGCGCTGACCCCTGCCAGCGAATGTCCTGGGTATCCGAGACCTGGCGCGAGGCATCGCGCACGGTCTCGCCATCGACGCTGACTTCCAACTGGCGCAGGGCACGCTTGGCCTGGCTGCGCGTCAGCTCGGTGGCTTCACTGAGAAATCGGTCCAACCGCATGGGTTCTAGACACTCCTAGGTAGGCGGCGAGCTTACAACCAGCCGCGATATTTGAAGTAGAGATAGGGCGAGATTCCCGACAGCGCCATCAGGCCGATCGCCATCGGATAGCCGAAGCTCCAACTGAGCTCCGGCATCACCTCGAAGTTCATCCCGTAGATACTGGCGATCATGGTCGGCGGCAGAAACACCACCGAGGCGATCGAGAAGATCTTGATGATCTGGTTCTGCTCGATATTGATGAACCCCTGAGTGGTATCCATCAGGAAGTTGACCTTGTCGGACAGGAAAGTGCTGTGCGACATCAGCACATCAACGTCCTGCAGCGCCTCCTTGGCCTGCTCCTGTAGCTCGGCGTGATAGCGCAGGTGACGAATGAGAAAGTAGAGCGAGCGCTGGGTGTCCATCAGACACAAGCGGATCTTGCCCACGCTGTCCTCGACCTTGGCCAACCGGTCGATCGCCTCTTCCAGATCCGCATCCTCGATCTCCAGCACCATATGGCTGACCTGCTCGAGGTCGCGATGCATGTCCTCGATGCTGTCGGCGAGGTTCTCGACCTTCTGCTCGAACAGCGTGACGATCAGCGACTGCGGCGAATGAGCCTCGGTCTGACCGCGCCGTGCGCGCAGCCGGAACAGGCGAAAATCGGCCAGGTCGTCCTCGCGTAGCGACAGCAGCCGCTGCGACTGGAGGATGAAGACCACGGTATTGGTCTGGTGCTTGCCCTCGTTGCGGGATAGAAACAGCGAGTGCACGTGCAGGCCGTCGGTATCGGTGAAGAAGCGCGCCGAGGATTCGATCTCCTCGATATCGGTATTGGCCGGCAGCTCCTCGGCAAGGAACGGCTTCAGCGCCGCGCGATCCTCATCACCGAGATCATAGGCATCGATCCAGTTGGCCTCCAGCAGGCGTTCGGCGATGGCGCCGTCGTTGAGCTCCTGAAAATCGGTCTGGTCGAGGCGAAAGGTTCGGATCATTGCCCATCCTTACTCATTGCAGGTGATCGTCGAGGTCGATCAACGCGAAGGCATCCGCGTCTCTCCAGGCGGGGAAGGTATCGCGAAACGATGACAGCGCCGCTGCTGACAAGCTCACCGTCTCGACGAACGGCGTGTCGGCCGGGTGATCGATCATCGGCTCGCCCTTGAAGTCCACGACCATCGAGTCCCCGGCGTACGCCAGCCCGTTGCCATCACGCCCCACACGGTTGACGCCAATGACGTAACCGAGATTCTCTATCGCCCTGGCCTGCAGCAGCGTCCGCCAGGGCCGTCTGCGCGGCGCCGGCCAGTTGGCGACACACAATAGCGCATCGTACTCGAACGGCTCGTGCTCGCTTGGTCGTTGTCGCAGCCAGACCGGGAACCGCAGGTCGTAACAGACCGACAGCAGCAGCCGAAATCCCTTCAGCTCGACGACCTTGCGGGTCTGCCCCATCGCGTAGTGCAACGGCTCGTCACCCATCCGGAACAGATGGCGTTTGTCGTAGTGCTCGACACCGCCCTCCGGTGTCACCCAGTAGAGCCGGTTGTATCGGGCGCCACCATCGGCGATCGCCAGACTGCCAGCGATCACGCAATCACGCTCGCGCGCCTGGCGCCGCATCCAGTCCAGCGTGGGGCTTGCCTCGGCCGGCTCCGCCATCCCTTCGGCATTCATGGTAAAACCGGTGGCAAACATCTCCGGCAGCACGATCAGATCCGTCCGGCTTCCGTCCAGCGTGCCCATGCGGTGATCCAGCAGCCGCCGATTGGCCTCCGGGTTTTCCCATTCGAGCTCGCTCTGGACGAGGCTGACTCGTAGCTCGTTCATGGCTTTTCCTCCTGCCGCATGTCGGGATCGATCAATTCGTCAACGCGAATGGCTGTCATGATAGATTACCCGGCCTCCAAACCCGAGAGCGACGAGCAGCGACATGTCGGCATCCCCTTCAGACAAGACCCTGTCAGGCAGCGTAAAACCGTCGATCGATACGCCACGCAACGAGACCCGCCGCGGTGTCGGTTACGGCATTACCGCCTACGCCCTCTGGGGGTGCTTCCCGCTCTTCTTTTCGCTGTTCGACGGGGTACCGGCCTTCGAGGTGCTGATCCAGAGAATTCTCTGGTCCTGCATCTTCCTGATCGCCGTGGTCACGCTGATGGGGCGCTGGCCCGCCATCCGCAACAGTTTTTCGGGGCGCCGGGAGGCGATCCGCGGACTGGGATGGATTCTGGGATGCGCGCTGCTCATCGCGCTGAACTGGGGGCTCTACATCTATGCGGTGGAAACGCATCGTGTGCTGCAGGCGAGTCTGGGCTATTTCATGACCCCACTGGTCAACGTTGCACTGGGCATGCTGGTCCTGCGCGAACGGCTCGGCCGCTGGCAGATGATGGCGATGGGGCTGGCGCTGGCGGCAGTGATGCTCCAGCTTCTCCTGCTGGGGACACTGCCCTGGATCAGTCTGGTGCTGGCCATGACGTTCGGCAGCTACGGTCTGCTGCGCAAGCGCGTGCCGCTGGATGCGCTGTCCGGCCTGCTGGTGGAGACCAGCCTGCTGCTGCCGCTGAGCCTGGCGTCCCTCGCCTGGCTGACATGGCACGGGCAGTCTCATTTCGGTGTCAGCTTCGATATCACCACGCTGATGATCGTCAGCGGAGTGGTAACCACCCTGCCGCTGCTCGCCTTCGCCGGTGCCACCAAGCGCCTGACCCTATCCACCATCGGCTTCCTGATGTATCTCAACCCCACGCTGCAGTTTCTGCTGGCACTGTGGGTCTTCGGCGAGCCTCTCGTCTGGCCTCAGCTGCTGACCTTTGCATTGATCTGGGTCGGCCTCGGGCTTTACTCGATGGAGGCGTGGCGCGGCCACCGCAGGACCCTCGCCCGTGGCCGCGATGGCGTGGCGAAATGAGTGCATCAGGTCGACTTCCGCGCCGGGGCAACCTGGCTGGGACGCCCGGCCGGACTGGCGACGCCCGGGCGCAAATGGGAGATCGTGGGAAAGCGTCGCCGGGTGTTACACCTGCAGCCCCATGATCTCCTTGTAGGCGGTTACCAGACGGTTACGCACCTGAACTCCCATGTCGAAGGAGACACTCGCCTTCTGCATGTCGATCATCACGTCGTTCAGCGCCACATTCGGGTCGCCGGCCTGGAATGACATTGCCTGCTGATTGGCGGTCTGCTGCATCTGATTGATTCGTCCAAGCGATGCCTGCAACTCACCGGCAAAACTGCCGCCTGTCTCGGTCAGCGATGGCTGCGATGCCGCGGCCTGACCGCTTGCCTGGGTCGATAGCGCCTGCATCTGCTGAAGCGCCGCTTGAATGGCTGGAGCACTCATGGGGGGTTCCTGTATGACGATGCTCACGGCCATGATGCCGGGAGCCGTCGTGGTAATCGACGCTGGCAGCCTATCAACAGCGTGACCATGACCATCGCGGTAAATGCGTGTGAAAACACCGGCTTTTCCCACCTTCAGCGTTAACAGACCGACACATAATGGCTGCCATCAAACTAACGCCCCGGCCAGAGCCGCATCGGAGCAGCACCCCGAGCGTGTCGAGGTACGGATGAGCAGACGCGTTGCAGGGAGCAGACTACTGCCATGTTGTCGAGTTGCACCACGTGCCATGATCGGAGCACGACATGAGCACGGCCACGTCGCCCAACGACACTTCGAACCCAGGTAATTCGTCCGCACGGCAATCGACCCGACAAACCGCGTCGGAGACGACTGCCGGCGGACGCGACTGGTTGAGCAAGCTGCAGGGGAACCCGCGCATACCGCTTATCGTGGCCGGCGCCGCTGCCGTCGCCATCGTGATCGCGCTGCTGCTCTGGGCTCGCGCGCCGGAGTACCGCGTCCTCTATTCCACCCTGACCGATGCCGACGGCGGTCGCATCATCAATCAGCTCGACGCCATGGGCGTTCCCTATCAGTTCAGCGAAGGCGGTCAGGCACTGCTGGTGCCCGCCGACCAGGTCAGGCCCATTCGTCTCAAGCTGGCGGAGCAGGGTCTGCCGGAAGCCAGCGGCGTCGGCTTCGAGCTGATGGACGACCAGGCCTTCGGCATCAGCCAGTTCGCCGAGCAGGTCAACTATCAGCGGGCGCTGGAGGGAGAGCTGGCCCGCACCATCGGTACGCTGGGTAGCGTCGCCCGGGCTCGCGTCCATCTCGCCATGGCCAAGCCGTCGGTGTTCGTCCGCGAGAGCCAGCCCGCCACCGCCTCCGTCGTTCTCGACCTCCAGCCGGGCCGGGTGCTGGGTGAGGGCCAGGTCAACGCCATCGTTCACATGGTTTCCAGCAGCGTGCCCCAACTGGCCGTGGGCGACGTCACCGTGATCGACCAGAACGGCGACCTGCTGAGCCGCCCTGCCAGCAACGCCAGTCAGCTCGACGGCAGCCAGCTCGACTACGTCAGCAACCTCGAGAATCAGTATGCCGACCGCATCGAGGCGATCCTCGCCCCGATCGTCGGCGCGCGCAATGTCCGGGCACAGGTCACGGCCCAGGTCGACTTTTCCCAGCGGGAGCAGACCGCGGAACGCTACGGTCCCAATCAGGCACCGAACGAAGCAGCGGTGCGCAGCCAGCAGAGCAGCGCTTCGTTCCAGAGCAATGGCGATCTGGCCATGGGCGTCCCCGGCGCCTTGAGCAACCAGCCGCCGGGTACCGCGGCCTCGCCGATCAACGCGCCGGCAACCCAGGCGCCGGCCCAGAATCAGAATGCCGCCAACGGCAACGGCAACCAGGCCGACGGTCAGGCGACGGACACCCAGGGTACGGACACCCAGACCGCGAGCAATACCGACACCGGCCAGGTGCATCGTGACAGCACGATCAACTACGAAGTGGATCGCACCGTCGAACACGTCAAGCAGCATAGTGGCGACATCGACCGCCTCTCGGTCGCCGTCGTGGTCAACTATCGCGACGGCGTCGATGATGCCGGCAACCCGACCCGCGTCGCCCTGAGCGACACGGAGATGGACCAGATCCGTGGCCTCGTGCGACAGGCGATGGGCTTCTCGGAGGCACGTGGCGACGACCTCGCAGTCGTCAACAGCCCCTTCCAGGCCAATGCACCGGAGTTCGAGACGCAGCCGTGGTGGCAAACGCCGGAGATCTGGAGCCTCGCCAAGAGCGTGCTGAAGTACCTCGTCGTGGCGCTGGTCGCCCTGTTCCTGTGGTTCAAGCTGGTCAAGCCGCTGATTCGTCGCCAGACCCGCGAACCGGTTCCGGCCCAAGCGACTTCGCCGATGTCCGCCACCGATGCGGCGGCCGCGGCGGCAAGCTACCAGAGTGTCGGCGGGGGCGCCGGCGTCGACAGCTCGATCCGTGCCGGTGGTGCATCGCGTGGACGAGATCGCAATCGGCGTGGCGCCTCGAGTTACGAGCAGGATCTCAAGGACGTCCGTGAAATCGCCCAGGAAGACCCGCGCCTGGTCGCCATGGTCGTCAGAAGCTGGATGGACAAATCATGACGACGGCAATGACCGGCGCCCGACGTGGCGCCATCCTACTGCTCTCCTTGGACGAGGACAGCGCTGCCGAGGTATTCAAGTACCTCTCGAGCCGCGAGGTGCAGGACATCAGCCAGGAGATGGCCAAGTTGGGGCAGGTCTCCCACGAGGAGATGGCGCTCGTTCTGCGGGAGTTCCACGCCGAGACCGAGCAGTTCACCGCCATCAACCTACACTCCAACGACCATATCCGTGCGGTGCTGACCAAGGCGCTGGGCAGCGAGCGCGCCAGCAGTCTGATCGAGGACATTCTCGAGACCAGCAACACGGCATCGGGCATCGACTCTCTGAACCTGATGGAAGCGTCGATGGTCGCGGAGATGATTCGCGACGAGCACCCGCAGATCATCGCCACCATCCTGGTGCACCTGGAGCGCGGCCAGGCCGCCGACATCCTCGAGCTGTTCGACGAGAAACAGCGCGATGACGTCATGCTGCGCATCGCCACGTTCAGCGGCGTGCAGCCGGCGGCTCTGCAGGAGCTCACCGAAGTGCTCAGCTCGATGCTGGACGGCACCAACCTCAAGCGCAGCAAGATGGGCGGCGTGAGAACCGCGGCCGAAATTCTCAACCTGATGAATTCCGCCCAGGAAGAGCAGGTCATCAACGTGGTTCGCGCCCACAGCGAAGATCTGGCACAACGGATCATCGACGAGATGTTCCTGTTCGAAAACCTGCTGGATATCGACGATCGTGGCATCCAGCTGGTGCTACGCGAGATCGAGACCAACTCGCTGGTCATCGCGCTGCGAGGCGCGGAGGACGAGCTGATCGACAAGTTCACCCGCAACATGTCCCAGCGTGCGGCACAGCTGATGCGCGAAGACATGGAGAATCGTGGGCCGGTGCGCCTGTCCCAGGTGGAGAACGAACAGAAAGCGATCCTCGGCGTCGTGCGGCGACTGGCGGACTCCGGCGAAATCGCCCTGAGCGGTGGCGACGATGGCTACGTCTGATCGCGACGACCATTCCACGTCCGGCGATCGTGGCGAATGGCACCGGTGGCAGATGGAGGAACTGGGCTGCCCACCCGCTTCCGAGCCGTCCACCACGCATGCCGACGCCCGCCGGCGGCGCCAGCGTCAGGATGCGGAGGCCAAGGCGCGCCAGAGCATCGCCGAAAAGGCCCGGCTCGAGGGGCTCGAGCAGGGCTACCGCGAGGGACACGAGCAAGGCTATCAGGCTGGCTACAGCGAGGGCGTCAAGGAGGGTAACGCCGCTGCCGAGCTGGAGTTCAACAAGCGGCTGGACATGACGCTGGCCCCACTCGCCGGGCTGGCCGACAACTTTCGGCTGGCGCTGGCATCGCTCGACGCCGAGATCGCGGATCAGCTGGTCGAACTGGCGCTGATCGCCGGTCGCCAGCTGGCCGGCGAATCGCTGGCTGCCAAGCCCGAACACATCCTCAGCGTGGTGCGGGAACTGCTCGATGCCGACACCACGCTGAACGGCAAGCCTCGGCTCTGGCTGAACCCGCAGGATCTCGAACTGGTGAAGTCGACGATGAGCGACACGCTCGAGGCCAGCGGCTGGGAATGCCACGCCGATCCGACGCTGGAGCGTGGCGGCTGTCGTGCCACCAGCGCCGGCGGCGGCCTGGATGCGAGCCTCAGCACCCAGTGGAAGGCCATTCTCGATCAGCGCCGACGCTCGCGGACCGGTTCGGCCCCCGTGGAGTCAACGCCGCTGGCGAAGGGAAATGCCGATGACGGAGAAGCGCCCGGTGAGTGACATCGGCCAGTCGTCAGAGCCATCGGAGGTCGCCTCGCACCATCAACGCTGGCGCCTGGCGCTGGACAAGGTCACCCAGCGGGTCGAATCGCTTTCCCACTACCGTCACGAGGGGCGGGTCACCCGCGCCACCGGACTGGTGCTGGAGGCCGTCGGCATCCGTCTTCCCCTGGGCAGCGCCTGCCTGATAGAACTCTCTGCCGGCACGGGCAACGGCGATGGCGAACGGTTCGCCGAAGCCGAAGTCGTCGGTTTTTCCGGGGACAAGCTGTTTCTGATGCCGCTGGCCGACACCAGCGGCTTGCTCCCCGGCGCCCGCGTACTGGCACTCAGCGGCAATCGCCTCGACGTTGCCAGCGCGAGACGCTTTCCGCTCGGCGACGGGCTGCTCGGGCGCGTCGTCGACGGCAATGGCCGCCCTCTCGACGACCACGGCCCCCTCGAACAGCTGCCACACGCCCCGCTCGAGACGCCCCCCATCAATCCCCTGGCCCGAGCCCCCATCGATACCACCATCGACGTCGGGATTCGTGCCATCAACGGCCTGCTGACCGTGGGTCGCGGCCAGCGCATGGGCCTTTTCGCGGGCTCCGGGGTGGGCAAGAGCGTGCTGCTGGGCATGATGGCCCGCTACACCGACGCCGACGTCATCGTCGTCGGCCTGATCGGCGAGCGCGGGCGTGAAGTCCAGGATTTCATCGAGAACATCCTCGGCGAGGAGGGATTGGCCCGCGCCGTGGTGGTGGCGGCCCCCGCCGATACCTCGCCGCTGCAACGCATGCAGGGCGCCGCCTATGCCACGCGCCTGGCGGAGGATTTCCGCGACCAAGGCCGCAACGTGCTACTGATCATGGACTCGCTGACCCGATACGCCATGGCCGCTCGGGAGATCGCCCTGGCGATCGGCGAACCCCCGGCCACCAAGGGCTATCCCCCGTCGGTATTCGCCAAGTTGCCGGCGCTGGTCGAACGAGCCGGCAACGGCAAGCGCGGCGGCGGCTCGATCACCGCGTTCTATACCGTCTTGACGGAAGGCGACGACCAGCAGGATCCGATCGCCGATTCCGCCCGCGCCATCCTCGATGGCCATATCGTGCTCTCGCGGGCCCTGGCCGAGAGCGGCCACTATCCCGCGATCGATATCGAAGCCTCGATCAGCCGCGCCATGCCGGCAGTAGTCGACACCAGGCGCCTCCGTCAGGCCCAGGGATTCAAGCAGATGATCTCCCGCTATCAGCGCAATCGCGACCTGATCAATGTCGGCGCCTATGTCAGCGGACAGGATCCTCAACTCGACCGCGCCGTCGCCCTCTATCCGAGGCTGGAGACGTTCCTGCAGCAGCGGATGAACGAGACGGCGGGCATCGACCATACCCACACCGAACTCGACCGGCTCATCCCGATCGACGACTGAACCGTCACCCTGGCGCATTGCCCCCTATCCCCTGATCTCCAACGGGAATAGTGGCTTTTTTTGGCGCTTATCGAACCTTTGGGGTGGCATCGGCGCCGTCACAATGGGAGCCGTTGAATTCTCCCGTCGCCATGATGACGGACGAATGGATAGGAGGTAACGCTTTGGCCAACATGCAAGCCATGGAGATGCTTCGAGACCTGGCACAACGCAGCAGTGACAAGGCCGTGGAGAGTCTCGGCCAGTTACAGCGTCAGCAGCAGGAAGCCCAGACCCAGTTGGGTCAACTCCAGCGCTATCGGGAAGAGTACCAGCGCAAGCTGCACGACAGCCTGACGCAGGGCGTCTCCTCCAGCCAGTGGCGCGACTACCAGCAGTTCATCGGTTCTCTCGACAAGGCGATCGAACAGCAGCAGCGACGGCTCGGCGAGCATCAGACCCGGGTAGAAAGCGGAAGGCAGCATTGGCAAGGCGAACGCCGCAAGCTCAATGCCTACGAGACGCTGCATGCCCGTGGAGAGCGCGATGCCGCCTATCATCAGGCTCGCCAGGAGCAGCGTCACAGCGACGAGATGGCCGCGCAGCTGCTACGTCGCCAGCAAGACGCCCGACACTCGCAGCAAAGCTGAAATAGAGATTCGGCGCACCGAATCGAGGCCTGATCCGAAGCGTCACCCGACCACGAAACCGACGGCCCCCGCCCATGGAACTTTCTGCAATCACCGCCGTGACCTTGCCCCCGGATCGTAGCGCGAGTGCCAAAGGCAAGGCCTCCAGCGAGAGCGCCCCTTTCGCCGACTCCCTGCAGCGGGCGACGGCCGGAAACATAGCGCAACCGGCCGCACAGAACGGTACGACCGCCGCGAAGGCGCCGAATTCGGACGCCAATGGCCAGACCAGCAGTGAGCCAGCGAACGCCGTGGCGGCGCAACCGCCTGCCACCGATAGCGCCGAGGACGGCACCGGGCTTTCGGGCGCGCCAGCTGCTCCCGCTCTGCAGGCGCTCGACGAGGAAGACATGTCCAGTCTTCGGGCCATCCTGGCCAGCCTCTCGCCCGCCGCCGACGATCCATCAGGCACCCAAGCGGTCGGTGGGGAGTCGAGCTCCCTCGATGCCGACTCTCTCGCCGCCATGGTGGCCGGCTTGCCGCTCGCCATGGTGTCGCAACCCCCCAATGCCGCCAGCGGCACTGGCGCAAGCGCTGGCCCAGCCTTGTCGAACGTCGGGCAACGGGCACTGACGCAGCAGATCCTCAAGGCGACCGCCACGGCTCCGCCGGCCGATGGTGCCGCCGCGCTCGAGACATCACCCGCCGAAATCGATCAGGCCGGAACCCCGGAGCGCGCCAAGGCACCGGCCAGCCAGTCGGGATTCGGGGGGTTGCTGTCAGCCATCGATAGTCGACGCAGCGATGGCACCACGCCCGGGGCTAATTCCGGCATGACCGCCATGAATGGTCAAACGCCCGTCCTTCCCGGCGCTCCGGACAGCGCAGCCGTGACCGCGGCCAGCCAGATTGGCGATGCCGCATCGATCAGCCTGCCCGAGCGAAATGCGTCGGACGTCAGTTCCGTTCCGACGCCCCGCTCCGATATCGGCTCGTTGGCGACCGCCACCACGTCGCCGACCGGTGCGGCGGGCCCCGCATCGGCGGGTTCCTCGACGCCCGGTTTCATCAATGCCCCGGTACAGTCTCCCCAGTGGCCGGCCTCCTTCGGCCAGCAGGTACTGCAGATGCACCAGCGCGGCGACCAGCAGATGTCGCTTCGCCTCCATCCCCAGGAATTGGGACCGCTAAACGTCTCTCTGACGGTCCAGGATCAGCAGGCACAGCTCCAGATCCTGTCGGCGCACGCCCCGGTTCGCGCCGCCGTCGAGGCAGCGATCCCCCAACTGCGTCAGGCGTTGGCCGATAGCGGTATCGCGCTGGGCGAAGCGATGGTGAGCGATCAGGGCCATTTTCAGCAGGGGCACTCCTCCGGCGATGATCGTCCGCGCCACGGTGGCGGAACTGCCGGCTCCCTGTTGACGGCGACGGGCATCGAGCCGGTCGATGACGTCACGGCACGGAGCATCACGCTGACCGGCAATGGCAACATCAACCTTTACGCCTGACCGGCGCTGCCGATAACACGGATGACGGCTGGCTCACGCCAGCCGTGACACCACGTCGTGCGGCGAGTTGGCGACCGCAGCGTCACTTCTCGGTAGTAGCGTGACACGAAAGGGGAAGTTGACCGACCGGAAGGCGTCTTTTCCGTCGATCGCCAGGCCGCCCGCCACCGCATAATCCGCTGCAACTTCCAGAGATCACCCGTAATGGCAGAAGCAATGGCCGCACCCCGTAAAAGTCGATCCCTACTCGTGGTAGGGCTCTTGATCGTCCTGCTGGCGATCGCGAGTTCGATCGCCGTGTACTTCTTTCTCGATGCCCGTGGTGGTAGCGAGGCGACCGATGTCGTCGAGGAACAGCCGACCGAGCCCCCCGTGCCGATATTCGTGACCATCCAGCCGTTCACGGTCAACTTGCAGAGCGACTACGGCGACCGGCTGCTCTACGTGGGTCTGTCGCTGCGCGTCAACGACGATCAGACCCGTGAGTTTCTGACCCAGCACATGCCGGAAGTTCGCAGCCGTCTGCTGATGCTGCTGTCCGGCAAGAGCGCAGAAGAGCTGATCAAGCCCGAGGGCAAGATCAAGTTGAAGCAGCAGATTCTCGGTCTGTTCGACGACCCGATCACCACGCCACAGCCCACGTTAGCCATCAGTGACGTGCTGTTCTCCGACTTCATCGTGCAGTAAGCGGACGCCAGGCCAACCATGTCCCAAGACGACCTGTTATCGCAGGAAGAGATCGATGCCCTCCTCAACGGCGTCAGCGGCGATGACGACAAACCCGCCGACGATCCGAAAGGCGAGCGTCGCACCCGCCCCTTCGATCCGGCAAACCAGCATCGGGTCGTTCGCGAGCGCCTGCAGGCGCTGGATATCATCAACGAACGTTTCGCGCGCCTGTTTCGGGTCGCGCTATTCAACCTGATCCGGCGCAGTGCCGACATCACCGTCTCCGGCGTGCGCTACCAGAGCTACAGCGAATTCGCGCGCAACCTGCCGGTGCCGACCAACCTCAACCTGATCAGCCTCAAGCCGCTGAAGGGAACGGCCCTGCTGGTGTTCCCGCCGGGACTGGTCTTCATGGTGGTGGACAATCTGTTCGGCGGCGACGGGCGATTCCTGACCAAGTCGGACGGCCGCGAATTCACTGCCACCGAGCAGCGGATCATCCAGCGCCTGATGTCGTTGGCGCTGGAGGGCTACAGCGACGCCTGGAAATCGATCTACCCCCTGGAGATCGACTACATGCGCTCGGAGATGCAGGTACGTTTCGCCAACATCACCAATTCGCCGAACGAGATCGTCGTCAACAGCACGTTTCATCTCGAAGTCGGCAATCTGGCCAGTGACTTCAACATCTGCATACCGTTTTCCATGATCGAACCGATCCGGGACATTCTCTCCAGCCCGATCGGTACGCTCGACAGCGACGATACCCAGTGGGAATCGCGCATGGCCGGCGAGATCAAGCAGACCCAGGTCGAGCTGATCGCCGACTTCGTCAAGATCCCCTCGACCATTGGCGACGTGCTGTCGCTGGAGGTCGGGGACGTTCTTCCCATCGACATTCCCAAGGCCATCGACGTGCGCGTCGACGGTGTGCCGGTCATGACCTGCGAGTACGGTAACCGACAAGGCCAGCGCGCACTGCGGGTGAAACATCTCATCGACCATGGTACGTACTCCGCCATGAAGGACTTCGACAATGAGTGACGATCAAAAACCGGGATCCCAGAAGGGAGCCTCCGATACGGCCGGCGACAGCCAGCAGGAAGCCGAGGATCTGTGGGCCGCGGCGATGGCGGAACAGGGCGTGGAACCCGAGACCGAAGAGACTGAAGCGCAGGCCGCCGAGACAGAGCCTGCCCAGGCACCCGATATCGACGCCAAGGCGAAAGCGACGCCCGCGGCGGCGAGCTCGGTAGATGCCGGGATCTTCCAGTCCTTCGACCAAGGCGGAAGCGATACCCGCCAGCCCCGCGACCTGGGCGTGGTGATGGATATCCCGGTCAAGCTCTCGGTGGAGCTGGGCAGAACCCGCATCACCATCAAGCAGCTGCTGGAGCTTGCCCAGGGCTCGGTCGTGGAGCTGGACGGTCTCGCCGGCGAACCCATGGACATCCTGATCAACGGCTACCTCATCGCCCAGGGCGAAGTGGTGGTCGTGGATGACAAGTACGGGATTCGAATCACCGAGATCATCACGCCCTCCGAGCGCGTCCAGAAATTGAACCGATGAACGAAGCTACCCTACAGCAGGCTACCCAGGCCGGCGGCAGTGACAGCATCGGTCTGCTGATGATGGGCAAGACCGCGGTCTCCCTGCTGGTGGTCGTCGCGATCATCCTGGCCTGCGCCTGGCTGCTCAAGCGCCTCGGCCCCAATCGGCGGGCAGGCACCCAACACCTTCGGGTGGTGGCCAGCACGCCGGTGGGGCAGCGCGAGCGCGTGGTGATCGTCGCCGTCGCGGATCGTTGGCTGGTACTGGGTGTCGGTGGCGGACAGGTGACCAGGCTGGACACTCTCGAGCCACCGACGACGCCCGACGTCGAGCCGCCGGGATCAGCACCTGGCGGCTCCTTCGCCAGCCGCTTTGCCCAGGCGCTGAAGCAGAACGCCCGGGGCGCAGTCCGTGGCCGGCAGAACGGACGGGGCGGCAGCTAGTGGCGATGACGCTCCGACTCAACCCACGCCATGTCGCCGCCGGCCTGGTGGCGGTGCTGGCGATGACCGCAAGCCAGTGGGCGATGGCGCAGGCCCTGCCCGGCATCATCAGTGAGCCGATGCCCGACGGCGGCCAGCGCTGGTCCCTGAGCCTGCAGACTCTGCTGTTCCTGTCGTCGCTCGCCTTCCTGCCGGCGATGCTGCTGATGATGACCTGCTTCACCCGAATCATCATCGTCCTCGGGCTTCTGCGCACGGCCATGAGCACGCCGTCGGCGCCGCCGACCCAGGTTCTGCTGGGACTTGCGCTGTTTCTCACCTTCTTCGTCATGTCGCCGGTGCTCGACCGGGTCTACGACGAGGCCTGGCAGCCCTTCTCGGCCGAGCAGATTTCACTGGAGGAGGCACTCGATCGGGGTAGCCAGCCTTTCCGGGAATTCATGTTCGCGCAGACCCGCGAGGCCGACCTGGCGATGTTCGCCCGCATCGCCGACATCGGCGCAATGCAGGGCCCGGAGGACGTTCCGATGCGGATTCTGGTGCCCGCGTACGTCACCAGCGAGCTGAAGACGGCATTCCAGATCGGCTTCACGATCTTCATTCCGTTCCTGATCATCGATCTCGTCGTGGCCAGCGTGTTGATGGCGCTGGGGATGATGATGGTGCCGCCGGCGACGATCTCTCTGCCGTTCAAGTTGATGCTGTTCGTGCTGGTCGACGGCTGGCAGCTCCTGATCGGTTCGTTGACCCAGAGCTTCTATTTTTCCTGAGTTCCTGACATGAATTGCGTCCTGATGGCATGTCGCGGGACCACACGGAGGTGAGCAATGTCTCCCGAGATGGTAATGAGCCTCGCCTATCAGGGCATGAAGGTGACCCTGATGATGGCCGCGCCGCTACTGCTGACTGCGCTGCTGATCGGTCTGCTGGTGAGCCTGTTTCAGGCCGCGACGCAGATCAACGAGATGACCCTCTCCTTCATCCCCAAGATCCTCGGTGTCTTCGCCATGCTGATCGTGTCCGGCGCCTGGATCATCCAGCTGCTGGTCAACTTCACCCGGGAACTGCTGCAGAACATTCCCCAGATGGTCAGTTGAGACGCTGCCGCCGGCGATGATCGACATCACCTCCGACCAGTGGCTGGGCTGGCTGCAGCTGTTCTTCTGGCCCACCGTTCGCATCCTCGCGTTCTTCATGGCCTCTCCGCTATGGAGCCTGCCCAGCGTACCCACACCGGTCAAGGCCCTGTTCGGCGCCGCCATCGCCGTCGCTATCGCGCCGTCGCTGCCAGCGATGCCGGCGATCCCGCTGTTCTCGCTGGAAAGTTTCGGCATCCTGCTGCAGCAGATCCTGATTGGCATTGCCATGGGGCTGGTGCTGCGGATCATGATCGCCGTGGTGCAGACCGCCGGCGAATTCATCAGCATGCAGATGGGGCTGGGATTCGCGACGTTCTATCAGCCGGATGCCGGCACCAACACCATGGTGCTGTCGCGGATGCTGGAACTGCTGACGCTGTTGATGTTCCTGGCGATGAACGGACATCTGATCACCATCGAGATCCTGGCCTGGACCTTCGAGGTGCTGCCCATCGGCGCGACTTCGATCGATGCCAGCTTTGCCGAGACCCTGGCCCGCTGGGGAGGCACCATCTTCTCCTCGGGCCTGCTGATGGCCATCCCCATCGTCACTGCCCTGCTGCTGATCAACCTGTCGCTGGGCATCCTCAACCGAGCTTCTCCCCAGCTGTCGATCTTTTCCGTGGGTTTCCCGATGACGCTGACCGCCGGCCTGGTAATGATCACCGCCCTCATGCCGGATCTTGGCGGGTTCTGGAATGATCTGTTCACCCAGCAGCTGCGTTTCATGCAAGGCATGATCGAGCAGATGAGCGGCACGCCCTGAAACGGCGGGGTCGGCCCGAAAGTCCCTGCTCCCACAGGCACGATGCCACCGTCGGAGGGCACCAACGACAAGGGCGCACCCAATGGATGCGCCCTTCTTCCTGCTATCGCCCTGCCGCTCCCGCCTTCGACCGCTATCCCGGCTGGCCGCCGGAGCGCCATTACGTTCACATCATCTCGAACAACGACGTCCCCTGGAGGTCGACGAAGGCTTTCTGCGCCGCCTGCAGCCCCACCTGGCGCAGCACGTAATCGGAGATCGCGGTGGTGTAGTCGAGGTCGATCAAATCGCTTTGGGTCTGGGTGTAGGCGATCTTGCGATCGCTGCCCACGGTATCGAGCGTGTCCAGCTCGTTGAGGCGCGCGCCGACGGAAGCCCGCACGGTCAGCACGTTATCCAGCGCGTTATCCATCTCCCGACTGGAACTCGACAGCGTGTTGGCAAAGGCGGCCTTGTCGACATCCGAATCGAGCGGTTTCTCCAGCGCCGAGAGCATGTTCTCCAGCGTGGTGAATACGTCCGGATTCATGTTCTTGGCGGTGCCGACGTCCAGCGCATCGCCATCTGCCGGCGTCCCCTCCAGGGTGAGACGCACCCCGCCGAACTCCAGGGTAGCGCTGGTGCCGTCGTAGTTGCCGGTGGTGTCGCCATCCGGTCCGCTGATCGTGTAGTCGAAAGTACCATCGCCATTGGCACTGAACGAGATCGCGTAATCGTCACCGTATCCCGGCGCGGTGGTATCGGCGACTTGCGGACCGGTGAACGTCAGCGTGCCGGCGTTGTCGGCGTCGGCCCGGGCGAGGTAGCCGGCACCACCCGCCACGGTCTGGAACACGTCACGGCCGGTATTGCCCACTTCCATCAGACGCGAGGAGTCCACCTTCTGCTGGCGAACCTGATCGGAGCCGGCGTACTGGACTGCGCCGGTAGCATCCTTGACGAAAGGCTCGGCACCGTCCTGATAACCACCAAACAGATAGCTGCCGTTGCCGTCGGTCGAATTGGACTGGCCGAGAAGCGCTTCGTAGACACCGCGCATTTCGGTTGCCATCGACTGGCGATCCGCATCGCTCAAGGTGCCGTTACCGGCCTGGACCATGAGCTCCTTGGCCCGGGTCAGCGAGTCGGAGACACTGTTGAGAACGCTCTCTTCCTGGCTCAACGAGTTGCGTGCGGTGATCCGGCTGTCGCTCTGCTGGGCGTTGGACGCCAGCGACTGCGACACGCCGACCGCGCGCGAGGCGGCCTGGGGATCGTCGGAGGGACGCACCACGCGCTTGCCGGAGGCGATCTGTTCGCCCACCTGCATGAAGGCGCTCTGCTGGCGGTTCATCGAGCCGACACTGCGCTCGAACATCATCACGGTGCTGACACGCACGGCTCTCTCCTCGAAGGCGCCTCGACTCGGCGCACTCAATGGCTATTCAATAACGACGCGAGATCGGCTCTTTGCGATCCCCGGTTCAGGCCCGCAGGCCCAGGATCGTATCCAGGATGCTCGAACCCGCCTCGATGATCTTGGCGTTTGCCGAGTAGTATTGCTGGTACTTCAACAGGCTGGCGTACTCTTCATCCAAGTTCACGCCCGAATCGGCCTGCTGATAGGCGAAGAGCTGGTCGCTCAACCCCGTCTGCGTGGTGAGGTTGGCCTGGGTGATCGCGGCGCGATTACCGACATCGCTGACCAGCGAGGCGTAGCCTCCGCTGAATGTCTTGCTGCCGCCCACCAGCCTCTGATTCTGCAGGTCAAGCAGTGCCAAGGCGTTGCGGTTATCGCCGCTACCACCGCTGTCGGCATCCGCGGCGGCGATCTTGTCGGTATCGGTTACCGCAACTTCGAATATGCCCGCGGCGTTGCGCGTCGGCTGCAGCATGAAGACGTCGCCTTCGGCAGGCGTACCACTCGGTGTCAGGGTCACGCCACCGACGGATAGCGTGCCATCCCCCGCCGGCGATACCGACCGGGTCTCGCCGCTGCCGAGGTTCTCGACCGAATAGCTGCCGTCCGCCTGATAGGTGAGCCGGTAGTCGTCCGCCGTCAACTCGCCGACATCACCGTACTCGGCGGCCAGCGAACCGGTTCCGTTGTTGACCGCGCTGCTGACGACGGTCGGGCTACCGATGGCGAAGAACGCCTCGCCGGCATCCCCGTTCAGATCCACCCCGGCTTCATGCTGGGCGTTGAAGCTTCGCGCCAGCGTCACCGCCAACTGGCCGAGCTGGTTCTGCGTGCTATCGAGGGTCTCGCTGCGGAAACTGAGCAACCCGCCCAGCTCGCCTCCCTTGACGACGGACTCCTTGA
This sequence comes from Salinicola sp. CR57, assembly GCF_003206585.1. NCBI lineage: Bacteria > Pseudomonadati > Pseudomonadota > Gammaproteobacteria > Oceanospirillales > Halomonadaceae > Salinicola > Salinicola sp. CR57. The sequence continues at coordinate 470,116 of NZ_PZJL01000006.1, forward strand.
GCGCAGAGCGCGTTCCGCCACCATCTTCATAACCGAGCGTGATGGACGAGGGATCTTCATTGCCCTTCATCGCCACCAGATCGAACGACTTGTTGCCCGCGACCAGCGGCATGCCGTTGGAGAGCGATACCTGGTAGGTGGACCCGTCCTGCACCTGGACATTGACGTCGACCAGATCGCCGAGATCGCTGACCAGCTTGTCGCGCTGATCGAGCAGGGCATTGGGCTCTTCACCGCTGCGGGCCCGGGCCAGCGTCACCTGCTTGTTGAGATCGGCGATCTGGTCGCTGAGGTTGTTGACCTGGGTGACCACGTCGCCGATCTGACCGTTGATGCCCTCGCGCATGTCGCTGAGATAGCCGTCATAGGCACGGAACTGCGCCGTCATGCTGCGAGACGTGCCCAGCACACCTTCCCGCGCCGCCGCGTCCGCTGGCGAACCGGTCAGATCCTCCACGCTGGAGAAAAAACCCTGCATCAGCGTCGTCAGGCCGGAGTCGCTGTCCGCCAGCAGATCGTTGATCTGACTGACCTGACTCTGGTAAGTCTCCAGCGCCGACTGCCGGCTGTTGACCTGGTTGAGCTGCGAGCTGATATAGCTGTTGTACTGGCGTTGGATACCGTCGACGCTGACGCCGGATCCGGCGCCGCCGCCACTGGCATTCTGGCCCAGTAGCGTCAGCTGCCGACTATAGCCATCGGTATAGACATTGCTGATGTTGTTGCTGGTGGTGGACAGCGCGTTCTGTGCCGCGCTCAACCCACTGAGACCAATCGAAAACAGGCTCATATCGCTATCCCGTGAAACGCCATCCAGAGTCCGGCGCGGATCCATGCAAAGTTATGATTTCTATCGGCTGTATCCGCCATTTCTTGAATCCCGGCCGGGGTGATTTCGCAACGTTTTGTTACTGCCCACCGCCATTCGGACAGGCCCTAGAAAATCGCGGAAGGTAGCGTATCCGGACCGAAGGGGTTGTCGTCATCGCTGGTAGCGGACGCCAGCAGCCCGCGGTCAGGAATCGCGTCCAATCCGCCCAACTGCGCCATGATCGCCTGGAGCTTGGTGGCATATCGCGGATCCGTGGCGTAGCCGCCCTGCTGCAACGCCCGGGCCGCCTCATCGGGCGACGAAGCCGCCACCACCCCTTGGTAGCGGGGATTGTCCCCGATCAACCTGGCGTAGTCGGCGAACGCCTCCGTATACGAGTCATAGACGCGGAACCGGTCGGCCATCTTGATCGGCCGGTCATTCACGTATTCGGTGGTGGTGATTTCCGTGGTGGTGCCCTGCCAGGACTGGCCGGCCTTGATACCGAACAGGTTGTGACTGTTCCCCCCTCCTGCCGTGGGGATCTCGCGCTGCCCCCAACCGGTCTCGAGCGCGGCCTGGGCAAGGATCAGTTCGGCAGGCACGCCAGAGGACTGCTCGGCACGTTGGGCCGGCCCAGCCAACTGCTCGAGGAAAGCGCGAACGTGGGCCGGTCGGTCGCCGAAATCGGCGCCCGACAGCCCTGTCGTCCCTGCGTCAGCCGACTCGCCGGCGGTCGTACCGCTGGCGGACGGCCCGGACATCGCCAGACCATGCCGGGAGACGTCCGGCGCGAATCCGGGGGTGCGCAGGCCACCATGCAGCAGCCGCGGCGTGCCACGGGGGATCCCGGCAATCAAGGTCGAGGTGTCCTCACTCTCGCTGGCAGCCGGTAGTGCCGATGTCCCGGATAGACCGCTGCCCTCGAGTTGCTGCACGAGCTGATCGGCCAGGCCCAGCCCCTTTCCCGCCAACTGCTGGGCCCACTGCTGATCCTGCATCGAGCGCATCATGTCCATCTGATGGCTCTGCAGCAGCCCGGACTTGGGACTGGCATCGCGCATGCTCTTGAGCATCATCTGCAGAAACACGGCCTCGAACTGGCGCGAAGCTTCCTTGAGGCTGCCCTGCGGCGAGTTCGCCGCGCTGTACTTGAGCCGCTGGACGCTCTGGACGTCGAGCGCGAACTGGCCGGAGAGATCGTTACCCAGTGCCATCAGATGATATCCAGTTCAGCGTTGAGCGAGCCTGCGGACTTCAGCGCCTGCAGGATCGACATCAGATCCTGTGGCGAGGCCCCCAGGGCATTCAGTGCGTTGACGACATCCATCAGGTCGGCGCTGGTCTGGACCACCTGCAGTGCACCGCCTTCCTGCTGCACGCTGATATCGGCATTCGGCACCACCACCGTGTCGCCGCCGGCCAGCGCGTTGGGCTGGCTGACCTGGGGGTTGGAGTCGATGACGATCGACAGGTTGCCGTGGGCGACCGCCGCGCGATTCAACGTGACGGTATCCGACAGCACCACGGAGCCGGTGCGGGCATTGACGATCACCTTGGCCGGGCCGCGCTCGGTGGTGACGTCGACACCCTGTACCCGGGCCAGGAAGGTGACGCGATCGTTGCTGTTGGCCGGCAGCTTGAGCTGCACCGTCCGCCCATCGAGCGCGGCCGCCACCGGCGCACCGAACTCCTGGTTGATGGCCGCCACCATCCGGCGCGCATTCTCGAAATCGGACTGCTTGAGGAACAGGTCCAGGGTGCCGCTGGCGTCGCCCAGGCGCATCGGCACCTCCTGCTCGACCAGCCCGCCTCCGGGAATTCGACCCGCCGCCAGGTGGTTGACGGACACACTGCTGCCGGCCGCCTGGGCGCCGGCGCCCCCCACGTAGACGTTGCCCTGGGCCAGGGCGTAGACACGGCCGTCCGCGCCCTTGAGCGGCGTCATCAACAGCGTGCCGCCCCGCAGGCTGTCGGCGTTGCCGACGGAAGAGACGGTGACGTCGATCTCTTGCCCCTGGCGCGAGAACGGTGGCAACTTCGCGGTCACCATGACCGCGGCCACATTGCGCAGCTGCATGTTGGTGCCAGCCGGGATCGTCACCCCCAGTTGCGACAGCAGGTTGGTAATGCTCTGGCCGGTGAATGGCGCCTGGGTGGTCTGGTCTCCCGTGCCGTCGAGGCCGACCACCAGTCCATAGCCGACCAGCGGGTTGTCACGTACGCCCGAGAAGTTGGCGAGATCCTGGATGCGTTGGGCCTGCGCACCGAGGCTGAACAGCAGCATCGTCACCAGCGCCAGTGTTTGTACCAGCGACAGGCGGCACGACCGGATCGAACGGAACAGGCGGATCATAGGCATCAGAAAGGCGAGACGTTGAGGAAGAAGCGCTGCAGCCAACCCATGTTCTGCGCTTCGTTGATGTAGCCGTCACCGATGTACTCGATGCGAGCATCGGCGACCTGGGTCGACTGCACGGTATTGGCGCCGGTAATCGCCCGGGGATTGACCACGCCGGAGAACCGGATGTATTCGGTGCCCTGGTTTATCGCGATCTGTTTCTCACCCCGCACCTTGAGGTTGCCGTTGGCCAGCAGGTCGTAAACGGTCACGGTGATCGTCCCGGTGAAGGTATTATTGGCGTTCGCCCCCCCGGAACCGTTGAACACGTTCTCGCCCGCCAGATCCGTACCGTACTTCTCGAGGAAGTCGATCGGGTTGGGTACCACCCCCGGTGTAAAGGTGGTGGAGCCGTTGCGAGTGGCGTTCGCGGCGGAGTTCTTGCTGGCGCTGACCTGCTCGTCGAGCACGATGGTGATGATGTCGCCGACCTGGCGCGGACGCCGATCCTCGAACAGCGGCTGGAAACCGAAGCGCGCCTGATAGATGGAGCCGTTGGCCTGGGCCGGCGGCGTCGAGGGGATTTCCACTGGTGCGGAATTCTCGACCACGGAGTGCCTGGGAATCTGCGCACAGCCCGTCACGACCAGCGCCAGCCCCAGGCCGATCAGCATCATCACTCTGCGCCACGTCGTGGCTAGTTCTGCGGTCAGCAACACGCGACTTCCCCGGTTTATAGCTGCGTCAGACGCTGAAGCATCTGATCGGACGTTTCGACGGCCTTGCTGTTGATCTCGTAGGCACGCTGCGTCTCGATCATGCTGACCATCTCCTCGACCACATTGACGTTGGAGGTCTCGACATAGCCCTGGTAGAGCTTGCCGGCACCATCCAGCCCCGGGTTGAGATCGGTACGCGGACCCGAGGCATCGGTCTCCAGGTACAGGTTCTGGCCGATGCTCTGAAGTCCTGTCGGGTTGATGAAGGTTGAGAGCATGATCTGCCCCACCGCATTGCTCTGGGACGTTCCCGGCTGGGTGACCGATACGGCACCGTCCTGGCTGACGGTGATCGAGAGCGCGTTCTGCGGGATCACGATCGGCGGATCGACGGGATAGCCACTGGCGGTGACCAACTGGCCGTTCTCGTTGACCTGAAAACTGCCGTCGCGAGTGTAGCCGGTGGTGCCGTCCGGCATCTGTACGGCAAAGAACCCCTTGCCGTTGATCGCCAGATCGCGGGAGTTCTCGGTATTCTGCAAGCCGCCCTGCGTATGCAGTCGTTCGGTCGCCACGGGGCGAACACCGGTACCCACCTGCATGCCGGAAGGCAAGTTATCGACCACCGACGACTGAGCGCCGGGCTGACGCACGTTCTGGTAGAGCAGATCCTCGAACACCGCGCGGGATCGCTTGAAGCCGTTGGTCGAGACGTTGGCCAGGTTGTTGGAGATCACATCCAGTTTGACCTGTTGCGACTCCAGACCGGTCTTGGCCGTCCATAGAGATTTGATCATGACAGGAACCTCACTATCGGTGCGCTCGCGCTGTGGCTGGCACCGCTGGTCGAAATTGGCATCAGCTGGTCAGTGAAAGCAGACTGTTGGCGCGCTGCTCGTTCTCATCCGCGCTTTCGATCACTTTCATATGCATGTCGTAGCGCCGGGCGCTGTCGATCATCGAGATCATCGCGTCGGTCGGAGTGACGTTGCTGCCCTCGAGCGCGCCGGGAACCAGTCGCCGGGTGTCATCGGCCGGCAACGGGGCCGCGACGTCCTCGCCTTCCGCCGGCACTCTGCGGAATAGGCCATCTTCCCCGCGCACCAGATTGTCGTTGCCCGGAACCACCATCTTCAGACGCGCCAGCGGCGCCACGGCGTCGGGATTCTGGCCCGGCTCCAGCACGCTGATCGAACCGTCCGCTGCGATCGTCACGTCGCCCCCGAGCGGTACCACGATCGCCTGGCCGTTGTCGGAAAGAACCGGATTGCCGAGCGACGTCAGCAGGCCGGTGGCGTCGACCTGGAGATCACCGCGCCGCGTGTAGGCCTCCCCGCCGTCCGGCGACTGCAACGCCAGCCAGGTGTCGTCGCCCTGCAGCGCGACGTCGAGGCTGCGCCCGGTGGTACTGATGGTGCCCGGCGTGAAATCGGCGCCGGGCGTGGTCATCATCGAAGCGATGCGCGTCGGCAGGCGCGCGTCGCCCTCCACCGGCACCGCGCGAAAAGCCATCAGCTCGCCACGAAACCCGGGGGTACTGACGTTGGCCAGGTTGTTGTTGACCACCGACTGCTGAGCCATGGTCTGGCTTGCGCCACCCCCGGCGGTATAAAGAATCCGGTCCATGCTGAAACCCTTTGGAAGCGAGGTGGCTGCCGGTCACGACTTGACCGGCAGCGTGCCGTTGTCAGCGCAGCTGGGCGATCTGATCCATGACTTCGGACTGCGTACGGATCGAGTTGGTATTGGCCTGATAGTTGCGTTGCGCAATGATCAGGTTGACCAGTTCCTGGGTCAGGTCGACGTTGGAAGCTTCCAGCGTCTCGGCCTCGATCGATCCCAGCGTGCCCGTCCCGGCAATGCCCAGCAGCTCGTTGCCGGAGGTGGCGGTCGCCGCGAACAGGTTGCCGCCGGAGGGCGACAGCCCTTCGGGGTTGCGGAAGGTGGCCAGCGCGATCTGTCCGAGATCGATGGTTTTCTCGTTCGAGTAGCTGCCGACGACGGAGCCGTCATCAGCGAAGCTGACGCCCACCAGGGCGCCGGACGCATAACCATCCTGCGCCAGGCTCTTGACCGTGGAGTCGTTGGAGAACTGGGTACTGCCCGCCATGTTGAAGGTCGCACTGATCGGATCGACGCCGTCGCCCAGTTCGTTGTCGGTGAACGCCAGGTTCGGCCAGTTGACCGGATTGGCGGTGGCGTCTTCACCGTCGATGGTGGCCAGCTTGCCGGCGCTATCGAAGGTCGCGGTGAGCGTCTGATCGGTAAGCACGCCGTCCAGCGCCGTACGGGCGCTCCAGGCATTGTCGCCGGTCTTCTGGAAGTACAGCGTGGCATTGTGCTGCGCGCCCTGCGAGTCGTAGACCGTGAAGCTGGTGGAGTAGTTGTAGGCGACGTTCGTCTGCTGGGTAGTGTCTCCCGCCGTCTTGGCCGCAAGATTGTCATAGAGCACGGCGGTCGAGGAGTCGTCGGCCACGGTAGAGGCATCCAGGTTGAGCTGAATGTTGATCCCCGTTCCGGTGGCACCGGTAGCACTGGCCGGCATGTCCGCCGCCGGCACGTTGAGCACCTGCGGCTGGCCGCCGACGACGACACCGGAGTTGACGTTGGTGGCATCCGCCAGGCCGTAGCCCATCAGTCGGGCGCCCTGGGCGTTTTCCAGAAATCCGTCGGCGGTCAGCGTCAACTGGCCGTTGCGCGAGTAGCCGACCTCGCCCTCCTGCTGGAAGCGCAGGAAGCCATCGCCGCTGATGGCGATGTCCAGATTGCGTCCGGTAGCTTCCAGGCTGCCATTGCTGAAGTCCTGGAGTACGCCGGAGACCCGGGTACCCAGGCCCACGGCGCTATTGGCGAATACGTCCGAGAACTGGACCGATCCGCTCTTGAACCCCTTGGTCTGGGAGTTTGAAATATTGTTGCCGATTACATCCAACTGCTGGGAAGCGGCGTTGACGCCACTCAATGCCTGCGAAAAGCCCATGACTGATCCCCTACGTTTATCGGTTGCGTCCGCTAGAACGGTTGATGTCGTTGCTGAATCTCACTCAGAGAATCTGACGTACTTCCGAGAGCGCCACGGGATCCTGAGCGTATCCCAAGTCGAGCTGGGCGCCGTTCGCCCCCTGAATCACCCCGTTGACCAGGGCGTAGTTCAGCGCAGCCGGCGCGTAGGTTTCATCCCCTACGGTGCCGGTCAGGGAAGCCGTGTAGGTGCTGTCGACGGCAGCGTTGGAGCCATCGGCCAGCTTGCCATCCCAGGTAAAGCTGTGGACGCCTGCGGACAAGGGCCCGGTGGAGAAGCTGTCGATGATCTCGCCGCTGGCACCGCGAATATCGATCTGCAGATCCTCGACGGCACTATCCAGCTCCACACCGATAGGCGTGGTGACCACACCGTTGGCGTCATCGGAAGTTCCCACCAGGATTCTGTTGCCCGGCACCATCACGCCCTGACCGATCAACGCCGTGGCCTGTAACGCCTGGCCCGCGTCGATCTGGTCGGTGATCGCGGACAGACTGTCGTTGAGCTTCTCGATACCGCTGACGGTGTTGATCTGAGCCAGTTGCGCCGTCATGTCCGAGTTTTCCATCGGGCTGGTCGGGTCCTGGTTCTTCAACTGCGTCACCAGCAGCGTCATGAAACGCTCGTTGAGCTCGCTGCCGGAGTCGACTCCCGTGGTAGAGCTCTTGGCGGCCGCGCCATTGATGTTGGCCAGGGTACTGTTGCCGATCACCGGACTGGACATGACATCTCCTCGCTATGGACCGACACCGATCAGCCTTCGCCGATGGTGAGTGTTTTCGTCATCAGCGTCTTGGCGGTGTTCATGACCTCGACGTTGGCTTGGTAAGAGCGTGAGGCGGCGATCATGTCCACCATCTCGTTGACCGGGTCGACATTGGGCATCGTCACGTAGCCCTCGTCGTTCGCCAACGGGTGCCCCGGCCGATACTCCATTCGCATTGGCGTGGTGTTGTCCTCGATCACACCGTTGACGCGAACACCGCCTGCGCTGCCGCCCTGCTGGCTCATCGCCTGGAACATCACCTGCCTGGCGTGATAAGGCTGCCCGTCAGGACCGGCGACACTGTCCGCATTGGCCAGATTGCTGGCCGTCACGTTCATCCGCTGTGAATTGGCGGACAGCGCCGAGCCGGAAATTTCGAATACGCTGAACATCGACATCGTGTTACTCCGATTGCATGGCTTTCTTCAGCCCTTGGATCTTGCGACTGACGAAAGTGACATCCGCCTGATAACGCAGCGAATTGTCGGCAAAGGCCGAACGCTCCCGATCCATGTCGACCGTATTGCCATCGAGACTGGGCTGATCCGGCACCCGATAGAGCAGATCCCGTACGCCCGTCCCGCCACCGGCCTGCCCGGGAATGTGCCGGGCCGAGGTCCGCGCCAGTGACAGCCCACCGGAAGCCTCGCTGCGACCCTGCTCCATCACCCGGTTCAACTCGGCGCGAAAATCGAAATCCCGGGCCTTGAAGTTGGGCGTATCGGCATTGGCGATGTTATTGGCCAGAACCTGCTGGCGCTCCGCACGCAGATTGATGGCCTCCTGCTGGAAGCGCACCGCGTTATCCAACTTGTCGAACATGCCGTGCACCTCGAATGGCGTTCGCTGGAAAATTGACAGAGTGGAGAATAGCGGCGGGATGTTCGTGGCAAACGTGTAAACAGACCCGTAATTGCGCGCCATTTTTATCAATGCCTGGCTGCGGGTCCGTTTAAAATCGCTTCCACTATGGGGAATTCCGTCGATCGACGCGGTACACCGCGAGCCTGCCAGCCACCGAGGTCCACGACATGCGAGCAGATCCGCCCGACACGTTTCAGCGCGCCAGGTCGAAGTGCCGCCCCGGTCTGCGACGGGTCGCCTGGACCGGAGCCATGACGCTGATGGCGTTGCTGTTCGCGCTGTCGCTGTTACCGATACCTTCGATATCGCAAGCGGATACCGAGATTCCGACGGACGATGCGATCAGCGCGAGCGTCACGCGCTTTCTTCAGCAGCAGACCGCTTCACTCGGGGATCAGGTCAAGATAGCGGTTCAGGATCGTGCAGCCGATCTCGGGGATTGTCCGACACCCCAACCTTTCCTGCCTCGACCGGGGGTTCCCCAAGGCCGGGTGACCGTGGGCGTGCACTGCGGCAACGACAGCAGCCGCACCCGCTACGTGCAGGCAACGGTTTCCGCGGTCGTCCGTCATCTGGTGGCCAGCCAGCCAATCGAGCCGGGGCAGAGGATCGATGCGAGGACGCTGGACTGGCAGCAGACGGACATTTCCCGACTCCGCCGTGGCTATCTGGACGATCCCGCCCAGGTGGACGGCATGGTTGCCACCCGGCGTATTCCGCCGGGCACCACCCTGACCGAGAGCATGGTGCGCAAGCCCTGGATGGTAAAACGTGGCGACACGGTGGTACTCACCGCCGTTGGCCAGGGCTTTCGTGTCAGTCGCAACGTCGAGGCGCTGGACAACGGTGGGCTGGGGAGTACGATTCGACTCAAGACGGAGAACAACCAGATCCTTCAAGGGAGAGTGACAGGACAGGATCGACTGCGGGTGGACTTCTAGCCCACTCGGATAAATTTCTTAACAAAACTCTTCCTTAATTGCTTTCAGCTTCCGCGGGCGCTGCCGATAACGTAGGAAACCCCGTCATCGTGCATCCAGCCATGAGGTAACGACTTTGAAAATCGACCAGACACAGCCGCTGACTCGTCCTACGCAGAACGAAGCCGCCGAGCAGCGCAAGAGTGTTGAATCGCTGGGAAACGCCAAGACGGCGGCCGGTTCGACCACGACGTTGAGCCAGATATCGACCGCTGACGATAGTGGCGACATCGACACTGCTCGCGTCAACGACATTCGCCAGGCCATCTCCGAGGGCCGGCTCGAACTCGATACCGGCAAGATCGCCGACGGCCTGATCCAGAGCGTCCGCGACATGCTGGGTGAGCGTTAATCATCTGACTGACTTCAGGTCCGGATTCAGGAATCTTCCATGACGCCAGCCGAATTGCTCCGCGAACAACAGGCCCTGCTGCAAGCTTTCGCCGAAACGCTGGATGCCGAGGCCAATTGCCTTGGCTCGGGTAATGCCGATGGAGAGCGTCTCAGCACGCTGGCGGCGTCGAAACAAAAGCAACTGAGCGAGCTTGATCGACTCGAAGGTCTACGCAGGGAGCATCAACGGTCGCAGGGATTTGGCGTCGGCAGCCAAGGCGCGGCCCAGTTCGCCAATGCCACCGGCATGGAGGAGACCTGGCAGCGTATTCGCCGGTTGGCGGAACAGGTTCGTCAAACCAACCGTCTCAACGGCCACATTATCTCCCAGCGGCTGGAGCATAACCAACAGGCTATCGATTTTCTGAATCGTGCCATTGGTGGCAGCGTCTACGGGCCAAGCGGTCAATCCCGACATGGCGGCTTCGGCGGGATCAGTTCCAAGGCTTGAAAAGCAAAACCCTCCGCCAAAACGATGGCAGAGGGCTCTTTCGACCAAGCGAAGTAACAGTAGTAAATGCTCAGTCTTCCGTTCTGACGACCCAAGATTCGACGGTATCGCCGCCGTGCTCGTCTTTCCAGGCCTTCAAGGTCTTGTGATTGCCGCCACGCGTCTCGACGACTTCACCAGTCTTGGGGTTCTTGTAGATTTTCAGCTTGCGCTTGCGGCGTCCTCCAGCGGAGCTCGCCGGCGCTGCCGAGGCCTGGGAGCCCTCAGCCGGACTCAACAATTCCATGACGTCCCGCGTCGTCTTACCGTATTCCGCCATCAGTGCCTCGAGCTTCTCCTTGAACTCGAGTTCGGATTTCAGGCGCTGATCACCCTCCATGCGCTTCAGCTCTTCTTCAAGCTGCTTCAGGAGCTGTTCTTTCTTGACATAATCGCTGAGTAGAGACATTCGTCGTTCCGTTGCGGATTGGTTTAAGCGAAGACATTATTGCCGATATTTACAGAGTTGCAAGGCTTGTCGGGATGATTTTTTTAAAGCATACCAATTACCGCTATTTATTAACTCACGATCCCTTTCACTTCATATTCGCGAACCGGCTCCAAGCGATGACCGCCCGACATTTGCCACAGGGGCAAACCGCCATCGCCGAACTGAGAGCAATGTTCGTCTCGGCAAAAAAACAGCACCAAGGATAGTCCGATGCCGATTTGATTGTTAAGACTTTATTCGAACAGGCGGCCTTTAAGATTATCAGTCTGCAAAATCTGGATAAGCGCACGCTAAATCAATGACATCTAATTACTTATGGTTCCGACGATAGCGCTACAGTTCGCCCACGGAACGTCGATATTGAACTGGAGACCACGCGTATCCCCGTCTCGGCACGAATGGGTACGCGTTCCACTCATCCGACGACGGACTGCGGTCTTCGGCAACCAGGACATCGGTTCAAGACATGCCGAAAATGAAAAATTACTTGTCGGCCCGGACGCTGGGGGTCCTCGCCGGAATCTGGATAGGCAGCTCGCTGGCGATACTGACGGCGGCCTGGCTCGTGGTAATCGCTGGCGGTACCTTGGTGACGGTCATACTGGCCGGTCTGCCTATCGGACTCGCGGGGCTCGCAGCCACGCTGTGGCTGATAAACCGGCAACTACTGGTGCCAGTCAGACGCATGGCCGATCACGTCCGCCTCGAACATGACTTCAGTACCACGCCTCGTGAAATGCCCTTCGATCTCTCCAGCCGTGCCGATGCCGTCGGTTTACTGGCACGGCAACTCCAGCGGTTGATCGAGGAGTCCAGAAGCCACCACGCCGCGCTACTGGAGCAGACCCTCAACGACCCGCTGACGGGACTCGGTAATCGCCGAATGCTGGAAAAGCGCCTGGATATTCTGGTCCCGCTGAGTCGCCGGCTGAGCTGTACGGTATCGGCAATGATGATCGACGTGGATCATTTCAAGGCATACAACGACAACTATGGCCATCCGGCCGGCGACAGCTGTCTCGTGGATATCGCCGGGGTGTTGAGGGATACGTTCCGTCGAGACACCGATGTCGTGGTGCGACTCGGTGGTGAAGAGTTTCTCGTGCTGCTGATCAATACTGGCAATGAGGAAGCCCGGGCCCTGGCAGACGCGATGCGAGGCATGATCCAGGCGCTTGGGCTGCCGCATGAGTACTCTCCCGTCGCCCCAGTCGTCACCGTCAGCGTTGGCGTGGTAACGAGCCCCAACGGCCTGTTGATCGATATCGACGAAATGATCAACCACGCGGATCAGGCACTTTACGACTGCAAGGAACACGGCCGAAATCGGGTAGCGGTGAGACTGATCGGGGCCGACAACACGCCAGCAGCGCATACCACTGTCGTTGAGTCGGTCACCCGGACATCATCCGGATAACAAAATTTACAAGCATGAACTGGATGGATATCCAGTACTCGTTTACCTTCATCTTATCGATATCTTCAGCGCCCTGCCTTAATAGCTTTTTTTATGCATAAGCGTAAAAATAGCCTTTTTGTTCTATAATCCAGCTGTTTCATTTGGATATCGATAAGGAGTCTCATGAGATTGATCGGCGTGCTCAGTGGAGACATCGTTGCCTCCCGCGATATTGCCGACAAACGCAAGTTGCGCGGCGCGATCGATACCGGCATCGAACGTCTCGGCCAGACGCTGGATGCCGTGGGCACGCGGTTCCGTGGTGACGCCTTCCAGTTGGCCGTTCCCAGGATCGAGGACACTATCGTCGCGGCTGTCCTCATGCGTGCCAGCCTGCTCGAGCACTCTCCTTCTCGACGCCAGAGCTGGGACGCCCGAATCGCCATCGGGATCGGCGAGGGCGAAGTGCCCGCGCCGGAAGACTTCATCAATGCGGATGGGGAGGCATTCGTGCGCTCCGGTCAAGGCCTGGACGCATTGGGCCAAGGCCATCAACGCTTGGGCCTGTTCCTCCCGTCTCCCCAACCGGATCTGAATCTGCTGATTCAGTTCGCCGATGACATCATCAGCCACTGGAGCCACAACGCTGCGGAAGTGGTTCGACTGAGCCTTACCTCCGATCACTCCCAAAGTGAACTGGCCAAACGCCTGGAACGCTCGCAACCGACCATCAATCGCCGCCTGGGCGCGGCGCGCTGGTCGCTGATTCACGCCTTTCTCGAATTCACACGAGAACGCCTGGAGGCCATGAAATGAGCGAAACCGGCCTGTCGCTGCTCCTGGCGCTGCTGCTGTCGCACACGGTCGCCGATTTCATCCTGCAGAGCGACGCCTGGGCGCGCCAGAAGCAGCAACACCATTTCCGCGCGCGCTCGCTCTACTGGCATGTCGGCATTCACATGCTGCTGTGCCTGGCCATCCTGATCGCTTTTGGCATTCCCTTGCGCGAGGCCTTGATCGGCACGGGCGTCGTGGGTTTGACTCACTGGATGATCGACACGCTGAAAAGCTACATGCCGGCCCAGCGTGTCAGTTTTTTCGTCGTCGACCAACTTCTCCATCTACTGGTTCTGATCGTCGTCTGGTGGTGGGTGATCGATGGCAGCGCCCTGCCCCTCGCCATCGATGTCAGCCTGCTGTGGCAACCTCGGACGCTGCTGATCGCCCTGGCGTATCTGCTGGTCCTGCGCCCGGCTTCGGTCCTGATCGCGCTGATCATGCGTCGCTGGAGCAAAGGCGTCGATACCCGCGGTACCCTGGCCGACGCGGGCGCCCGAATCGGCATGCTGGAACGTTTTCTCATCCTGACATTCGTGCTGAGCAACCAGATGGCCGCGATCGGCTTTCTCCTGACCGCCAAGTCGGTGCTGCGTTTCGGCGACCTCTACGAAGATCGCGACCGGAAACTCACCGAATACGTGCTGCTGGGCACGATGTTGAGCTTCTCGATCACCCTTACGCTAGGACTACTGACACGTTATCTGCTGAGTGTGCTATGAAGCTCTCTTTCCCGCGGTCACTGCACCAACTCGTCGCCCTGCTAGCGGTGGCAGCGTTGGCCGGCTGCGCCGGTTCATCGAACATGGAGACCCGGCCGGGTTACGTGGCGGACCACACCTACCAGTCGCAGGCCTACAATCACCGCGTCCGCTACCTGGTCCTGCACTACACCGATTCCGAAGCGCCTCGAGCCCTTCGCACGCTGCTTGGCCCCCATGTCAGCTCGCACTACCTGGTGGTTCGGGACCCGAGGGCCGAAGGCGGCGCCCCCCGAGTGTGGCAGTTGGTCGACGAGAACGAGCGGGCCTGGCACGCCGGTCTCAGCGCCTGGGAGGACCGCACTCAGCTCAACGACACCTCCATCGGTGTCGAGATCGTCAATCGCGGACCTAGCGAAACGGCTTCGGGTAGACAGTGGCAGCCCTATCCGGCCCCGCAGATCGAGGCCGTCATCGCGTTGGCGAGAGATATCATCCAGCGCTATGACCTTCCGCCGACCTCGATTCTGGGCCATTCGGACATCGCGCCCTCGCGCAAGATCGACCCGGGCCCGCGCTTTCCGTGGAAAAGGCTTTACGAAGCCGGCGTGGGAGCCTGGCCCGACGAGGGAGACACCGACACCTATCGGCGTCGTTTCGCGCACTGCTCGCCAACCATGGCGCAATACCAACACGCGCTGAGCGCCTACGGTTATCGACTCGCGACGACGGGCATCCTTGACGAGGAGACCCGTGACGTCACCAGAGCATTCCAGATGCATTTTCGACCCGCCAACTACGCCGGCCAGCCGGACGACGAGACCGCCGCCATTCTCTGGGCACTGCTGGCCCGCTATCGGCCACAGACGCTGGTAGAGTCCGATCTGGCAGCGCCGAGGGGCTGTCTCGAGCCAAAGCAAGAGACAGTCGGCAGCACTGGACTACAACGAGTCACGCGCTGAAAGGATAGTGAATCAGATCGTGAACCTTCGCTGGCGCCGGCCCCCGGTTGCGATACCCGTGCGGCTGGTCCGCCGCGAAGCGCAGCACTTCCCCTGCCACCAGCGTTTGCCACTCCCCCTCGACGAAAAGCTCCATCTCGCCGTCCAGCACGACCACATGCTCGATCACCCCCGGAGCATGCGGCGATGACTCGCTCAGGCAGCCCTGAAGCAGCTCGATCGCGAACATCTCGAACCCCAGCACCGGATCGAACGCGAACAGCGGCGTAACGATCATGCCCGAGGCGTCTCGGTGCCTGGGAGGTGACGTCGGTCGATGCACCACACCGCTTTCACCGACCAGAAAACGCGACAACGGCGCCTGCAGGCCGCTGGCGATCTTCCATAGCGTCGCGATGGTCGGCGTCGACTCGCCACGCTCGATCTGACCCAGCATCGCCTTGCTGACACCGCAGAGCCCGGCGACCCGATCAAGGCTCAGGCCGCGCTCAGCACGGAACTGCTTCATGCGCTGCCCGATAGCCGCAAGATCTGGACTCATCATCCCTCCCAATGCTGACACTCCTGGCGCCAGGTATAGACCCACCCCGGACCGATTTCGTTGCGACACTCCGCCAGTATCGTGCGCGACAGCGGAGATTGTCGAAACCCGTAATGTGCGTTATAACGCACACTCCACTTCCATTTCGAGCATCGACATGGCACGCCTCCCGGCCGAGCGCCGACCCACTCCGCCTCTATTCACCGCCTCGTACATCACGGCGGGATTCGTCGCCGTGCTGGTTGGCTACACCAGCTCCGCGGTGATCATCTTCCAGGCAGCCGCTGCAGCAGGTGCGTCACCGGCGCAGATCGGTGGCTGGCTGAGCGCGCTCGGCCTCGCCATGGGACTCACCTCGATCGGCCTCTCCCTGCACTTTCGGCAACCGATCCTGACGGCCTGGTCAACGCCGGGCGCGGCCCTGCTGGCCACCAGCCTGCCCGGCCTGCCACTGAGCGAGGCCATCGGCATCTTCCTGTTCAGCGCCGCACTCGTCGTCGTGTGCGGCGTCACCGGGTGGTTTGCCAGGCTGATGCAGATCATCCCCCAGTCCATCGCCGCCGCCATGCTGGCAGGTGTTCTACTGCGCTTCGGCCTCGACGCCTTTGCGTCGATGGAGACCGACTTCATCCTGGTGTTGTCGATGTTTCTGACCTACCTCGCCGCCCGGCGTTGGCTGCGACGGTACGCCATTCTACTCGTGCTGGCGGTGGCGCTCGGCGTCGCCGCCCTGCTGGGCGAGATCGACGCAGCGGAAACCCGCCTGATCCTCACTCTGCCGCAACCCATCTGGCCGACGTTCTCGCTGTCCAGCCTGGTCGGCGTGGGCATTCCACTCTTCGTGGTGACGATGGCCTCTCAGAACGCGCCCGGCGTGGCGACGCTGCGAGCGGCCGGCTACGATACGCCGATATCACCCTTGATGATCTGGACCGGGCTGACAACGCTCCTGCTGGCGCCGTTCGGCGCATTCAGCGTGTGCCTGGCAGCCATCACTGCAGCCATCTGCATGGGACCGGACGTCCACCCGGAGGCCGACAAACGTTATCCCGCGGCCGTGTGGGCAGGCGGATTCTACCTGCTGGCAGGTCTCTTCGGCGGCTCGATAGGGACGCTCTTCGACGCCTTGCCCCAGGGGCTCGTACTGGCGATAGCCGGACTCGCGCTTCTACCGACCATCGGCAGCAGCCTTCATCGCGCGCTACTGGAGGCCCACCAGCGTGAGGCCGCCCTGGTGACCTTCCTGGTCACCGGTTCCGGCGTCACGCTGTTCGGCGTGGGTGCCGCGTTCTGGGGGCTCGTGGCCGGCATGCTGATGCTGATCACCGCCTCCCCGCGGCATCCGAACTGATCTCAGATACCGCTCAAGGCCCCTTGCCGGAAGCCATCCCCGGGGCCTTCGATCGGCTCGACATCCACCGCCACCTCGAGTTCGTGGGCACCGCCACCGTTCATGACCCCTTTGAGCGGTGGCACATCCCCGTAGTCCCGTCCCCACCCCAGCACGAGGTGGCGCTCGCCCGGCACACTGCCGTTGGTGGGATCGTACTCTAGCCACCCCCAGTTCGGGATGTGCACCGCCACCCAGGCATGCGAGGCATCGGCGCCGACCAGGCGCGGTTGTCCGGGCGGCGGCAGCGTCTCGAGGTAACCGCTGACGTAGCGTGCCGACAGTCCCAGAGAGCGCAGGCATCCGATCATCAGGTGGGCGAAGTCCTGGCAGACGCCACGTCGCGCTTCCAGCACCGTCAATACCGGAGTCGCCAGAGACGAGAATTCGGGATCGTAGGTGAAACTCTCGAAAATCCTGCGATTGAGATCGTCGACACCGTCTCTCAGCGACCGACCCGCTGGAAAGCTGGGCGCGGCGAATGCGCGCAGCGCCGTCTCCCGGGACACGAATGGAGAATCGAGCTGGAATTGCCGCAGTTCCGGCGTACGGCTGGCATGACGCGCCGCGGATTGCCAGTCACCGTCGACCTCTGCCGGCGGCAGCGGCCGTCCCAGTGTCTCCAGGCAGGTGGTGGCCGTGACCGACAGCGCCATATGAATCTCCTGGACGCTGAAGAAGTTCACCCGATTGCCGAAGAAGTCGACCCGCTGGTGGCTGACCGCGGGCCGCGGCACGATATCGAGCGCGGTGTCATCGACCCGCTGCCAGGAGAGCGCTCGAGGCACCACGCGTGCCTCGTTGTGACACAGCGATACCGGCGCGGCGTAATCGTAACGGGTCGAGTGACGGACACGGTAACGCATGACGAAATCCTGTGACGGTAGAGACGACCTATGGCGCCTGCATGGGGACCAGCTGACGGGGCGTTTCGACGTGGCTGAAATGGCTGTGCTCGATGGCGAGCGAAAGGCTGCCGAGCGGCTCGGCCAGCGCATCCAGCAGTACCGCCAGGGCCTGCCTGGCATCGTCGTCGTCATCCAGTCTCGAGAGCCGTTCCAGATCGGCCAGGTGCAGCGCCGACCGCGCCTGGATCAGCAGGCGGGCCTCTTCACTCCGATAAGGAGTATTGCTGGGCTGCGGCAGGCGTCCGATCTGGCGCTCCAGGCGCTTGAACATGTAGCCCACCGAGCGCGGGTTGGCCTCGTCGAACAGCAGCAGGTCGAGAATGGCCGCGGGATGAAGCTCGCTCCGATACCGTCGCCGGTAGGCTGTCGCGTTATCGGTCGTGGCCAGGACCACGTCCCACAGCGACTCGCCGGCATGAGCCGAATCGATCAACGCCAGCCGCAACAGGGTCAAGGTCGCCAGAGAGCGCTCGAGGAAACGCCCGATATCCATGAAACGCCAGCCGAAATGGTGAGGCATGGTCTCGTTGCACAGCCCGAAGAAGGCGGCGAGTTGTGTGATCACCGTTTCTACCGATCGACGTCCCTGATCGATGCCTGCCAGGGGTAGGCGGCCCGACTCCTGCCGCAGTTGATTGAAGACCCGCCAGGCATCGTCGCCGAGATGATCGCGTACCGCGCGGCAGTTGTTGGCCATGCGCGAGACGAGCGTCGGCAGGCTGCCGTCCCGATCCTGCTGGAACAGCGCCAGCAGACGCTCGCGATACGCGGAGAAGCGCTCCTCCGTCATCTCGTCGGGCGAGAGTGCCTCCGGCTCCATCAGGTGCAGGATATCGGCCAGCGTTTCATCCGCGAGCCCTTCCTGGTCCTGCTCGAACAGTCGGTAGAGCGCCTCGCGCAGCAGCCGGGAACGGACATCGAGACGCTCGCCATAACGCCCCACCCAGAACAGACTATCGGCAACGCGACTGGGGAGATCGGCACCGTCACGCGTCACCACCAGAGGCTGTCGCGAACGTCGCAACCGGCTGACATGGGGCTGCGGTTCGTAGGCGGTAACCCAGACGTCCTTGACGCACTGGCTGGATCGCATGGCGGTTTCCGGCGAGCCCTGCCAGGCCACACCACCGGGCATCACCTCGTAGTCGCTGAAGCGGTAGTCCGCGTCGAAGACTGCCTGGCTGAAGCAACGAACATTGAATGTCGAAGGCGTCAGGCGGCCGCAGTCGCGACTGAAAAACGGCGCGGTGGCGGCGACCAGCGGCCGCTGGGCCACATACCGGTCCGGCTGGGCGATGATCGACTGGCGCAGCCGTCCGGCCGCCTCTTCGCTGAGATCGGCGGGAGAGACCCGATTCCGATCTCCGTCGAGGCGCTGGAAGTCCAGCGTCTCGAAACCCGCCATCGCCCAGGCGAGCCCTTCCGGTTGCCCGCACCAGTGGCGTTCGGGGCTACCGATCTGCAACGTCTCGCCGAGCAGCCGCTCGCACAGTGACGGCAGGTAGGCAGCGATCAGGGGGTGCTCCAGCGCCCCGACCCCCGGAGGGTTGGCCACCCCGACGCCGCCTGCCCGTATCGCCTCCAGCAGGCCCGGCACGCCGATCAGCGAGTCACCACGCAGTTCCAGCGGATCGACCCAACCGTCGCCGATATGACGCAACAGCACGTCGACGGGCTGGAGGCCACCCAGCGTGCGCATCCAGAGCCGTGAATCCCGCACCACCAGATCCCCGCCCTCCACCAGTGCCAGATTGAGATAGTTGGCCAGATAGGCGTGTTCGAAATAACTGTCGTGGCCAGGCCCCGGCGCCAGTAGCGCAATGGTGGGATGATCGAGATTGAATCGTGACAGCGACGACAGCGAATGGTGTTGCGTGGCGAGAAATCCAGCCAGTCGCTTCAGCGGTGCGTTGCGATAGAGGTCCGGCAGCGCGCGGGCCATGGCGATACGATTTTCGAGAGCAAACCCCATCCCCGAGGGGGACTGGACACGGTCGGCCAGCACCTGCCACTGGCCTTCGGCATTCCGGGTCAGGTCCACGCCGTGCAACAGCAATCCCGAGTCATCGTCACTGAAAAGTTGATCGCATGGCAGCAGAAAGGCGGGGTTGGCATACAGGGCATCGGCCGGCAGGATGCCCTCCGCCAGCATCCGACGGGGGCCGTACATGTCCTTGAGCACGGCAGCCAGCAGCCGGCTGCGTTGACGCAGGCCCTGCTCGAGGCGTTTCCATTCCCGTGGAGAGATCACCAGAGGCAGCGGATCCAACCACCACTGCCGGCGACTGCCCGTTTCATCATTGGGCAGGTTGTAAGTCACGCCATTCTCGTGCAACAGGTGCTGCACTTCCTCCGCTCGCTGAACCAGCGACTCACGCCCCAGTCGTTCCAACTGGTGGAGCAGCGGCAGCCAGCGCCGACGCACCGAGCCATCGGAAGCGACCAGCGCATCGTGAACATCGCCGGAGGTGTAGGTCTCCAGCCAGGAAGGGCGAAGCGTCTCGGTTACTACCATCGTCTGTTATCTAAGTATGCGCCGGGACTCCTTCCCAGCGGCCGTTCATCACCGGGCTCCTGCCGGTGTCGTGGGACCGGCCAGATCGCCGCCCCCTCTCTCGACTGTAAAGCGCTGGGCTCCCAACGCTCGACTGAAAAACGTGCGCCCAACGAACGGCGCACCGGAACCGAACCTAGCCAATCCCTGTCGTCCGCTCGCGTAGGTCCAGGGTATACGGGTAATCGTCACTGATCGATGCGTCGGGCACGTCGTGGGTGCCCTGCCGATGTCCATGAGGCTGAAACCGCGCCAGGCGACGCGCCTCAGCCTCATTGGCATTGACCGGGAAGGTCTCGAAGTTGCGCCCAGCCGGATGCGAGACATGATAGCGGCAGCCGCCGATCGAGCGCCGGTTCCAGGTGTCGACGATGTCGAACACCAACGGCGCGTGAACCGGGATCAGCGGGTGGAGCGCCGACGGCGGCTGCCAGGCGCGGTAGCGTACCCCGGCCACGGCCTCGCCATTGCGCTCCGTGGCCCGCAACGGCACGCGGTGGCCATTGCAGGTCACCGCGTAGCGATCACCGCTCATCCCGGCCACCTTCACCTGCAGCCGCTCCACCGAGGAGTCCACGTAGCGCGAGGTGCCACCACCGGCGGCCTCCTCGCCAAGCACGTGCCACGGCTCGATCGCCTGACGCAGCTCCAGTTCGACGCCCTGATACTGCACGCGCCCGAGGATCGGGCAACGAAATTCCAGGAACGGGGCGAACCACTCCGGTTCGAAGACCATCCCATCGTTGCCGAGTTCGACCAGTATCTCCTCCAGGTCGCGCCAGAGATAGTGCGGCAACATCCAGCGATCGTGCAGCGCCGTTCCCCACCGGACCAGGTTGCCGTATGCCGGGCGGTCCCAGAAGCGCGCGACCAGCGCACGGATCAGCAGGCCCTGCATCAGGCTCAGGCGAGGGTGCGGCGGCATCTCGAACCCGCGTAACTCGAGCAGCCCCAACCTGCCGGTGTCGCTATCCGGCGAGTAGAGCTTGTCGATGCAGAATTCGGCACGGTGGGTATTGCCGGTGAGGTCGGTCAGCAGATGGCGGAAGAGCCGGTCTACCAGCCAGGGCTGCGCGGCCTCCTCCCGACTCAACTGGCCCAGCGCGATCTCGAGCTCGTGAAGCGACTCGTGCCGTGCCTCGTCTACCCGCGGGGCCTGACTGGTCGGGCCGACGAACAATCCCGAAAAGAGGTAGGAGAGCACCGGATGTCGCTGCCAGTAGCTGACCAGGCTACCCAGCAGCGCCGGCCGACGCAGGAACGGTGAATCCGCCGGTGTCGCCCCGCCCAGGGTGACGTGATTCCCGCCACCGGTGCCGGTGTGGCGGCCGTCGAGCATGAACTTTTCGGCCCCCAGGCGCGTCTGCCTGGCCTCCTCGTAGAGGATCTCGGTCTGGGCGACCAGTGCCCCCCAGCTCGGCGCCGGCATGATATTGACCTCGATCACCCCGGGGTCCGGGGTGATCATGAATTGCTTGAGGCGCGCATCGGCGGGCGGCGGATAGCCCTCGACGAACACCGGCATCTCGAGCTCAGCGGCCGTGTGCTCGATCGCCGCGATCAA
Organism: Salinicola sp. CR57; assembly: GCF_003206585.1. NCBI lineage: Bacteria > Pseudomonadati > Pseudomonadota > Gammaproteobacteria > Oceanospirillales > Halomonadaceae > Salinicola > Salinicola sp. CR57. The sequence continues at coordinate 491,809 of NZ_PZJL01000006.1, forward strand.
CGCCAGATAGTGTTCGATCTCCGTCACCGGCGGCACGAAGATGTAGAGCTGACCGTCGCGCGTTTCCAGGCACAGGCTGGTACCGATGACGTCGGGCTGGTCGTTGGTCGCAGCGGCTTCGGTATCCCCGCCAGCGCGGCGGCTACCGCTCAACGCGTTGTAAGGCAGACTTTCGGCGCTCTCCAACTGCGCGTCGGTTCCCGCCTCCGGCCTCGCCACGGCATGCCTCACCGCGTGGTAACGGCGCGTCACGCCGACGTGCGGGTCGGCCATGGCCGCTGGCGGCGCCCACAGCGACCGTGGCTGGTCGACACCTCGGAACGCCGACTGGGGTAGCGACGACAGCGGCAACCGCAGCCCCATGGGGGAATCGCCCGGAATCAGGTAGAGGTGATCGCGTCGCAGCGGCCACTCACCGCTCTGCCAGCCACCCAGCCTCGGGGAATAGCGCAGCGGTAGCGCATACCCCGTCACGGTGCCGAGCCCCCTTTCCAGCAACCGGGCCAGCCGGCGGCGCTCTTCGTCGTCGTCGAGATCGTGCTCGCGGGGATCCACATCCACCGCCAGCGTCTGCTCGCGCCACAGATAGTAGATGGCATCCTCGTAGCCCGGCAGCAGATGGCCAGCGTCGACTCCCAGATGCGCTGCAAGCGCCTCGCCGAAGCGTAACGCATCCGCGGTGGCGTAACCGGGGTCGGCGGTTTCATCCGCCAGCCAACGATCGTCACGCCATACCGGCACCCCGTCCTCGCGCCAGTAGCAGGCCAGCGCCCAGCGCGGCAACGGCTCGCCCGGATACCACTTGCCCTGGCGATAATGCAGTAGGCCCCCAGGCGCGAACGCCCGACGCAGGCGCTTGAGCAACTGGCCGGAGAGCTTGCGCTTGGTCTCTCCTTGAGCCGCGGTGTTCCACTCGTCGGCCTCCATGTCGTCGACGGACACGAACGTCGGCTCGCCCCCCATGGTCAGCCGTACGTCGCCGGCCGCCAGCCGTTGATCCACCTGCGCTCCGAGCCGGTCGATCGATCGCCACTGTTCATCGCTGTAGGGTCGGGTGACGCGGGGATCCTCGTGAATTCGCTCGATGCTCATGGCGAAATCGAACGTCACCTCGCACTCGTCGGAATAGCCGACGATGGGCGAGGCGCTGGTGGGTTCCGGTGTCGCGGCCAGCGGAATGTGGCCTTCGCCTGCCAGCAGCCCGGAGGTCGGGTCGAGCCCGATCCAGCCGGCGCCGGGCACGAAGATCTCCGTCCATGCGTGCAAATCGGTGAAGTCGGTTTCGGTGCCGGAAGGACCATCGATCGACTTGACGTCCGCCGTCAGTTGGATGAGGTAACCGGACACGAAACGCGCCGCCAGGCCGAGGTGGCGCGCAATCTGGACCAGCAGCCAGGCGGAATCCCGGCACGAGCCGCGGGCTTTCTCCAGGGTCTCTTCCGCGCTCTGGACACCTGGCTCCATTCTCACCAAGTATTGGATGTCCTGCTGCAGGCGCTGGTTGAGCTGCACCAGAAAATCGGCGATGGCGAAGTCACCCTTGGGCACCCCGGCCAACCATTTCGCCAACCGCGGCCCGCGCTCGCGAACTTCCAGATAGGGCGCCAGCTCCTTGCGCAGCGCCTTCGGATAATCGAACGGGTAGTGTTCGGCATAGCCCTCGACGAAGAAGTCGAACGGATTGATCACCGTCATCGGCGCGATCACCTCGACCGATACGTCGAGACGCGTCAATGGCTCCGGGAACACCACGCGAGCGATGAAGTTGCCGAAAGGATCCTGTTGCCAGTTGAGGAAGTGCGGCTTGGCCGAGATGTTCAGTGAATAGGCTTCGATCGGCGTGCGGCAGTGCGGCGCCGGCCGCAATCGAATCAGATGCGCGGAGAGGCCGACCGGGCGATCGAACACGTAAGAGGTACGGTGAGACAACGCAACACGTAAGGTCATGGCGATCTCTTGGTCGAGTGAGGGTCTCGTCGTGGACTTCGTGACACAAGATTGAGCAAATTCAGGCTAACAGGGTAGGCATTTAGCGTGACAGCGACATGGGCCTCTCACTATGCTTGATCGTGCATGCCGTCTCTTTATATACACGGTTTTGCCACAATGGGCGACGCGATAACACTCAACAACTGCGTCCTCGACCCCGCCGACAGGAGTCTTCCCATGGCCAATGTGGATTGGACGCATTATTCGAACCAGCACTTCTACGACGAGCTTCTAAGCACCAACGGCATTCCCCGGGAAGCGGCCAAGCCACTCTGCGACATCCTCGCCAGCTTCACCTCCAAGGAACTCAACGAACGCAAGATCGCCGCGGAAGTGGCCATCCGTACCATGGGTATCACCTTTACCGTCTACTCCGAGGGCAGCACCATCGATCGGGCATGGCCCTTCGATATCGTGCCTCGCATCATCCCGGCCAAGGAGTGGCGAATCGTCGAGGCCGGGCTAAAGCAGCGCGTCGATGCGCTGAACCTGTTCATCGACGACCTCTATCATGACCAGCAGGTCGTCAAGGATGGGGTGCTGCCCGGAGAGGTCCTGGCCCAGTCGGTCAACTTTCGCCCCCAGTGCATGGGCATCGACCCGCCCCATGGCGTCTGGGCCCACATCTGCGGTTCCGATCTGGTTCGCGACAGCGACGGGACCCTCTACGTCCTCGAGGACAACCTGCGGGTGCCCTCCGGTGTCTCCTACATGCTGGAGAATCGCAACGTCACCAAGCGGGTATTGCCCGAGCTGTTCGAGACCGGCCGTATTCTGCCGGTCGACGATTATCCCGCCCAGCTCTACGACATGCTGGCCAGCATGTCGCCGCGTCCCAGCGATGAGCCACAGATCGTGGTACTGACCCCCGGCATCTACAACTCGGCTTACTATGAACACGCCTATCTCGCTCAGCAGATGGGGGTCGAGCTGGTCCAGGGATCCGACCTGATCGTGGACGATGACGATATCGTGCACATGCATACCGTCGATGGTCTTAAGCGTGTCGACGTGATCTATCGGCGCGTCGACGACCTTTTCCTGGACCCGGAGGCTTTCCACCCGGACTCCCTGCTCGGCACGCCGGGACTGATTCGGGCCTGGCGCTCGGGTAAGGTGGCGCTGGCCAACGCCCCCGGTGCCGGTGTCGCCGACGACAAGGTGGTCTACGCCTTCGTGCCCAAGCTGATCAAGTACTATCTCGATCAGGAACCGACCATCCCCAACGTACCCAGCTATCTCTGCATGCTCGAGGACGATCGCCGCTACGTGCTCGATCACCTCGACGAGCTGGTGGTCAAGCCGGCCAACGAGTCGGGTGGCTATGGCATGCTGATCGGCCCACGGGCGACCGAACAGGAGCGTCGGGAGTTCGCCAGGCGGATCGAGGCCGACCCGCGCAACTACATGGCACAGCCCACCCTTGCCCTGTCCACCGCGCCAACGCTGTTCGAAGGTGCTCCGGAACCCCGCCATGTCGACTTGCGACCCTTCATCCTGTCCGGCCCCGAAACGCACGTCACCATGGGTGGACTGACGCGCGTGGCCCTGGTCAAGGACTCGCTGGTCGTCAACTCTTCCCAGGGTGGTGGCAGCAAGGACACCTGGATCGTCGAAACCGAGGGGGAGTGAGACCATGCTGTCACGAGTTGCCGAAAATCTTTACTGGCTGGCGCGCTATGTCGAACGCGCGGAGGACACGGCCCGACTGATCAGTGTCAACAGCAACCTGCTTCTCGACATGCCCGGCAAGGCAGCGCTGAGCTGGTCGACGCTGATCGATATCACCGGTAGTGGCGAGGTCTTCGACACGCTGTTCGATGAGCGCAACGAGCGCAATGTGGTGGATTTTCTCTGCCTGTCACGCGAGCACGACAGCTCGATCCTGTCGTCATTGGGCAACGCACGGGAGAACCTGCGCACCACCCGCGATGTGGTACCGAGGGAAATCTGGGAGGAGGTCAATCACTGCTACCTCGAGATCAGCGAGCAGACCCAGAGCGGCATGAAACCGCGCCAGCGCGATGGGTTTCTGAAGAGCGTGACCCGGGCGTGCCAGACGTTGACCGGCTTGATCGAGGGCACCTTGAGTCACACCGAAGCCCGCACCTTCCTCTCGCTGGGGCGTCATCTCGAGCGCGCCGACATGACGACGCGGATCATCGATGTGCGCTCCGGCAACTTGCTCCCCCGCAACCCGGAAGAGCTGATCCCGTTCGAACACCTGCAATGGATGAGCGTGCTCAAGTCACTGACGGCCTACCAGATGTACCGCCAGAATGTGAGATTGCGGGTAAGGGGGCCGGACGTCCTGCGCTTCTTGCTGCAGAACCGCGCCCTGCCCCGATCCGTGCTGCGCAGCCTCGATGAGGTCAGTTGGGAGCTGCAGTCGCTGCCCAACCATGATCGCCCCCTGGCGGTTGCCGCCCTGGTCCGCGCGGAGGTCGCCGAAGCGGACGTCCAGTCGCTGGCGCGCGCCCCGGATCAGTTGCACCAGTTGATCGATGAGTTCCAGATCGGCTTCAACAATCTTCACGAGGCGATCGCCAGCGCCTATTTCGCGGTGAGCGAACGACCGGTCAAGTCGTCGCAAAGCCAGGAGCAGGCGACGCTGGACCACGACGATGACGATTGACGGAAACCCTCACGGGTTCCGGAACGCGGCGTCGGAAGGGCTGCCATCGGGAGGGTCGTGACTGCGGGCCAAGGCCTGACCCGATGCGCCTCTGCTCATCGGGTCCGTCAGTTTCGCCCCTGCCCGCGTTTCAGGTAGCCGCCGCCGCGCCTCGCACCACCACTTGATGAACGTAGTGGAGCTTGTCACGAATCGGTGGCGTGATGATCAGCGGCACGATGTCCAGCAGCCCCATCTCGCGATTGAGCTCGTTCAAGGCCAGGCCAATCTGCTGATAGGCCAGGATCATGTCATCGATACCGCCGTCGTGCTCGGCCCGGCGCATACCCAGGCTGGCGGCCGTATCGAGCACGGCGACGATGTCCTGATAGGCGGCGAAGGTCTCGGCGAAATCTTCCCAGGCATGCATGGTCGCGTAGGCCGACACATGGGATGCCTGCCAGTCCGGTGCAGGGCCCTGCTCGTAGTAGCGCTCCAGCGCCTCGGCATAGGTCGGGGAGTCGTGATCTCCGAAGACGGCCCGGCTCCCCTCCTCGTCCTGCCCCTTGATCAGCAGATCCCAGTAGTAGTGGCCGATCTCGTGACGGAAGTGGCCGATCAGGGTCCGGTGGGACTCGTTCATGTCGACGCGCAGGCGCTCCCGCTCGGCGTCGTCGGTCTCCTTCAGATTGATCGTGATCAACCCCTGAGCATGGCCGGTATAGACCTTCTCGCCACTGCCGGTCGATCGCCAGAGGCCGGCGTCCGGCATGGCATCGGCCATGAACGCGAAGCTGAGCGGCAGTGGCGATCCGTCTTGGGGAGCGGGATGCGGCAAGCCGATCAGGTCCAGGGTGTAGAAGAGCCGCCGCTTGGCAGCTTCCAACGCTGCCCAGCGTGCCCGGTGGCCCTCGACCGAGAGATCGGGAATCACCGCGTTGTGTCGACAGCAGTCACATAGACCACCGTACGTCGCGTGGTCTTCCGCGGTCTGCATTCGATTGCAGACGCCCTCGCTGGCGAAGTTGAAGCACTTGACCAGAGCCTGGCCACACCCAGGGTTGGCACAACGGTAGCCGACCTCGCTGTCCGGGATCATCGCCGCGATGGCCTGGCACGACGGGCACCAGCCGACTTCGGCATCACAAACGATGCACTGGGTGTTATCGAAGAAGAGCCGACTCGGCGGGTTGCAGTGATGGCATTCGAACGTACGCATGACCAATCTCCCTATCAGTGGCGCAGCGAGGCTGGCGGCGAAAATGATTCCACACGCCAGACAAGAAGATTAGCAAAATGCGGAGGACTCAGGAGTCCATCGCGTCGCGACGATCGAATTCAATTCTGGAGAGGGCCTGATCCAGGGTTTCCACGCGTTCGACCACCGGGGCTTCCCCGGCTTCGATATCGCGCCCGGTACGGGTCTCGATCAGCGCGGCGAGCGACGCACCGTCCAGGTCGCCGTCGTAATGGACGCTGTCGACCGAGGCATCGCCGGAACCCGGCAGATAGATCGTGTTGTTGGAAAAGTCCACCGCGTAGGCGATCACGCCGGGAATGATGAACAGCAGCAGCCCCAACCCGTCGGCGATTGCCACACCGGGATCGATGCGACCCTGGAGTTGCCCCTTGCGCTCGGGATAAAAGAGCGTGCCACAGCCGGCAAGCGAGAGGACGAGCCCGGACATGACCGCGCCCACCACGAGACGTCGCAACAGTGAAAGCATCGAAGGATTCCAGTGACAGTTGGTGACGCAAGGTAACCTAATCCATCACCCACTGCCCGTCCAGCCATCGTAACTGGCCGAAGACCATCGAAAGTGGCGCCCGAGCTCCGGCCGGGCGCCTGACGAACGCCGGTCGCCGGCTCAGACCAGCGACGCGCCGTAGCCCCACAGCAGTACTGTGATGGCCAGCAACGCCTCCAGTACCAGTACGCCGATGGCGAGTGCAGCACTCGAGGCCCGCATCCCCTCGTGGTGATCGATACCCAGGAACGACGGCAATCCCGCGTAGACGAGGTAGACCGTGTAACAGAGCCCGGCGATGCCGGCCAGCAGGCACAGCCATACCAGCGGATAGAGGGCCACCACGCCACTCAGGAACATGGGGGTCGCCATGTAGCCCGCGAACACGACGCAGTGGTTCAGATCCGGGCGCTCGGAGTAGCGACGCGCCAGCCAGTGGATGACATTACCCATCAGCCACACGGCCCCGAGGATCAGCGCATAGAAGATGATGGCCAGCAGCACCGCCGTCGATGGCGACACGCTCACCGTCTTCGCCATCCCGGTCTCCGTGGTGCCGAAGTGCCAACCCACCACGGTCGTGCCGATGAAGGCGCAGACCACCGGGATCGCGGCCATCAGCAGCACATGGGATCCATAGAAGTGCGACACGGTCTCGTTCTCGCCACGAATCTGTTGCCATTCGCGATTGGGATGCGTGAGCAGCCCCCAGACGTGATGAATCATGAAACACCTCCTTCCGACGCGGGCCGCCAACGACGGATTTTCAATGGTGTCCTGTTCCGCTCGCCTCCCCGACGATGCCGGATGCGGCCCTGTCTCTCACTATAGGAAAGATCGTCGAAGTGAACAGTCGAATCTCCAACGAAATATGAGTCAGCGAGACGGTGCGAGCGGAGTGCGGCTCCGGCGGGGAGTTTTTGCCGGCCACCCTTTCCCGCCTGCTGCTCCCCTCTCTATACTGGCCGCCCGATGATTGACTGCAGATCTCGCCATATCGAGCATATGCCGCGTTCCGCTTGACGCTGATGAATACAGGAAAGAACACCCCATGCGTGCCAGCCAACTACAGATCTCGACCCTCAAGGAAACACCGGCGGACGCCGAGATCGTCAGCCACCAACTGATGTTGCGAGCCGGCATGATCCGGCGCCTGACGGCAGGGCTCTACACCTGGCTGCCAGTCGGTGTGAGGACGTTGCGCAAGGTCGAGCGCATCGTTCGCGAGGAGATGGATCGGGCCGGTGCGCAGGAGGTGCTGATGCCAGCGGTTCAGCCCGCGGAGCTATGGCAGGAGTCCGGCCGCTGGGAGGAATATGGCCCTGAACTGCTGCGCCTCAAGGATCGCCATCAGCGTGACTACTGCGTGGGTCCGACCCATGAAGAGGTGATCACCGACCTGGTGCGGCGCGAGATCGGCAGCTACAAGCAGTTGCCGACCAACTTCTACCAGATCCAGACCAAGTTTCGCGACGAGATCCGCCCGCGCTTCGGCGTCATGCGCTCCCGCGAGTTCATCATGAAGGATGCCTACTCGTTCGATACCGACGAAGCCGGGCTCAAGGCTTCCTATCAGCGCATGTACGACGCCTATGTCCGGATCTTCACCCGCCTGGGCCTCGATTTCCGTCCGGTGCTGGCCGATAACGGCTCCATCGGCGGTACCGGCTCGCACGAATTCCACGTGCTGGCCGATTCCGGCGAGGATGCCGTGGTCTTTTCCACCGGCTCGGACTACGCCGCCAATATCGAAAAGGCCGAAGCGCTGCCGCCTGCGGGCGCCGAGCGCGCTGCCCCGCAGGAGACCATGCGCCAGGTGCCCACCCCCGGCGTCCGCACGATCGCGGCACTGGTCGAAGGCTTCGATCTTCCGATAGAGAAGACCGTAAAGACGCTGATCGTGCATGCCGCCGATGGCGGTTTGATCGCGCTGATGGTGCGTGGCGATCATCAGCTCAACGAGATCAAGGCCGAGAATCTCGACCTCGTCGCGGCGCCGTTGACCATGGCCAGCGAGGAGGAGATTCGGGGCGCCATCGGCGCAGGCCCCGGCTCCCTGGGGCCGGTCGATCTGCCGCTGCGGCTGATCGTCGACCACAGCGTCGCCCTGATGAGCGATTTCGGTGCGGGTGCCAACGTCGACGATCACCACCTGTTCGGGATCAACTGGGAGCGGGACCTGCCGCTGCCGGACGTCGCCGATCTGCGTAATGTGGTCGAAGGCGACCCATCGCCGGATGGCAAGGGCACGCTGTCGATCACCCGGGGCATCGAGGTCGGCCACGTGTTCCAGCTCGGTCAGAAGTACTCGCGGGCCATGAACGCCACCGTTCTCGATGACACCGGTCAACCGGCGACCGTATGGATGGGCTGCTACGGCATTGGCATCACCCGCGTGGTAGCGGCGGCCATCGAACAGAATCACGACGCCGGCGGCATCATCTGGCCCGACGCCATCGCGCCCTTCCAGCTGGCGATCGTGCCGATGAACGCCCACAAGTCGGACCGGGTTCGCGACACCGCCGACAGGCTCTATCAGGAACTGACCGCTGCCGGCATCGACGTGCTGCTGGATGATCGCGACCTGCGCCCCGGGGTGAAGTTCGCCGATCAGGAGTTGATGGGCATCCCGCACCGCCTGGTGGTCGGCGATCGCGGACTCGACAAGGGCGAGCTGGAGTACAAGGGGCGTCGCGACAGCGATGTCACCATGGTGGCGCTGGACGACCTCCGCCACTTCCTCGACGCCAGGTTCGCCTGATCACGCGCCAGCTCGTGACACGGTCTCTTCTCGTGCTGGCGACGACGACCTGGCTCGTCGCCGCCAGCGCGCATGCCGGGGAGCAGACCGCAAGCGGAGTCGACGAGCCGCCCTCCCGGGCGCTGCTCGATGCCCTGTCGCGGGTCATGGCGGCGCCCGACGGGTTCGAGGATCTCTTCGACGCTCAGGTATGGCTACTGGACATGCAGTCGCGGCTGGCCAGACGACAGCCCAAGGCTTACCCCTCCCGGCCTCGGCGGCTGGCACTGCTCGAACGTGTGCATGCTGAAGCCCGGCGTGCCGGTCTGCCGCCCGAGCTGGTCCTGGCGCTGATCGACGTGGAGAGCCGCTTTCAGCCCGCGGCAGTTTCGTCGGCTGGGGCGCTGGGGTTGATGCAGGTGATGCCGTTCTGGAAAGCCGAGATCGGCCGTCCGCAGGATGATCTCCACGATATCGATACCAACCTTCGCTACGGCTGCACCATTCTCGCGCACTATCTCCAGCGCGAGCGGGGAGACTGGACCCGTGCCCTGGCTCGCTACAACGGCAGCCTGGGCCGCACGATCTACCCGGAGCAGGTGATGCAGGCCTGGTTCACCCGATGGTGGGTCGATCGCTGACTCCAGCTTTGGCGACAGCTACGGCATGTACGAAAAGTCGGCGAGCGATTGCCGAGCGCAGACAGTTTTCGTACAGAGCCTAGCGTTTGCGATCCTCGACTTCGGTATGTGACGTCCCCGGCGGCAGCGGATGCCCCTTGGCCAGCTCGGCCCGTGTCGCCTCGCGCACTGCCAGGATCTCGATGTCGTAGGTCAGCGTCTCCCCCGCCAGCGGATGGTTGGCGTCAACGGTCACCTGAGCATCGTCGGTCGCGACCACCGTGACCGTGCGCGGCCCGTCCGGCCCCTGAGCCTGGAACCGCTGGCCGGCCTTTAACTCTTGATCCCGCGGGAAAGCCGAGCGCGAGCTCACGCCGACCAGCGCTTCGTCGCGCTCGCCATAGGTTTCGTCAGGCGCCAGTGTGACGCTCAGCCGCTCGCCGGAACGCCTTGCGGCCAGCGCGCTCTCCAGTGCCGGGAACAGATTGCCGTGGCCATGAAGATATTCGAGTGGTTGTTGACGCGCCCGGGAATCGTCCAGGGTGCGACCTCGCTCGTCCGCGAGGACGTAGTGCAGGGTCGCGACGTGGGACGTGTCGATGGCGAGCTGACTCATGATGACTCCGGAGTTGGAGGTGGAAGTTGTGACGATGGATCGACGGCCGGCGCCGGACCCGAGAAATATCTGCGCGCCCACCCGCACGGCGTTTCCCATTGGCGGGAGGGCAAGCCCGATCCATTTTCGCCGGTCTTGCGCTTCGTCCTGCTGCCGCTCGTCGATGCCTAGGAGCATGCTCAGGAGGAGTGCTTGCGCAGCGCCTTCACGGGTACCTCGAGACGCTGGGTTTGCTGCAACAGGTTGAGCAGCACGATGGCCCGCTCCTCGCCCTTCTGCGCATCGAAAACGGCCTGAAGCGCGCGAAAAGGCCCGTCGGTGATCTCGACGATATCGCCCTGGCGATAGTAGACATTGGCGCGGTCACGACGGCTGTCGGCGCTGATGCGGTCACGGAGCGTCTCGACCAGTGCATCCTGGACGAATACCGGTTCGTTACCGAAACTGACCAGCCGCAGCACACCGCGGGTGGAACGGATCGGCCGCCAATTGCTGGCCATTCGATCGAGACGAATGAACAAGTAGTGAGGGAACAGCGGCTCGGCCACCCAGGCCAGCTTGCCACGGCGGCGCTTCTGGACCTCGAGCACCGGGTGGAACACCTCGTAGCCCTGGTTGTCGAGATGTTCGCTGGCACGAAACGACTCGCCACCCTTGCATTGGATCACGTACCAGCGGGGTAGCGACTCGCCGTCCTGCGTCGGCTCATCGGTCATCGCACTATCCTTCCTGATCACAGCCACTAAAGAGACAATCCCTGTCGTCTGGCCCGCTGTCGGGGCAATATCACCTGTTATCGCGGGATAGCCAGCGCGCCATTCGGACCAGACGCGACAAGCCATCTAGCGTACCATTTTCGATCCGACTCGTCCGCCCGCGGCGGGTCGACCCGGTTTCTTGGAAACACTGAACAAATCGGCGAGCAGGATGAAGTGGGCGGCATTCCGTCGCAAGGCGCACGGAGCGCAGCAACCGAAGCCTATGGGGTATAGGTTAGGATGCGACCGGGCTGGCGCTCCAGCATCGCGCAACGCAGCGATTCACCTGCGCAGACATTTGGGCAGCGTTTCCTTTGGAGGTTGCATGCAACACGAGCCACGTGACTGGCTGACATCCTTGCGCGTCTATCTGCGGGCCCCGGTCGTGACCTTGCTGTTTCTGGGGTTTTCCGCCGGTCTACCCTACCTGCTGGTGTTCTCGACGCTCACCGCCTGGCTCGAGGACAGCGGCGTCGAAGTGGCCGCCATCGGCTTTTTCAGTTGGGTGGGACTGCTCTATTCGATCAAGTTGTTCTGGGCGCCGATCGTCGACCGCGTCAGGCTGCCGCTGATCGGGCGCTGGCTGGGCCAGCGCCGCAGCTGGATGCTGCTGGGCCAGTGCCTGATCGGCGGTGGCCTGCTCGGCCTCTCCGGGTTGGACCCCGTCGGTCACCTGCCACTGGTGGCGGCATTCGCCCTGGTCACCGCCTTCGGCGCCGCGACCCAGGATATCGTCATCGATGCCTATCGTATCGAGTCCGGCGAGGCGGCCATCCAGGCGGCCATGGCATCGACCTACATCATCGGCTATCGCATCGGTATCGTGATGGCCGGCGCGGGTGCGCTCTATATCGCCGATGCCGCTTCCTGGGCGGTGGCCTACCTGAGCATGGCCGCGCTGGTGGCGGTGGGCATGATAACCGTGCTGGTTCGGCCGGAGCCGCCTCGTCCGCAGAGCCTCTCGGTGGTGCTGTTCCATCCGCGGGTGAAGCGTTTCCTGCGCCAGCGTCGACAGCGGCCCGGTTGGCAACGTCAGGCCGGTGTCTGGCTGATCGCCGCGGTGGTCTGCCCGATCAGCGACTTTTTCCAGCGCTACGGCCGGCTGGCGCTGTGGCTTCTGCTCTTCATCGGCATCTACCGGATCAGCGACATCTCGATGGCGGCGATGGCCAATCCGCTCTACCTGAGCCTGGGCTTCACCAAGAGCGACATCGCCAGTGTCACCAAGGTCTTCGGCGTGCTGATGACCATCGGCGGTGGAGTGCTGGGCGGCCTGCTGGTGGTCCGCTATGGACTTGGTCGGATGCTGATCGTGGGGGCGCTCGCCGTGGCGCTGACCAATCTGCTGTTCGCCTTGCTCGCCACCGGCGGCAACAGTCTGCCGCTGCTGGTCGTCGCCATTACCGGGGACAACCTGGCCAATGGACTCGCCAGCACGGTTTTCATCGCCTTCCTGTCGAGCCTGACCTCGCGCACCTATACCGCAACCCAGTATGCGCTGTTCTCGTCGTTGATGACCCTGCCCGGCAAGTTCATCGGCGGCTTCTCCGGCCTGGTGGTGGCCGATCTCGGCTACGCCAGTTTCTTCGGCATCGTCTGCCTGCTGGGTCTGCCGGCCGTGGCCCTCGCCTGGTGGCTCAGTCGCCGCCTGCCGACACTCGATGGCGAGGAGATCGAGAACGGCAGGACGGCTGGGGATCCGGCACCGGCGTTTCAGGAGAGAGAGGCGCGCCCGCCGATGGGTACCGACGGGCGCCAAGGAGAGCAGTCGGGCCGCTGAGCGGCCCGCCGAAAGCCATCAACCGAGGGAGGTTCTTTGCCGCGAGAGCCACTCCAGCGCGCCATCGGATGCCACCCACTGGTCGCGCATCAGCTGGCGATACTGCCACGCCTCCGCCCGCGTCCCCGGCTCCGGCATGTCCTCGCCGAGCCGCGCGGGGCGGGGCCTGTCCTCGCACAGGATGGTGAGGATATAGGGATTGGAAGCGTAGACGTCCCGCAGTACGGCAAGCGCATCGTCGTGCCGGGTCAGGCGATAGAGCGCCAGCACCCTGCCCATCTGCACCCCCAGCATCTCGGCGCCTTCCGGCCCCTGCTCGCTCACCGCCAGCGCCTGCTCGTCACGCCCCTCGCGCAGCAGTTGGTCGATCACCAGCTCGCGCAGGCCTAGGCTGTCCTCCTCGTCCAGTGCCAGTAGCCGCTGGGCGAGTCGGCGCGCCTCCTGGCCGGCGCCTCGCTCCATGCCGATGACCAGCGCCAGGCCGGTCCGCAGCAGCGTGGCATTGTCCGCGTCGTGCCAGGAGAAGGTTCCACCGGCGTCCTCGAGCTGGCTCAGCCAGAAGCCGTAACGCTCGGCCAGCGGCGTGAAGAAGGTGTCGACCATCCACGGCAGGCTACCGAAGCGACTGGCCAGCGCCAGCGTCAGCGCCTGCATCACGCGGGGCGCGTCGAGCCATTCCGGATTCGAGCACAGCGCCTGCAGCCACTGCGGTGCGGTCACCCAGGGATCGCCCAGAAACCCGAGCGCTGCATCCTCGTCGATCTCGACCTCGCAGGCCTCGGCCCAGCCCCGGTAGAGCGACTCCTCGCGGGCGCTGGGCTCGTACAGCAGCGCACCGTCATCGGCATGGCTCAACGCGAGGCGTGGCGGCCGTTGCTGGGTGTGCAGCAACGCCTGCAGCGCCGTCAGTGGACCGGATAACGCCTCTTCGGAATGAATCACCTGCTCCGCCAGCGCCGCCTGAGGATCGTCAGCCAGCTCGGCAATGAATTCGAGCTGATCCGGGTCCAGGTGATGCTGGCGCGACAGCCGCCGCCACCAGAAGGCCGCCCGCTGCCGCGCCTTGCCGACATTACCCTCGTGCAGCAGCACCATGGCTTCGATATAGGCCAGGGACGGCGAGTCCGGCAGGGTTCGTTGTGCACTCTGGAACGCCTCCCGGGCGCTGGCGAGATCCCCGCTATCCAGGTGCATCAGGCAGAGCCGCTCCAGCGCCGCGCCGCGCAGGAAGTCGGGGCCCTCCGCCATCACCCGCTCCAGCAGGGCACCCCGCTTGCGATGAAAACCACGCTCCTGATAGAGGTCGACCAGGATCTCGAACGCCGGCTCGATCTGCTCTTTCAACGCCTCCCAGTCCCGGTTGCCGGCGAACAGCGACTCCAGGATCTGCTGCGCCCGGCCGTTGTTGCCGCTCTCCGCCGACACGATGCCAGCCTCCAGCAGCGCCTGCGCCGGCGCCTTGCGGCTTTCCAGGGCCGCCTTCAGCGTCTCGCCCCGCCACTCGCGTAGCGACAACATCCACATGAGATGCCCAGGTATCACGCTGGGCATCTCGACGCGGGCGCAACAGTCGCGGTAGAGCCGGCCCGAATCGCACCAGCACGGCTCGTCGCGCTGGGGCTCGGCCAGCGGTTCGGTATCGAAGTCACGCCGCTTGAGCGGCGTCTGGTTCCAGATCAAGGGGGCAAGCGCCTGAGCCAGGTCGAGGCTGCCGCCGCAGTGTTCGACCCCCTCACTGCGGGCCCATGCCATCATCGTCGGGTAGTGTTCATTGGCGCGAATCGCCTCGAGGGCACCGCTGGCAAAGCCCAGCAGTTGTTCGACCCAAGCTGTCAGCATGGCATTCCTCCATTTTCTGGCTCCATCCTAGCACGCCGGGCAAGAGCGCTGGCGAGTGCCGCCACGGGGTGATAATTTAGCCGCCGCCAACCCCGTCGTCGCTGCCAAAGAGGAGCGCCCGTGCTCTTGCCGAACCCGTTTCGTCGTCCTCCGCAGTCGACGGACAGCGATGCGCCTCAGGTTCGACTGGAACGTGAAGGCCGCAATGAAATCCGGCGGATCACCGCGGCGGTGGAGAAAGTGCCGTGGACCGTCAGTCTGCTCCAGATCCTGTGGACCGCCGGGCCCGTCACACTGCTGGGTGCCTGGGGTGGCTACCTGCTGGGGTACGGCAAGGCGCCGACGCTGGAAAACTACATCTTCTTCATCTCGTTCACGGTCATCACCGGCGCGGCGGGGATCATCGCCAACCTGCTGCATCACCTCACCGGCGGGCGACGGCTGGAGCGAACCTCGAACCGCATCGAGCGCGTCATCAAGACGCTGCCGGAGCTGCTGCTGGCCACGCGCAACCTGATCGTCGAAAGCCTGGAAGGCGATGCGCGACGTCGCGAGGCCGCTGCCATGCTGCTGCGCAAGCAGGACCTTTCGCCCGAGGGCGTCGAACTGGCGGCGCTCGAGCTGCTGGACGACCGCGAAAGCGCGCGCCTGATCGGCCAGATCGACGTCTACCGCCGGGTCGGGCTCCATGCCCGCGTCAGCGACCTGGTCGAGATCTACCGTGACGAGATCGAACCCCGCTTCACCGAACTCTACGACCTGGCACCGGCGGCGATCACGCTGCTCAGGGAGCGCTTCGAAGGCCACGCGCCGGACCCACGCTACGGCGTCCCCCGGGATGAGCACTTCATCGAGCGCGTCATGGCCGCGATCGAGAATGACAACGATCTGCTGATGACACTGCAGGACGTCGAGGAGATGGTGATCCTGGCATTCGAGCTGATCAGCGGTCGCCAGATACCGGTGCTGTCGTTCGAATACCGGGGTCGCTGGAAGCTGGCCCGGGCGTTCGACGGCCTCGAGGAGGCGCGGGCCCGGCACCGTATCGCCCAGGCCACCGGCCTCTCCCGCCTGAAGGCCCTGAACACCTACCTCGTCGAGCATTCGGTGACCCCGCTCGCCGAGAGCGTCGCCGGGCAGCGTGCCGATGCGCTGCTGACCCACAGCGTGGCCGCCATCGACGAACTGAGCGAGAGAATCCAGTCACTGGCCTACGCCATTCATACCGGACGCAGCGACGATCGCCAGACCCTGCGCCATCAGGCGGAAGTACTGACCAACGCGATCAAGCTCTACAAGAGCGTCTCCAGTGCCTACAACGAGGTGGGCCGCAGTCATGCACATCGGCTGCGAATGGCCCAGCGCTGGGACACGGTCAGCGCCGATCTCTCCGACAACTCGACCCGTCTGCGACTCGGCCCGGGTCGTCGAGGCTTGCGCATCCGCGAAAGCACGATCACCCTCGACGACGAAGCCAAGGCCGTCGTCTGCAAACAGCTCGGCCGCTATCTCGAGAAGGCCAACATCGGTACCCTGCGGGAGCGGCTGCGGCAAGCCGAGCGAGACACCCAGCTCAGCGTGGGCGTCGAAAGCGCCAAGCGCGTCGCGGTCGAGATATTCCTGGCCCTGGAGCCTCACGTGCATCTGTCGCGCCCAGCCGTGCAGCGTGCCATCAACAGCACCAACGCGGCAGACTTCGGCCAGCTCGAGCCCAATCTCTCGGTGGCGGCGAAAGCGGCGATGGGATCGGCAATGGTTCGCGAGATCGAGACCGACCTGTCGCGCACGGCAGAATCGCTGGCGCTGGCCCTGGTCAAGCATTACCGAGTCGCTCTGGAACCGGAGGCAATGGCGTTCCTGCAGCGCCAGTACGGTGCCCGGGAGAGCACGCTACAGATGCTGACCAACGTCAACCTGGAGCGTGGCGAGACGCCCAATATCAGCTATTTGAGCATGGCGCCGCCGGCGGTGGGAACGCCCCACCGTCACTGGTATCGCGCCCTGGTGCGCGCGCGCCGCCACCTTGAGAAGTAAGCCGCCACCGACCGCAATCTCTCGAGCCGGGGCGTTTCCCGCAACGCCAAGTCACGGCAGAATCCAGCCTTGACCCCAAGTATCATCGGAGCGCGACATGCGTTTGATCATCGCCGAAAAACCGAGTCTCGCCCGCGCCATCGCGGATGCCCTGCCGGTCAAGGCGACGCGTCGCGAGGGCTATCTCGAAGCTGGTGATACCGTGGTGAGCTGGTGTCTCGGCCATCTGCTGGAGCAGGCCGCGCCCGAGCGCTACGACCCCAGGTACAAGCAGTGGCGACTCGACGACCTGCCGATCGTTCCCGAGCGCTGGCAGTTGGTGCCCAGAAGCCAGGCACGAAGCCAGCTGGCCGTCCTGCGTAAGCTGGTCAAGGGGGCCGACAGCGTGGTGCATGCCGGCGACCCCGACCGCGAGGGGCAACTACTGGTTCAGGAAGTCCTCAATCACCTGGGCTGGAGCCGGCCGACACAGCGCCTGCTGGTGCAGGACCTCAACCGACACGCGGTGGCCAGGGCGCTCGCCAGCCTCGAGGACAACCAGCGCTACCAGCCGCTCTACGCCGCCGCCGAGGCCCGCTCCCGCGCCGACTGGCTCTACGGCATCAATCTGACCCGGGCCTGGACGCTGATCGGGCGCCAGGCCGGGTTCGACGGACTGCTGTCGGTGGGTCGGGTCCAGACGCCCGTGCTGGGGCTGGTGGTACGCCGCGATCGCGATATCGCCGCCTTCGAGCCCAAGCCATTCTATCTGCTGTGGGCCGACCTGAAGGTCGCGGGTGGCGCGCTGAGGGCCTGGTGGCAACCCGGCGAACACCATCCGCTGGACGACCAGGGTCGCCTGCTCGATCCAGGTCCGGCCGAGGCGCTGGCGCAGCGCCTCGCGGGTACTCAGGGTCATCTCGCCGAGCTCGACCAGAAACGCAAGCGTCAGGCTGCCCCGCTGCCCTATTCACTGTCGTCACTGCAGATCGATGCTGCGCGCCGCCACGGCCTGTCGGCGAAGCGGGTCCTCGACGTCTGCCAGACACTCTACGAGCGCCACCAACTGATCACCTACCCGCGCTCCGACTGCCGTTACCTGCCCGCCGCGCATCACCGGGAGGCTGCCAGGACCCTGACCGACGCCTGTCGCCTCGATGGCCAGTTGCGGGAGTGGGCCGAGCGGGCGAACTTCGGCCTGCGTTCCAAGGCATGGGACGACGCCAAGGTCGGTGCCCACCACGCGCTGGCACCCACGGGTCGCCCGGCCGACCTGAACAAGCTGAGCCGCGACGAGGCCAACCTGTTCCGGTTGATCGCCCGAAACGTGCTGGCCCAGTTCTACCCGGCCCTCGAGACCTACGAGACCCGGGCCGTCTTCGACCTCCTCGGCGAGCGCTTCCAGGCCCAGGGGCGGGAGATTCTGGAGCCGGGGTGGAAGCCGCTGTTCACGACGCGGGACGACGTGCCGGCCCTGCCGCCGCTGACCAGAGGCGAAACGGCCAGCGTGACCGAGGCCGGCTGCGAGGCTCGCGAGACCCGGCCGCCGGAACCCTTCACCGATGCCAGCCTGATCAAGGCGATGATGAACATCGCGCGCTACGTCGAGGACCCCGCGGTCAAACGCACGCTGCGCGACTCCGATGGCCTCGGCACCGAGGCGACCCGTGCCGGCATCATCGAAACGCTGCTGACGCGGGGCTATCTGATCCGCGATGGAAAAGCGATCAGGGCCACGCGCACCGGCCATGCGCTGATCGACTCGCTGCCACCGGCCGCGACGCGTCCCGAGCGCACCGCCCTGTGGGAGCAACGGCTCTCGGCGATCGCCGAAAGCCAGGACGCGCCAGCCCCGTTTCTGACCGCCCTGATCGAAGACCTCCAGGCGCTGCTGGCCCAGGCGGACGCCGGGCGCCTCAACCAGGCGCTTGCGGCCTCGGCCCGGAGCACGGCGCCGGTCGCACCGCCACCCAAGCGTGGCAAGCGGTCTGCCTCGGGGCGTAGAACGGGAGCGCGCCGCTCCCGGGGCAACGCCTCATCGAGTAGCGGTCGATCGACATCCGGTTCGTCCAACACCACCCCCAAAGGCAAGCCGACCCGGGCTCGGCGTGCACGGAAGCCCGACGCATGACGTCGCGATCTCGAGAGACCCGCACGATGCCGTCGACCGACGACGGGAGCTGGTTGATCGTCGGCGCCGGTGCCCTGGGCCAGCTTTTCGCGGCATCACTGGCCCGACGGTTCCCCGTCGTCCTGCTCGGCAGGCAGGCGGCCCAGCCTCGCATCCATCTGCGCGGACCCGACGGCGAAGCGTCGAGGATCGCGGTTGCGCGCCAACCGACGACAGCTTGGGCGGCCGATCGAACCGGCACCGCCGCCCCGGCGCTGGTGGTGCTGGCGACCAAGTCCCACGATGCGATGGCCGCGCTGAATGCCCTGGCACCGCGGCTCGCACCGGCCACCCCGCTGCTGCTACTGCAGAACGGATTCCGGGCACAACCCGCTATCAGCGAGCGCTGGACTGGGCCGGTGCTCTGCGCCTCGACCACCGAAGCCGCCTATCGCCCGCCACCCGGCCCTCATTCGCCGGACGTGGTGCATGCCGCCACGGGGACGACCTGGATCGGCGATCTCGACGACCGCCACTTCGCGCTGGCGACCAGCGTCGCCCACCGGCTTGGACAGGCGGGCATTGCCGCGACCCCCTGCCGAGACATTCGGTGCCGCCTGTGGCACAAGCTCGCGGTCAATGCGGTGATCAACCCGCTGACCGCGTATCACCGCGTTCCCAACGGCGCCCTGGCCCGGCCGGCGTTTCGACCACGCGTCACGGCGCTGGTGACCGAGATCGAACGTATCATGCAGGCCGAGGGCGTCTCGCCACCGTCGCAGGGCTGGCAAGCCCTGGTCGATGGCGTGATTCAAGCCACGTCCTCCAATCACTCATCGATGCTCCAGGATGTGCTCGCCAATCGCCCCACGGAGCACGACGCGATCCTCGGGCCGCTGGTCGAGGCAAGCCTTCGCCATCGCCTCGACACCCCCGAACTCCAGGCGCTCTGGCGCGCGGCATCTGAATAGACCCAAGAGGCGTAAGCGACGGGGCCGGTCATCGCGACCGGCCCCGTTGGCTATCCGAGCGTGGCGCGGCACTGTCACTCGACGGCGCTCGTCGCCTCGACCGATGATCGCTTCGAATCGCCCCGGGACTTGTCCGCCGGAAAGAAGACGCCCGCCTTGAGATCGCTTTCGATCTCCTCCAGCGAACGCCCCATCGTCTCGGGCACGTAGCGGACGATGAAGACGAGCGCGATCGTGGTGATCACCGCATAGAGCCAGAAGGTGCCGGAAGTGCCGAGCGCGCTGATCAGCGACAGCGTCGTCAGTGTCACCAGCAGGTTGAAGACCCAGTGGCTCAACGCCCCCATGCTGGCCCCCTTGCCGCGGACGAACAGCGGGTATACCTCGGCGTTGATCAGCCACAGGCAGACGCCGAAACTGCAGTTGAGCGCCATGTAGATTGCCAGGCAGGCCACCAGGGCGTACTGGCTGAAAGCATCCTCGGGCGCACCACCCACGAACAGTATCCCCATGATCACCAGCGCCACCGCCGATCCGGGGACCATCCACAACAGAAAGCGTTTCCGCCCGATCCGATCGACCAGGAAAATGCCCAGGATGGTCGCCAGATTGATCAGCACCGCGCCGCCGATCGCCGCCAGCACCGAGGCACTGTCGCCAAAACCGGCCTGGCTCAGGATGGTCGGCGCGTAGTAGATCAGGGCGTTGTTGCCGGTGATCTGGGAGAACATCGCGATCCCCACCCCGGCCACCAGCGCCGGACGAATCCACGGCTGGAACAGATCGCGCCAGGAGCCCTCGGGACGCGCCGACACCTCCTTGATTTCGGCCATCTCCGACTGCGCCCCCTCGCGGCTGGCACGCACCCGTTCGAGGATACCCAGCGCCTCGGATTCACGCCCCTTGCTTACCAACCAGCGCGGGCTCTCCGGCAGTACCAGCATGCCCAGCATCAGAATCACCGCCGGGATAATGCCAAGGCCGAACATCCAGCGCCACTGCTCGCCCAGGCCATAGCCCACCAGATAGGCGACGAGAATGCCGAACACCACCATGAACTGGAACATGACCACTAGCTTGCCGCGGTGCTCCGGCGGCGTCACCTCGGCGATATAGACCGGGATGATCTGCGTCGCGCTGCCGGCGGAGAGCCCGAGGATGAATCGCGCCGCGATCAGCATGCCGACACTGGTCGAGGCCGCCGACAGGATTGAGCCGGCAATGAACACCGCGCCGACCAGCACGATCGTCCAGCGGCGCCCCAGCCGGTCGGAGAGCCGCCCGGTACCCACGCAGCCAAAGATGGCACCGAGGATGATCGCACCGGTGACGAGCTGCTTGAGCGTGTCGTCCAGCGCGAACTGCTTGGACAACCCGAGCAGCGCCACGCCGATGATGCCGGTGTCATAGCCGAACAGCAGGCCACCGAGTGCGGCCACGACCGACACCATCACGACCAGCCCCTTGCGTTTCGGGCCGCGACCGGCGGCAGCGATTGCATTCATGCTTCTCTCCTTGAAATCGGGCGTCCTGGAGGTTGAGTCGCCCAGCTCGAATGGTGACGGCAGGTATTGCTACACGTCCTTGAATCGAATCCGGCTGCCGCTCCACCACAGCTGGCGGTCGGCGTTGCCGGCCACGGCCTCGATGCGCGCGGCATTGGGCGCGTCGGTCGCACGAACCCACTCCAGCGCCTGCCGCTCGGTGCGCCCGAACTGGCGGTGGCGGGCGATCAGGCGGGACTCGCGCAGGTCACGATCGACATCGAGGAACCACACTTCGTCCAGCATCTCCCGCACCTGCGGCCACGGCTCTTCCTCGAGCAACAGATAGTTACCCTCGGTAATGATCAGCGAGGTGGGTGGCGCCACCGCGATACTGGCAGCGATCGGTTCCTCGATCTCCCGGTAGAAGCCCGGCGCGTAGATTGTCTCTTCGCCGAAACTGGCGCGAAGGCGCTTGAGCAGGTCGCGATAACCGAACGCATCGAACGTGTCCGGCGCGCCCTTCCGCCCGGCCCGGTCCAGTACCGCCAGCTGTCGATTGGAGAGATGGAAGCCGTCCATGGGGACGATCTGGGTCTGATCGCCGAGCGCGGCGAAAAGCGCCTCGGAGAGCGTGCTCTTGCCCGAGCCAGGCGCTCCCACGAGGCCGAGAATTCGGCGTTGGGATGAATCGATTAAGCAACGGGCGGCCTCGAGAATGGGCGGGTCGATATCGATCGATAGCGTCCGCGTCTCGGTGGTGGTGATACGCATTGGAGAATCGCAGGAGAGCCGGAAGTGGCGACAAGCGTAGCACGCTCATTTTGATGATGAGAGTCGTCTATCGGCGACACAACCAAAGTCGTAAACT
Organism: Salinicola sp. CR57; assembly: GCF_003206585.1. Lineage (NCBI taxonomy): Bacteria > Pseudomonadati > Pseudomonadota > Gammaproteobacteria > Oceanospirillales > Halomonadaceae > Salinicola > Salinicola sp. CR57. The sequence continues at coordinate 513,962 of NZ_PZJL01000006.1, forward strand.
TACCGACATCAGGCGTCGGACGACGAAACGACACTCACCGGATTCATCCCGGCGAATGTCGCGAGGTGCCGTCGCGGCTTCGAGTCGCGGCACCCAGTCGAAGGGTCACTCGCCGGCTAGCCGACGCAATCGCGCGACCTCGTCCATCAGTTCCAGCGCCAGTGCCGCGCCGGCCAGATTGACTCCCAGATCGCGCTGCAGGCGCTGGACGACCCTGACGCGATGCAGGGTCGCACCATAAAAACGCCACTGTTCGCGTTGGCGACCGTGGGGAACGATGACGCCCTCGTCGACCAGCTCGATGACCCATTCGGCATGTACCGTACAGGTTCGGCACAGGTCGCCCAGCGTCAGGACCGGCGTCTCGTCGAGATTGTCGGCCGGGACCCGGGTGAGATCGTGGATGGTCATGGTGTCTCCTCCGCCGTCGCCCTGGGATTGAAGTTCGCCACCGCTTCCAACTGGCGATAGGCCGCCTTGACATCGTCACTCGTCGCGGGCGGCAGTACGATCTTCAAGGCCACGTAGCAGTCGCCCGGTGGCTCGCCTGGAATGCCCCGGCCCTTGAGCCGCAGGCGCCGCCCATCCTGGGAATCCGCCGGGACTTTCAGCTCCACCGAGCCCTCGGGTAGCGCCACCGCGATCGTCGCGCCCAGCGCCGCTTCCCAGGGCGCCACGGGCAGGATCAGGGTGACGTCGCGCCCCTCCACCTGGTAGCGCCGGTGCGACTCGAACTCGATCTCCAGATAGAGATCGCCCGCCGGACCGCCGCCCATGCCGGGCTCCCCCTGGCCGGCCAGGCGAATTCGCTGGCCCTGTTTCACGCCCTTCGGAATCCGGACTTTCAAGGTCCGCTGGCGCGGTCGGACTCGTCCCTGCTCGTCGAGCTCGCCACTCTGCAGTGTGAGGGTGCGAACGGCACCGCGATAGGCATCCTCGAGCGCGATCGACACCTTGGCATGATGATCCTCCCCGCGCGCACGATACCGCCTGCCGCCGGGGTCGCCGCTCGAGCCCGTGAACCCCGGGCCCGGCCCTCGACGTTGACCGAACAGTGATTCGAAGAAATCGCTGAAGGCGGCGTGCTGCTCCTGGGAGTAGCCCTCCTGGGTATAACCGCCACCCCGAAACTCGAACCCGGCATCCCAGTCCGGTGGCGGGCTGAAGTCCTCGCCGGCCCGCTGGCCCTGGCCGACCCGATCGTAGGCAAGACGTTTCTCGGGATCCTTCAACACCTCGTAGGCTTCGCCGAGCTCCTTGAAGCGGGCATCGGCATCGGCTTCCTGACTGACGTCGGGGTGATACTTCCGCGCCAGTCTGCGATAGGCGCGCTTGATCTCGTCCTGGGCGGCGTCCCGCTCTACGCCCAGTACCGCATAGTAATCCTTGAACTCCATGCCGCACTCCCGGGAAACAGGTCGATGATCGGCCGCGTCTACATGCCGGCCGGTCACTACCGTTATAGCAGGATTCGCCGCCTCTCAGGCCTCTAGCCAGTATTACGCAAGCCGGCCGCGATACCCGCCATGGTCACCATCAGCGCCCGGGAAAGCTCCGGGGTGATCTCGCCCCGAGCATCCCGGTTGCGCTGCAGCAGCTCGGCCTGCAGACCATGGAGCGGATCGATATACGGGTTGCGCACCTCGATCGCCTGACGAATCAGCGGGGTATTCTCGAGCAGCTCACCCTGATCGAGTATCCGCAGCAGTACGGCCTCGAGATCGACCAGTCGCTGGCGCAGCGACTCGCCCAACCGGGTCAAGGCGGGGTCATCGACCAGACGCTTCTCGTAGTAGGCGGCGATGAGCGGATCCGACTTGGCCAGTAGCATCTCGAGCATGTCCAGGTAGGTGCCGAAGAACGGCCACTGCTCGCGCATCTCGCGCAGCCGGTCGAGCCCGCCCTGCTCCTCGAGCCGCTTCGCGAATGCCTCGCCGCTGCCGAGCCAGGCCGGAAGCATCAGCCGGGTCTGGGTCCAGGCGAAGATCCACGGGATCGCCCGCAGCGTTTCGATGCCGCCTTCCTGGCGTCGCTTGGCAGGGCGCGACCCCAGCGGCAGACGACCCAGCGCGCCCTCCGGCGTCACCGCGCGGAAATAGGGCACGAAATCCGGGTCCTCCCGCACGACGCCCACATAGGCACCGTGGGCAATGGCGGCCAGACGATCCATCTCCTCGCGCCACACTGGCCGAGGCGCGGGCGGCGGCAACAGCGTCGCCTCCAGCACCGCGCAGACATAGATCTCCATCGACCGCAGCGCGATATCGGGCTGACCGAACTTGAAACGGATCATTTCGCCCTGCTCGGTCACCCGCAGGCTGCCGTTCACCGACCCCGGCGGCTGCGACAGGATCGCGGCGTGGGCCGGACCGCCACCACGCCCGACGGTGCCACCGCGGCCATGGAACAGCGTCAACTCGACGCCGCCGTCGCGACACACCTCGACCAGCCGCTCCTGCGCCCGATACTGGGCCCAGGCCGCCGCCAGCTGACCGGCATCCTTGGCCGAATCCGAGTAGCCGATCATCACTTCCTGGTAATCGCCGGCGACCTCCCGATATCCCGGCAGTGCCAGCAGACGTTCGATCACGTCACCGGCCCGGTCCAGATCGTCCAGGGTCTCGAACAGCGGCGCGATGGGCAGGCGCACGCCGTTGCCGGCTTCCTTCATCAGCAGCGCCACCGCCAGCACGTCGGAGGGCTGCTGCGCCATCGAGATGATGTAGGTCCCAAGCGCCTGGCGATGCTCGCGTCCGATGACCGCGAAGGTGTCGAGCACCTCCCGCGTTTCGGCGGAGCACGCCCAGCGCGGCGGGATCAGCGGCCGCGGCGAGGTCAGCTCCTCGAGCAGGAACGCCTGACGGCGCTCTTCGTCCCACTCCCGATAGTTGCCGAGGTCGAGATATTGGGTCAGCTCCTCGAATACCTGGGCGTGGCGGGCGCCATCCTGGCGCACGTCGAGCTTGGCCAGGTTGACGCCGAATACCGCCACCCGTCGCAACGTATCCAGCAGCACGCCGTTGGCGATGGTCTCCAGGCCCACATCGCACAGCGAGCGGTGGCAGGCCAGCAGCGGCGCGAACAGTTGATCCCGCGTCTCGATGATCGCCGCTTCGGCGGGAACCTCCCCATCGAGCCGCGCTCGCGCCCACGCCCGGGTCGCCTCCAGCCGGGTCGACAACCGCTTCAGCAGTGCCCGATAAGGCTCCGGATCGTCGCCGACCTCGGCATGGAGCGCATCGTTCGCCTTCCACATCGACAGCTCGGCCTTGAGCTGCTCGAGATCGCGAAGATAGAGATCGGCCGCCATCCAGCGCCCCAGCAGCAGCACCTCCTCGGTCACGCTGGCGGTGACGTTGGGGTTGCCGTCGCGATCGCCCCCCATCCAGGAAGCGAAGCGGATCGGAGACGCCTCCAGCGGCAATCGCTCGCCGGCCTTCTCCATCAGCAGCGCATCCAGGTCGCGATGGAAGGTCGGCACCGCCTCCCACAGCGAATTCTCGATGACCGCGAACCCCCACTTCGCCTCGTCGACGGGGGTGGGGCGTTCATGCCGGATCTCGTCGGTGTGCCAGGACTGGGCGATCAGCTCCTCGAGCCTCCCCTGCGCACGCTGGAGTACTTCCGGCTCGTCGCCACTGTCCTCGATGATCTGCAGGCAGTGGTCGATGGCGTCGTATTTCTGAATCAGCGTGCGTCGAATGACTTCGGTGGGATGCGCGGTCAGCACCAGATCGATGCGCATGCCGGCAATCGCGTCCACCAGTTGACGGGGGGACTGGCCGGCGGACGTCGCACGTTGCAGCAGTTCGCCCAGATCGGGCTGGGTCCCGGGCTTGTAATCCTCGACGCGTCGAAAGCGTGCCCGGTAGTGCTGCTCGGCGATGTTGGATAAATTGAGAAACTGGTTGAAGGCGCGAGTCACCGGCAGCAATTCGCCCTCGGGCAGCGCCCGGAGGTAGTCGATCAGCTCGCGGCGGTCCGCCTCCTCGGCGCTCTGCCGCCCCTTCTTGGCCAAGGCACGGATTCGTTCGATCCGATCCACGAACTCGTCGCCCAGATCCTTGGCAATGGTCCTGCCCAGGCTATCTCCCAGCAGCCGGACATTGTCCCGCAACGATTCGTGCAGCGACGTTTCCTGTTCTGAACGCATGGTTTCCCTCCCGGAGTTGGCCGAACCGGCACGCCGACCGTCATGCGGATTGCCGGCGGTCCGACGGCGAAGATAGACCGCTCACTGCGTCAGCATAACGATCTGGAGGAAAGAATCGACCGGAACGGAAGCGACATTGGTCGTAAATTTACGACATGGACGAAATGCCTGTGCTGGCCTCTTCCTGTTTCGCCGCCTGCCAGTGGCGCTCCATCTCCTCCAGCGTGGCATCACCGGGGGCGGTGCCATCCCGTGCCAGCGCGTCCTCGACATGGCGGAAACGCCGCTCGAACTTGGCATTGGTACGGCGCAGTTGCTGCTCCGGATCGCACCCGAGCCGCCGGGCCAGATTGACGACGGCGAACAGCAGATCGCCGACCTCTTCCCGGGCGTGCGCCCGGTCGTCGTCGGCCAGCGCCGACTCGACCTCCGCCAGCTCCTCTCGGATCTTGTCGATGACGCCACGCTCGTCAGGCCAGTCGAAGCCTTCGCCGGCAGCTCGCTTGCTCAATTTGGCGGCACGGCTCAGCGCGGGCAGCGCCGTGGGGATGTCGTCCAGTGCCGAGAGCGGTTGCGAGGCGGCAGCAACGCGCGCCTCGCGCTCCTCGGCCTTGAGCGCTTCCCAGCGAGCCTTGACCCGGCTCTCGGCCACCGGCGGGGTCTTGCCGTCGCCCGCTTGGCGACGGGAATTCAGCGTGCCGTCCGGGAAGACATGGGGGTGACGTCGCAGCATCTTCGCCGTCAGGGTATGCACGATATCGTCGAAATCGAAGCGCCCTTCTTCTCTGGCGAACTGGCTGTAGTAGACCACCTGAAAAAGCAGGTCGCCCAGTTCGCCGGGAAGTTCGTCGAACGCTCGACGCTCGATGGCGTCGGCGACCTCGTAGGCCTCCTCCAGCGTATGGGGGACGATGGTGTCCCACGCCTGCTTGATATCCCAGGGACAACCGTGACGCGGATCCCTCAATACCGCCATCAACGTCAGCAGGTCATCGAGCGAGTGGCGGTCATCGTTCGGCGGTGTCGGGGCGTTGCTGTCCTGCATATTGGTTCCTATGCCTGTCCGTGGCCTTGCCGCAGCCGTTTGACGTCGATCACGTTGGGCAGCTGCTGGATACGCGAGAAAATGCGCTCGAGCGCTTCCAGCCCCTCGATCTCCAGCGTGATCCGCATCCGCGCGATGTTGTCGAGCTTGTCGGTCACGGTGTTGACGGAGGTCACGTTGACCCGATCGCTGGAGAGCACGTGAGTCACGTCGCGCAGCAGTCCGGAGCGATCCCACGCTTCGATCTCGATATCCACCGGATACTGGGTGCGCTCTTTCTGTCCCCATTCGACATCGACGATGCGCCTGGGCTCCTCGCTGCGGAGCTGGAGTACGTTGGGGCAGTCCTGACGATGGACGGTGACCCCGCGACCCTGGGTGATGTAGCCGATGATCTGATCGCCGGGCACTGGGTGGCAGCAATTGGCCATGGCCGTCTTGAGATTGCCGACGCCCAGCACGGTGATGCCATCGCTGGGTTCCTTGCCCTGATGCCGACGAGGCTTGGTCAGCAGACGATCGAGCTGCTCCTGGTCGTCGCTCTCGCCGAACAGCTGCTGGGCCTGATGCAGCACCTGGCCGATACGCAGGTCGCCGGCGCCGATGGCGGCGTACATGTCCTCCACCGAGGTGTAGTTGACCGCCCCCGCCAGCCGCTCGAGATCGACCCCGTCGATGTCGAGGCGACGAAATTCACGGTCGAAGATCGCCTTGCCCTCGTCGAGATTCTGCTCCCGCGCCTGCAGTTTGAACCAGGCCTGGATCTTGGATCGGGCGCGCGACGTGCGGACATAGCCGAGGTTGGGGTTGATCCAGTCCCGGCTCGGTGCGCTCTTCGTCGCGGTCAGGATCTCGACCTGCTGGCCGGTCTTGAGCAGATAGGTCAGCGGTACGATGCGGCCATCGACCTTGGCACCGCGGCAACGGTGGCCGATCTCGGTATGCACGCGATAGGCGAAATCGATCGGCGTCGCGACCTGCGGCATGTCGATGACATGGCCATCCGGGGTGAATACGTAGATCCGGTCCGGCGCCACGTCGCTCGCCAGCCCCTCCCGGAAATCGCCCACGTCGCCCACCTCCTCCTGCCACTCGAGCACCTGGCGAAGCCAGGCGATCTTCTCCTCGTACCCCCGGCTCTTGGCGTTGGTATCCATTCCCTTGTAACGCCAGTGCGCGCAGACGCCGAGTTCCGCCTCCTCGTGCATGGCGAAGGTGCGCACCTGGATCTCGAGCACCTTGTTCTCGGGGCCGATGACGGCCGTATGCAGCGACTGATAGCCGTTCTTCTTGGGGTTGGCGATGTAGTCGTCGAATTCGTTGGGGACGTGGTGCCAGCGTGAATGGACCACGCCGAGCGTGGTGTAGCAGTCGGCGATCTCGGGCACCAGGATACGCACCGCACGGACATCGTAGACCTGGGAAAAGTCGATGCGTTTGCGCTGCATCTTGCGCCAGATCGAATAGATGTGCTTTGCCCGGCCGTCGACCTGGTAGCGCAGGATTCCCTGGCGTTCGAGCAGCGTTTCGAGGGTTTCCACCACCTCGTGGATATAGCGGTCGCGATCGAGGCGCTTCTCCGCCAGTTGCTTCGCGATCGACTTGTATTCGGTTTCGTGCAGGTAGCGAAAGGCCAGGTCCTCGAGTTCCCACTTGACCTGACCAATGCCGAGCCGATGTGCCAGCGGCGCATAGATATCGAAGACCTCGCGCGCGACGCGCAGGCGCTTCTCCCGCGAGGCATCCTTGACCTGCCGCAACATGCAGGTGCGCTCGGCGATCTTGATCAGCGCGACGCGAACGTCGTCGACCATGGTCACCAGCATCTTGCGCAGGTTGTCCTGCTGGTTGTGCTGTGACAGCCCGTGCTTGGGGGCCTGCAGTTGACTGATCGCGGCCATGCTGAGCACGCCCTCGATCAGCTTGGCGACCTCCTCCCCCATCTGCTTGGCAACGCTCTCCAGGCTCAGCAGACCACGGCGGACGCCGCGATAGAGAATCGCGGCCTCCAGCGTCTGCTGGTCCAGCTTGAGCTGGCTGAGGATGTCGGCCATTTCCAGGCCGGTCAACAGCGTCTGGTCGGCGAGCGCCTCGTTACCCTGGATGTCCCGCTCGCTGGCCCGCAGGGCCAGTTGGCAGGCCTGAAGGATACGCCCGGGATCTCGCAGTTCGACCTCTTGCTGCAGCCGCTTCACCCACAGATCCAGATCGACACTGCCATCATCGACCAGCGGTTCGCTTTCTCGCACCTTCACCATGCTAGTGCCTGCCTCCCGAAGCTGGAGTGTCGTGGTCTTCGTTTCGACGCCTTGGCCGCCCGGAACGGGCTGGCCGTTCGAACAACGCGAGTGATTCCAGATGTGCCGTGTGGGGGAACATGTCGGCCATCGCCAGGCGCGACAGCACGAAACCGCCGGCCAGCAAGAGAGCCGCGTCCCGCGCCAGCGACGCTGGGTCGCAGGAGACGTAAGCCACCCGCATCACGCCACTCTCCGCCAATCGTCGGCAGATCGCGCTGGCTCCCTCGCGCGGCGGATCCAGCAGCACCGTGTCGTGCTCGGCGATCAAGGTGTCCACCGCCTCGCCGGGATCACTGAGATCGGCCTGCAAGGCATCGACATCGAGACCGTTCAGTCTGGCATTGTCCCGCAGGCGTTCGACCATCGCATTGCTACCTTCGACAGCGGTGATCCTGGCAGCGTCCTCGGCCAGGGCCAGCGAGAAGTTGCCGATGCCGGCGAACAGGTCGAGCAGGGAGTCGTCATGCGCCAGCGCCAGCCAGTCCCGAAGGGTGTCGATCAGCCGCTGGTTGATGTGGGCATTGACCTGCAGGAAGTCCCCCGGCGCCAGCGCCAGCGATATGGGCCGGCGAGACCCGAACACGGTCGTGACCAGTCGCGGCTGGTCGCTCAGCCAGACCAGTTCGGTCGCCTTCCGCCCCCGGCGAACGGCACAGGCCAACGCCTCGCGCTCCGCGAACGCGCGCCAGCGGTGCTCGTCCTCCGGTACATGGCGCAGCTGACGGATGACCAAGGTGACGACCTCGGCATCGGTCAGCAGCAGCTCGAGATGGCCGACGTGACGCGGCGCCTCGAGCGTCTCGAGCTGAGCCCGCAGTCGCGGCAGCAGTCTCGCCAGGGCAGGCGCCAGCACGTGGCAGCTGTCGATGTCGACCAGCTGTTCGCTGCCCCGCGCGCGAAAGCCGAGATGGACTCGGCCCTGGGCGTCGCATTTGACCCCGAGCCTGGCCCGGCGCCGGTAGCCGGCGTCGTCGCCCTGCAATATCGCCACGTCCTCCGGGGCATCGATTCCCTGGCGTCCGAGCAGATCGATCAGCACCTCGCGCTTGTGCTCGCGCTGCCCGGCAACGCTCAAGTGCTGGAGATCGCACCCGCCGCAGCGTGTCGCATGGATGCAGGGCGGTTCGACGCGCGTCGCGGCATCGCTGAGTCGCTCGCGGACATGCGCCTCGTCATAGCGCTTGCGCTGGCGGTGTATCGCCACCTCGACCCGCTCTCCCGGCAGCGCGGCATCGACGAATACCGTCTTGCCTTCCCCGTCGCGCGCGACGCCACGCCCGTCGTGGGCCAGCCGCTCGATCACCAGCGTGCCCGCTTCCGCAGCCACCGCGGGAGCGGGTGACGGCGCCTGACGCTCCCGGCGCACGGCCGGCGTTCGCCTCTTTCCCAGCATCGCCATGGTCAGGCTTCCGGCGCGTAGAGGCCGGTGGACAGATAACGGTCGCCGCGGTCACACACGATGAACACGATGACGGCGTTGTCGACTCGCTCGGCGACCCGCAATGCGCCCGCCAGGGCACCGCCGGAGGAGACGCCAGCGAGAATGCCCTCTTCCCGCGCCAGCCGGCGCATGTGTTCCTCGGCCTCCTGCTGGCCGATATCGAGTACGCTGTCGACCCGCTGCGGTTCGAAGATGTCGGGGAGGTAGGCTTCCGGCCAGCGTCGAATGCCGGCAATGCTGGCGCCATCGGCCGGCTGCAGGCCAACGATCTGGATCGAGGGATTGCGCTCCTTCAGATAGCGCGAGGTGCCCATGATGGTACCGGTGGTGCCCATGGCACTGACGAAGTGCGTGATACGCCCCGCGGTCTGCTCCCACAATTCAGGGCCTGTGGTGCGGTAGTGCGCCAGAGGGTTGTCGGGGTTGGCGAACTGGTTGAGCGGCTTGCCTTCTCCCCGGGCGATCATCTCGTCTGCCAGGTCCCGGGCGCCCTCCATGCCCGCCTCCTTGCTGACGCCGATCAGCCTGGCACCGTAGGCCGCCATGGCCTGCTTGCGCTCGCTCGAGGCGTTGTCCGGCATGATCAGGACCATTTGGTAACCCATCACCGCCGCCGCCATGGCCAGTGCAATGCCGGTATTGCCGGAGGTCGCCTCGATCAGCGTGTCGCCCGGAGAGATGTCGCCGCGGGCCTCCGCCTCGCGGAGCATGGACAGCGCCGGTCGATCCTTGACCGAGCCAGCGGGGTTGTTGCCTTCCAGCTTGGCCAGAATCGTGTTGTCGCGTCCGGCGGAGATACGCGCGAGTCGGACCAGCGGCGTATTGCCGACGGTCTGCGCAAGCGTGGGGAATGCCATAGTGAGTGTCCTAGAGCCAGAGCCTGAACGTTTTCGGTCCGCAAACCGATGAGAGAGAGTGACGACAGTATATCGAAGCCGGCGGGGGACATGACAGCACTCCCCATCTGGTCATCGCGGCTTCGGCAATGCTATGACACGATGTCGAAGCCATTTTTTACACCATGATCGACTGAGGTTACGACAGACGCTACGGTTTTGACCGTGTTCGCCGATAGAATCGATTGGGAACGCAAAGGCTTCGGAATACTCATGGCTTCACGCTGGCTGATCACTCTCTCGCTGCTGCTATCGGCGCTGCTGCTCGGCATCACCGGGTGGCACGCGTGGGACTGGCATCGGGCCAATGACCAGATGCTCTCTCGACGCCTGCAGAGCATCAATCGTGTGTTCACGCCGTCGCTGGCCGAAGCCGCGCAGAATGAAGACATCGCGCGGGTCCACCAACTGCTGGATCGCCTGACCGATGATCCGGCGATCGTCAACGCCACCTTGCGGGATGACAGCGGCGCCTCGCGAGACTTCACCGGCTCCGCGCCTCCCGCGCCGCTGGCGACGCTTCCGGCGACCCCGATGTCCTGGCACGAGAATGGCATGCAACGATGGATACAACCGCTGGGCGACTTCCTGGCGCAACCATCTTCACGCAGTTACTGGCTGGACCTGACCCTCGACCCTTCCAGAGCCAGCAAGTATTCGCAAAGCCCTCTGCCCACCTTGATGCCGATGCTGTCGCTGCTGCTGCTGATACCCGCGGCACTGGCCTGGCGGCGCTCGTCACGCGCAGCGAGACACGCCCGAAGCATCCCGGAATCCGACCAGGCGACGTCAGCCGACAATGCCGAGCCTCTCCCGAAAGCCCGCGAGGAGAGCGACCTGACCTACATGAGTCATGAGCTGCGCGCGCCACTCTCCGGTCTGCTCGGCTTTTGTCGTCTGCTGGAAAACAGTCCTCTCGACGCGCAGCAGCGCGAATGGCTGCGCCATATTCACCTGGCATCCAATGGTCTGCTGGACACCGTCGACCATGTACTGGGAGATCCCCGCCGCTGTCGGACCAACAACGTGTTCGATATCGCCGAGGTGCTGTGGGAAGTCCTCTGCCTCCAGACACCGCTGGCGCAGGCCAGGCGAATCACCCTTCTCGCCATCGTCTATGACGATGTTCCGCCCCGGCTCGTCGGTGCCGACGTCGCCGTGCGTCAACTGCTGACCAACCTGGTCAACAACGCCATCAAGTATGGCGGCGAAGGTGACGTCGTCACGCGCATCGTGCTCGAGAGCCGAGAAGGCAGCGCCGTGAGACTACGACTGAGCGTAAGCGATGGCGGCAACGCCGCCCCCGCCCACCGTGAGCGGCTGCGCCGGCTGATCGCGCAAGGCGAAACTCGCTCCGCCAACGCCGAGGATGGCGTGGGTCTCGCCATCTGCCATCGTCTGGCGGGGGAGCTGGACGGCTCTCTGGCGCTGGGTGAGCGCCGGGGCGGGAGCCAGACGATCGTTTCCCGACTCGGGTTTGAGGCCTGCGAACCCTACGTTCGACCGGCAGAGTTCGATCTCGGAGGCGCCAGGATCGGTATTTGGCAACCTCACACGCGCCTGGCCCATCTGCTGGACTACGCCCTGAGACGCTGGCACGCACTGCCGAGCGCCATTGCCACGGCGGACGCCTTGTCGTCCGCGGGTGACACGAGTCAGCTGCTCATCGTCGGCATCGACGAAAGCGCACTCGCCGCCGCCACCCGGGACCTCTGGCAACAACGCTTCGACGCCATTTCCCAACCCTGCCTGGTGATCGCCAATCTGGCGCCGACGCAGGCCCTGGACTGGCGACTCCCGAAGGGAAGCGTCGTGCTCAGACTGCCGATCTCCCGCTACATGCTGGGCCGCACCCTGGCCAAGATGCTCGCGGAAAGTCGCCAGCAAGCCATGCCATCCCGTCCTCGCGTGCTGGTCGTCGACGACGACGAGGTCTCGCAGCACTACCTCGACGCGGTGCTGCCGATCATTGGCGCCAATGTGGTAGTGGCCGGCACCGCGGCAGAGGCCGTCGCCATCGCCTCGGAAACCTCGATCGACCTGGTGCTGATGGATCTTCATCTGCCGGACGCCAGCGGCTACGAGGCCGCGGACCGCCTGCGGCGCTTGAGCGCGGCCTGGGCCCGCACGCCCGTCGTCGCCATGACAGCCGGCCGAGACGCCCATGGCCACGACGTGGTTGCGAACGACGGAGTCACCGAGGTGCTGACCAAGCCGCTGGACGAACGCCTGCTGCGGGAGGTACTGGCGAGGTATCTGCCCCTTACCGAATCGTCGAATACTGACCCGCAACCGGACACGGACACGGACACGGCGAAAATCACGCCCGGTATTGCCGATCCGGAACAGGCGGGGGAAGCTGCCGGCTTACCGGCTCCGAATTCCCTGTCTCATGCCGGCGACCTACCGGTCGTCGACAAGGCACAGGCCCGGGAGCGCAGCGGCGGTCGCGAGGCGCTCGTCATGGAAATGATGGCCTTGCTGATCGCGGAGCTGCCAAGGCACTGCCAGGAACTGCACGCAGCCTGGCAAGGGCGTGATGTCGCCCTGCTGCGGGAGCGAGTCCATCAGCTCGGAGGCGGCTGTCGCTACTGCGGCGTCCCGCAACTCGCGGCGGCTTGCGACGAATTGGAGCAGCGCTGTCGTCATGGCGCCATTGAGGAATGCGAAGAGGCGTTTCGTGAATTGATAGCGGCTTGCGATCGCCTGATCCTGTGGGCCGAGGACCAGGCATTCACCGACATCAGCTGACAGCGCTATCCATGGTCGTGGTCGTGGTCTTGATCGAAAGATTCGATCTGGGCGATTAGCCCCGATTCCTGGCCCGCCACCATCAGCCGCTTCATCTCCCCCACGGCCTCCTTGAGCCCGACGAACAGCGCGCGGGCGATGATCGCGTGGCCGATGTTGAGCTCGTGAATGCCAGGAATCGCCGCGACGGTTTCGACGTTGTGATAATGAAGCCCATGTCCGGCGTTCACCACCAAGCCCAGTTCACTCGCGAACTCTGCCGCCGCCGTCAGCCGCGCGTACTCGAGACGACGTGCATCGCCTGTCGCCTCCGCGTAGGCTCCGGTGTGCAACTCGACCACGGGCGCGCCCACCTCGAACGACGCCTGAATCTGCGCAGGCTCGGGGTCGATGAACAGCGACACCTGGCAGCCCGCCGCCCGCAACCGCTCGCAGGCGCTGGCGACCGTATCGCGATTGGCTACCACATCCAGCCCACCCTCGGTCGTCAGCTCTTCCCGCTTTTCCGGCACCAGGCAGACATCCGCCGGCTTCAATCGCTCGGCGAGCGCGACCATCTCTTCGGTGACGGCCATCTCCAGGTTCATGCGGGTGTTGAGAACTGCCGAGATCAGTTCGACATCCCGCTCCTGGATATGGCGTCTGTCCTCGCGCAGATGCAGGGTGATACCGTCAGCACCGGCCTCCTCGGCCAGCAGCGCCGCCTGGACCGGATCGGGATAGCGGGTGCCGCGAACCTGACGTAACGTCGCGACATGGTCGATGTTGACCCCCAGTTGAATACGAGTAGCGATCATGAACTGGAACTCCTTGAAGCGGTAAAGAGAGGATAAGAGGACCCAGGTCGAGGACACTATTCACGTCCCGGCGATACCCAGGGGTCAGGTACGCCCCTGACGACGGCGCTCACTGAGTCGCTGCATCAGTTCCCGGGAACGTAATGGCTGATGACCGATCAGCGGCGCCAGCGCCGCCCGGGTCAGCGCCTTGCTCAGGCCAGCCAGTCCGGGTGCCTCCCAGTCGCCACGGGCCAGCAGTTTGAGACTGCGGCCGTCCCAACCGGGCTGTTGCCCGCCAACGGGGGTGAAACGGCGACTCTCGGCGATATAGGTATAACGCGTAGAGGGGTCGAGCGGGCTGTCGTCCATCTCGAGAAAGATCGGTTCGGCGTCCAGTGTCTCGAGCAGCGTGATCTCGAGACGCCTGAGGCTGGTGGCACGCTCGGCCGGCCGGGTGAGCCGTTCGATCGTCCAGGCGTAGATGGCGAAGAGATCGCTCGTCGGCAACCCGACCGGCAGCGCTCGCATCAGCAGTTCATTGGCGTAGAGTCCGCAGAGCAAGCCTTCACCGGCCAGCAACACGGCGCTCTGGGTGGTCTCCATCATCCGCAGACGCTTGAGATCGCTGTCGCCGACCCAGGTCAGATGCAGCGGCGCGAACGGCTGCAGCTTGGCGCGGGACTTGCTCCCCGCCCGCTGTACTCCCTGGGCGACGGCGCGAACGTGACCGTGCTCCAGAGTAATGACATCCACCAGGGCGCTGGTTTCCCGATAGGGCCGCTTGTGCAGCAGATAAGCCGGCTGGGGCGTCATTGCCAAGGCCTCTTGAGAGGAGAGCGCAAATCCCTGCTCGAGTCAGTTCGTCGATCGAGAGATCGACGGGTCAGTCGAGATTGTAGCCAAGGCTCTTCAGCGCCCGGTCATCGTCCGACCAGCCGCGCTTGACCTTGACCCACAGGTTGAGCATGACCTTGCTGTCGAAAGCCCGCTCCATCTCCTGGCGCGCCTCGATACCGATCTTCTTGATCCGCTCCCCCTTGTCGCCGATCAGAATCTTCTTCTGACCCTGGCGTTCGACCAGCATCAACGCGCTGATGTGGATGACCTTGCCCTCATCACGGAACTCCTCGATCTCGACGGTCATCTGATAGGGCAGTTCGTCTCCCAACTGGCGCATGACCTTCTCGCGAACCAGTTCGGCGGCAAGAAACCGCTGACTCTTGTCGGTGATCTGGTCGTCCGGGAAGTAGTGCACTCCTTCCGGCAGACGCTTGGCGACCTCGCCCTCGAGTTCCGGCACGTTGGTACCGTGCTTGGCCGAGATCGGCAGGATAGCGGCAAACTCGCGCCTGGCGGAGAGCGACTCCAGCCACGGCAGCAATGTCGTCTTGTCCTCGAGCCAATCGACCTTGTTGACCGCCAGGATCACCGGCGCTTCCACGTGGGTGAGCTTGTCGAGGACGACCTGGTCCTCTTCCGTCCAGCGGGTACGATCGACCAGGAAGACCACGCAATCGACATCGCGCAGTGCCTGGGTGGCCGCCTGGTTCATGAACCGGTTGATCGCCTTGTTGCGATCGCGGGTCTGCAGATGGATACCGGGAGTGTCGACGTAGATGAACTGCGCCTCATCTATCGTCTTGATGCCCATGACCTGATGGCGCGTGGTTTGCGGACGCCGGGAGGTGATGGAGATCTTCTGCCCCAGGATGCGGTTCATCAGCGTCGATTTACCCACGTTGGGCCGCCCGACGATGGCGACGAAACCACAGCTCTGTGTCATTGGCGCTTGCCCTTTGATGGTTCGAGTCTGGACAACGCAAGCTCGGCGGCTTGCTGTTCGGCGATTCGCCGGCTGGAGCCTTCACCCAGCGTCGGCGACTCGGCGAGCATGGAGACATGGCATTCGACGCTGAACGTCTGGGCATGTGCCTCGCCCTCCACCGAAATCACCTCGTATCGGGGTAGCGCCTGTTGGCGAGACTGCAGGAACTCCTGAAGCCGGGTCTTGGGATCTTTCTGGGTATTGTGCAGATCGATCGCTTCCAGCCGGGTCCCGAACCAGGCCAGCACCCGGCTACGGGCCACGTCCATGCCGGCATCGAGATAGATCGCACCGATCACCCCTTCCAGCGCATCGGCCAGGATGGAGTCGCGCCGATGGCCGCCGCTCTTCATCTCTCCCGATCCCAGCCGCAGGCACTCCCCCAGCTCGAACTCACGCGCCACTACCGCGAGGGTCTGGCCTTTGACCAGCCCGGCTCGCAGGCGCGACAGTTGACCTTCACGCGCCGCCGGAAAGCGCTTGAACAGCGCCTCGCCGATCACGAAATTGACGATCGAGTCGCCCAGAAACTCGAGCCGCTCATTGTTGGCGCCACCCACGCTACGATGCGTCAGCGCCAGTTCCAGCAGCGTCGGATCACGGAAATCGTGGCCGATACGACGACTGAAGCCTTGCAGAGGATCACTCACGTCATTCCCATTGAGTCGTTGTCTTTGAAACGAAGAGCCGCTGTATCCGCAGCAAGGCGGGCGCGGGAACGCCCCGTCGCCCGCCGTGCGGATCCTGCCGCCGACCAGCAAGCCCAAAGCCGGGCTTCAAGCGGCCCGGCCCGAGATCGATGGCAAGTTATATAAGAATCAGTTTATCTGGCGTACCGTACTGAAGCTAGGCAATCCGCCATCCCAGTGCATCCAGACCGCAAACGCCTTGCCGACGATATTCTTCTCCGGCACGAAACCCCAGTAGCGGCTGTCATTGGAGTGATCGCGGTTGTCGCCCATCATGAAATATTCATGGTCGGGCACCACGATTTCCCGCATCTGCGGGCCGGGGCTCTGCGGGTTGTTGAAGATACGGTGGTCGACATCGCCGAGATGCTCTTCGAACAGCTCCTCCCCAGGCGCCTCGGCGGGATCGGAGTCGGTCAACGACTTGGGCACCGGCTTGCCGTTGATGTAGAGCTGCTTGTTCTCGTAACGAATACGATCGCCGGGCAGACCGATGACCCGCTTGATGAAGTTGACCGAGGGATCCTCGGGGAACCGGAACACCATGACATCACCGCGCTGGGGCTCTCCGACATCCGCGATTTCGGTATTGACGACCGGCAGGCGCAGACCGTAGGCGAACTTGTTGACCAGGATGAAATCACCGATTTCCAGGGTCGGGCGCATGGAACCGGAAGGAATCTGGAAGGGCTCGATGACGAAGCTACGCACTACCAGGACGATCAGCAGCACCGGGAAGAAGGAGCGGGCGTAGTCGACCGGCCAGGGGTCCTTGTAGCCTGCCGACTTCTCATTACCCTGCGCTTCGGCGGCCGCCTGCTGGCGCTGGCGACGGGAACGACGCCAAAACAGGCTGTCCAACAGCCAGACGAGCCCCGTGATGGCGACAGCCAACACCAGTAACAACGAAAAATCCATGAAATGTTTTTCCTACTCGTTCACTTTGAGAACGGCGAGGAACGCATCCTGGGGGATTTCGACCCGACCCACCTGCTTCATGCGTTTCTTGCCGGCTTTCTGCTTCTCCAGCAGTTTCTTCTTGCGCGTGGTGTCACCGCCATAGCATTTGGCGGTCACGTTCTTGCGCAGCGCCTTGACCGTGGATCGCGCGACGACGCTGCCGCCGATCGTCGCCTGAACCGCCACGTCGAACATCTGGCGGGGAATCAGCTCCTTCATCTTGTCGACCAGAATGCGGCCGCGAGAATGGGCGTGATCGCGGTGGATGATCACCGCCAGCGCATCGACGCGCTCCCCATTGATGAGAATATCCAGGCGCACCAGTTTGGCCGCGTCGAATCGCTCGAAGCTGTAATCGAGCGAGGCGTAGCCCTTGGAGATCGACTTGAGTCGATCGAAGAAGTCCATGACGACCTCAGCCATCGGCAGTTCGTAGACGAGCTGCATCTGGCTGCCGAGCACCTGCATGTCGAGCTGGACCCCACGGCGGTTGACGCATTCCGAGATGACGTTGCCCACGTACTCCTGCGGGACCAGAATGGTGGCGCGCACGATCGGCTCGCGCATCTCCGACACGTTGGCCATGTCCGGCAGTTTCGACGGGTTGGAAATGGTCACCAGGTCGCCGTTGTCCATCAGGATTTCGTAATTGACCGTGGGCGCCGTGGTCAGCAGGTCGATGTCGTATTCGCGCTCCAGGCGCTCCTGGACGATCTCCATGTGCAGCGTGCCCAGGAAGCCGACGCGGAACCCGAACCCGAGCGCATCGGAGTTCTCCGGCACGTAGTCGAGCGAGGCATCGTTGAGGGCCAGCTTCTCGAGCGCGTCACGAAAGTCCTCGTAGTCGTCGGAGCTGACAGGGAACATGCCGGCGTAGACCTGCGGCTTCACTTTCTGGAAACCGGGCAGGCGTGGCACGTCCTTGGTCTTGGTGTGGGTAATGGTATCGCCGACCGGGGCGCCCTGGATGTCCTTGATCCCGGCGATGACGAACCCCACCTCTCCTGCCCGCAGAATGCCGGTGGAGTTCTGCTTGGGGGTGAAGTAACCGATATCGGTCACCTCCCAGTCCCGGCCGGTCGACTTCATCTGGATCTTGTCGCCCTTCTTCAGCGTGCCGTCGAACAGACGTACCAGCGACACGACGCCCTGATAGTTGTCGAACCAGGAGTCGATGATCAGTGCCTGCAGATGCCCCTCGCGATCTCCCTTGGGAGGCGGAATGTCCCGAACCAGGCGCTCGAGCAACAGATCGATGTTGAGGCCGCTCTTGGCCGAGACGCGCACGGCGTCATGCGCCTCGAGGCCGATGATCTCCTCGATCTCGTGGGCGACTTTATCCGGGTCGGCCTGGGGCAGGTCCATCTTGTTGAGCACCGGGAGCACTTCGAGATTCTGCTCGATGGCGGTGTAGCAGTTGGCGACCGATTGGGCCTCGACGCCCTGGGCGGCATCGACCACCAGCAGCGCCCCTTCACAGGCGTAGAGCGAACGCGACACCTCGTAGGAGAAGTCGACATGGCCCGGCGTGTCGATGAAGTTGAGCTGGTAGGTATTACCGTCCTGGGCGTGATAGTCGAGCGTGACCGACTGCGCCTTGATGGTAATGCCGCGCTCGCGCTCGAGATCCATCGAGTCGAGCACCTGCTCCTTCAACTCACGCTCCGTCAACCCGCCGCAGAACTGGATGATGCGGTCGGCGAGCGTGGACTTGCCGTGATCGATGTGGGCGATGATCGAAAAATTCCGTATGTACTTGAGATCAGTCGAGTTTTCGTCTTTTGACATCAAATGAAACCTAGGGTGTGTACGCAGCCCTGTACATAGAATTTTTCTTGCCGGCGAGCTGGTAGGAAAACGATGGCCGGCATTGTAGCGCGCCGACGCATCAATGTCGTCAAACGCCAGTACACGGCTATCAACCAGCCATACCCTCCATGCGGGCGAAGTTCTTTTTGAACCCATGTAGCGAACTGGGATGGCGAGGTTTGGTTCATTGCCGCGCGACGCAGATCGCAGACGGTCATCGCCACAGCCTCACCCCGCTACGGTGCAAAACGCACCATTCCGCATCAAAAAGTTTCGTTGTAAAACCGTGAAAAGCCTCAGCAACGGCGCGGCCTGCCACCATGTGCATCACTGCAACAAAACCGACCCATTTAGCGCGCAGGCGGGGCGGGGAGTCGACGGCGCGGCAGCGGCGCTGGCCAAGGTCAGCAAGCGTCGATAACAGCGCGGGGATGGGATACGTTCAATTTGAATTTCAATGTGTATGGAGCGTGTGATGAAAACCAGAGCGTGGTCGAACGGTAGGAATGGATATGGGATTCGTGTCGGTATGTCGAATCGCCGGGAATACTTCGACCCGGCATGGAAGGAGATCATCGTCGAGGTCGGCGGAGATTCCCACACCTTCGCATTGACCGAGGGCTTCTGGCATAAGTGCCCAGAGTTCCGTGATCGAGGCAAACCAGTCCTTCGCGATTGGCTTCATCAGCAGCGAGCTATCCCCTGGCCGTCCGGGCGACCTCCAGCCTTTGAACTCTCGCCATTGCACGGGAACCGCTTCGCTCTTAGGCGGATCACCGAGTAATAAAAAAAGCCACCCGGATGGGCGGCTTGGCTTGATCTGACAGGCTGGGCGTCAGACCAGCGGTGGCGACTCATTCGCTGGCGCCCAGCTCATACGGTCGGAACCGCACCACCTCCTGTCCCACGATGTCGTTGATCCCGAGGAACACCGCCTGGAGTGGTTCGAGTTCATTGACGTTGAACACACGCGCCGCTTTTTCCGCGTCGCCGAACCCGCCGACGTTGTTCGGCATCACGCCCATCAGTTGCGGCGGTACCCTGTGTCCGGCCAGCGTGTCGTCGCGCGTCACGTTCTTGATGCCGGCGAACTCGTCTTTCGCCGCGACCTCGCTGATCGGGATCAGCTGCACCCCGTCCTTCTTACCGCCCGGCGTGTACAGGAACAGGTTTCGGAAGTTGCCCGGGCCCTTCGACGACTTCAGCGCCTCGCGCATCGCATCGATGTCTTCCTGGTTCATCGCCTCGTCGGTGACGTTGAGGATGAAGCCGGCGTGGCTGCCGTTGAGGTAATACTTGCGCCGAAACAGCGTGGCGTTCTCGTTGAGCAGGATCGACTGCATCGCGCCCAGATAGTCCGGCACGCCGTAGATCTCCTGGTTGATGTCCGGCTCGAGCAGATGAATGACCGAGCCCCGCTCGAACTCCACCGGCTGACGCCAGTCGCACGTCCACCAATACTGCCCCGGCTCGACGCCCCGCCGGACGTACCGCGCCTGTGCCGGGCGCAGCTCCAGCAGCCGGCCCAGCCGACCGAACACCTGCTCTGGGTAGGCGTTGCCGAACACCAGGTAATCGGTCACCAGCGAGCGGAACGCCTGCCGGCTCAGCAGCGGATGCGGGATAAACGACCGCGACAGAATGTTTCGCTTCACCTGCAGGCTGCTGCCATGGTGTGCCGTCGCCCGATACGTCCGGGCCAGCGCCGGCAGGTCGACCGGTGGCTCGTACCACCGCGCGCCCAGAATCCAGCAACCGGTGTAGAGAAAGTCGTGCATGTCGATGACCGGTACCGGGTCGCCGAACGTGAAAGATTCCGCCCGCGCCGGCGTCGACTCGGTCAGCGTCGCGGGCACGCGAACGCGCGGTTTGTCGGCGGTTGCTGTCATCCGTAGATCTCCATCATGGATTTACCGCGCTCGCCTTCGGCCAGCACGTCGATCGGTTCGTTATGAAGGGCATGCATGGTTGCCCATGCCAGATCCGCGTGGCCGGTCTGATTGTTCCGGCCCGCGGCGTAGGTGAATTGGCGGCCACTCGCGGTCAGCTCGCGACGGATCGACGAGAACGACTGCGCGATGATCACGTCCCGTGCGTCGAACTCCAGCCGCCCTTTGTCGATGATGTGCTGTGCCTGGCGCACCAGCGCCGCCTTGCTATCCGGCGTGTAGCGGTAGCGCGTCACGCGCGGGAAGAACTTCGCGACCAGCTGCGCCACCGCCTCGCCCATGCCATTGGTATCGATGCCGATGAACTGGACGTTGTAGCGTTGCGTGATCTGACGGATGAATTCTGCTTGGGCTTCGTAGTCCTGCCCCTTGATGCGGTGCTTCTCCAGGATCCGATGACGGTCGTTGCGATTCTTCGCCGGGGCCAGCACGACCAGCCCCGCGCCATCACTGCCCTCTCCGTCGCCCGCCGGGTCGTAGCCGATCCACACCGGCGCCTGGCCGAATGGCCGCGCCGCGAACGGTTTCCAGTCGCGCCACAGATCCCAGCTATCTACCATGCACCGTTGCATGGTCATCATCGGGAATGCCGACTGGCTGTCGTCGACGAACTCGCACATCAGCAGGTTCGCGAACTCGTCGTCGCTGTACTCGAGCCGGAGCTGATCGATGTCGAACAGATCACACCCGCCGGCGATGGCGTCCTGAATCGTCACGATCTGACGCCATTGACCGTCGCCGCAGTGCGCCCCGCTGGCCAGCGCCGAGTGGCTCACGTCGATTTCAATGCGGTCGGCTTTTGCCCGGCGCTTGTTGAAGCGCTCGCCCGTCCAGAACGGGTAAGCCTCGTGGGCCACGGATGAAGGCGTGCTGAAATAGGTCTGCTTCCACTTCTTGTGCATCGCCATGCCGGACGTGACTTTCCGGAACTGCTCGAATCCGTTGATCCAGAAATATTCGTCGAGGTAGGTATCGCCGTGGTAGCCCTGGGCGGTTTTTGCGTTCGTGCCGAGGAAATGCAGCTCCGCGCCGTTGGCCAGCACGATGGGATCGCCCTTGAGCTCCACGCCCGTCGTCTCCTTCACGAACTGGACGATGTAGTTGCGGAAAATGTGGGCCTGCGCCTTGCTCGCCGACATGAATATCTTGTTCTTGCCCGTCTCCAGGGCGTCGGCGATCGCTTCCCGGGCGAAATACCAGGTCGCGCCGATCTGGCGCGACTTGAGCAGGTTACGGATCCGCTCGTGCTGGCCGGCGCGGTACCAGTGCCGCTGGTAGAGAAACAGCGATGCCTCGAATGCCTCGACGATCTGGATGACGCCCTGGTCGCCGACATCGTTGCGCTTCGGCTTGCGCTTCTCGCCAGCGTTGCGCCGCTCGATGTTCGGATTGAGGTCGCTCTCCTTCCCGCTCGACTCGTACTTGTGGACCCGCGCCAGACGCTCGATCTGCCGGCCAAGTAGATCGATCTCCTTGAAGTCCCGCCCATCCTTTTCGGGCTTGCAGATCAACTGAACCAGCCGCGCCTCGAGCGCACCCTCGACCCGCTGCA
Source organism: Salinicola sp. CR57 (assembly GCF_003206585.1). Classification (NCBI taxonomy): domain Bacteria; kingdom Pseudomonadati; phylum Pseudomonadota; class Gammaproteobacteria; order Oceanospirillales; family Halomonadaceae; genus Salinicola; species Salinicola sp. CR57. The sequence continues at coordinate 536,111 of NZ_PZJL01000006.1, forward strand.
TCGGGCTGGCGTCGTCCCACTTTTCACGCTGTTTCCAGCTCGCCACCGTGGCCCGTGGCTCATCGAGAAACTCCGCAATACGGGAAATACGCCACCCCGACCAATACAGGTGGCGAGCGCTCAGGCGGTTGCTATCGAGGGCGTCGAGCGACGCATCGAGTTCCGCGGGTTCGGGTGGCAGCGGCGCCGCTGCAGTCGGCGGTAGTTTCATGCGGCCAGCGTACCGACGCGGCCGAAACCGTTATCTCTCAACGGTTTGTCACCCGCCATTCTACAACGCCAATTCGTTGAGACTCACCGCCGGGACGCGGAACCTGACGCCCATACAGTAGTTCTGCCTGCCCGTTCGCTCCCGGAGACCGCTACATGCCCTGGCACCGCATCGCCACCGAAGGCGCCACCACCGACGGCCGCAAGATCAGCGCCGACTGGCTCAACCAGATGGCCGCCAATTTCGACCCCGACACGTACGGTTGCCGGGTGAACCTCGAGCACATCAAGGGCGTACTCCCGGATAGCCCGTTCAAGGCTTATGGCGACGTCACCGCGCTCAAGACCGAGAAAAATGCCAAGGGCAAAGTCCAGCTACTCGCCGAAATCGATCCGACCGATGAGCTGAAGGCGCTGAACGAGAAGCGCCAGAAGGTCTACACCAGCATGGAAGTCGACCCCGAATTCGCCGATACCGGCGAGGCCTATCTCGTTGGCCTCGCTGTCACCGATACCCCTGCCTCGCTCGGTACTTCGATGCTGCAGTTCAGCGCGCAGCAGGCGAAAGATGGCGGCGAGTCCCCGCTGGCCAGCCGCAAACAGCGGCCCGAAAACCTGTTCTCCGCCGCCATGGAAACCGAATTCGACTTCTCCGAAGAGCCGGAAAAAGGTCCGTCCCTCACCGAGCGGTTCAAGGCGCTGTTCGCCAAGCATGACGCCAAGACCGAAGCCGGGTTCGCTGCCTTCCGCGCCGAACTCGAGGACACCCTCGGCCTGTTCGTGAAGCGTCACCAGGCGCTGGCCGACGATCTCGCCGCGCGCCCCACCGCCGCCGCGTTCACCGGGCTGCAGGAAGCGCATGACGATCTGAAAACCCGGTTCGACGAGCTTTATACCCAGCTCGACACGACGCCCCGACACCAACGCCGCCAAGAGTCCACTGGCGGTAACGACTCAATCGAAACGGACTGCTGAGAGAGACCATGCGCAACCAAACCCGAAGACTCTTCAACGCCTACGCCGCGCGGCTCGCTCAGCTCAACGGCGCCGAGAATGCCTATGCCGCGTTCGAGGTCGATCCGTCGGTCCAGCAGACGCTCGAGACCAAGATTCAGGAATCGAGCGAATTCCTGAGCCGGGTCAACATCACTGGCGTTCGCGACCTCAAGGGCCAGAAGCTCGGCCTCGGCATCACCGGCCCAATCGCTGGCCGCACCGATGTCAGCCAGCGTGACCGCGTACCCGTCGACCCCACCAACCTCGAGCCGCAGGACTACGAGTGCCACTCGACCGAGTTCGACACCTTCATCACCTGGGCCAAGCTCGACGCCTGGTCCAAGTTCCCGGATTTCCAGGCCCGCGTGCGCGACGCCATCCTTCGTCAGCAGGCGCTCGATCGCATCATGATCGGGTTCCACGGCAAGACGGCCGCCAAGCAGACCGATCGCACCGCAAATCCGATGCTCGAGGACGTCAACATCGGTTGGCTGCAGCAGTACCGCAATAACGCCAGCGCTCGCGTTATCAATGGTGTGCAGATCGGCAAAGGGCAGGAGTTCCAGAACCTCGACGCGCTGGTATTCGAAGCGGTCAACTCGCTGGTCGAGCCTTGGTATCGCGAGAACACCGATCTCGTCGCCCTGGTTGGGCGCTCGATGATGACCGAGAAGTATCTGCCCAAGATCAACGAGTGGGAGCAGCCCACCGAGGCCCGCGCCCTCGACCTGATCATGGCCGCCAAGCGCATGGGCGGACAGAACGCCATCCAGGTGCCGTTCATGCCGGAAAACGCGATCTTCATCACATCGACCGACAACCTCTCGATCTACTGGCAAGAAGGCTCGCGTCGCCGCCACCTGATCGAGAAGCCCGAGCGCAAGCGCATCGTCAACTACGAGTCCAGCAATGACGCCTACGTCATCGAGGACTACGGGTTCGGCTGCCTCCTTGAAGGCATCGAATTCGCCGACGCTGCGGCCGGGGAGTAACCCATGGTCAGCTCCATCCGCAGACACTACGAGCGCGTCACCGCCGCGAAAGCGGCGGCTGACGCCGGCGATCAGCCGATGCACGGCGAAGCCTTCGAGCTGATGAAGGCGCAACTGTTCGAGGACTACCGCCGGCTGAAGTCGATCCAGTCAGTCGAGCGCAAGATCGAGGTCAAGCGCGAGATCCTGCCGAACTACGCCGAGTACGTTGCCGGCGTGCTGGAATCCGGCCAGGGCGCGCAGGACGAAGTGCTGATGCGCGTCATGCTCTGGCGCATCGACGTCGGTGACATCGACGGCGCTCTGGAAATCGCCCGCTACGCGATCACCCATGAACTCGATCCCGGCGAGCAATTCCAGCGCTCTACTGCCGCCCTCCTCGTCGAGGAATCCGCCGACCAGGCGCTCACCCTCGCCGACGATGACGACTCGCTACTCGATGCCCTGCGTGAGATCGACACGCTGATCAATGGCGCCGACATGCACGACCAGATCCGCGCCAAGCTCCACAAGGCGCTGGGCAACGGCCACCGCGCCCGCGGCGAGCCGGCCGAAGCCATCGCCGAATACCAACGCGCCCGGGAGCTCAATGATCGAGTCGGCGTAAAGCGCGATATCGAGACGCTCGAGCGCGAACTCAAGAAAGCCCCGCAGGACGGACCGTCGCCCGAGCCAACCAAGGCAACGGCCGACGATCAGCAACCCAACACCAGCCCTACGGGCTGACACAGAGTCGACCGCCGACGCCAGGGGGCACGACGGTGACGGAAAGCCCAGGCTCTCCCGAAACCGTCGTCCACCCCCTGATTTATCAAACGCGCCCGCCGACGCGCGAGTGCTCACCATGCCGGAGGGTTTGAGATGTCCAGTTTCGTCGCCGCCGGCAATGCCAGCGCCGCCCCCGCGGCACCGATCGCAAACGCCGTGTTCTATCCCGACATCGACCCGGCTGAGTTCCGCGATTCGCACCGCATCGACGGCACCATCACGCCCCAGCGCATTACCGATGTCCTGCTGACAGCGATCGCCACGACCAATCGGATTTTGCGCGAGTGGATGGCCGCCCAGGTCGAGGCTGGGTATCTCACGATCGACAGCGTCCCCACCCCGCACTGGCAGCCACCGGAAATCTACCCCGCGCTCTACCAGCGCGCCGTGTTCGCCGAGGCCCACGCCCAGCTCCTCGAGCGTTACCGCGACTACGACGCCACCGCTGCCAGCCGCGACCGGGGGGACCTGCACGACCAGACCGCCGACAACTACCGCCGCGACGCGCGCTGGGCCGTCGCCGAGATCGTCGGTCGCTCCCACGTCACGGTCGAGCTGATATGAACGACATCCCTGTCGTTCACCCTACGGGCCAGCGCTGCGCGCTGTTCCAATCCTCTCCCGGAGGATTGGTCTGATGCCGCGCACGATTCGCAGCCTCCAGGGCGACACCCTCGACCGTATTTGTTACCGCGTCTACGGACAGACAGCGGACGTCACTGAGCGAGTGCTACAGGCCAACCCTGGTCTGGCAGATCTCGGCCCGGTACTCCCCAGCGCGACCCTCGTCACGCTGCCGGAGATCGCAACCCAGTCGCCCAGCACCGCAACCGTCCAAATCTGGGACTGATGCCATGCGACCGACTCGACACCACAGCAGGAATCACAACCACACGCCCGATCCCATGATCGTGCTGATAACGCTACTCATCGCAAACGCAGGGACGACCATGGCCCAGCAGCTCAGCATCACCACCGAAGCCATCAAGACCACGCCACCGGCCATCGTCTCGCTGCTTCACGCCGGCGGCATGACGCCATCGGACTGGATCACCATTATGACGCTCGCCTACCTCAGCCTGCAGATCGGCCTGCTCGTGCCCAAGTATCTCGAGCGATTCCGGGAGTGGCGCGACAACCGAGGGAAACGCTCATGAAAAACCTCGGCCGCTGGATCGGCGGTGGTGCGATCGGAGGCGCCTGTGGCATCGCGCTCTCGCTGTCGATCAACGTCGTCAAACACTACGAGGGCACCGAGCTGGAGGCGTATCCCGACCCCGCCGGCATCCCCACGATCTGCACCGGCCACACCGGCCCGACGGTCGCGCTCAACCAGACGCGCACTCAGCAGGAGTGCGATGACCTGCTGGCCGGCGACCTCGGTACCGCGTTCGACGCCATCGACCAAAACGTGTCGCCGGAAATCAACGCCACCATGCCGCCGACGCGCCGGGCCGCACTGGCCTCGTTCGTGTTCAACGTCGGCGTGGGCGCATTCCAACGCTCGACACTGCTCGAACAGCTCAACGCCGGCAACACTCGCGCCGCCTGCGATCAGCTCAACCGATGGGTCTACGCCAGCGGCCGAAAACTCCCCGGCCTGGTCAAGCGCCGAGCGACCGAGCACGAGCTATGCCTGGCGGGGCTGGATGAATGAGAACGCGGATCCTGGCGGGCCTGTTCGCCCTGGCCATCTCGGTCGCAGGCACCGCCGGCTGGCTCACTCGTGGCTGGCTCGAGGATAGCCACCGGCTGACCGCGATCGAGGCCGCCCGCGAAACGGCCAGCCAGGCACTGGCCCGCGAGTCCGTCATCGCCGGCGTCGTCGAGGCCCGGCTCTCAACGCTCGACGCCAACGAACGCATCATCGACCGGGGAATCGTCCGTGAGATCCAGAAACCAATTTATCGCAACGTCTGTCTCGGCGCTGATGCTCTCCGCCTGCTCAACGACGCCGCCGCCGGCCGCGTCCCCGATTCAACAGACACTGCTGACCCGCTGCCCGCAGACGCTCCCGCCGCTGACTGACGGCACCGGCCGCGATGTCGTGCTCACGATGCGCGAATGGGCCGGCCAGTATCAGCGCTGCGCCACACGTCATAACGGACTCGTCGACGCCCTGACCGGAGCAGACCGTGAAAAAGCTCAACGCCCTACGCCAGTACCTGATTGACGCCGTCCCGAGTCTCGCCCGCGATCCCGGCAACCTGCTCACGTTCGTCGAGGACGGATCGATCGAGTTCGCCCGCGGCCCCAACCTCAGCCACGGCTACACCTACACGGCGCAGCTCGTGCTGACGGACTACGCCGCCGACATAGACGCGGTCATGATCCCGCTGCTCGACTGGCTCTCTATCTACCAGCCGGATCTCGATCCGAATCAGGCCGTGTCATTCGAGGCCGAGATTCTCAGCAACAGCGCCGTCGACCTGGCGCTGCGCGTCCAGCTCACCGAACGCGTCGTCGCCAAGCGCGACTGTGCCACCGGTCAGATTCACGCCGAGCACCGAATGCCCCGGTTCGAGCGCGAGGAGTGCCCCGCCGAGCACTGGCAGTTGCTCATCCGCAATGCTTACATCGACGGCGACTATGAGCTGATTGCGGAGTGGGATGGGCCGCGGGAGCAAGGCGCCGATGGCCTCTGACGATCTCAGCCAGCTCGATGACTGGCTGGCCCCACTGCTCGCCCGGCTGCAAGCGCACGAACGTCGCCGCCTCGCCCGCCTGGTCGCCACCGATCTACGCCGCAGCCAGCGCGAGCGCATCAAACGCCAAGAGAATCCGGACGGATCGGCATTCGCCTCGCGCCGCTCGCGGGATCGCCAGGGCCAGATCCGTCGAGATGCCATGTTCTCGAAGATCCGCACCGCCAAATACCTGCAGACCCGGTCGAGCCCCAACGGCGCCACCGTTGGATTTTTCGGCCGCATTGCCAGCATCGCCCGCACCCATCAATACGGCCTACGCGACCGCGTAACCGAGAACGGCCCCCGCGTGAAATACGCCGAACGCGAGCTGCTCGGGTTCAGCGAGGCAGATCGTCAGCGCGTGAGCGACGGCATCCTCGACTATCTCGACGGCGAGCTGTAACAGCCCGTTCTACAACGCGCGCCGCTCGCCAGCCGCCGCCACGCTGCGGACGATAGCCGCATAGTCACTCAGCCCGGTACGCCATGAATTCCGTCGAACTCGCACGATTACTACAGAACGTGATCCGCATCGGCACGGTCGCCCAGGTCGACCACGCCACCGCGTGCATCCGCGTGCGCACCGGGGAGCTACTGACCGACTGGATCCCGTGGCTCGTCGGTCGTGCCGGTCAAGCCCGCACCTGGAACCCGCCGACTACCGGCGAACAGGTCGTGCTGGTCTCGCCCGGCGGCGAGCTGCGCGCCGCCATTGCGCTGCCGGCGATCTATGCCAACGCCAACCCCGCGCCGGTCAACGCCCCAAACCTGACCCACTGGCTGATGCCGGATGGTGCCGTGATCGAATATGACCACGAAGCAAGCCACCTGCGCGCCACGCTGCCCGGATCGGCATCGGTCGACGCCCAGGCCGACGTCACCGTCACTACCGCCGCCGCTCTGACCGCCACGGCCGCCGGCGGCGCGACCATCAACGCCAACGTCGTCATCAATGGCAACGTCACGTTGAACGGCAATCTAAGCCAGCCCAGCGGCAAGACCGCGACCATGTCTGGCGCGGTTCATTTCAAGGGCGCGGTGACAAGCAACGGCAAGGACATCAGCTCGAGCCACACCCATGACGGCGTGCAACGCGGCGGCGACAAGACCAACGGGGTGACCTGATGCCAGGCATGAACCGCACGACCGGCCAGCCCCTCGACGGCGTCGATCACATTCGCCAATCCATCGCCGACATCCTGACAACGCCGATCGGCTCCCGCGTCATGCGCCGGGACTACGGCTCTCTGCTGCCCGAACTCATCGACCAGCCGTTGAACGGTGCCACCGCCCTGCGCGCCTACTCGGCCACCGTTGTCGCGCTCATGCGCTGGGAACCGCGGATCCGCGTGAAGCAGATCACGCGCACCGTCTCGACCACCCGCCCTGGTCGGCTCGATCTCAGCATCACCGCACGCCGTACCGACACCGGCGACGACGTCACCCTCGACGTCGCGCTGACGGGGAGCAACTGACATGGCCGGAGGATTCACCGCCGTCGACCTCTCGCGCCTGCCCGCGCCGGCCGTCGTCGAGGAAATCGAGTTCGAAGTCATCTTAGAAGCGATGCTGGCCGACCTGCGCGAGCGCGATCCGAGCTTTGACGTCACCGTCGAATCCGACCCGGCCTACAAGGTGCTACAGGTCGCCGCGTACCGCGAAATGCTGCTGCGCCAGCGCATCAACGAGGCCGCCAAGGGCGTCATGCTGGCCTACGCCATCGGCTCGGATCTCGACCACCTCGGCGCGCTCTACGGCGTCGAGCGCCAGACCCTGACCACCGGTGATCCCGATGCCATACCGCCGGTCGAACCGACGTTCGAAAGCGACGCCGATTTTCGCCGCCGTATCCAGCTCTCACTCGAAGGGTTCAGCACAGCCGGCCCCGAGGGTGCCTATGTGTTTCACGCGCTGTCGGCCGATGGCGCCGTGCTGGATGCCAGCGCGACCAGCCCATCGCCCGGTGAAGTCGTCGTCACCGTGCTCTCACGGAATGACAACGGCAACGCGCCGGCGTCGCTGCTCGAGGTCGTCAACAGAACGCTATCCGCCGAGGATGTTCGACCGCTGACCGACCACGTCACCGTGCAAACCGCCCAGATCATCGAGTACCACATCGACGCGACGCTCTATTTCTACGCCGGGCCGGATCGCGAGGTGGTCATGCGCCAGGCACAAAAGCAGGCCGCGACGTACGCCGAGCAACAGCACCGCCTCGGGCTCGACGTCACGCTCTCCGGCCTCTACGCCGCGCTCCATCAGCCCGGCGTGCAGCGCGTCGAACTCACGTCACCGGGGGCGAGCATCGTTGTCGACCGCACCCAGGCGACCTACTGCTCCGGAATCGATCTGACCGACGGAGGTCTCGATGAGTGATTCAGACGCCCGAGGCCGCGCCGTCAGCCTACTGCCGCCCAACGCCACCGAAGCCGAGCGGGCGCTCGAGGCCACCACCGCCACGGCCAGCGACCTACCGGTACCACTGCGGACGCTCTGGAACCCCGACACCTGCCCCGCGGATCTGCTGCCGTGGCTCGCCTGGGCGATGTCGCTGGATTCCTGGCAGCCGTATTGGCCGGAGCGCATCAAGCGCCAGCGCATCCGCGACGCCATCGAGATCCAGCGCCGCAAGGGCACCGCCAAAAGCGTGCGAGACGTCGTCCGTTCCTTCGGCGGCAGCCTGGCGCTGCGCGAGTGGTGGCAGAAGGCAGACAGGGGCGAGCCCCACACCTTCGAGGTGGTGCTGACGCTCGGCTCGGACGTCCCCAATAACGCCGAGTTTCAACAGGACATCGTCGACGAGATCAGCCGCACCAAGCCGGTCCGCTCGCATTTCACTTTCACCGCCGGGCTGAGTGGAGCCGGCGGGGTCGGCATCGCAGGGGCAGCACGCCCGTTCATCTACCGCCGGCTATCGGCCACCGCTGAATAGAGGATCCCCATGGCCATTGTCTTCACCATCACCGACGCCGGCCGCGCCGCGCTGGTCGACCCCGACAATAACGGCACCAACGCCGTGGTCATCGCCGAGGTCGGGCTGGGATCCGGGCGTTATGCGCCGACGAAGGATCAGACCGAGCTGGAAGCGCCGATCAAGCGCGTGGACACCATCGCCGGCCAGGCGGTCTCCGACGATACGCTTCACGTCACCGTCCAGGACGAAACCGCCGACGCCTACCAGGTCGGCGAGATCGGCCTGTTCACCGATGCCGGCGTGCTGTTCGCGGTCTACTCGCAAAGCGACTGGATCATCGAGAAAGCGGCGCCCGCGACACTGCTGCTCGCCACCGACCTGGTGGTGGAATCGCTCGATGTCTCGAGCATCACCTTCGGCGATGCCGCGTTCCTCAATCCCCCGGCATCCACCACCGTCAAAGGCGTGCTCGAACTCGCCACCCAGGAGGAAGTCGACGCCGGCACCGACAGGCTACGCGCAGTCGTCCCCCGCACGCTGAAAGCGTTCATCGACAGAGTGCTCGCCGCCTACGCCACGGTAAAGCAGCTCACCGATCACGCAGCCAGCCGCGACCACCCCGCCGCCAATACCAACAATCAGGGAATGGTCGAACTCGCGACCTATCAGGAAACCAAGGATGGCGCGGACAACACCCGCGCAGTCACGCCAGCGGCCAATAAAGCCGCGCTGGACCAGCACCGTCAGGAAACCGGCGCCCACGCTGGGGACCGTATCAGCCTGGGGGCCCTGGCTAAGCTCGGCAACCCGAAGACGGTGCAAGCCGCACTCGCCACCTTGGGAACGGCGGCCGTTCGTGACGAAGGCTCGGGCAAAGGGCTGGATGCGGATAAGCTGGATGGGCTGGAATCGGAAAAGTTCATGCGCAGCGATGTCGCGAATGCCGTTTTGTTGCTCGGCAATCGAGAAGCGGGTGATGTGAAAGAAGACGGCGCCGTTATCTTCGATCACAGCCACGGCATTTTCGTTTACATGGATTCGCCGCCTATCGGCACGGAAGGCCCGTACGCTGTCATGACGGCGGCGACAACTCAGGCTGGCAACAACATCGAGATAACCGGCGGCAAAGGCAAAGACAGCATTCCCACGATTTCCGTCAAGCAAGGGTCTGGGTCGGGTCTGGACGCGGACAAACTAGACGGACTCCAGGCAAGCCAGTTCATTCGAAGCGACGCCAAGAGTCAGCTCAAGGGAGAGTTACAAGTCGATTCCGACCAAGGACTTATCATCGTCTACAGAAGCGCCGGTGGGCTGCGTCTATCCGGGTTCGCAAACGGAGAGACTCATTTCATTCATGGCCCCGAAGGCAACGGGGATGACATTTTCAGAATCACCAGGCGTGGAAAAAGAAGCTACGAGATATCAGTCGGTAATGGCGGCGGTTTTTCTGAACTATGGCATGCCAATAACCTTAATCCAATAAAGGTCGGTGCCGCTAACCAAACGGTAGGCGATGGGTTTCATGTAAACGGCAATAAGTTTTACTTCGGCACTGATGGCAACAAAGAGCATAACTTGTTCGATAACGACGGCGCTGGCAACGCCGGCTTACAGTTCGGCATGGACAAGGACAAATCGACAGCCGTCGGCGGCGCTGTCGAGTTCCAAGCGGATATCGACAATAGCGATAATTCCGCGTGGAGGATTAGCCTCGACAGTCGGAAGCGAAACAAGGGAGATTCAATAAATTTCGATCAGGAGCTTTTGGGAAGCCGAAGCGGCCTTCAATGGAACGGCAACAATATCTGGCATGAGGGCGATGCAGCGCGCAGCCGAGGAACCAGCGGATACGTCAAAAATCCCGATGGCACCATCATTCAATGGGGTGAAGTGAACAACCGGTCGGGTGGTAATTCCGGTGGCGCATACGATACATGGAAGATCGGCTTTCCCATCACGTTCCCTAACGCGTGTCGCCAGGTTATCCCATCGTTCGGGAATCTCCAGTTCGGCGGATCATCACGCGCCATGCTTTGTGCCGAGCAGCTTGAGAACAACCGTTTCCAGCTCGCGATCGGTGCGGAACAACCGTACTCGGGACAAACCGTTCGTTACATCGCCGTGGGGTACTGATGATGCATTACAGCGCAACGCAGAACGCGTTCTACCCATCCGAAATGCAGGCCGATTACATCGCTGCCGGCACCTGGCCAGATGATGCCGTCAACGTTGACGACGAGACGTTCCAGATTTTTGGTCTGGGTGAGCCGCCCGCTGGCATGACTCGCGGTAGCGATTCGGCGGGCCAGCCGTGCTGGCAACCGTCCCCAGCAGAACCCATCGGGTCGGTCGCCGCGCGTCAGCGTGCCCTCATCGAATCAGCCCTCTCCGCCACTCTCGCCGCCGGCATGCCCTACACCCTGCCCGACGGCACGGATGACGTGATCCAGACCCGCCCGGACGAAGACGAAGCCAACCTGCTCGGCCTGGCCATCGAAGCGCGAGATCTCCGTGCCGCTGGCGAAACCGGCGCCGTCATGTCACTGCGCGCCAGGTCGAACACCGTCTACGCGCTCACGCCAGAGCAGATGATCGCGCTTACCGACGCCGCGAAAGCGTTCAAGCAGCGGCTGCTGGCCAAGTCGTGGGAGTTGAAGGACGCCGTCAGCGCGGCCATGGAGGCCGGGGATCGAGAAGCCATCGAGACCGTGACGTGGGAGGAGTGACAAAAACCGGCCCAGCCGCCACTGGGCCGGTTAGACGGAGCTTCAGGTCTTGTCTTTCGTCGGGCCCTTGCCATTCGTCTTGCAGGACTCGATGCCGTTGTCACGCGCCGACGCCGAGCTGTACATCTCGCTGGTGCCAATAATCTCGCCGTTCCCGGCCTTCAGCACGAAATAGGGACTGTCGTCCTTGGCGACCTTGCGCTCGTAGCGCGCGTCCTCCTGCGTGTTCTTGCGGCAGGACTCTATCCCGTTCTCCGCGCCGCTCTTCGTCGTATAAACCTGGCTGCTCAGGATCTTCTCGTGATTGCCCGCTTTCAGGTTGAAGTGGTACTTGCCACTGTCGTTCTGGGTCAGTTCGTAGTAACCGGCCATGCTCGACTCCTTGTGTGTCGCATAGGGATCAGCGCGAAGAATTAGCGATCACTCATACTTCCCGCCGAGTTCCACCCATACCCCCTTTAAGTGTCATAGAGCAACACTGTACGGGAGGAGGTAGCCGATAGTTGTACGGGCCGGGTACCGGCTTTGCGACGCCCTCGCCGCCCGTCAGTGCCTGCCGCGGCCAGCCTTCACGGCCACGTGATGAACGGTGCCTTGATCGCCTCGCGCTGTGGGCCGGGGTCGGAGTTGAGTGGGCACGGATCCGCGCAACGAAAAAACCCGCCGAGTGGCGGGCTCTTCTATCGCTCGACATCAAACACATTCTAATGTTTATAGAACCTTGAAGGTCTCGGTATTCAAATCAGGGAGAACGAGCCCATACCTATTGAAATCAGCGAATGCTGCGGGATTAATTTCGCCTCTTGCTTCCGCTTTCTCAAGCAGGGCAGTCAACTCTTCATCACTTCCTTCGGCTTTTATAAAATACTTAACATACTGCGCTTCAGCAGAGTCAAAGAAAGCTGCCACCTCACCATATCCTTTCAAGCTTAGGTGAGTAATTCTAGCAACCTCAAGAAACGGGATACATTGCGGAGCTCGCATTTTAATATTCTCGAAAGCGTGCTTTCTAAGCTCTGTACCCCAGACCATTATCTCCCCATCCACTATAGTTTCCCAAATTGGTGCTTCTTTGGGGCAAGGCTTACCGCCCCAATAATTCCTAGCTATGTCAGTTGCATCCCCACCCTCCCCAATCAGCTTTCGGTAATAATGAAACCAGTTGGAATCAACTCGGACTTCACTGACTGCGCTCACACCAATATCAGTTATAAACTCTTCGCAGAAATGACACCCCCAAGGATCTTCATCCAAAATTCTTACGGCGCTCTCCATATCCTCCAGCACAAAAAAACCACGCATCCTAGATGGCGCGCCAGGACGCTCAGCTTGTCTGACACGTTCAAATACAGACTCAATTTCAAACCGCCGCATATCTTTTAGCAAGAATGCCATCCAGCTAGATACAGCTAACCCCTTTGGCTTAGTTAGCCCCGCGTCAGCTGAATGTATACAGCCAATATAGGTGTTCCACGCACATGCAAAGTTATCGATATTCAGGAATAAAAACCCTTCGAAATTACGCATAGTTGCCGACTCCACATCATCTGAACGATCTAAGATTGTTACCCGCCGTTCTACAACGCCAACTGCTCGCCCCAGCCTACCAGCCCTCACACCATGGATGCCCTGAACTGCCTAAAAAGCCCCGTTCCCTGATCAGGATCCATCATGGCACTCGACCAATACCACCACGGCGTGCGCGTCTCCGAAGTGAACGACGGCACGCGCGTCATTCGCACCATCTCCAGCGCCGTTATCGGTATCGTGGCCACGGCATCCGATGCGGACGCGGCAACGTTCCCGCTCAACCAGCCGGCGCTGGTGACCAACGTGGCCACCGCCATCGGCCAGGCCGGCGACAGCGGCACGTTGAAAGATGCGCTGACCGCCATTGGCTACCAGGCCAAGCCGATCATCGTCGTGGTCCGCGTCGCCGAGGGCGAAGACGAAGCCGACACCAGCGCCAATGTCATCGGCAGTACGCTCGAAAACGGCCAGCGCACCGGCCTGCAGGCGCTGATGACGGCCAAGCAGAAGCTCGGCGTCACGCCCCGGATTATCGGCTGTCCGGACCTCGACACTCAGGAAGTCGCCACCGCCATGGTCTCGGTGCTGCAGTCGCTGCGTGCCTTCGGCTACGTCTACGCCCACGGCTGCGAGACGATCACCGATGCCACGACGTACCGCGACCAGTTCGGCGCGCGGGAGCTGATGGTGATCTGGCCGCAGTTCGAGGCGTTCGACACCGATGGTGCCGAAACCGTCTCGACCAGCCCCGTCGCCGTCGCCCTGGGCATGCGCGCCAAGCTCGATGAAACCGTCGGCTGGCACAAGACCATCTCCAACGTCGTGGTTAACGGCGTGACCGGCATCGATCGCGATGTCTTCTGGGATCTACAGAGCCCGAACACCGACGCCGGCATCCTCAACGCCGCTGACGTCACCACGCTCATCAACCAGTCCGGTTACCGCTTCTGGGGCTCCCGCACCTGCGCCGGCCCGGAATCCCTGTTCCCGTTCGAGAACTACACCCGCACGGCGCAGATCCTCGCCGACACCATCGCCGAGGCGCACCTGTGGGCGGTGGACAAGTCGCTGCACGCCTCGCTGGCCCGCGACATCATCGAAGGTATCAACGCCAAGTTCGCCGAACTCAAGGCCCTGGGGCTGATCGTTGACGGCAACGCCTGGCTGAATGAAGACCTCAACACCGCGGGAAGCCTCAAGGCCGGCAAGCTGCGCATCGATTACGACTACACGCCGGTGCCGCCGCTCGAGGATCTCGGGTTCCAGCAGCGCATCACCGACACCTACCTCGCCGACTTCGCCGATCGCGTCGCCGCGACCGCCTGACAGCCGGCTCGGTACCGGGAATCTTTTAGGAGCATTGACCGATGGCACTCCCCAAGAAACTCAAGGATCTCAACCTGTTCGGCAACGGTGATTCGTACCAGGGCCAGATCCAATCCGTCACGCTGCCCACGCTGACGCGCAAGATCGAAGAATGGCGCGGCGGCGGCATGGACGGCACCGTCGGCATTGATATGGGCATGGATGGCCTGATGACCTGCCAGTGGACCGTCGGCGGCCTCGTCGAAAGCATCTTCGACAACTTCGGCTCGAGCCGGATCGACGCCGATCTGCTGCGCATGACTGGCAGCTACGAACGCGACGACGTCGACGAAGTCGTGGCCGTCGAGGTGGTCATGCGCGGCCGCCACACCGAAATCGACATGGGCGACGCCCAGTCCGGCGAGAACACCGAGCACCAGGTCACCACCACGCTCAGCTATTACAAGCTGGTCATCGACGGCTCGACAAAGATCGAGGTCGATATCCCGAACTATGTCTTCAAGGTCAACGGCGAAGACCGCCTCGCCAAGCGGCGCCAGGCGCTCGGTATCTAGCAGATGCTGCTGCTGGTCCTGATCTGCTGGGTGGCCGTGCTCGAGCGCGAGCGGCCATCCAGTAGCCACCAACCCGGGCGCGTGGGTGCCAATCGACACCGACGAAAATCACCGCCCAAGCCACCGAAAAGGTAACGAGATGACCGAGAAGACCACCACCACCACCGCCACCGTCGAACTCGACACACCGGTCGTACGCGGCGAGACCATCATCGAATCGATCACCCTGCGAAAGCCCACCGCTGGCGAACTGCGCGGCGTCAATCTCGCCGACGTGCTGCAGATGCAGACCGACGCGCTGATCAAGCTGATCCCGCGCCTCTCCAATCCGTCGCTCACCGACCACGAGGCGCGCCAGATGGACCCGGCCGATCTGGTCCAGTGCGGCGGCGAGATCGCCAGTTTTTTGCTCTCGAAGCGGGCACGGGGCGAGACCGCGTAAACCTTCCCGCCTCGGTGGAAGACGCGATGGCGGATCTCGCCATCGTCTTCCACTGGACCCCCACCGACTGCGCGGAATTCACCCTCCGCGAACTGATGGACTGGCGCGAGCGCGCCCGCAAACGCTCATCCTCCGAGGACTCCCATGGCGCGCGATCTCAAACTCCAGGTCATTCTCGACGCCGTCGATAAGGCGACCGGTCCGCTAAGGAAGATCACCCAGGGCAGCGGCAAGACCGCCGACGCCCTGCGCGCCAGCAAGGACGAGCTTCGCAAGCTGGAGCGACAGCAGCGTGACCTCGGCTCCTTCCGGAAACTCCGTGAGGCCACCCGTGAGAACGGCGAAGCTCTCGCCGCCGCGCAGGAACGGCTGCGCCAGATGCGCGGCGAACTCAAGCGCACCGATGCCCCCACCGATAAATTCCAGCGCCATTTCAAGCAGACCAGCGACGAAGTCGACCGCCTGACCGGCAAGCTCGGCGACCAGCGCCGCCGCCTGGGAGAATTGCGCGGCAGTCTTCGCCAGGGCGGCGTCGGTACCGACAACCTCGGGCGCAGCGAAAGCCAGCTCGCCCATCGGATCCGCGAAGCCAACCAGGCCTTTGCCACCCAGAAGGCTCGCATGGGCGAGGTGGCGCGCAAGCAGAAGCAACTCGCCCAGGCCCAGCAGCGCTACCATCGCTCCATCGGCCGCGCCAACAACATGACCGGCGCAGGGTTCACCGCGGCCGCAACCGGTGGCGCCGCGCTCTACGGTGCCGGGCGGCTGCTATCGCCCGGTGTCGAGTACGGCGAGACCATGAGCCGGGTGCAGGCGCTGACCCGGCTGGACAAGGAAGACCCGCGCTTTGCCGCGCTCAAGGAGCAATCCCGCGACCTGGGCGCCAGTACGGCTTTCAGCGCATCCGATGTCGGCCGTGGCCAGGCCTTTCTCGCCATGGCCGGCTTCACCCCGGAATCGATCGGCCAGGCGATTCCGGACATGCTCAACCTGGCGCTGGCCAACAACACCGATCTCGGCCGCACCGCCGATATCAGCTCCAACATTCTGTCGGGCTTCGGGCTCGATCCCGACCAGATGGGACGCGTCGCCGACGTACTGACCGCAACGACCACACGCGCCAACGTCGATCTCGAGATGCTCGGCGACTCGATGAAGTACGTCGCGCCCCAGGCCAAGGCGATGGGCCTTTCGCTCGAGCAGGCCGCAGCCATGGCTGGGCTGCTGGGCAACGTGGGGATCCAGGGCAGCCAGGCCGGCACCACGCTGCGCGCCATGATGACCCGGCTTGCCGCCCCCACCGGTGCTGCTGCCGCCGCGCTCCAGACGCTGGGCGTCAGCGCCAAGGATGCCAAAGGCGACATGCGCGACGTGCCGAAAATCCTTGCCGACGTGGCCAAGGCGACCGAGAACATGGGCAACGCCGATCGCGCCAAATATCTGAAGCAGATCTTCGGTGAGGAACCCGGCGCCGGCATGGCCGAGCTGATCGCCCAGCAAGGCGCCGCCGGCATCGAGAAGTTCGTCGAGATGTACAAGGACGCCACCGGCGAAAGCGCCCGTGTCGCCAGCACCATGGCCGACAACATCGGCGGTGACCTCAAAGGGCTGAAATCGGCGTGGGAAGAAGTCGGCATCTCGATCACCGACACCAACGAGGGCCCGCTGCGAGATCTGATCCAGAACGTGACCGCCATCACTCGCGGCATTGGCAACTGGATCAAGGCCAATCCGGAGCTGGCCGGCGTGCTCGCCCGCGTCGCGGCCGTGCTGGCCGTCGTCGTCGCTGTCGGCGGCGCGCTGACCGTCATGCTGACCTCGATCCTCGGCCCGATTGCCGCCGTGCGCTACGCCCTGACCTTGCTTTCGCTCAATCCGGCATCACTGACCATCATGGCCATCGTCGCCGCAGTAGCCGCGCTCGCCGGCGTCGCGTACCTGGTCTACCGGAACTGGGGATCGATCAGCGGATGGTTTGCCCAGCGCTGGCAAGACGTGAAGACCGCCTTCAATGGCGGGATCGGCAGCATCGCCAAACTGCTGATGGACTGGTCGCCGTTCGGTCTGATCTACCGCGCCATCACCGCCGCGCTCGAAAAGCTCGGCGTCGAGATCCCGGACAAGTTCAAGTCCCTGGGCGGCTTCATCGTGGACGGCCTGATCGGCGGGCTGACGGGCAAGCTCGGCGCACTGAAAGAGAAGGTGTCGGATATCGCCGGCGACGTGAAAGGCTGGTTCGCCGACAAGCTCGGTATTCACTCACCGAGCCGCGTATTCGCTCAGCTCGGCGGCTACACCGTTGACGGCCTCAACGTCGGCCTCGATCGGCAGCGAGACGAGCCGGTGAAGCGCGTCGCCGAGATCGCTAAGCGCGTCAGCCAGGCCGGTGCCGGTATCGCCCTGGGCGCCGCCACCCTGCCCGCTGCAGCCATGCCGACGATCGACGCCAGTGCCGAGCCGATCCGCTTCGACACGCGACCGCCGATCAATACCGGTGGTGGCCAGCAGCACATCGACAACAGCATTCAGCTCGGCGATATCAATGTCACCGCGAGTCCAGGGATGGATGAGAGAGCGTTGGCTCAGTACGTGGCGCGTGAGGTTCAGCGGGCGCTCGAGCAGGCGCAGCGCGAGCAGGCGGCGCGGGGGCGTTCTTCGATGTGGGATAGGAAGTAGCTTCACCTTCGCCCTCAAAGATATGAGCTCTTGAAGTCATCACCAATGTCAAAGCGGAAAGAATGAATCCCCAGAGCCAAAGCACCGGGAGCACAATAGTAACTGCCCCTGGGAGCTGCGGAACTGTCGGGTCGGTTTGGGCGGGAGAGATCACGATGAACATCAAGCAAATCAGAGAAATGACGTAGGACCCAACGCTGGTAGATGGCCATCGCCGATTGCTTGCGTGAATGATCTTGATACTGCCCACGATCCCGCTCGCCAGCATTAGTGGGCCAATCAATCCCGCTTTCTGCTGAATGACATCAAAAAGCCCTGATGTTCCCCAAAGTCGCCAATAACCAAACCAGCATGCGTAAGCGAGAACCGAAACCACAGTGATAAATAGCAGTGGTTTCCCCCCTTGAGCGACAACCTCTGATCTCTTGCGAGGAGAATTCATATGCTAATGGCCCTTGGAATGTTCGTGTTCGAGACGCGATCGGTACCTTACCAGCAACTCCAACGCGCCACCGAGTGGCGCCATTCGTCACAGTCACGCGTTGGGGATCGACCGGCATACCAGTTTATCGGCCCGGGTGCGGATACCATTACCCTGACCGGCACCCTACTGCCCGAATTCACCGGCGGCCGGCTGGATCTGGACGACATCCGCGACATGGCCGACCAAGGCAAGGCCTGGCCGCTGGTCGAGGGCACCGGTAGGCAGTACGGATTGTGGGTCATCACCAAGGTCGACGAGACTTCAAGCGAGCTGTTCCGCGACGGCGCCGCCGGCAAGATCGAATTCACGCTCTCGCTCGAGCACGTCGACGATGATCGAACCGACCTGCTCGGCGATCTCAGCACCTCATCGCTCGCCCGCCTCGCCGGGGCCTACGCATGAGCGCCGCCAACGGCTACCACCGCCCGGGCTATCGCATCACGTTGAACGGCCAGGACATCACGCCGCGCATCAACGGCCGGCTGATCAACCTGCGCATCACCAGCCAGCGCGGTGGTGAAGCGGATCAGCTCGATCTCAGCCTGACTGACCATGACGGCCGCCTGGCGCTGCCACCCCACGGCGCCCCGCTGAGCGTGGCCATCGGCTGGCAGGACGAGGGTCTGGTCGATCGCGGCGTGTTCATCGTCGACGAGGTCGAACACAGCGGTTCACCGGATCGCGTGACCATCCGCGCCCGAGCCGCCGACATGCGCAACCTTCTGCCCGGCAAGCGCTCACAGTCCTGGCACGGCGTTACCATCGCAGACATCATCGAGACCATCGCCAAGCGCCACGACCTCACTCCGGTCATCGGCGATACGCTCGCCGGCATCCGCGTTGGCCACATCGACCAGACCGACGAGTCCGACCTCAATTTCATCACCCGCCTGGGCCAGCGGTTCGACGCCATCGCCGCGGTGAAATCCGAACGCATGCTGTTCACGCTCGCCGGCGAGGCGCTCACGGCCAGCGGCCTCGCCCTGCCCCGCGTCTCGCTCACCCGCCGAGATGGGGACCAGCACCGCTACAGCCGCACCGATCGCGACAGCTACACCGGCGTCCGCGCCTATTGGAACGACACGGCCGGCAGCCAGCGCCAGGCCGCCATCGCCGGCACCGCCGACAAGCTCAAGGACCTGCGCGACACCTTCGCCAACGAAGGCGACGCCCTCGACGCCGCCAAGGCCGAGCTCCGGCGAATCCAGCGCGGCAAAGCCACGTTCGAACTGACCCTGGCCCACGGCCGTGCCGACCTTACGCCGGAAACGCCACTCACCCTCACCGGCTGGAAAGCCGACATCGACGACGCCGACTGGCTTGCCACCGACGTCGAAGACAGCCTCGACTACAGCGGTTACATCTCCCGCATACGATGTGAGATAGAGCAACCAGCTCAACGCTGACGAGCATCTCAACGTGTTGTGCAAGCGCATTTTGCCATATATGGTATTGGTTGGCGCATCAGACACAACATGGTGTGCATCGTTCTAACGCCGATACTGGTGTGAGGTGAGCGTAATGACTAGGAAAGAACATCATGTCGTCCCAAACCCTAATGGCGGCTGGGATGTAAAGCGAGACGGGGCGAAGCGGGCCAGCGGCCATTTCGCTACCAAAGACGAGGCCATGGACTACGGTCGGGGGGTCAGCCGCAACCAAGGTACGGAATTCATACCTCATCGCAAGGATGGGAGGATTCAGAACCCCGACAGCCACGGCAGAGATCCCAACCCGCCCAAAGACAAAAACTGAGACTTCTCATCAGGCCCCTGTGAAGGGGTCTGATGCTTTATCCACTATCTCCCCCTACAATCCGCGCCTGCTGAATATGGAGCCCGGCATGCGCTTTATCATCACTTTGCTAGTACTTGTCACCTTCCCCGCGCTCGGGGCGCCTCCCACCTCCTTTTCCGCCGCTAAGCGGATCGCCCAGAACCAGGTCTACTACGATCAGGACCAGACGTTCTACTGCGGTTGCGAGTTTGATTTCGATGCAGGGCCGAATCTCGCGAGTTGCGGCTACGAGATCCGCAAACAGCCCAAGCGCGCCGCGCGGATCGAGTGGGAGCACGTCATGCCCGCTTATGATTTCGGTCGACAGCGCCAGTGCTGGCAGGACGGCGGGCGGCGTAACTGCCGCGCCAACGATCCCGTGTTCCGGCAGGCCGAGGCGGATCTGGTGAATCTCGTGCCATCGGTTGGCGAGGTGAACGGTGATCGCTCCAACATGCGTTACGGGATGATCGCCAGCGGCGACGCTTACCAGTATGGCCAGTGCCAAGCAAAGGTCAGTTTCCCCGAGCGCACCTTCGAGCCGCCGGCGGACGTGCGCGGTGACGTCGCGCGCACCTACTGGTACATGCGCGACACCTACAGCATCCAGGTCAGCCGGCAGCAACAACAGCTGTTTCAGGCGTGGGCCAACTCCGATCCGGTGAGCGACTGGGAGCGGGAGCGAAACCGGCGTATCGCCGCGATCCAAGGCAGCGGCAACCCTTATGTCGACAAAACAGCGCCGACGATCCAACAGGTGGCCGAGCCCCCGCGCCCGGAGTCACTTCAGTCAGCGAGCGACGAAGATTTAAGCTGCGCGACGCGCAATACCTGCGGGCAGATGCGGTCCTGCGCCGAGGCGCGGTTTCACCTTGAGCAGTGCGGCAATGGTAGGCTGGACGGCAACAACGACGGCACGCCGTGCGAAGCTATCTGCAAGTACTAGCCATACATTAATGTTGCGGAGATACTTTAAGTGAAAAAACCTATAGACCAAAAACCGCCCTCAACCAACGTTGCATATCTTCAAAAGTCTTTGGGAGAAACGGTTATATTATTCCAAACCATCGATGTAAATATTGGGCGTATCATATTCAGCTGCATGACATCGAGTTTTCGCCAAATAGAAATAATACTTAGCGAAATATCATTCCGCACGAAAATAGATATTATGGGCTCTCTATTAAAATTTTTGCACACAGATAGCGATACCTTTAGTGACGGAACGCCAGTTCTCGTCACTCTAAAAGAACTGATTAAGGAGTGTGAAGAATGCGAGCGCTTCAGAAACACCATGCTTCATACTTTTTGGGTTACAGAATTCAGAAAAGCTCCTGATCTTGTGCTAGGCATGAAAAGCAAAGCCAAGCACAAACAGGGCTACCGATACTCAGTCACTGATGTTTCAGAAAACTCTTTGGAGCTTGAAATTGAAAAGCTAAAAAATCTCAACGAGAAGCTAAGTAGTTTTAGAGAAAAGCTAGCTTACCAATTCGAAAGAATGCACGGAATTTTAGGTTTAGAAAGTATTATAAAACATAACGAGGTCAACGCTTTTATTCAAGATAGCTTTATTCAAAGAAGCCAGAATAAATAGATTCCACATACTGCCGCGCTTGGCTGACCACGACGCCCAGCAGGATCTCCTCTCGCGCAAAGAGTGACTTCCGGCCGTATAGCGGAGCCAACCGCACCCGGCCGCCGATGCGCCAGGCTCTCGCCAGCAGGTGCTCCCCCTCTACCTTCGCGACGGTGAGATCCTCGTTGTCGATCATAGAACTTTCATCTTCGATACGCTGTAGCATTGACCGGCTGGAAATCCGACATCGACGGCGCCGGCTGGCTGATTACGGAGGTCGAGGACTCTCTCGAGGAAAACGCCTAAGGAACGTGAGTTCAGTTGCTCGACACGAAAGGCCAGCTTACAGATGCACTCCTGCGCCGAGACACGCAACCACCTCACTCAGGGCAGTAAAGGCCGGTTGGATGGCGACAATGATGGCACTCTGTGCGAAGCTGTCTGTAACAGCTAGTCACACCGACCCAAATTGCGACACAATCGTTGTCTAAAAAGGTTAAAGATGAAGAACCTTAAAGACTTTAAGTACGAACAATCATTTGGATTCGCCGACATCATAAGAACGCAAATAAAAACAGGCGACGGCCCATTTGACACCCATCACTTCTTCAATAACATGGGTGATGTTTTTTTAAACAAAGCTTTAAAACCAAATAAGAAAACACTACTTCACGAGTTTATTGAAGAGAGCATTTTTCAGCAAGTTGAAGCAGCCGCAAAAATGGATTTTGAAGCATTTCGCCCTGAGCTTATTGAGTTAATCGCTTGTCACCAAGAAGGCTCAAATATAACCACACCTATACAAGATACTAATCCGGAAAACTATAGCAGAGACTACCTTATGGGTGCTTTTGAAAACCAAGCCCTTAAGTCTCTCACAAAAGAAGTTTTTAATTTGCTCTTTAGCGACCGCAGAATTATGCAGGAATTTAATTCTGCAGCTGCCGAAAAAATATTAAAAATGAAAAAAGAGCACTATCCGAATTATTTACAAAAAGACGGCATGATGATTAGATACTCGCGATGGCCGGGTTGGCTTAGGAGAGGATTAGGTTTTAGAGATAAAATGAGATGCGTCGAATGTCACGCTGACCTCAGCCAAAGTTTAACAACCAACTCGAGAGATGCAATCGACCATGTAGTGCCTCTAGCTAAAGGAGGCATTAACGATCCAACTAATTTACAGATACTGTGTAATAGCTGTAACAGCAAAAAAGGGGGCGTAAATTCAAGCACTACAGGATCGAACGATCTTTACTGGGATTATTAATCATTGTTTCACGCACTCTTAAACCACATACCGCCGCGCCTGGCTGACCACCACGCCCAGCAGCATTTCCTCCCGCGCGAAGAGAGACTCCCGCCCCTGCAGCGGTATCAGCCGCACCCGGCCGCCAATGCGCCAGGCTCTCGCCAGCAGATGCTCCCCCTCTACCTTCGCGACGGTGAGATCCTCGTGCCCGATCATCCGGCTTTCGTCCGCGATCAGCACGTCGCCCTCGATCAGCGGGCCATCGACGCCGGCGCCCTCCTTCAGCTCCACGGCGAAGCAACTCGGCGGAAAGCTCCCCAGGTCGTAGCCCATCAACGCTGGATGCCCCAGCCCCATCATCAGTGGTCCCAAGTACTGAACCTGCATCGTTTCCCCACGTATGCATTTTTTTCATGATCGTCAGGAGCCGCGCCGTTGCCCGCCCCGTGCCGTTATCGTCCACCGGGCCCCCAAAGAATCATTTGCCCGGGGCTCGCCTTCCGTTAAATACTGTATACCCATACAGCGCTTTAAAGGAAGGCGGATGCACCATGTCCAACGTCAAACTGATCGGCCCCATGCGGCCGGACTGCACGCGGCTTGAGATCCCATACCCGGACGTGCTCGCTCGCTGCGGCATTGCCGGGTTCGCCAGCCCCGCCGAGGATTACGCCGGTCGCGCGCTCGATCTGAACGAAAAGTTTGTGAAGCACAAGGCCGCGACGTTCCTGTTCCAGGCCGTGGGCGACTCCATGGAGGAGTACCGCATCCAGGAAGGCGACTACCTGATCGTCGATCGCTCCATCACGGCCCGCGCCGGGCATATCGTACTGGCCCTGGTGGAAGGCGAATTCACGGTCAAGAAATGGATCGAGCGAGGGCAATGGCAACTGCTCTGCTCCGGCGGCAACCGGTACCCGCCGATTCCGCTGAACGGCGTCGAGTCGCAGATCTGGGGCGTCGTGCGCTCGAACCACATCGAGTTCCCCGTATGATCGCGATCGTCGATTGCAACTCGTTCTACGTCAGTTGCGAACGGCTGTTCAAACCGCACCTGAACGGGCAACCCGTCGGCGTCATGAGCAACAACGACGGCTGCGTCATCGCCCTCAGCAACGAGCTGAAAGCGCTTGGCGTAAAGATGGGCACCCCGGCCCACTACCTGAAGGAACAGGTCGCCCGCGACGAGATCACCCTATTCTCGAGCAACTACGAGCTCTATGGCGATATCAGCAGCCGCGTCCAGGCGGTCCTCGAAGAATTCAGCGCCGGCATCGATCCCTACTCCATCGACGAGTGCTGGGTGAATTTCGACGGCTTCGCCCCCGGCCAGCTCGAGGACCACGCCCGCGAACTCCGCCGCCAAGTGAAGCAATACACCGGCATCCCCGTGTCGATCGGCGTCGCTCCCACGCGCACCCTAGCCAAAGTGGCCAACCGCGCCGCCAAGAAAGTCGCCGGGTTTGATGGCGTCTGCGTGCTCTACCCCGACAGCCCCCAGACAAAGGGCCTGCTCCAGCGCTTCGAGCTGGGCGACGTCTGGGGCGTCGGCCGCCGCTTGGCCGAGAAGCTCGGCAACCTGGGCATCAACACCGCTTGGGATCTGCGCAACCAGAACGCCAAGGAGATCCGTCGGCGCTTCTCCGTCACGCTCGAACGCACCGTGCTCGAGCTACAGGAAGTCGACGCCATCGAGATGATGGGAATGGACTTCGCGCGCGAGCGCATCATGACCAGCCGATCGTTCGGCCGGCTCACCAACGACAAGGGCGAGATCCGCGAAGCGATCCGACAGCACGCCCAGCGCAGCGCCGAGAAGCTGCGCAAGCAAGGCTCACTCTGCCGGGCCGTGCTCGTCTTCCTGCGCACCAACCCCCACCGGCAGGATCTCGCCCAGCACAACCCCAGCATGATCATCGAACTGGACAACCCCACCGACGACAGCCGCGAGATCGTTACCGCCGCCATCCAGGTACTCGAACGTCTACACGCGCCGAACAAGCGCTACATGAAAGGCGGCGTGATGCTGATGGAGATCTGCGACCGTGGCACTGAGCAGCTCTCACTTCTGGGCACGCAGCAAAGCGACGCCGAGCGTCAGCGCAGCGAAAAGCTCATGGGCGTGATGGACGAACTGAATCAGAGAATGGGGCGCGGCACCGTCAGGATCGGCACACCCAGTGCCGGCGCGGCCTGGCACCTGCGCTGCGCGCATCGGTCGCCGCGATATACGACGAGGTGGGAAGAAATTGCAATTGCACGTACTTGAATCATGACATTATTATTAACACGGATTTAAGAAAGTCACTCATCACACCTAATGACACGTACAGACAACATACACATGCAATGAATTCGGTAGTCACATATAAGCCGATAGATATTAAAAACCAATTAAACAGAGGTGGAAATGGATTCGTATCCAGATTTGGAAAGAGATTGGGAGTCAGAGGTTCTTAATAGAGCAGGTAATGTGTACAGTGCAGCAGGTGTAAACAAACTCCTGGTGGCAACCTGTCACTACAATGAATCAGCATCACTGACTAAAGATATAAGCAATGAATACCTAGCATTGAGTAAGGTAAGCAGCACTTGCTTTTACTACACAGACAGCGAAATGCAAGCTAAAGGTGCTAGGATTGACGGAGTGGACCAATTCTGCACTCAGTTGACGGGCAGCTTCGAGACAAAATCCGACATTACACTAGAAAAATTAAATCAAATTGCAGAAGCTTGTGTTGCAAAAGCTATTCTTTTCGAGAAAAATCTTAACCATTATCTAACCGAAGAAGGAAGGGGTATTCTAAATAAAGCAAACAAGGCTAGAGCATCGTCAAACCAAAAAAACAAAGAAGATCGAAAGTTAGAAGTACTGGCATACCTTAAGGTCATATTTGTTCTTGTAAGCGCAGTGGAAGACATCAAACGTTTGCATGAAGCACACATGCCATTCATTCCGCATTGGAGGCCTTTGCTTTCAACGAGAAAAATAAAATTCGCGACGGGCGAATACGATCGAAGAAAAATCGCTCAAATCTATAAAAAAGAACTTGGGTACGAGACAGACTTCAAGGACGGATTTTACGAAAAAAAACCAACATCATTTGAATTGCTAACCTTATGGCTGGAAAAACATCTAGTCGAAAAATCGTCCATGGCCGGAATGTCAAAACAAATAAAAAACGACGGATCTCAACTAGAACAAAATATTTTATCGCTATACAAAAAACTAGGCTATGCTGTATCAGAGACACCGACCAGTGGTGATTTCGGTATAGATATAATAGCCGAATCAAGTGCAATAAAAATTGGAATTCAGTGCAAGGACTACCAAAAAGAAGTCGGTGTAGATGCAATCATGCAAGCCCACTCCGGTGCCAAATACTACGACTGCGATCACGCTATCGTGATTGCGAAAAATGGTTTCACCAAGGCTGCCCAAGAAATGGGTACGAAGCTCAACATAGAGCTGTTGATACCCGAATAGCGTAAAAATCAAACAAGTAACCAAGTGGGAGGATTGAATCTAAAGTAGGTAAGCATCATTCATGCTTTTAACCCGCTGCGAAGGAAGCTAGTTCACCAAAGCCCTAACCTAAAGCGACGATTACTATCACACTGGAGTCAAATACACTTCGCCTATATCCCCCTCGCCCGGCTTATTCACGCGGGTCGAGACGGCCCAATGCGTGAACGCCTCTGCCGGCACGTGCTTCACGAATCGGCGGATGGTCTCGCGATCGGTCAGCGCCGGGTCGAGCCAGGGCTCGATACTCTCGTCGGTGAGGATCAAAGGCATGCGGTCGTGAACGTCCACCGCTGAGCCGCGGGCGGGTTCGGTCAGTATCGCGACGCCCGGCTTGCCATCGACGCGCTCGGTCCAGATGCCGGCGAAGAAGAACGGCTCCCGATCCTCTCGGCACAGAAAGTGCGGCTGCTTCGGTTTGGTACCGGGCAGCCACTCGAACCAGCCATCGGCCGGGATCAGGCACCGGTGGCGCTGAAACGCCGCCTGGTAGAAATTGGAGGTGGCCACCGTCTCGACACGGGCATTGATCGGCTGCGGCGCCGTCTCCCCTGCCCATTTCGGCTTGTAGCCCCACCACACGCTATCGAACGTCAGCTGCGGGTCATCCGCCTGCCGACGAATCGACGAGATCCATGTACCCGGCGCCACGTTGTAGCGCGGCGTCGGCGGCTCATCGACGCGAAGCTCACCAATACGGTGAGCGAATCGCTGGTAGGTGCTATAGAGAGAGAAGCGGCTACACATCAATCAACCCAAACATCTAAATAGTGGCCAAGAACTGCTCAAACTCAGTTTTGAGGCGCTCACTTGGAATGGAATATACGTTTAATCTTGACCTTTCCACTCCTCGTTGTCGAAGAGCAGCAGTAAACTTTTCGTTTATCACGCCTAAAAACTTTTTCCCATAAATAAAGTCTTCTTGAATTCCATCATTCTCGTCCCAAAGATCCCGTGTGGTAGGTGAACCGCCATCGGGCCAATATTTTTTTACAGCATCTCTTCGTTTCTCACGAAACTTGCCATATAGAGCTGTGTGGTTATCAGCAAGAAGCTCACGCACTATTCCGCGACTAAGCTCAGGCTCAACCTCATAAACGGCACTTAAATGCTCGGGAGTGCAATAATAAGATTCAATATCACAAAGACGGGGACAGAATATTGCCATACCCCTATTTTCGAATGGCTCAGCCCAAGCATGCAATTCGTCTTCGACAAGAAAATCTCTATCCCTATGTATTATTAACCGGGGCTTGTTATTAAGAAGCTCCGCCATTCGTTCGATTATTATTGACGAGGAGGCATTAGCGATACCATTATACGATATTGTTTTTATGGAGCTACCCGGAATAGCATTACTGATACTGTCGCCGAGAGGTTTGGCACCTTTGTCTTCAGTACAAACCAACACATCTGCCCCATTTGCATCGATTTGATCAAGGGCACCGAGATCCATTAAAATCGATGCAAGTTCCGTATTTTCCTGAGCTTCTGGAGATCCATCCTTCATCCAAACCAGTTTCGATTCAGGAGAGCAAGAACTGATCAAATGTCGACTATGGGTAGAAATTAAAATCTTGCAACCGTAATTTTCAGCAATTGCCTTAAACACACTATCAAGTTGCGATTGCTTTGATGGGTGAAGGTGGCTATCAGGCTCATCAATCAAAAGCAACTTAGGTTCAAACAAAATAACATAGGCAATTATTTGCGTGATCTGGATCGCCCCAGTGCCAGCCAGGTCCACTGGGATGAAACCTGCACCCAAGTTCACTTTAACATCTACATACAGGTCTCTATCTTCATTAAAAGTTACTTTGTATTCACACTCCCCCAATATACTAGCCAAGACTAGATGTAGCTCATCCAACTTATTTTTTTCTTTTAGCAATCTCAATATATTACGAAAAACCAAATTAGCCTCACCACCTGCCGCCTTCTTCATTACAGAGGCATAACTTAGCATCTCTTCATGATGAGGAATTCCAGAAAGACCGGGGACGTATACACTGAAAAGTTTTTGGGTGTCGCATATATTGACGCCAAAGTTAATAGCAACACCTCTACGGTCGACGCCTACATTATGGTAATTTCTGGCTTTATAAATCTCGATAGTATAACTTGCCGAATTTTGATCTGAGGTTTCTCCAAAGAAGACAACTTTACCTCTAGACCCCTTTTCTCTATTATTTTCATATGGTCTAGAGTTACCTAAAAACTGAAAATCACCAGTAGGTACATATTGCAAGCTAGATTCCGCTATTGCAGCTTGCTTTGTTTCCAAAGATTTTCTGCCACACATGACCGCCATGTGTATCGCTTGGAGAAAGCTACTTTTACCCGAGTTATTACCTCCAACCAAATATGTAATATCACCCAGCGCCACCCGAGCACTCGTTATCCTTTTAAAGTTTGCAACTTGTATCTCGAAGAGTTTCATGATTTACCGCCCAATAGCTCTGGATAAAAAACATGGGCATCAACAGCACAAAAGTATGTAAAAATCACTTGCGACCTCGCGTACTCGGGTCTTCGCCCGATAATCAGTTTATGGTTTGTCGTTTCGCTGCAGATCCATAAATCTGTTTTTATGTAAATACAGATGGCGGGTCAAAAAACCCTGCCCACCTTCCGCCATGCCTGGCCGATGATCTCCACCCCGCCAAGATCCTCCGGCTTGATCAGTTCCCGCTCGTAGGCCGGGTTATCGCTAATCAGTACCCACGCCCCGCCGGCGACGCGCTGCACGCGCTTGAGCCGTAACTCGCCGTCCATACGCAGCAGGAACACGCCATCCGGGGTGCGCTGGGCGCGGTTGACCAGCACCTGCTCGCGGTCGCGAATCGTGTCGCCCATGGAATCGCCGCGCGCGGTCACGCCGACGACCTGGGCAGGATCCACGCCCTCAGCCTCGAAAAGCTCCACCGGCAGGTAAAACGTCGACTGGATCGTCTCGGCATCGAAGAGGCGTCCCGCCCCCGCTGCCGCCTCGATGTCGTACATCGGCACGGGAAGAGCATTCTCGAAGCCCACCATTTCCAGCGATTCCGAATCGGCGCCTCCAGTCCGACGTCCGGTCAGTACGTAGTAGGTGTCGACCCCAACCGCATCGAGCGCCAAAAGGTATCCGGTATCAGGATTGCGGTTGTTCTTCTCGTAGTTGATCTGAGTGGTTTTGCCCACTCCACCGATCTCAGCCAAGGCCGTCTGAGTCATTCCCAGACGCTCGCGCTCTTTTCTCAGGCGCTCACCAACATTCATTTTTTTGGACCTCGACATTGACTGGTTCAATTTTTTGAACCATGATCCGATTCACAGTCTTTAAGCCGCCAAGGAAGTCACTGCCATGACTACCCCGACAGAAGCCCAAGGAACCCAACTCGGCCCGGTCCAGCGCAAGGCAGCAGAGCAGGCATTCCTAGAAGCGATGGCCTCAACCGCGCCTAAATTCGTTAACTCGAACACGTTGGACGAGTACGCCACCGAGCTGGCTGAAGCGTTGGTTAAAGGACTGAATCGGATTGACCAGTCTTCAGCCCCCGGTAGTGCTCAGTGAGCCGCTTATGCGCGGCAACGACCGCCTCGGCTAGACGCTCGCCGTCCTCCTTACTCGTCGCTGGTTTGCCGTTAACGGAGGCAAAGGCACCACTGCCGCAGAGTTCAAGAACGATGTCGTGCGCGGCTTGCTCGGGGTAACTCCTCGGATTCGTCGAATGCTCGCTCATCACTGCCTCGCTATTTAGTCAGTCTTTCAAAGTCTTTAGGAGCTTATCACATGACCCAAACCCGTCGCCGCCAATCCCCCCATGGTTGTAACTGCCCAATCATGACGATCGTGACCAAGGAAGAACGCGCCAAGGTCGAGGCGCTCGCCGAGCGTGATCTGCGCTCGCTTTCCGGCACCGTGCGCATGCTGATGCTCAAGGGGCTGGAACAAGAACAAGCCCCCGAAGCCGTCCACTGACCGAAAAGGAGATTCGCCATGTATCAAGACAACCGTCGCCGCAGGAACAACCGGATCGGCATCAACCTCGACGAGTACGAGGACGGCCTGATCGAAGCACTGGCCGCGTACACCGGCGTCGAGAAAGCGGCACTGGTACGCGAAATGGTCATGCGGAGTGCGATGGACATGCTGGGCGTCTCCAGTCAGCAGGAATTCGATGCCATCAGCATGACGGAGTTCCAGCCGATTGCGAGGCTCCATTGAGGAACATCGGGAGACCCTTTCAGGACCTCACGAGGTACCCATGAAGAGACGATACGCAGAGATGTTCGCGAGTGAGGATGACCGCCGAGTACTCGAGGCCATTCGCCAACAACAGGGGCTCGAGACGCTGGAGGACGCCGCCGAGGTCGCGTTGCGCAGCGGGCTCAGAAAAGGCGTGGCGAAGATCGCCATACCCCGTGGGCCGCGCCTGGTGAGCCAACGCTCATGACTCACCGCCGCAAATGTGAGGTATGCGGTAGCCCGACTCGCCGCGTACCCAGCGACCTACCCGAAGAAAAGGGCGACGTTTACTACGACAAATGCACCGCACCACGCTGCACGTGGATCGGTCAGGGCATAGCGAGGTTAACGGAACGTGTGGACGTGCAAAGCCTGCAACTCACGCTGCCGGATCCGGACGAGTAAGAGCGACCACAAGCGATTCACGGTTGTGTACGCGAACTGCCTCAATCCGCAGTGCGGCGCACGCTGGAAAGGCTACTACCAGATCAAGTCTGGAACGGAAGTACCAATCGCACCGCGTCCACGCGGACCGGAAGACGAGAACGATTTTCCCTATCAGCTCAACGCCCCGCCGGGTAGAGCCGGGCAAGTACCCAACCAGAGGTAAACACCATGACCATCGCAACCGCTCCCGCTGGCTTCAAAGCCGGCCGGGCCCCTCAGCTCGACTCTGAAAACGCTGCCATCGGCTATTTGCTACGCCATTGCCGTGATCTGGAACGTGCCGAAGCCATTGAGCACTGCGCCGTTTTCCTGATGAGCGAGCACGCCATGACGGAAGCCCGCGCCGAGATCGTCGCGATTCAAACCTTCGCTGAGTTGGAGTCGCTCAACCAGGTCGCCTGGATCGATACCGGCGCCACCACGCCCAGCGTCGTGGTGCTGCGGACTGCCGGCGGCGCGCCGGTGGCGTTCACCGTCGGCGATCTGCTCGCCGCCCGTGAGCTGGCCCGCGACCGGGGCACTCTACGCACCGTCAACCAGCGTCCACTCCAGTAAGCGGGAGGCAACCATGACTGCGACCCAACACGTCACCACCACCCAATCGCATCTGTCGGTCGTTCAGCCGGACGGCCGTGCCGGCTTCGGCGAACTGCGCGCCGAGCTGCACGCCCGCAGCGCCGACCGTGACCTCGTCGCGCTCTGGTCGCGCCTGAAATACGCCGAGCGCCGTGCGGTGATCGCCAGTGCCGGTATGCAGCCCCAGGACACCACGCGCGACATCGGCCGCATGAGCCAGACCGAGCGCAACGCCATTCGCGCCGCCATCGGGCGCATGAGCCGCTACGCCCAGACCCTCAACGACCAGCTCGGTACCGATCGGCACGACCACCCCAGCCGGGCGCTGGCCGCCATGGCCCGCCGCGCGCTGGACGCCGGCGACAGCCGCGGCGCCAAGCACTGGCTGGAACTGATCGAGCGAGGCGCGAAGTGAGCGCGCTCGAGCAATCACGCCAGTTCGGCACACCGGATTGCCTCAAGTGGCGTCAGGCCTTCTTCGATCGCCTGCCGTCACTGGCCGAGGATCTGGCCGCCGGGTTCGTCCACGTCGCCAGCCGCCACGGCAATGCGGCAGGCAACACTTGGCTTCGTCGGCATGAGAACCGCTTCATTGACCCGGAGCGCGTATTCCATCGCTTCGAGCTGCTCGCCAACGACCTTCGCCGAGCGTTTGTCGAGATCCGCCGTCAGGGTTCAAGCACGACAGGCCTATTGGCCGCGTGCGACTGGCTGGCCGATGTCGAGAAGCGCTTGATGGTAGGCACGCTCAACACGACCCAGGACGATGATGCGCTGTGCGACTACGCCAGGGCCCAGGCGGTCGGCGTCGAGGATGTGCGCAACAAGTTGATCGGCAGCATTGCGAGCCATAACCGACGCCTGCGTCTCGGTCTACTGGCCCCTCCCCGCCGGCTACGGGGGATCGAGGGTCAATCTACCTCGGCTCGCGCGCGTCATGTCGCCCGGATGATCGCGGCATCACGCAACGCCCTGACGCCGCTGGCGCCGAGTGTGCCGTTGATGGCCGTTTTTCAGTGGGAACGCGCCCCGGTGATGAGCATCGCCGTGGCCGACGAGATGGCATTGACACAAGCGCGGGACCGAGCACGCCGCCACAGCATCACCCCGCCAAGCCCCAAGATGAAGCGGGCCGAACAGTTGGCCAGGCTGGGCTGCGAGAAGTGGTGGCGCCGGCAGTTACGCCGAATCGCCGGCCGCCGCATCGAGCAGGTCATGCGCGGGGCCCGCCGTGTCCACAAGCGGGCGGGCATCTACTGCAGCAATTTGACGATCACCCGTCGACGCTCGCAGAAGATCCGCACCCGTTCCTTGCTGGAGATGTTCGAGGCGATCAACCAGGACGGCCAGACCTATACGCTCGCCGAACTGGCAGAACTAGGGCTGGCGAACCCGGATCACCGCCGCGCGGAACTGATGTTGAGAATCAGTGATACCGAAGCCGAGGCCAATCGCCTCGGGCATGTCGGGCTGTTCTACACCATCACCACGCCGTCGCGTTTCCATCCGGTAATGGAGCACAGCTCACGACGCAATCCGAAGTACGACGGCAGCACCCCGCGCGAGGCGCAACATCACCTGCAGAAGCTCTGGGCCCAAGCCCGCGCGTCACTCGCTCGCGATGGGCTGGCGATCTACGGCATACGTGTCGTCGAGCCACACCACGATGGCACCCCACACTGGCACCTACTCGTCTGGGCGAAGCCGGACCATGTCGAGGCCGTCACCGAGACGCTACGCAGCTACGCCGAAGCGGAATCGCCGAATGAGCTGTTCGACCGCTTCGGCCAGAGGACCACGGCGCGATTCAAGCTCGAGATCATCGATCGCGAGAAAGGCACCGCCGCTGGCTATATCGCCAAATACATCTCCAAAAACATCAACGGCCAGCAGTTCGCCCGCGATGGCGTCGAAGGCGACCACCTCGACAACTATGGCCACGACCTCGCCGACGTGGCGCCGCGAATTGAGTCGTGGGCCGCGTGCTGGGGCATTCGTCAGTTCCAGTTCCTCGGCCTGCCCAGTGTCACCGTCTGGCGCGAAGTCCGCCGGCTGACCGAACAGCAGCAGGACGAGCTGCAGGCGTGGGAAGACGCCACCCAGCCGCGCGCCTCCATCGCGCGGGTTCTGCACCAGATCCGTGATGCCGCACTGGGCGGCCATTGGGATCAGTTCGTCCGCCTGATGGGCGGCCCGAACACGCCCCGCAAGGATCAACCGATCAAGCCCTGGTCGATCCCCGCCTTCCGAACCGGTGCCGTCGATGACGAGTTCAGCCACGCCACCGGCGAGGTGACCAAGAGCATCGTCGAGCGCGGCCGCTACGGCGACGAGATCAAGGTGCCCAAGGGCTTGGTGGTGAAGGACCACAAGGGCCGCACCGCCGAATACCTCACCCGCCTGTATCGCTGGGACGTTCGGCCCAAGCGCGGGTTTTCAGGGGTTGGGGGTTCCGATCGCGGCGAAGCCGGATCGGCTTGGACTTGTGTCACTAACTGTACGGACCCCGGCACGGGGGCCGGCCAAAGCCTTGTTCCCAGGGGGCTTCTGACCCCGAAAGAACTCACCCCGGAGGAGTTGGAGGCCCAACTCCAACGCTATCGAGCGTGGCGCGCCAGCGAAAACGTCAGGCAGGAGATGGAAGACGCCGATCTCGAGCACCGAATGATTCAGGCCGCCGTCCGGCGGCACAAAAACCACGCCCCGCCTGAGTGGCAGGGCGTGCCCGAGTATTTCCCGGAAGGGATCTGATAGGAGACCGACATGACTCATCAGAGGACGAGTAGACCCCGCTGGATCGGCGTCGATACGGCCACGCCGCGCGGCACTTTGCAGGACGCCGGCGAAGTCGCGGTGGTCTCGCCGAACGCCGGCGAGACCCGCCACCGCTATGCCCTGGTCATCGCTTTCGACAGCGAGGAAGCCTTGCGCCAGGCCGTCACCAATCACCGCTGCGCGTACCGCGACAGCCAACAATTCCAGGAGCTGAACCATGGCTGATATCACGAGCGTCACCGTCGAAGAAAAAACCAAGATCTGCGTGAGCTGTGGAGAGGATTTCCCCGCAGACCGAGAGTTCTTTTACGGCGATCGTCGCCAGCCGGATGGTCTGAGAAGCACCTGTAAAGGCTGCTACAGCGAGTTGCCGAGCGTGCAAAAGCGAATCAAGGAGCGCGCCCATGGCTGATGCAGCAGACAACGCCGGTGCCGTCATCGAGCACCACCTGAGCAACGCCCTCGCCCGCCATCGGTTGGCAGTGGCCATCGCCGGCGCGATAGACATCGACTGCGAGGAATGCGGCACCGAGATACCCGAGGCCCGACGCCAGGCCGCGCCCTGGGCAACCACCTGCATCGACTGCCAGTCGATCCGAGAAGCGAGGGGCCGTCATGTTCGTTGATCTGAGCAAGCTGGCCAGCTTCATTTTGTGGATCGCCGGCGTGGTCATCGCCAAGGGATTCTGGTCGACGTTCTTTGCAGTCGTGATACCGCCCTACGCGTGGTACCTGGCGGTCGAGAGCCTGCTTCAAGTCTGGGGGGTGATATGAACAAGAGCTACGACGAGCTGTGCCAGGAAGTCGCGCTGTTGCATGAAAACCTGACGGACGCCGCTCGAGCCATCGACAAAGCGCGGACCCAAGGAACGCGGCTCGAGAATCAGCTCCAAGCATCCAACGCGATGCTGCGCGAAGCACTCGAACTGGGCGAAGAGTTCAACGCCCGCTGCCGAGTACTGGAGGCGGAGAATGCCCGGCTGAGGGGTGCCGGTTCTTGAATGACCGGCACGACTCGCGATCAACAAGCTTCGAGAGACAAACAGGAGAGACCTGATGACCAACCCGGAGATGTACACGACAACCGACCTCTGCGACCGCTACGGCCGCTCACCGGATACGCTGAAGCGGTGGCAGACTTCTCGCGGTTTTCCTCGGCCGGTGGTTCAGGGTGGCCATGGTGCGCAATCGCGTTGGCGTCGCGCCGACGTTACTCGCTGGGAAGATCGCCAGACACAATCCGCATGACCCGCTCATGCCAAAGCCGATACGCCGTAGCCTGCTCCTCGAGATAGTCGTAACGATCGTAGACCTGCCAGACGCCCGGCAGAACATGGCCCAGCATAATCTCGCAGACGTGAGGCTCTGCAAGCTGGGACCAGCGTGTCCGGGCGGTCTTGCGCAGGTCATACATCGACCAGTGCGCCATCTCGATCCCCATCTGATTCTTCGCGACGCCGAGCACGGCATAGGGAAAGCTCAGCACCGATCGATCACCCAGTGGGACCGCTTTCGACTCGCCGCTGAAGAGCCGATCGGGCACGAGAGATAGCGACATCGCCTGCCGGATCAGCGGTGCAACTTCGGCGATAATCGGTCGCCTGAGAGATTTTCCCGTCTTCCGTCCCGTCTTATGCCGCTCCGGGGGTATCTCCCACACCCCTGCATCGAAATCGAACTCGCGCCGCTTGGCGCCGACCAGCTCGCCTGGGCGGGAGCCGTATAGCAGCGACAGCTTCACGAACAACTTGGAGCGCAACGGCATCCGCGACCGCTCCAGGGCGTGCCAGAGTACCCACAAATCGCGATCCGTCAGGACTCGCCCCGCCACACGTTTACGGTTCACTCGTAGGTCTTCGGCGGCCGAGATCGACGCCAACGGCTGCTGGGCGATCACACCCCGTTTGGCACCCCACTTGTGGGCCTGCTTCATGTTCGAGAGCACCCGCTCAGCGATTCTGGGCTTGGCCAGGGCGAGATCCTCGAGCAACTCCATCCACATCCGCAGCGTTGTCTGGTCGGCCGGCAATGTGCCGAGGGTGGGAAACACGTGCAGCTCAAAGCTACGCAGGATCTCCCGCGCACCGGCCTTCTGGGGCTCGCAGTAGCGCCCGTACCAGTCCCGTACCAGCGTTTCGTTGGTGTGAGCCTCCGAAATCGACGCCTGTTCTATTTTCCGCAGTAACCTGGGGTCATGGCCCTGCTCCAGCTGAGAACGCCGCTTCAACGCCTCTTCTCGAGCCTGCTTAAGCGTCATCGCCGGGTAGCTGCCCAGATCCATTCGCACCGGCTTGCCGCCATAACGAAACCGCATCTGGAAGACGACCTTGCCGGAACGCGTGGCGCGCGCCCCCATACCATCGCGGTCCGCCTTCTCCGTTGGCGTCTCGCGCGGCTTGCGGTGTGCGGCCTTCAGCCAGGCATCGGTGAGCGGCATGTGTACATACTCCAGTCTAGAAGGCATTCCGAGCACGAAGTATGTACACAGGTGCGTACACATTTCTAGCGCATGGCTGACAGAATCAGCGCGATACAGTGCGGGTCAGAACGAGCCAGAACGGCGATAAAGGCTTGAAATTATAGGGTTTAGCGGGATTCAGCGGCAGGCAGTGCGGGGAGGTTAAGCGTCAATGTGGGCGATGATCGAGAAGTTGCGGATGAACTTCAGTTGCTCGTTGCTTGCAGCGTCTGCCATTTAAGCCTTACCGGTAATTTGTACGCGCGCAGTCCACACGGTGGCACTGTTGCCGAGAAAACGCCGATGGTGTCGTTCTCTTCCAGCGTGCGGTCGATGACGAATGTGGCGCATTGTACCGACATGACCGAGGCAAGGACAGCAACAAGCCCAAAGCACACGGCCCCGCCGAAGCGGGGCCGTGTAGCGGACAGCCATGGGCTGCCGACCGATGCCGGTCAGCCTTTGGCCTTCAGCCGCAGCGCCACGAACAGCGAATTGCCATCGCGCACGATACGTACCGGAATGGCACGATTATCGTCCGCCTTCTTGACCGCATCGATCAGTTGATCGGCACTCTCGACCGGCTTCTGGTCGAAGCCGACGATCACGTCGCCCGGCTGGATCCCGGCTGCTGCGGCCGCGCCCCGCGGATCGACACGGCGAACGAGCGCTCCCTTGTCGATATCCAGCTGCTGCTTTTCCTGATCGCTGAGATCGCTGATCGCGATTCCGAGCTTGGTCTGATCGTCGGAAGACTGCGAGGACGGCGCCCCATCGGCACTCATCTCTTCCGGCCAGTCGCCGACGGTGACGTCCACTTCGCGCTTGTCACCATCGCGCATGATCTGGAGCTTCACTTCGTCTCCCGGGGCCACCTGGCCAATCAGACGCGGCAGGGTCGTGGAGTCGTCGATATCGGAGCCATCGGCACTGAGGATGACGTCACCCGCCTTGAGACCCGCCTTCTGCGCCGGACTGTCGTCGGTGACATCTGACACCAGCGCACCGCTGGTACCATCGAGGCCGAACGACTCCGCGAGATCCTTGGAGACGGGCTGAATCACGACACCCAGCCAGCCCCGGCTGACGTGACCTTCGGTACGCAACTGATCGGCCACGTTCATGGCGACGCTGATCGGGACCGCGAAAGAGAGCCCCATGAAGCCGCCGCTCCGGGTGTAGATCTGCGAATTGATACCCACCACTTCGCCGTCGAGATTGAACAGCGGGCCGCCGGAGTTGCCCGGGTTGATGGCGACGTCGGTCTGGATGAACGGCACATAGGTCTCGCTCGGCAGCGTCCTGTTGATGGCGCTGACGATACCAGCCGTTACCGAGTGGTCGAAGCCGAATGGCGAACCGATGGCGGCCACCCACTCGCCGGCTTCGAGATCATCCGAGTTGCCGATCTTGAGCGTCGGCAGGTCGTTGGCATCGACTTTCAGTAGGGCCACATCGGTACGTGGATCCGAGCCCACCAGCTTGGCCGGCAGCTCGCGGCGATCGTTGAGCCGTACCGTGATCTCGTCTGCATCCTTGACCACATGGGCATTGGTCAGGATGTAGCCGTCCTTGCGAATGACGAATCCGGAGCCCAACGACTTGCGTTCCTCCTCGCCCTGAGGCATCCCGGGCATCGGCGGCATCTGGTCACCGAAGAAACGGCGGAAAATCTCGGGAACATCCTGCTGGCCATAGGGCCCGGCGGGCGCGCTGACGCTGCTGGTCGTGGAGATGTTGACCACGCCGGGAGCAGCCTGCTTGACCAATTCGGTGAAATCCGGCAGCTCGCGCGCCTGAGCGGCCTGGAAAGCGCACAGAGTGACGACCATCAATAGCCACGGAGCGAACCATCTTGTCATGCGTTCCATTAAACACTCCTAAACACTGGAAAAAGACTCGGAGAGTCACACGTTGAACAGACCGATGCCCAAGGGGTAAACGTCATGCAAGAACCTCGCGCATCGAATCCACGCCACACCTGGAGTCAGGAAAAGGCGACACTCTCATTGATAATAAAAGGCGGCAAGAGTTCAACGGGATGTAAAGTTTCTTTGCGGCGACAACCGCCGCCGTCCCGGTATCGACCGTGGCGGTCGCCGGCTCACGAGCCTGAAGCGGGGAGTTCGACGCTATCGTTTTCCTGCGCTCCCGACGCAGCGCCTGTCACACTTTCGCCGCGGTCGTCACCTTCCCCCCACGTCACGCTCGAGGCGATACGCGCGAGCACTTCCGCGGGCGCCTCGCCCAGCACCAGTATCTGCATTGGCCTGCCCTGATGGATAACGTGGCGAACCGCGGCGTAGGAAATGCCCAGACGATGGATGCCCGCCAGTAGCGGGCGCCGATCCCCCGCAAGGGGTTCGACGAACAGACTGATGCTGGTCAAGCCATCGCTATACATCCGATGCTCTGCTCGTGCGTTCTGGCGTGGACTGTCGGGGGGGATCGGCTGCGGCGTGAAACCGTCCGGCAACCATTGCGCCTGCCAGGGCGACTCGCCAGGCGACTGGCCAGGGCCCAGGCGCAGCGTGTGGGGGTAAAGCGAGGGGTTCTGCAGTTCGGTGATCTGGAAGGTCTCGAGAATCTGGCCGTCGACGCCGATCATCTCGCGCTTCAACGGCAGCGATGTCTCGCTGTCAAGCCACAGTCGGAAGCCGTAGCGAAAGGCATCCTGCGGCTCGATATCGAGACGCCAGGCCGAACGACCCGCAATGCGCTCCAGCTCCATCGGCTGAAGTTGGT
Organism: Salinicola sp. CR57; assembly: GCF_003206585.1. NCBI lineage: Bacteria > Pseudomonadati > Pseudomonadota > Gammaproteobacteria > Oceanospirillales > Halomonadaceae > Salinicola > Salinicola sp. CR57. The sequence goes on from NZ_PZJL01000006.1 coordinate 575,781, forward strand.
AATGCGCCGCGACTTGCGCGGTCAAGGCGCCCGGTGCGACCCCCGCGGTGAAATCCAGCGCAGTCTGGCTCAAATCCTGGCCAACGCTGCCCTGCTTCCTGACCGCGACGGGCGGACCATCGAGAAATCTGGCGATCTCGGTCTCGACGCCGTCCTCCACCCGATGGATCAGGCTCAGCGTGCGCACGCCGTCGTAGCTGATGCGCACCGCTCGCGCCTGGAAGTTGTAGCAGTGACTCGCCCAAAGGCTCCGCTGGAACAGTGCCTTCGGCGCGGGATCGTCGCTTTCCGAGGCCAAGTGGCGACAATCGAAACTCTCCGCGGCTGGTTGAGCTTCATCCTGCGCCAGTGCAACGCTCGGCAGCGTGCCCAGACAGATTGCCGCGGCCCCTAGGTAGTACCGAACCATCAACGCACTTCCGTAGCTCCAGCTTCGCCCCCTTGCGCGGACAGCGAGCCAGGCGTGCGAAGTAGCGGCATCCAGTTGTCACCCGTGCTGTAGGCGGCACCGACCGAATGGCGCTCGAGATAGGATTGCAGCGTCTGCGCTTGCTCGAGATCGACATTGGGCGACTGACGGGCATTCGGCGACAGGAACATCGGCTGCATGACCTGCTCGCCGACGGTCATAACACCGTTACCACTCCCCAGCCCACTACCACCCAGGGAGTAGGGCAAGCCACTGGATACCGGCGCCTGCATGGAAGCCTGCATCGCACCGCCCTGACCACCGGACGCGGCGTCGACTGCCAACGACGCTTCCACGTCGCCGCCCCGCGAGGCGCTCCCGCCGCTCGCCGCGACATCGGAAGCCGTGGTGGTGTCGCCCTCGAACCGGCCGTTGAACACCTGGACACCGGTGATCACCATCAGCGATACCGCCGCCGCCACGGCGGCGCCGCCCATCATCGAGAAACTGTGACGTTTGCCGGCCTGAACGGCAGGCTCCTGGACCGGCACCGGCTCGTCCGCCAGCGCCGCCATCACGTCGCCGGAGATATCGATATCGACGATCGCATCTCGCTCACGGCGCATCATGCTGCGCGCCAGATGGTAGCGACGCCAGGTATCGGACTCCTGCGACGAGGTGCCCAATGTCTTGAGTACTCGTCTCAGATCGAACTCGTCGGCCTCGTCGTCCATCAATGCGGAGAACGATTCGTGTACCTGCTTCATAGTCACACCCTCACACTCGCCTTGCGGCTTGCCACGTGTTGAATGACGGCGACACCCAGGGCAGCGCCTGGAGACCTGTCATTGCAGCCGGCTCGGGCCGTAATGCGCCAGTCTCGCTCTTTCGCCACCGGTGTTGATCGCCTGCCGCGTCACCGGTCGACGACACCTTGGCTATCGCCTGCACCCCTATGACGACAGAAACCGGCAACAGTTCATTTTCGATTCATCTTTCGCCATCCCATCGCCGACCGGACCGGTTCGCACGCTTGCGCCAACGGGACTCAGGACCCATTGACAGCGTTCTGGGCGCCATGTTCCAGCAAGGGTTCGATATGCTTGTCGACCGCTTCTCGCGCCCGGAAGATTCTCGAGCGGACGGTGCCCACGGGACACTCCATGATCGTGGCGATATCTTCATAGGAGAGGCCATCGAACTCACGCAACGTGATCGCGGTGCGCAGGTCGTCGGGCAACTGTTCGATGGCCGCGAACACGGCTGATTCGAGCTGGTCGCGGGCGATGGCGGCTTCCGGTGACTCGATATCCGACAGCCGCCCGCTCTGGTCGACGATCTCGGCATCACTGATGTCCAGATCGCTGCCCGGCGGCCGTCGCCCTCGGGAGACGAGATAGTTCTTCGCCGTATTGATGGCGATTCTATACATCCAGGTATAGAAGGCGCTCTCGGCGCGAAAACTGCCCAACGCGCGATACGCCTTGATGAAAGCTTCCTGCGCCACATCCTGCACCTCGGAGTGGTCCTGGACGTAGCGGCTTATCAGCCCGAGAATCTTGTGCTGATATTTCTTTACCAAAAGATCGAAGGCCCGAGTATCTCCCTTCTGCGCGCGCTCGACGAGTTGCTGATCGGTCTCTCGAACACCCATTCAGCGCCTCCCCGAACGACTGGGGACGGGACGCGGCAGAGCAGAACAACGATGACGACTATGGTGACTGGGAGACAATACGCTCATGATCCAACCTGGAGCCCCTGGGGCTCGCGATTCAGTGACAGGCGTGCAACTTATAACAGAAACGAAGGATTAGCACGCGAAGCCGGCCCAGTGTTGCCGTTTTGGCCCCCTCCATCAAGCCACCCGTTTTCCGCCCGATTCCCGGGAGACGGCGTCAGCCGGGCGCGCAAAGTTGATTTTTGCACCCTTGAACCTCCATAGTACGCGCTTCACGCGCAGTCACTACCAGAGCCAACGGGTCCCAGCATGTCGGAACAGCAGGTCAACAATCTCAACGTTCTCTCCCAGGATCTCCTGATTACCCCGGAAGCGTTGAAGCAGAACATCCCACTTTCGGAATCCGCCGAACGCACCGTCATCGAAGGTCGCCAGACCATCCAGCGTATTCTCGATCGTGAAGATCCTCGCCTGCTCGTCGTCATCGGCCCCTGCTCGATCCACGACCCGGACGCGGCCCGCGATTACGCCCGGCGCCTACGCAAACTGGCCGATGCCGTCAGTGACAGCCTTTATATCGTGATGCGCGTCTACTTCGAGAAGCCCCGTACCACGGTGGGGTGGAAAGGCCTGATCAACGACCCGCACCTCAACGACTCGTTCGAGATCGAAGAAGGCCTGCATATCGCTCGCCGGCTGCTGGTGGACCTGGCCGAGATCGGACTGCCGCTGGCCACGGAGGCGCTGGACCCGATCTCGCCGCAATATTTGCAGGACTGCATCAGCTGGTCCGCGGTGGGCGCCCGCACCACCGAATCCCAGACTCACCGCGAGATGGCCTCCGGTCTCTCCGGCCCGGTCGGCTTCAAGAACGGCACCGACGGCAGCCTCGACGTCGCCGTCAATGCCCTGCAGTCAGTGGCGAGCCCGCACAATTTCCTGGGTATCGACCAGGCCGGCCAGGTCGCGGTGATTCGCACCCGTGGCAACGCCTACGGACATGTAGTACTGCGCGGTGGTAACGGCAAGCCCAACTACGACAGCGTCAGCGTCACCCTCGCCGAGCAAGAGCTGCACAAGGCGGGGCTGAAGGCCAACCTGATGGTCGACTGCTCCCACGCCAACTCCAACAAGGATCCGGCGCTGCAGCCATTGGTGATGGAGAACGTGACCCACCAGATTCTCGACGGCAACCGCTCGATCATCGGGTTGATGATCGAGTCGAACATCGGCTGGGGGAGCCAGAAGATGCCCGAGGACCGCAGTCAGCTCCAGTATGGCGTGTCGATCACCGACGCCTGCATCGACTGGCCAACCACGGAACGGACGCTGACGCAGATGGCGGAGCAGCTCGCGGCGCCGCTGCGCGACCGCCAGCAGTCCGACGACTGATCCATTGTCGGTAATCGATCGCCCGCTGGGATCGATAGAGTGAAAACGCCCGATNNATCGGGCGTTTTCACGACGACAGATTTTCACGCCGACAGAGGCCTCGCGGCCAGCGATCAGTTTCTTGCCGGCTCGCCCGCTTCCACCCCGTCGATCTGACGGCGAAACGGTGGTAGCGCATCCAGCAGCGCCTTGCCGTAGCGACGCGTCACCACGCGCCGATCCAGCAGCGAGATGCGGCCGCTGTCGTTCTCCTTGCGAATCAGCCGCCCACACGCCTGGACCAGCTTGATCGACGCATCCGGTACCGAGATCCGCATGAACGGGTTGCCGCCCTGGCTCTCGATCCACTCGGCCAGCGTGGCACCGACCGGGTCGTCCGGCACCGAGAAAGGCAGCCGGGTGATCACCACGTGGGTCAGATAGCGCCCCGGGAGGTCGATCCCCTCGGCGAAGCTCGCGAGACCGAAGATCAGGCTCCCCTTGCCGGCGTCGACGGCAACGCGATGACGTTCCAGCAGCTCTCTTTTCGGCAATCGATCCTGGGAGAGCAGGCGCGAGGCCCACGGCTCCTCCAGCGCATCGGCGACACTGCGCAACTGCTTGCGCGACGAGAACAGCACCAGTACCGCCTCATCTTCACTCAAGCCCTCGATGAACTGGACGATCGAGCGGTCGTGGGCCATGGCGTCCCCCGGCTCGACGGCCTCCCGCGGTACGCTGAGAATCGCCCGCGAGTAGTCGAACGGACTCGGCAGGCGCTGATAGCGGTAGCGGTTGGCCAGCCCCGCCCGCTCCTGAAGTCGTTCGAAGCGGTTGAGCGCCGTCAGCGTGGCCGAAGTCACCACCGCGCCATAGCAGCTCCCCCAGAGGTAACGGGCCAGGGTTTCCGCCGCCGACACCGGGCTGGCCGAAAAGGTGAGCTCCGGCTCCCCGGCGAAGTGCTGGAACGTCAGCCAGCGCGCCTGCGGCACCTGCCCTGCCGGATCCGGCTTGGCCATGGCGGACCACAGCGAGTGCGCCTCCAGGGCGCGACCATGGAGCAGCGCCGTCAGCGGCAGCCAGGGTTCCGCCTGTTCGCGCGCAAGCCCGGTGGATTTATCCGGGTCGAGGCTCTCGCGCAGGATATCGCTCATCGTCTCGAGATCCCGCGACAGCTCGGCGAAGGGAATCACCAGTTGCTGGGCGAGATCGGCCAGCGGGGCCGGCGCCTTGCCATTGGGAAACCGGAAGTGCTGCGTCTCGTCGCCGGCGCCGGCGTCCAGACCCGCGATCCGATGCCCCATGGCATAGACGTCACCCAGCCGCGGCTCCAGCGCCGCGATTCGCTCGGTGAAAGTCGCCAGCAGCCGCGCCAGCGTCGGCTGAGCGCCCAGCGCGGTGTTCAGTTCGGTCAGCGACTTCTTCAGGGTGCGCAGCCAGCGCAGCGCGCCGTTGACCCCGAAGCGATGGTAGAAATGGTCCAGCGCCTTGTCCGGCAGATGATGCCCTTCGTCGAAGACGTAGATGCAATCCTTGGGCGCCGGTAGCACCATTCCTCCGCCCAGTGCGAGATCCGCCAGCACCAGGTCATGGTTGGCGACGATGATGTCGGCCTGTTCGAGATGTCGGCGCGAACGGAAATAGGCGCAGGCGCCGAAATGCCCGCAGCGGCGATTGGTGCACTGGCGGTGATCCACGGTCAGCCGACGCCAGTCCCGGTCATCGATGGCGACCGGCCAGCTGTCGCGATCCCCTTCCCAGTTGCCGGAAGCGTAGGTATCGGCCATTTCCTGAATCAGCTGCGGAAAGTCCCCGCCCGCATCCGTGGCGATGGTCTGCTCGAACAGCGACAGCGTCGGGTTGGGCTCGGCGCCCTCCAGAGCCTGATCGAGCTTGGCCACGCACAGGTAGCGCCCGCGCCCCTTGGCCAATGCGTACTCGAAGTCGAGGCCGCTGTGGGTCTTGAGCATCGGCAGGTCCTGATTGAGCACCTGCTCCTGCAGCGCCACCGTGGCAGTGGCGATCACCAGCCGCTTGCCACGGGCCTTGGCCACCGGCAGCGCCGCCAATAGATAGGCGAGCGTCTTGCCGGTCCCGGTGCCCGCTTCCAGCACGCAGACGTGTTCGTTGGAGGTCCGGTGCCCCTGCTCGTCCCGCTCGATCGACGCCAGCGTGCGCGCGATCTCCGCGATCATCAGGCGCTGGCCGTAACGCGGCGTGAGCTCCAGCCCTTCGAGCACACGCCGGTAAGCCTCCTGGATTTCCTGCTTGAGGGATTCGTCGAGCATGCGCTTTCCGGGGCGGACTATCGGAGGTGAGATCGCCCACCGGCGGTGGGCGATTGCCACGAGACGACCACGTCGTCCGACAAAATCGATTGAACCACGGCGCCGGGCGACGGCGCCATCGGCTCACGACATCATGGACTCGGGCGGATGCTCGCAGGGGAGCTTGCCGTTGATATAGTTTTCGATCTCGGGCAGCGAGAAGGCGTCTTCCTCGCCGACGAAGCTGATCGACACGCCCTTGGCGCCGGCACGGCCGGTCCGACCGATACGGTGGACGTAATCCTCGGGATCTTCCGGCAGCGTGAAGTTGATCACGTGACTGACATCCTCGATATGGATTCCGCGTCCAGCGACATCGGTGGCCACCAGCACGGTGACTTCGCCTTCGCGAAAGCGCTCGAGCGTCTTGATGCGCTGGTTCTGGGGCACGTCACCGGAGAGCATGGCGGCGTTGATGCCCTGGTCACGCAACAGTTGATCCAGCTCGCGCACCAGGTCGCGACGGTTGCCGAACACGATCACCCGCTCCATCGCTTCCTGACGGACCAGGTTGAACAGCAGTTTGCGCTTCTCGTTGTCGCTGACCAGATAGACGCGCTGATCGATGTTGGCGGCGTTGTCGTGGGTCACTTCGATCTCGACGTGAGCGGGATTCTGCGTCCACTGCTCCGAGAGATTGAGGATATCCGGGGTGAAGGTCGCCGAGAACAGGAAGGTCTGGCGCTCCTCGCGCTTGGGCGTGTAGCGGATGATGCGCTTGACGTCCGGAATGAAGCCCATCGACAGCATGCGGTCGGCCTCGTCCAGGACCAGCACCTCGACCTGGGACAGATCGATGTCCCGCTTCTGTTGGAAGTCGAGCAGGCGCCCCGGGGTGGCCACCAGAATATCCAGGTTCTTGCTCAGCTGGTCGCGCTGCTTCTGGTAGTCCATGCCACCGACGACACTCGCCACATGCAGTGACGTGAAACGGGACAGCGCCTTGGCGTCCTTTTCGATCTGCAGCGCCAGCTCACGGGTCGGCGCGACGATCAGCGCACGCGGGGTCCCCGGCTTCTGGCCATCCGGCGCTTCCTCTTCCAGGAAGTAGGCCAGCATCGAGATCAGGAATGCGGCGGTCTTGCCGGTGCCGGTCTGCGCCTTGCCGACGACGTCGCCACCGAGCAGCGTGTGCATCAGCGCTTCGGCCTGAATCGGCGTGCAGTACTCGAAGCCTTCGGCCTGGATCGCTCGCATCAGCGGGTTCGGCAGGTCGAAATCGTGGAATCGCCAGCGTCCGGCAACGGGCTCGACCTGAAACTGCTTCAGCGACCAGCCCGAAGTGTTCCGCGACTGCGATTTACGTGGCTTGCGCCGACGCCGCTTGGGTCTGCGGTTCTGTGCCGGGGCCTGGGTGTTGTCAGACTCACTCATAGTTATGACGAATGTCCGAAATCGATTGACGGTTTGACTCGCGAGAGCCGGCGCTGTCCGTACCGGAGGCCGGTAGCACCGTGATCGGCGCGGCGGGAGGGGTGTTCACGCCTCCAGGGCGAATCCTCGACGCGACGAGTGACGATCTCGCGCAGAGACCACCCGGCGCGAGCCGACGGTATTGTACCAGTCTCACCCGCCAACGTCGCGAGCCCAGTCGATCAACGTCGCGAGCCCAATCGATCAACGTCGCGGGACCCCGTCGATCGAGGTTGCCGGCCCTGGCACACCGGGTGTGCGGGTCTGGTTCGGGTATTCGATGGCAGGCGCTGCGCTGGCTGTTAAACTATCCGCCATTCAATCGCTCTCGATTACCCGCCAAGAAGCTCATAGGTCGCGCGCATGACTCGCAGAAAAAAGACCCGGTCGCTGGCCGACAAGGTGACGATCCGCACCGGCAAGCGCAAGGATTACCGCCGCTGGCGCCATGACAATCCCGACGAAGTCGCGCCGTCGCGCCGCTACGTCGACAAGAAGACCCAGCAGCGCAAGCTGCAGGCTGAGCGAAAGCGCCAGCGCCAGAGCGCCCCGGCACTGCCCCTGCACAAGCCCGCCAGCGACGACAAGGATTCCGACTGATGCGCCTGGTTTCTTTCAACATCAACGGCATCCGGGCGCGGCTTCACCAGCTCGAGGCGCTGATCGCGACGCACGCGCCGGACGTGATCGGGCTGCAGGAGACCAAGGTCCAGGACAGCGAGTTTCCCAGGCAAGCCGTGGAGGCGATGGGCTATCACGTCCATTTTCACGGCCAGAAGGGACACTATGGGGTCGCCATGCTGACCCGGTCGGCACCGGCGGCCGTCCACTACGGACTGCCGGACGACGGCGAGGACGCGCAGCGCCGGCTGATCGGCGTGACGTTGACCATGAACGACGGTCAGCCCATCACGGTGTGGAACGGCTACTTTCCCCAGGGCGAGAATATCGCCCACCCCACCAAGTATCCCAACAAGCGGGCGTTCTACGCCGGTCTCAACGACTTGCTCGAACAACGCCATCGACCCGACGAGCGGGTGGCGATCATGGGGGATTTCAACATCTCCCCGGCGGACATCGACATCGGCATCGGCGAAGAGAACCGCAAGCGCTGGCTACGCGAGGGCAAGACCAGTTTCCAGCCGGAAGAGCGTGAGTGGCTTGCACGCCTGAAGGCGTGGGGGCTGGAAGACAGCTACCGGCGCTGCCATCCCGACAGCACCGATTTCTTCAGCTGGTTCGACTACCGCTCCAAGGGTTTCGACCGTGAGCCCAAGCGCGGGCTGCGGATCGACTACATCTTGGTAACCGAGCCCCTGGCGAGTGCGACTCGGCGGTCCGGAATCGATTACGACCTGCGCGGCATGGAAAGGCCGTCCGATCACGCACCGGTATGGAGCGAGTTCGATCTCGACTGAGGGGATGTCGATCTGATTGGCATCGGCAGCAACGACGACGCCCCGGAACTCGGGGCGTCGTCGATAGAAGCCGTCGGTGGCCGAGTCGAAGAGCGGTGGAAAACCGCCGCTCGTCAGCCCAGTGAGTCCAGCCACTGCTGGGCCTGGGTCACGCCGGCGGCCTTGGCCTGGCGAAAAGCCTCCCGCGCCATGTCACGGCGATCGAGCTGGGCAGCCGCGATACCCTGCAGCAGCCAGTCGCGTCCCGACACCTCGCCACCCGCCTGGCGCAGGCTGGAGAGCGCATCCAGCGTCGTCTGCCACTCGCCCCAGCCGTAGGCGACCTCCGCCAGCTGTTGCCAATCCTGCCCGCGACCGGTCCGCTCTGCCAGTGCGCGCCAGGCCGCCAGCGCCTCATCATGGCTGCGAGCCGCCGTCCAGGCCTGCGCCAGCAGCTTGAGATTGCCGGCACTGGTTTCGAGCCGACCGGCGTCCAACCACTGCGCCAGATGCTCGGCGGCACGGGCCGGCGTACCGCCGGCGATATGCAATTTGGCCAGTTGCCGCAGATCGTCTTTCGAGACCAGCACGCCACGGCGCCAGCCGCTCTCCCAGATCGCCGCGGCCCGGCCATTATCGCCGGCTTGCTGGGCCAGGCCCGCGGCGCGGCGCCAAACGTCCGGCGAATCTTGGTCACTGCCCAGCAGCGCCAGGGCGTCGTCGAAACGCCCACTCTGTTGATAGACCGTGCTCGCCAACTGACGCTGCGACGAGCTCCAGCCTTCGCTGCCGGATTCCCGCAGGCGATCGAGCGACTGGCTGGCCGCTGTCCAGTCGTCGAGCGACGCCCGCGCCTGGACCAGCAGCCAACGCGAGGCATCGTCACCGCCGCTGCGCTCGATCCAGTCGGTAAGCAGGTCCGCGCCCTCCCGCGCCTGGCCGGCGCGGAGACGGAGACGCGCTTCCTGCTGCAACCAGGCGAGCCGGCGAGCGGCGGGGACACCGTCGATACGCCGCGCCTCGGCAAACTGATCCGCCGCCGTGGCATCCTCGTGGCGACTGGCATTGGCCGTGGCAGCCAGTTGCAGGAACAGCGCCCGCGCCCAGCGGTCGGCGGCGTTGCCACCTTCGAGACGCGAGGCGGATGCCGCGGCCCGCGAGGCCACCGTCGCATCGTCACCGGACTCGAGCTGCGACTGCATCGATTGCAGCGTTCGAATCATGTCCGGGCGCAGCGCCGGCCCCTCCGCCTGCGCCGGCGAAGCGCTACCGAAGCCGACCAGGCCCGCTGCCACCAGCGCCAGGCAGCACCTGCCCAGACGGCGAACCCTCGTCGAACTCATCATCAGCCCTCCAACTGGAACTGGATACGCTGAGTGGCGCGCCGCACGTCGTCGGCCGGCGGGAACCGCCACTGCGATACCGCCTCTTCCACCGCACGATCGAAGACATTGGCCGGGTCGGCATCGATCACCCGCAAGCTGCCGGTGTCGACACGCCCATCCGGTTGAATGATGAAGCTGACCTCGACGTAGCCTTCCATGCCGCGACGACGCGCCCGCATCGGGTAAGTCGGATTGACTCGACTGGTCGGCTGCAACTGACCGACGTCACGTGGCGATGCCTGCGTACCCCGGGGCGGCTGCTGGGGTGCCGGATTGGGCTGCGCTGGCGCATCCGCCGGCTCGGACGAGGCTTCCGGCTGCGGCGTGGCCTCAGCCACTGTTTCCTGCGTCGGCCGGGGCTCCGGCTCGGGGCGAGGTTCCGGTTCGGGCCGGGCTTCGCTCAGCTCGGGCAGTGTCTCGTCCAGCGTGACGTCCGGAGTCTGCATCGGCGGAGTCTGCGGCTCGGGAACCTCCACCGCGCTAGGCGCTTCGGCTGCCGGTGGCGGTGCTGCCGCGGGCGGCGGCGGTGGCGCGCTGGGCGGCGGCAACGCGGGAGATGTCGGCGTCGGCTGCGCCGGGTCCGGCTGCGGCGCGTCGACCATCGAGATCGCCGTGGGCGTGACGATCTGGGTACGATCCGGCGCCGGCGGTGCCACCAGCAGCGCCAGTAGATAGAACAGCAGCAGCGCCAGCAGCGCACCACCCGCCAGACCGGCCAATCTGCGCATCAGCCGGCGTCCCGATTGGCGGCCACGGCAACGTTGTCGACCCCGGCCTGATGAATCCGATCCATCACCTGGATCAGCAGGCCGGTGGTAGAGTTCTTGTCGGCCTGGACCACGACGCTGCCATCGCCCGAGACCAGTTGCGCCACCCGCGCACCGACACGGTGGGCATCCACGGCTTCGCCATCGACCCACACCGCGCCTTCACCGGTGATCGCAACCAGCACCTGGGTGTCCTGCCTAGCCGTCGCCTCGCTGGACTCGGGGCGCTGGATCTCGACGCCACTCTCCTTGATGAAGCTGGTGGTGACGATGAAGAAGATCAGCATGATGAAGACGACATCCAGCATCGGCGTCAGGTCGATGCCGGTCGAATCATCACTCGCTTCCCGCAAGCGGCGCCTACGCATGAGAGTCCTCCACGGCGCGGGCCATGCGGTCGTGCAGCCGCTGGTCCTCGCGTCGAATGATCTGTTCCAGCCGGGTGACGAACAGCAGGCCGACTACGGCAACCGCCATTCCGCAAAGCGTCGGCAACGTGGCCTGGGCAACGCCATCGGCCATCGCCCGCGCCTGATTGCTCTCGGTCAGTGCCAGACTGTCGAATACCTGGATCATCCCGGTCACCGTCCCCAGCAATCCGAGCAAGGGGCAGATCGCAATCAGCAGCTTGAGCCACGGCACCGGCAGGCGCAGCCGGGCGATCAGTTCGCGCGTCCACACTTCGCGCAGTGTCAGCGCACTCCAGCTCGAGTGATCGCGACGCCGAATCCAGGCGTCGATCAACACCCGCCGGGCCCGGCGATGGGTAAACTGCCAGTAGAACAGCCGTTCCAGTGACATCGCGAACAGCGCCATGGCTACCAGCATGATCACCACCAGCACCTCACCGCCGGCGCCGATCAGCCAGCGGATCGGCTCAAGCGTGAGCACCATGACGACGCTCCTCGGCGTGGGCAACGGCAGCGGTTTCGGCTTCGAGATGCTCGGCGAGCACGGCGCTGGCGCGACCTTCCAGCAAGCCGATCAGACGCCGGCTCCGGCTGTTCAATGCCGTATTGACGAACAGCAACGGCACCGCCGTGATCAGGCCCAGCACCGTCGTCACCAGAGCCTGGCTGATGCCACCCGCCATCAGTTGGGGGTCGCCGGTACCGAATACCGTGATCGACTGGAAAGTCACGATCATCCCGGTCACCGTACCCAGCAGTCCCAGCAGCGGCGCCACCGCGGCGATCAGCTTGACGATCGGCTGCCCCCGCTCCAGACGAGGCTGTTCCGCCAGCATGGCCTCATCGAGACGAGCTTCCAGCGCTTCCGGAGCATGATCGCGACCCAACGCGGCGAAACGCGCGAGGACCCGTCCCAAGGGATTGTCGTCACGCAAGGTATCTGGAGACTGCATCTGGCGACGCATTCTCGCGCTGACCTGCAGCAGATAGACGTACTGGACCAGCGCCACCAGTAGCCCGATGAGCCCCAGCGCCACGATCACGTAGCCGACGTAGCCACCCTGTTGAAAGCGCTGCCACAGCGTGGGCTGCTGAGACAGCGCATCGAGCACGTCGCCGTCGGTGGGGTCGATCACGATCTGGTTGCCGTCGCCCTGCTGGAACGCCTTCAACGCCTGACGAGCGTCGCCCGGCGTCGCCGCGAACACGGAGAGACGGCCATCGTCACCCTTGCGCTGCAGCAGATCGCCGTCGCTGAAGGCGACGGTATCGCCCAGCCGGACCACTTCACGCTGGCTCACGTCGCCATCCTGACCCGCGACGGGCGCCTGGAACCGCACCCCGCGCCCGCTCTCCGCGACCAGCCCAGCCAGACTCTGACGTACGCGTTCGAGAGTCGGCAGATCGACGAGGTCGCGATCGTCGAGACGCGGCGGCAGCGTCGCATCGCCACCGACGGTCAGCCAGCTCTCGGCGAGGGCATCCCGAAGCTCGCTGGCCTGCTGCTTGACGATACCGGAGATATCGCCGATATCCCCGGCATCCTGGGCGCGCTGCTGACGCAGATCGGCCAGTTGCTGCTGCTGGTCCGACTGACGCGCCTCCAGCTCATCCCGCCGGGCCTGCGCCTGCTGCAGGCGTTGCTCGGCATCGGTGACCGCCTGCTGCAACGCCTGGCGATCGTCCAGCAGCGCCTCCAGCCGCTGGCTATCACGCTGTTCGGCGGCTTGGCTGTCGGAGCGGAACCTGTCGAGCACCTGCTGCATCGAGGACGCGGTATCACTCGTCGCATCGCCTGCCGCGGCGCCAGACTGGGCGCTGACGGTACCGGGCAGCAGCGTGATCGCCGCGAGGGGCAGCACCAACCACCATGAATGACGCCTCATGACTGGCCCTCCGTTGCTGATCGCCCCGCGCCGACCACCAGCGAGGCCGGCAGTTGGAGCAGCGCAGGCGCGCTCTGATCCTGAGCGATTCGGATGCCGCGGCGGACCTCGTTGATCTGATCGCCGTTCAGCGCTTCCCAGTTACCGTTGGCAACGCTCCAGACTCCGCCGGCGCGATCGTCCGGGGTGACGTAGTACCAGCCGGTGCGACCGACGCGCAAATAATCGACCTCCCTCGCCATCTGGCTGGCCTGGCCGGCGGCCTCGGATTGCGCTCCCTCGAGCGGTCCGCTCCATTGATCCATCTCCCGCCCGTAGGCCAGCTCGGCACGCCAGGCGGAAAAGATACGCTGCAGCTTGTCGGCCTGGGAGGCGTCATCGCGAGACAGCATCTGCTCCAGGTCGTCGACGCGGGCCAGTCGCTCGTCACGCAGGAACGGCATATCCGCTTCGATCATCGCCCGCAGTTGTCCGACCATCTGGCGCATCTCGCCCGGCAACGCCTCGCGGGTCACGGAGATCTGCGCGAGCGCCTGCTTTTCGGCATCGATCCGCTTGGCCTGGTTATCGACGACCGGCGCCAGTTCGGCGTTGTAGCTCTCCAGTCGATCGGCCTGCTGATCGGCCTGGCGCAGGCGCTGCAGCGCCTCGCGGGTGGCGTCGTCGGCGTCGTCGATGCGCTGCTGGAGCTCGGCCTGGGTCTGCTGCGCCTGGATGCTGGCCTGACTCAGCGAGTCCTGGGCAAGTGTCGTGCTGGACGCACTCACACTGATGGCGGCGAGGCAGAGGACCAACACATACCCACCTCTTGTTCGCGGGAAATGGAGCACCACGCTATCTCCTTGCGGATAAGCCGTAACGACGAGGCGGTAAAGAGCGCCGCCGGGTCGGCGGGATGACGAGATTGAATTCGACGCGACACGCTAATACAAACAAGAACAATTATCAATCCACATCCGCGCTACCCCGCTCTCTCGGACGCCTGGCGCTGAGACAAGGCTTGCTGAATACGGCGCGCGATCCCCGGACACGAAAAAGCCGATGCCACTGGGCATCGGCTTTTTCACCACCGCGATTTCACGATGACGGGACCGTGGCTTCTGTCCCCGTTCGGGCAGGAGCTCGAACCGATCACCGGCGAGGCCGGGAACCTACGAGAGCACCACCTGGAAAATCCCGATTTTCTACAGCTTCTGTTCCCGCTCGGGAAGAATCTCGAACAGGTAGCTAACCAGGCCGGGAACCCTCGAGAGCGCCACCTGGAAGATCCCGATCTCCTACAGCTTCTGCTCCAGCTCGGGCAGGATCTCGAACAGGTCGCCCACCAGGCCATAGTCCGCCACCTGGAAGATCGGCGCCTCGTCATCCTTGTTGATGGCCACGATCACCTTGGAATCCTTCATCCCGGCCAGGTGCTGGATCGCTCCGCTGATCCCTACGGCGATATAGAGGTCGGGGGCGACGATCTTGCCGGTCTGCCCGACCTGCATGTCGTTGGGCACGAAGCCGGCATCGACGGCGGCACGCGAGGCACCGATCGCCGCGCCCAGCTTGTCGGCGATACCATCGAGGAGCTTGAAGTTGTCACCGTTGCCCATCCCGCGACCGCCGGAAATGACGACACGCGCCCCGCCCAGCTCCGGACGTTCGTTCTGGGCCAGCTCCTCGCCGATAAAGCGCGACAGCTCGCTGGAGACCACGATATCCAGGGCTTCGATGGTGGCGCCACCGCCCTCGGCCACGGGATCGAACGCCGTGGTGCGCACCGTGATCACCTTGAACGCATCGCTGGACTGCACCGTGGCGATGGCGTTGCCGGCATAGATCGGCCGCTTGAAGGTGTCGGCGCTTTCGACGCTCAGAATCTCGGAGATCTGGGAGACGTCCTTGAGCGCGGCGACGCGCGGCAGCACGTTCTTGCCTTCGGTGGAGGCCGCGGCCAGCACGTGGCTGTAGCCGTCGGCGAGCTTGACCAGCAGGTCCGCCAGCGGCTCGGCCAACTGGTGGGCATAGACAGGGGCGTCGGCCACGCGAACGCACGAGACGCCGTCGAGCCTGGCGGCCGCCTCGGCAACGCCGGCAACGCCGGCGACGCCGTCACCCGCAACCAGAATATCGATATCGCCGCCGATCGCCCGGGCCGCGCCCACGACGTGGGCAGTACCGGCAGCGAGCTGACCGTCGTGATGTTCGGCGAGAACCAGAATGCTCATCTCATCCGCTCCTATCAAAGCACTTTGGCTTCGTTCTTGAGTTTGTCGATCAGCTCATCCACGGAGCCCACCTTGATACCGCCCTTGCGCTCGGCCGGCGTTTCGACCTTGAGCAGCGACAGCCCGCTGGCGACGGTCACGCCAAGCGCTTCCGGCGTCCGGGTGTCGAGCGGCTTCTTCTTGGCCTTCATGATGTCCGGCAGCTTGGCGTAGCGCGGCTCGTTCAGGCGCAGGTCGGTGGTGACCACGGCCGGCAGCTTAAGCGCGACGGTCTGCAGGCCACCGTCGATCTCGCGGGTGACGCGAACTTCACCCTCCTCGACCCCGTCGCCGAAAGCGACTTCGGAAGCAAAGGTGCCCTGCCCCATATTGGCCAACGCCGCCAGCATCTGACCGGTCTGGTTGTTGTCGGTGTCGATCGCCTGCTTGCCGAGAATGACCAGGCCCGGCTGCTCCTCGTCGACGACGCCCTTCAGCAGCTTGGCGACCGCCAGCGATTCGACGCGCTCTTCGGTCTCGACGTGGATAGCGCGATCCGCACCCAGCGCCAACGCGGTACGCAGCTGTTCCTGTGCGGCCTTGGGGCCGACCGTGACGGCGACGATTTCGGTGGCGACGCCCTTCTCCTTGAGCCGAACGGCCTCTTCCACCGCGATCTCGCAGAACGGGTTCATGGCCATCTTGACGTTGGTCAGATCGACATCGGTGTGATCCGGCTTGACCCGGATCTTGACGTTGTAATCGATGACGCGTTTGACCGCGACGAGTACTTTCATGGGTGTCCTCGCTGGCTATTGACAGACCGACCCGGCAGGCGTCGGCCGACATCGACGATTGGCGGCCCTGACCGTGGCTCGATGCCGGATAACAGAACGTCGGCGGAGACAGAATCACGCCGACGCCGGCCGGGGTCAACTCGACGCCCCTCGCGCCCCAGGGTGGTGCACCACGGGGACAGCAATGGGCGAAAAATGCGATGATAGCGCATCGACGGCACCGTGCCGAAGCAGCACCTTCGCATAAGGCCAGCGCCGGTTGGCATAACGACAACCCTCTGGCTAACGTAAGGCCATAACAAACGACGGTCCATCACCGTCGACGAACGGACCGGGCAGGCGGCGCGACGTGCGCCCTGCCAGCAAGCGAGGAGATCGGGTTTGGAACGTGAATCCATGGATTTCGATGTAGTCATCGTCGGTGCAGGCCCCAGCGGGTTGTCGGCGGCGTGTCGCCTGATGCAGCAGGCGAGTGACGCCGGACGAGAACTGTCGGTCTGCGTGGTCGAAAAGGGATCGGAGGTAGGTGCACACATTCTCTCCGGCGCGGTGTTCGAGCCGCGGGCCCTGGCCGAACTCTTTCCCGACTGGGCAGAGCGCGGCGCGCCGCTCAACACGCCGGTGCTGCGCGATGAACTCTACCTGCTGAAGGACGCCGGCAAGGCGCAGAAGTTGCCCAACGCCGTGGTGCCGAAGTCGATGCACAACACCGGCCACGGCGGCGACGGCCCCGCCACGAAGAACTATGTCATCAGCGCCGGCAACCTCTGCCGCTGGCTGGCCGAGCAGGCCGAAGGACTGGGCGTCGAGATCTTTCCCGGCTTCGCCGCGCAGCAGCCGATCATTGACGAGGAGGGCATCGTTCGCGGCATCATCACCGGCGACATGGGGGTCGCCGCCGACGGCAGCGAAACGGCCAATTACATGCCAGGCATGGAACTTCGCGCCAAGTACACGCTGTTCTGCGAGGGGGCCCGTGGCCATATCGGCAAGCAGTTGATCGAGCGCTTCGGTCTCGATGCCGATCGCGACCCCCAGCACTACGCCATCGGCTTCAAGGAGCTGTGGGACGTGCCCGCCGAGCAGCACGAGCCGGGTCTGGTGCTGCATGGATCCGGCTGGCCCCTGGATGACAAGGACCACGGCGGCGACAGTCACGGCGGCTGGTTTCTCTACCACGGCGACGACCAGCAGGTGATGGTGGGACTGATCGTCGACCTGGCCTACCGCAACCCGTATCTCTCGCCCTTCGACGAATTCCAGCGCATGAAGCATCATCCCCTGCTGGCGCGTCATCTGACCGGCGGGAAGCGCGTGGCCTACGGCGCCCGCGCCATCACCAAGGGCGGCGCCAACTGTCTGCCCAGGATGACCATGCCCGGCGCCCTGCTACTGGGCTGCAATGCCGGCACGCTCAACTTCGCCAAGATCAAGGGTATCCACACCGCGATGAAGTCGGGGCTGGTCGCGGCGGAAACCGTGTTTGCCGCCCTCGCCGCCGGCGACGAGGGCGGCAAGGAGCTCACCGATTTCACTTCGGCCTGGGAGTCGAGCTGGGCGTGGCGGGAGCTCGAAGCCAGCCGCAGCTTCGGCCCGGCCATTCACAAGTTCGGCACCGTGGGCGGCGGCGCTTTCAACTTCGTCGATCAGCTGCTGGGCGGCAAACTGCCCACGCAGCACGACACCACCCCGGACCACCGCCTGCAGACCGCGGCGGAGTCGTCGCCGATCGACTACCCCAAACCGGACGGCAAGCTGTCGTTCGACAAGCCCTCGTCGGTGTTCCTGTCGAACACCAACCACGACGAGAATCAGCCCTGCCACCTCAGGCTGAGCGACCCCGATATCCCGATCGAGAAAAACCTGCCGGAATACGCCGAACCCGCTCAGCGCTACTGCCCGGTGGGCGTCTACGAGGTGGTCGAGGAGGCGGGCGAGCCCCGGTTCCGGATCAATTTCCAGAACTGCATCCACTGCAAGACCTGCGATATCAAGGA